>JAFEBA010000050.1 GCA_018266105.1 bacterium | reverse complement strand
GCTCGGTAATCCCGGGCCTTTTTTATTTCCCGTTTTCCGAGTCATCTGCGCCTATGATCAAAAGTGCGGCTGCCGATAACTACAGAGTGCAGCCCAATGTTCTGGTTGTCGATGACAACAACATCGCCAGAAAAGTGCTGGCACGTCAGCTTCAGGGGAAGGGTTACAACATTCTGGAGGCGGGCGACGGCCAGGCTGCCTTGCAATCCCTGAAAGATCACCACATCGACATCATCCTCCTGGATGCTGTGATGAAGCCGGTCAGCGGTCTGGAAGTTCTCAAGCAGCTGCGGACCCTGCGCTCCCCCCTGGAACTCCCGATTCTGATGATGTCAGCCACCCGCGATACGACTTTGATCGTGGAAGCCTCCAATGCCGGTGGCAACGACTTCCTGCTCCGCCCCTGTCCCATCGGTGCTCTCCAAGACAAACTGAGCTACCACCTCAAAATCTGTCAGGGGTCCGAAGCTCAGAATCTAGAGCCCGGCGCTCAGCTCGGGCCCTACCGTCTCGAGCAAATGCTTGGTCAGGGCGCGATGGGTAAAGTCTTCAAAGCAACCGACACCCGCCTGCTCAGAACGGTGGCCATCAAGGTGATTGGAGCGGACCAGGAGCACCTTCAGGAAGCCATCGCCCTGGCTCGCATCAAGCATCCGAACGTGGCCACTATTTACGACGTGGCCGGCGGCCGCTGGCCCTACCTGGCCATGGAGCTCATTGACGGGCCGACCCTCACCGACCATCCCGATCCTCATCCGGTCGAATGGATGCTCCAGATTCTGGACGCTCTGCAGGCCATTCACGACCAGGGGATCGTTCACCGCGACCTCAAGCCTGACAACATCCTGATCGAAAACAACCAGATCAAGCTGGTGGATTTCGGAGTGGCCCAGTTCGGCGAATCGACCCAAACCAGTCGCGGTAAACTGCACGGAAGCCCGCCCTGGATGTCGCCGGAACAGATTCAGACCCGACCTCTCGACGGTCGCAGCGATCTCTTTGCGGCCGGGATCATCCTTTACCAAATGGTGACCGGTCGCCACCCGTTTCCCGCTCAGGAAGTGAAGCAGCAACTGTTTCTCAACGCCACTCAGGATCCAGAGCCGCTTGAGCATCCGCTCGCAGACATTATCATGAAGGCGCTGAGCAAAGACCCGGACCAGCGCTACCAGAGCGCCCGTGAGTTTCAGACGGCCTTGAAAGCGATCTGAGCCAGGGAGTCGTAGCGGGCGGCCGGTTCCTTGGCCAGCATCCTGGCGATAACAGCAACCCAGGCCGCCGGAACCTCCGGCCGCATCGAGCGTAAGTCGGGCACGGGCTTGCGCACGTGCATCATGCCCAGCTCCATCGGGCACTCAGCCTGGAAGGGCGGCCAGCCGCTGAGCATCTCGAAAAACAGAACCCCTAGTGAATACTGGTCCGAGCGCGCGTCGGAAACTCCCTTGAGCAGCACCTCTGGAGCCATGTAGGCGGGAGTTCCCATCGAGTAACCGTTCATGGTGAAGCGTGCATCGCCCTCACCCAGAGCCAATCCGAAGTCGACCAGTCGTGCGCGACCCTCCAGGGAGACCATCACATTGGCGGACTTCACGTCCCGGTGATAGACCCCTCGGTCGTGGGCGCTCTGCAACTCCCCTAAGAGTTGCAGAGCCAGCGCAGAAAACTCGTGGACTTCAAGGGGTCTGCGTGCCAACAAAGCCTCCAAGGAGACCCCCTCCACCCACTCCACGGCCGCATAGCCAGGGCCGGCGTCGATCAGTCGTCCCAGCTTGCCCAGAACTTCGACCTCGCGCTCAAAACGTTCCCCTTGACCCGTTTTCAAAGCCACCGGCTGGCCTGATTTCACGGCTTTGTAGACCGCGCCCATCTCGCCGCGTCCCACCAGACCCAGAATCTCATAACCCTCAAAGGTTGGCATTTCCTCATCCACATTGGGTTCTGCAGGGGCAAATTCGCTCCACAGGGGGGGACCGGCCACCACCAACGGCTTCGGAGCCGGCCGACTGAACCAAAGACGCAGGAGGCGCAAGAAGAAGTTCATACCCCGAATATCGACTGAACCTTAACAAGGCATTAGACCCCCTTTCGAGAACTTTACAGAATGAAGATCAACGCCAATTCCACCCCCTCAGCCAAGCCTTCGGTTCGCCGCGCGGCCGCTTCCGAAAAGGGCCCCAGCGAGTCTTTCAGTCCCGGCGAACGAGTGGACAAACTGATCTCGGATTTCCAGAACGGCAAGATCCAGTACGCACCGGAGATCCAGGCCAAAGTGCGCCCGCAGCAACTGACCCTGGGTGACTTCCCCTGTCAGAAGTACATCCTCAGGCCCGGCCAGACCGAGGACCTGCCCACCGAGATTGTGGCCAAGGGCGAGAAGTCCAAATGGAAGGGCGCGATCACGGTCGACAGCAAGCTGACCGAGAAAGAAAACCTCAAGGACCTGGAGCGACGCAACGAATCCATCTCGGACCGAATGAACGAGCTCTACGCCCAGCACGGAGAAAGTCTCATGGTGCTGCTGGAGGGCGACAACGCCGCCGGAAAAGACGGCATGGTCAAGCACGTATTCACCATCAATCCCATGACCACCAATGGACAAATCGCCTTTAAAGGTGCCAAAGGTGAGGAGGCTCAGCACGAGCCCAACTGGCGTATCATGAAGAACCTGGCCGGTCCGGGACAGATCATGTTCCACAATCGCAGCCACTACGGCGACGTGGTGTTCGCGGCCAAGACTCCCGAAGACAAGGCCAAACGGCTGGCGGATATCAAGGAATTGGAGTACGGACTCACCATGGGCTTGCCCATGACGCCCGAAGGCCACATTGCGCTTCCCGACAAAAAAGGCAACGTGGACCCTGGCGCCATCCAGCGGCCGCCCATGCGCTTCATCAAGGTTCTGCTGGGAGTCTCTCAGGAAGAGCAGGCCGTGCGCCTGGCCGACCGCCTGGAAGACGACAGCAAAGTCTACAAGGTGACCAAGGCCGACCTGGACGGCCATCCCAAGCATGCCGAGGTTCAGGGCGGCTTCGCCGAAGCCATGGCTGCCGGCAGCACAGACTTTGCTCCTACTTACTACCTGCCCAATGACAACAAGGTCACCGGTTGGCGCAAACTGGCCGAGATCGCGGATAGAGTGCTGGAAGACATGGCTCCCCAGCCGCCCGGCAACAAAGAGGGCATGACCGCTGAAGAGCGCAAAACGGCCGCCAAGGCCCTGCGCAAAGAGGTCGAAAAGAAGCTGCGCTAAGGGGTCCAGACCTGGCCCGGCATCAGCCGGACGGTGTCTTCGCCCTGAGCCAGTTCCAGCTCGTCTTCAGCCACCGAGCGCACCTTATAAGCCCCTACCTTGTCACCCGGGCCCACGGCGAAGGTCTCTCCGGCCTGCGTCAGCACGGCTCGGCGCGCGCTGCCTGAGCCCATGAAGCCAGTGAACTGAATCGGCTCTGAGGATCCCGTCTCAACCGAAGGCGCGACCGTCGGCACCGCCACCACCGGCTGGGAAGGCTCAATCACCGGTGCCGCCGCCGTTTTCCAGGTTGCCGGTAAGGTTGCCTCCAGGCCATAGGCGTCCAGGCTCGGTTTCAGTTCCATCAGGGCTGAAGCGGCTTCATTGCGAGGCGTGCACGTCTTCTTGTGTGAATCATAAAGCCACTCCAAGTAAATCCCATTATTGTGCACCCGTCTTGGGCGGTCGAAGGGATTGCCGCGCTTGCCCACCGTTGGCTTCTTCCCGTCGGTGAGGTTAGACAGAGGCTCGATCACATAGGTGACCTCGAAAACCCCGGCCGAGGCCGGATAAACCTCCCAGGTCAGCCAGAGCTGGTTCTTGCCGGCTGCATTCAGATGAGCCACCAGCATATCGCAGCGGGCCTGATTGGTCATCCCCAGATGGACGAAGTCGGCGGTGGCGCGTACGGCTCCATTCAAGTCCATGGTGGCTCCGCTCGCATCCGGGGTGGCTACTGGCGCCGGGGTTGCCAGCGGGGTGGGGGTGGCCGTCTCCACGACCACGGCCACAGGCGTTGCCGAAGTCGTGGCAGTGACCGCCACCGGACCAGGAGCCTGCTGACATCCGGCCAACAGTACCACCCACCACAAATTTCTCATCCGACCTCCAAGCATAATGCGCACCAGTGACCAGATCTACCACCAGATTCGATGGGACGCCCGTTTCCAGGCGGCCGACTATCGGCTTGGGGTTCAAATCCGAAACGGTCCTGTCAAAGAAGTTCCCCTGCTCAGCTTCCAGCCGAACGGTGACATCCCCTGGCATCGAGTGCTCTACATCAAAGGCCCTCGCGGGTTGGTTTGGGATCGAGCCACCGGCCTGGATCAGTTGGTGCCGGACCAGGATCAACCTCTCAGCTTCCCCCTCTCCCTACTACTGTGGAATGTTTGCGCCGGTAAGCACGGTGGTCCCCTGCGGCACCTCCCACCCGAGGCCGACATCCGGGTCTTGCTCGAGGTTGGTGACCAATTCTGTCACCATCCCTACAGCTATCACCATCAAGAAATCCACGTCACCCTGAAATACCCGCCCCAAAGCGTGACGCCGGTTACGCTCAGTCAAGGCAAAGATGCCCTGATCATCCAATACGATGGCCTTCAGATTGTGGCCGCCCACTTCACCAGCAACTACCGCCAGCCCAACCATCGGTTACGCAAGCAGCAATGGGAAGCGCTGCTTCCTTATCTCAAAGCGCCCTGGCTGATTCTAGGCGACCTCAACGCCAGCGATGACGAGATCCAGCAGTTTGAAGTCAACGATCTGACTCCGCCCGAGCCGACCCATAAGAATAAGCGTTATCAGCGAATCCTGGCCAGTTCGGAACTGGAAATCATGCAGGCTCAGGTCCACCCCGGCCAACTTTCCGATCATCAGGCCATCACCGCCTGTCTGCTCAAGCCCGAACGAAGCTATCAGCACGCCCTGGCCATTCTACCGCCTCACTATCAGCCCATTCAGGACATCCGTAAGCTGCACGATCCGGCCTACGACCGCTGGCCGCCCCACCTGAATCTGGTGTTCCCCGGTCCCAGCCAGCCCAACTACGATCGCATCCGCATCGCCCTGGCGGACTTCCCGCGCTTCCGGGTCCGATTCAAAAATATCAAGACCTTCCAGCACAAAAACTCGGTCACCAGCTACTGGGAGCCGGAAGATTGCGAGCCCTTCCATCGTCTCAGCCACGCTCTCGGGTTTGCGCGGGTGACCCCCCACTTAACCCTGGCCAAAACCAGCCGACCGATTTCCATCCAGCTGGAGCCGTGGGAGTTCGAAGTTCGCTCGCTCGACCACCTGATCGAGCAAAAGTTGCACCACTCCATCCCGCTGCGACCCCACCACCCCCTCTATGACGGGATTCGTCACCGCTGCCTCGCTCTCGTGACCGGTTCAAGCCTCTACCTGGATGATCAGGACCTGGATATGGTGACCACCCAGCTTCCCCAAGCGGAAGCTCACGAGCGCACCCTTTCCTCCATTGTGCGGGGGCCCGGCTACGATCTGGCCGACTCCAGTCACTGGCAGGCCGTCCTGGACCGTGACGCCCTCTTCACCTACACCCATAACACGGACTTCCCGCAAAGGCTCAAAGAACTCTATGTGCGGCTCAAGAAGCTGGGGCTCAAAGGCCAGGCCTGGGGGCTCCCTGGAGGTCTGGCCTGGGCCGTGATTCTGGCCTGCAACGCCCAGGATTTCACCCAACCCATCGGCCTGCATCGCCACGATCCCTCAGGTCGTCCCATGACGGTCTGGAGCCCGCAGCCCCCTGGAACCAATCTCACCGCCCACGTGCCCCGGCAATTTCTCAGCATCCTCAAACAAACCGAATACGAACCACAGCCGCCCTACCTGGATCTAAAGGGGCACAACGGCATGCAGCTGATCGTGGATCTGATCAAACAGTATGGTGCCCGGCTCAGGCCTTTCGTGCATCAGCCGGGCTGTCTTCTCAGCCTGGAAAGCGTCGACCCCAAGCAGGCCTTGAGGCACGCTCAGAAACTAGGTTACCAGGTCAGCTTAGTCGAGGGCTGAGTGGTTCCCTCAGCCCGCACAAACTCCGCAGCCGAGCCCTCGAAAGGCACGTAAGCTTTCCTGTATTCGCCATAGGCCCGCAGCACATCCCGGGCCAGCGGGTCGACGGCGCAGTCCGCCAGCACTTCCACCAGTTCCAGTGGCGAGGTTGACTTCAGCTCCAGCCAGTGCCAGCAACGGGCTCGGCCCTCGCGCAGGGCCACCGCCCAGAAAGCCATGGGGGCCAGGGCTTGCGAGTAAGTCTGAGCATCCACCATGCGCACTTCTAAGAAGCGACGGAGCCGCAAGTCCGGAAAAAGGGTGCCCAGGTGGGTCTCCCAGTCCGCTGCGGTCGGAAACTTGCCGTGCCAACCCTTGCTTTCCCACTGCTCGTAGGTCAGTTGCCCGTAGAGCGGCTGTTGTTCCAGCGGCAAGTCGCCGGCCAGAAAGACATGAGCCTGTCGGGCCCAGTCGGCGTAGGCGGCGGCAATGTCAGGCTGATAGATGATGGGCGGAATCCCCGTTCTGGAAGGATCGATGGCCTCCCAGATGCGCTGGCGCTCGGATGACTGCACCCGTCGACCCTGGAAAAACCAGGAATTGGAGAAAAGCCCACGAGCCATGGGAGTGAGCGCCAGAGTCAAGTTGATGGCGTCCTGCCATTCCTCCAGCCCACCGGGGATATCCACATTGGGTTGAGCGGTGGCCGAGTAGCGCATCATGTGCACGCCTCGTCCACCCGGCTGAGAGGCAAAGTAGCGATCGAGGATCTTGTAGCGGTGTTTAGGCACCAACAGTCCCAGATCAGGGCCGGCCAGTGGATTGGTGCCGTGATCGACAAACAGAACCTGACCCTCAGCCGCCTCTTCCAGAATGGAGAGCCCGCTGCGCAGGTCCTCCAGCAGGGCTCGTAAGGATAGGCCCGGACAGCTGGCGTATTCCAGTTGGCCGCCCGGCTCCAGCGAGAAATTTCCGCAGCCCAGGTCCAGGCCAACAATTTCTCCGGTGGCCTCATCCTTCTTTAACTTGCCCTGCGATGAAGCAATCCGTTCCATCAGTTGCTGGGAAGAAAGACGCGCCCCCGGAGTGCCCAGGGGCGCGAGTGATTCGGAATCAAATCCGAACATTTCAATTTCCAGACCCATCAGGGACTGAATCGGCTTCGAAAAATCCGGTCGAATAGCATCCATGGGCTCGGCTTCGGAGCCCGACTGGAAATTACCTATTGGCCAGGATTGGCACCGTATCGTTCTGGTGGTAAAGCCAGCACAACATCTGATAGTCACGCCGGGTGATGCGCACATCCTCGCCAGTCATGACCGGCCGCTCGTGCATCGAGCGATACATTAGATCCTGCGGATTCACCGAATGGTCCAGGCCCAAGCAGTGGCCCATTTCGTGGGCCAATACCTCGGTCATCGAACCCTCGGGGATATTCAAGGATTGAATCGCGATGCCATTGATTCGCACACCCCGCGAACTCTTCTTCATCGTGGTCACGCCCGCCGCCCCTTCGGGCAGGTTGCAGTTCCACTGGACCGGGATGGCTCCCGGAACGGGAGCGTTGACGACTTGAAAGTAGTTGCCGAGTCGATTCCAGACATTGGCTGCCTTTTGAGTAATCTCCCGGCAGGCGGGATCGGTTGAATAGACGCGCAGTGGCAGATCCGCCGCGCTCACTCGGCAAGGGGTGCCCTGATAGGTGACGAGGTCGTAGCCCTCAGCGAGCTGGCCGACGTCCTGGGCTGGAACAGGAAGAGGGACCTGGTTGGTCGGAACGGGGACGGAGAGATTCAACATGCCGCCCCCGGGCAGTTGAAAGGGGACAAAGAAGTTGGGTTGTTGGGCGAAGGCCGAACCGGCCAGAAGCGCCGAAAAAGCTAGGCGGAAAACCCACGAGGCTTTAATTGTCTTGCAGTCTCCTTCGAGGCGAATGTTCAATCAAACCGGCCGCGGCCAAAAAGGTTCCGAATAAGCAATAAAATATAATTCTATCACAGTCGCGCAGCCACTCTTCAGGAGTAGAGTACTCTATCAGACGAAACAATTCGCCTATTTTTCTCGGGAACGATAAACTCCGTCCCAATCCGGGCCCGGGGGGTTGGCCATGTAATCCCGGCAGCGAGCCAGCAGTCGGCGGGCGGGTTCGTCCTGGCTCAGGCTCTCCAGAATAGCCGCGGCCCCGCCAAAATCAGCGGCGCTGTAGAGATCAAAGGCTCGCTCATACTCCACCACAGCTCCCAACTCGGCAGGGCGCAGCTCGTAAATCAGAATTCCCTGGCTTTTCCCCTTCACCGCCACCCGGTCCAGCTTGCGCGTCACGAACTCCGGTCCCAGGCGCTTGCGCACGTTTTCCGAAATCAAGATGGAGGTTCCGTATTGCTTATTCAGTCCTTCCAGGCGCGAAGCCAGATTGACCGGGTCGCCCAGAACGCCGTAATTGAGACGGTCGGGTGAGCCGAAATGGCCGACCAGAACCTCGTCGCGATGGATGCCAAAGCGCGTTCCCAGCAGGGCCGCGTCGGGCAGCGCGGCGATCTCTTTCTGGCACAGCAGGGCCGTGCGGCAGGCCAGTTCCTCGCCGTTGGCCACGCTGATGGGGGCGTTCCAAAGCGACAGCAGTGCGTCTCCCACCCGCTCCAGCACGGTTCCCTGGTTGCCCTGGATCAGCCGGTTCATCAGAGCCAGATAGGTGCCCAGCACTTCCGAGAGACGGGTTGGAGTCAGCTTTTCAGCCATGGTGGTGAATCCGGCAATATCGGAAAACATCAGCACCACTTCCCGCGGCTGGCTGCCCAGCACCGGCTCCAGCCGGGCCTCAAAGAGCTGACGCACCAATTCGATGGGAACGTATTTGACCATGGCTCGCAGCGTGGTTTTGGCTGATTCCAGGGCGGCCGCCACCTCGCCCACCTCCTTCAGGTTCTGGCGCACCGGCTGGGCTTGAAAATCAAAGTCGCGCATGCGCGTGGCCACCGAGTGCAGGCGTGCCAGTTCCCGACGCAACGAGGCAAAAAGTCCGATGACCAGCAGAGCGATCAGTCCGCCTCCCAACAGGGCCGAAGACAAAAGCTGCCTGCGCAGGCGCGGCAGGTCGCCCACCAGGTCGCTTTCGCGCACCAGCAGGCCCACCCACCAGTCCTGCGAGTTCTCCAGGCGCAGGCGGCGCAAGCAAGCCAGCCACTCTCCCTCGCGCAGCAAGATGGCCCCCTTGCCCTCAGCCGGAATCCGCTTCAGCACGGCCGCCACCTGCGGCGGCAGATGGTCCGCCAGCACGCGCAGGTCGTCCCCGTCCTCCGCCACCCGCCCCGTTCCTCCGGGCACAACCGGGGTAATCAAACGGCCGCGCGAATCGCAGAGAAAGGCTGAGAAGCTGGTTCCTCCCAGGTCTTTGCCAACATCATCAAAAGCATGGCCCAGTTGCTCGGTGTTCAGTCCCACTCGAGCCACCCCCAGGAAGACCCCGCCAGGGCCCGCCACACCCGACTGCACGGTGACCCCCACTCCCCCCCGCTGGGAGTAGGACAGATCGCTCCAGAGCGGACTATGATCGCCGTCCAGGAAGAACTGTCTAGGAGTTGTAAAGGTTGGATGCTGGCTGGGGTCGGGTCGCCTGCCCAGTGGCTTCCAGAGCACGTCGCGGAAAACCGAACCGGAGGGTCGTCGCCGTTCCTGGGCCTTGAGGCTGGAATCCACTTCCTGGCTGACGATCTGATTGCCCATGCGATAGACCGACAGTTGCCCGATGCGACGACCGGAGGTGAAGGTAATCTCGGAGAGGCGGGGATTGGCCTCCAGCCATTGGTAGAAGGCGGGTTCTTTGGCTCCCATGGTGGCCAGGCGCGAGGAACGCTCAATTTCTCCCAAGACTCGAGCGGCCGGGGCTAGAAAGTCGGCCACTCGCGCCTCGACGTGTTGGGAGGTTTGCAGCAAGACCAGTTCCGAGGCCTGGCCCACGGAATCTTGGGATAGCCGCTCCAGATGGCGCAGCAACAGGGCCAGCACCAGCAAAAGCATCGTCAGAAAAACCCCTGCCAGCACGCGCAACCTGATCACGGCTGCCGAGATTCGGCAGGTTCGGGGCCCCGACCTTGCAAACACTTCCAGCGTGCTGCACACCACTCGCCTCACCCTCCGGCTTCATCGCCCGGACGACCTCGAAGACAGCCTGGCCCTCTGGTCCCATCCCGAAACCACGCGCTACATCGGCGGCCTCCCGCTCACGCGCGAGCAGGTCTGGGCTCGACTCTTGCGTCACCTGGGCCACTGGCAGGTCTACGGCTATGGCTATATGGTCGTTTCCTATCAGGATCAGTTTGTGGGTGAAGTCGGAATCGCCGAGTTTAAACGAGATCATCATCAACTGCAGCATGAAGCTGGCTGGGTCTTCCGCAGAGACTTCCAGGGTCAAGGGCTGGCCTATGAAGCCATGCACAAGCTGCTGCAATGGTTTGCTCGGCCCACCGATTGCATCATCCATCCGGAAAACGAGGCCAGCTTGAAGCTGGCTCACAAATTAGGCTATACCATCACCCAACGCTCTGAGAAAAACCTGGTGCTTCACCGGCATCAATAAGATAAAAGAGGGCCGCGATCATGAGGGCGTGACGGATCTCTCCGGAGCGAACGGCGGCCAGCAGGTCCGGCCAGGCCCACAGCTCAACCTGAATGTCTTCGCTGTCGTCCTGTCTGACTTCACGGGTCAGGCGGCAGCCTTCGGCCAGGTAAATGGAGCAAGTGTTGGATTGAAAGGCCGGGTTGGGGAAGACTTCTCCCAGTAATCTGAGGCTGGAGCTTTCATAGCCGGTTTCCTCGACCAGTTCGCGCGCGGCCGCAACGGCCGGGTCCTCGCCGGGCTCAACCATGCCGGCTGGAATCTCTAAACTGGGAGCGCCAATACCATGGCGAATCTGACGAACCAGGATATATTGACCGTCCTCGGTCCGGGCAACTACGTTGACCCAGTGCGGCGCCTCCACCACCACGCGACGGAGCACGTGCCCCGTGCGTGGTGATTTCAGCTGGTCGATGCGCGTAAAGAAAATGCCATAGTCGCGACGCGACTCTGACTCAAGAAATTCCCAGGGCTGCATACCCCGGGTTTTCTCAGCGTCCCCCCTGACCTTCCTGTGTCCGCCTCGGAATTCCGCTCCAAGGGTGTTCTAGGAACAAGTCGGTCTCCGCCGAGACACCGAAAGAAAACTACTTGGCGGTCTTCGCCTTGGTTTTCTTGACGGGCTTGGAGTTGAGCATTTCCTTCAGCTGCTTTGAAGTGCGGTAGCGAATACCGCGGCGCGCGGGGATTTTAACTGGCTCACCAGATACCGGATGAGTCGTCTTCCGAGCGGGCCGAGAGTAGACGGCAAACGTCCCCAGTCCCCGGAGCTCACAGCGCTCCGTTTGCACGAGATCCTCGCGGACCAATTCGAGAAGCCGGCTCAGAAACTCACGGCCCTGACGCAAGGTCAGGCCCATTTCTTTGGCGATCTGGTCGGCTAGTTGCTTTTGATTTCTTCCCATGTTACAGAGCGTTCTCTGTAGTTTATGAAAAATCCTAGCGAAAACAGAAAATAGATCCGAATGGATACGAGTCAGGTCTGGTGACAGGTGCAGAGCATGCTTTCGCCAACCCCTGAGCCCCCTCTTGAACGCAGGAAAGGCGACCGAAAAGGCGCACCCTGCCTGACTATGGCCAACATTCTGGTAGTCGAGGACGACCCGATATTCCGCGACTCCGTCATTGTCTTTCTTAAGATGCAGGGCCACGAAGTGGATGGCGCCGCCTCGGCCGCTGAAGCTGTGAGCAAGGTGCAAAACACCCGCTATCACCTGTTGCTCAACGACATCCGAATCCAGGGAGAGCTCGACGGCGTCGAAGCCCTCGAGGTCATCCGGCGCACTTGCCCGGACATTCGCTGCATCTTAATGACCGGCTTTTCGGACGCCGACGCACCTTTGCGCGCCGCCCGTCTCCAGGCCGATGATTACTTGCTTAAACCTTTCAAGCTTCAAACCCTGCATCAGTCCGTGCGTTCTGTGCTCGAAAAGGACTGGGCGGGCCCAGAATACGCCGAAAGTCCTAGTCACGAATTACGCTGGCTCTTTGACGAACGCTTGCAGCTCTTGGAAGCGCATCGTGAAGTCGCCTTGCATCAGTTCTTTTTGTTGGTTCGCTCGCAACGCCTGAGCGTGCTGGACGCCTACGGTTTATTTTGCGTCTGGGAACTGCTGGAACTGGACTACATGAATGATTCCTCGCCTCACAACTGGCCCCGGCTCACCTTGGGATACCAACAATGGCAGGCTAATCTGGCCAAGGCCTCGCCAGCCGAAAAAAATTCAGCCACCCTGCCGCTCAATCAATTCGCCCTGCTCTACGCGCGCATCCAGTCGGGTCTGATTCAGAGTCGTCAGCTCCTGCAGGCCGTGCGCCTGTTGCACGACCATTCCGCTCGGCTGGAGAGTCTCCAGGCTTACTGCCTTTACCACTGGATGTGGTCGGATCAGCTGGACCAGGGCGATCCATTCCTGGGCCTGACCGTCAACAAAATTCGCTTGCTGCGTCATCGCCGCGCGCCCAGTCCGGTGGTGCGGCTCTATGAGGGCGAAGGCGAGCGCATGATCCTGTGCGTGCCCGATAGCGATGATTGGTCTCAGCTGGTTGAATTCGAGCTGCATACCCAGCGAGCCGAGCTGCTGGCCAGAGAGTATCATCACGTGTTTCTGGTCTACCAGAAGGATGCGCTCTCCCTGGAACAACGGCTGCGTGGTCAGAAAGTAGACCCTTACAAGGCCTGGCGTATCCTGCGTCCCATCTTCCTGCAAGTCGCCAGTTATCACCAGCAGAAGCGCTGTAGCGGCTGCTTTTCCTTGCGAGACATCGATAGTCCGCCCGGTCAGCCCTGTTACCTCAGCCACTTTTCTCCCCAGGCCTACCAGGAGGCGCACCAAAAACTAGCCGGAGGCAGAGGCATCCTGAGCAACTACGGGACCGCTCCCGAAGTGCTGCGTCAACCCAACCCGACCCAGCTTTCGGATCAGGCTGTGCTGGGGCGCTTGCTTTTCGAGGTGGTGCACGGCGGCAATTATCCCGATCCGGCCTTGCGCCAGCACATTCGCCTGCTCGGTGCGCCGGATTCCAACCGGGCCTTCGGTCCTCATCTGCAAGCCCTGGGCCCGCTCACTTCCATCTTCTATAAGATGGCCCATTCCGACCCGATCCAGCGCTATCTCAAGCTGGAGGACGCCATCGCCGCCCTGGACGCCGCCACTCGCGCCAGCGGAACACCTAAGGGCGACGACCACTGATCAGCCAGTAGCCGAAGTCGCGCCGGTGCATGCCCACGGCCAGGCTCAGAAAGCAAGCGCGCAAGTGATTCCAGCGCACGGCGTTGAGCGGCTCACCTTTGAGCCAGCGTGAAAGCGCAAACCCCAACGTCAGGAAGGGTGCGTGCAGGGCGGTGGGAGCAATGTTCCAGGAGAAGTCGACCCGCTGCAGTTGCTCGAAGCCCAGTTCCTCCAATCGCTCCCACACGGCCGGCAGGTGAGGGAAGCAATCCACCGCCCAACCCCGGCTGATTTCGCCCAACAGCCTCTGGAACAGGCGCGAATGCCGAGAGCGTAAAGTGAAGCCGTCCACCACCACGAAGCGTGCGCCGGGCTTCAAGACCCGAAACAGCTCCCGATAAAAATCCCCTTTATCCTCACCGCGGGCATAGCAGTGGCTCTCCAGAGCATAGGCGGCGGCCGCGGATTCGGACTCGAGGGGAAGGGCCAGGTAGCTCTCCTGGCGCACTCGCAAGAAGGGTTCGAAGCCAGCGTTGAGAGTGGCCGCCTGCTCCACCTGCCAGGGCACCACCGTCACCCCCAGCACGTTTCGCTTCCCACAGCTGCGGGCCAGCGATCGCATGGTCGCTCCCAGTCCGCATCCCAGATCGAGAATCAGTTCTTCTCGGCCCAAGTCTTCCAGGCCCAGGCGCGACAGAACCTGTCGGTTCATTTCTTCCAGCATGGGCTCGCGCCGGAACGGATTCATTCCCCAACGCCAGTAGCCGAAGTGCATGTTGAAGGCTCGACTCCAGGTGGCGTAATCCATGCCGGTGTCGCTAAAATATTGGACGACGTCGTTCTTCAACGGGGTAGGGGAAAGCGCAGAAATTGGGGCTGATATTGCTCGGGGTGCTGCACCAGTTCTGCAAAGGGCAGCACGTTCCGGTTGTAGCTCACCAGGATCCCCCGCTCGTCGATCTCCTGTTCATGACCTTTGGCATTGTAAGTAAAGCTACCGGGATGATCCTCTTTGACCTGATAAGGCTCGGCCGCCAGCTCGAACGGTCCCTCCGGGCGGGAGGCGCGCAGCAGGCGCACCTGATCGCCCACCTGAGTCACCATAAAATAGGCGCCCTCGCGCCGGAAGACGCTCAACTCGTTGGCCACGTCTAGCGGCTGCCCGCGCCCATCGCTCAGCGAGCGCACCTCTCCCGAACGGGACCAGCCCTCGGGCCCATACACTTCCCAGTGTTGCTCGGAATGCATCAGCTCATCACCCACCGGCACCCGGGCCACCACCAGTTGCTTGCAGAAACCAAAATCCTGAGTCCCATATATATACTTGTAAGACTCATCCTGGCACAGGGCCGAGCCAAAGTGCAGAGCCGCTCCTTGCTGACCTCGCACCTGCGGCATCAACTCAGAAAGGCGGCGATAACCGGTCACTTCCACTTCGCTGACCTTAGAGCCGGTTTTGACCTCAGCCAGCCACGAATCCACAAAGCGGAAACCAAATCCCTCGGCCCCCGGGGCCTCTTCAAACTGGCCCAGGAACAACTGCTGGCGGTCTTCCGTGGCCGCCGGGGCTCCATCATAGACCCAGAACCAGCCACGGCCGTCGGGCGGGGTAAAGGCCTGCTTCTCGGAAAACTCAAAACCGTCCGGAGTTTCCAGAGCCAGGCTATTGTGGGTCATGGAAATGGGCCCGCCGGCCTGGCCGGCCACCGTATCCGAGAAGACCCACAGTGTCCGCTCCGCATTCAAAGGCAGGCTGTAGGCGCCATCCGCCCCCAGCCATCCGCCCGCGCGCTTGAAGTTGGCCTGATAGGCCGAATCCCGAGTGACTTTCATCAACCCTGGCAGCATAGTTCACCCAGGGGCCGCGCAGGTTGACGAAAGATGAACGCAGGCCTATTGCGTGCGGAATTCCGTCTGGTGGTTCTTGTCTCTGGTTTCACGGGCAATGATGGCTGCGTCCTCGCTCCGGCCATAGTAGTCGCGCAGATCGGAAATGTTGACCTGCTGGCCGCGCTGCCGCAGGGCTCCCAGATAGTCCCCATAAGCCTTGCTCGGATTATTGTAGGCGTGGTTGTTGGAGACAAAGACGCTCTCACCGTTGCGCTGCATTTCCAGCATGGCGTGTCCACCATCCGCTCCCTGGGCGTTGACGATATGGAAGCCGCCTTCGGCGGGCTGCTTAAAGCCAGCTGATCCCAGCAGCTGGTTGCCTAACATGGCGTAACCTTCGCAGTCGATCAGGCGCTGACCGGATGAATTCAGCTGGCGATGGTCGGTGACATCGGCAAATCCGGTGGGCGTGTCCATTCCCGTGTAGGTGGTCTTGCCGCTTTTGACATTGTGCGGGGTGTAGGTCAGGTCTCCGGTTTTGCTGCCCTGGGGATCGGAATTGATGTGGCTGTAAAAAGCGCTGGTGTACTGCTGAAATTCACTGGTGACTTCCCGATTGCTGGCGCCCTTGAGACTGGCAAAGCGAGTCTTGATCTGTTCCTGAGTGGGAGGGAAGCTGGCCTTGGGTCCCAGTTTGGCGGTGTAGTCGAGCTGATTGGCGGTGGCGAACATCTCGCCTCGGCGCGGATCGTTGTCGCCCAGCTTCTGAGCGTCGGCCCGATATTGGGCTGCCGCATCCGCGAATTTCCCACTGGAAATCAGCTCGTGATGGTCCGCAAACTGCGAATAATAGGTGCGCAACTCGGCCTCACTGGGGGGCTGAGAGACATTTTTCATTCCAGCCTGCTCCATCCGATTGCGCACCGAGTCACTGCCCACCGGTCCGGGTGCGCCCATGGCCTTACCGGCCGCCTCGGGACTGACCTGGGGTCCGAGCACCTTGTTGGCTTTACCCTGGGCGAATTGAGCCGGGGTCTGCTGAGGTTTGGCGCTGGGGGCCGCCTGTTGCGTCGTGCTGACCGGGTTCAGTGCTCCAACTGCCATTTTTGCCTCCACCAACTTTGTTGAACTCAACTTACCCGGACCTTCTTAATGGCGCCTTACGCCGGTGTGGAGAATGTTACAATGTTGTTAATTCTGCTTTTGCTGGGGCTGCAACAACTTGTTAACGGGCCTTCCGGCTCGATGGGGTATGACCTCAGCATACACATACAAAACAGGTAGGAGTCATCATGCAAGTTCAATCCAACCCGATCTTTAAGCGTCCCGGCTTGACGCTCAACAAGCCGAACCAGCCCGAAGAACCCAAAAAGGGCGGGGACTTTAACGAAAAAGATTTTAGCTGGCTGGACCTGGGCAAGGGTCTGGTCGGTTCGGTGGCCGGCGGCGCCATCGTCGGCACAGGCGCGGCTGTGGCCGGCACTCTCAAAGCTCCCCGCATCGCCTTCGAAGCTGTGCGCGGTCTGTGGAAAAGCAAGATGCTGGGACCGGTCTTGAAAGCCACCTTGACTCCGGTTGTGATCGCGGCCGGGGTGGTGGCCCCCGTCTTCGTGGCCATCGGTGGCCTGGGTTACGGAATGTTTGACGGTTTCGTAGAGGGTTCTTCCAAGAATCCCTGGGCGGCCGTGACCAAGAGTGTGGATACCTGTAAGCAGATGCATGGCAAAGTGACCAAGCAAATCGTTGAAGGCATCCGAGATATGGCCTCCAAGGAGCCCAATTCTCCCGAAGAGATTTATGAGATCAAGGTGGTGGAGGCCGGTCAAGGACTGGTTTCCAGCGTGGCTTCGGCGGCCATCGACGGCGTGGGCGTAGGCGGCTCGGTTCTGCTGAATACCCCCAAAGCCTATTTCAATGTCTCCAAAGCCCTCTGGAAGTCGGAAGCGGCCCTGCCCCTCAAGGTCGGCGGACAGTTCCTGGCCACTGCCGGTCTGGTGCTGGCCGCGCCCCTGGGCGTGGTGGGCGGAGCCCTCTACGGTCTGGGCAAAGGCGCCTACAACGGCTACACCGAGGGTGTGCTGGGGGGCGTCAAGGCGGCCGGCCAGGATGTGGCCGAGTTCCACAAAGCGGCCTCCAAGGCGGTTGACCACATCGACTAGTCCATGCAAGGCCAGTGTTTCTGTGGCGCGGTTCGCTATCGGCTGATCCCGCCCACTGATTTTGCGGGACATTGTCACTGTCAGTCCTGTCGTAGCGCCACCGGTGCCCCGATGGTCAGTTGGACTTCGGTTCCCAACGACCAGTTTGAGTTGCTGGAAGGCCAGGAACGGCTGCGTATCTATCCCAGTTCCCCCCAGGTCGCCTGGGAATTTTGCAGTCGTTGTGGCACCACCCTCTTTTACCATTCCAGCGAGACCCCTTACCGGATCTACATTACAGTGGCCTCGCTGCGGGAACCGCTGGATCGAGCCTTGGAAAGCCATGTCAGCTGGGAGGAACAGCCGCCCTGGTTCGAATGGGAGCTGCCTCGATTCTTTGGCAAGACCGACCTGCCTGTGGATGCGCTGCATCAGGCCGCCGGCCAGGGCGACCTGCAGCGCGTCCGCCAGTTGCTGGAACTGGGGTTTCCCCTGGATGCCGAGCTGGACGGCTCGACTCCCTTGATGCGTGCCGCCCGCAAGGCTCACCTCGGGGTTTGCAGATTCTTGCTCAAGCGCGGCGCCCGGGCCGAGCTGGCCGCCGCCGCCGCTTGCCAGACCCGCAAGCCGGCCACGGTCGTGCTCATTCGCATGCTCTTGGATTACGGCTGCGATGCCCAGAAAATGCTCCCCCTGGTGGCCCAATATTCCACCACCGAAGCCGCCCGCGTGGTCATCCGGGCGGCCGCTGACCTGGAGCTGCCGGCCGACGACGGAGAATTCCCCCTTTATAAAGCGGTCAAGAATTCCACCGCCATGACCCGCCTGTTCTTGGCCCACGGAGTGCAACCGCTGCTGCTCAATCGGGACGGCAGCCATCCTCTCCACTATTGTGCCTGCTGGGGTTATTGCAACCGACTGCAGGCACTGCTTGAGGCCGGGGTGCCGGCCGACTTTCTGGAAGAACCGCCCATGACCGCCCTGGATTATGCCTGCTCCAATGGCCACTACGATTGTGCCAAGGCCTTGCTGCAGGCTGGAGCCGATCCGCAGGCGGCTCTCTTTCGGGCGGCTGACTACGGCTCGCTTTCGGTGGTGGAGCTGCTGCTGGCTTTCGGGGCCGAACCCGATCAGAGGGACGATCAGGGTCGGGCCCCGCGCGACTACGCTCTGGATTGGCTGCCGGATTTGCTGGGGCGCCTGCGCGAGCGCATGGCCCGCTACGGCAGGTTGCGCCATCGCTGGCGCCTCAACTCCAGAGGCGAGCGAGTGGTTCATGTCAAGGCTCGAGGCGTGGAGGACACACGCGCCGATGGCCACGCCCAGATCGTGGCCCGCTTAAGTTAAGCGCGAGCGGTTCAGGAAGCCCTTGGGAATCAAAGCCGCCAGGCTGCGGCTCAGCTGCGGATTGTAGTTCTCCGTGCCATTGTGAAAGAAAGGCAGCATCCGCTTGCGGCTGCTGCGCGACTTCAGGCAAATCTCATCACCTGACCAGAGCACGATGCGTACTTCCAGGTAGGGATGATGAGGGCTGAAGGTGGGCCGGTGCGAGCCCGGCACGGGCGCCTGACTGACTTGTTCCAGAAAATCCTGAACCAGACCCAGGCCGATCTCGCCGAAGCCTCCCGGAGTGGCATGCAAAGTGAGTTCCTGATGCTTGCCCCTGCCAATCTGCCGCGAACAGATTTCGATGCGCTGGACTTCTTCCGTTTTCATGCCACCTTTATCGGCCGAAAGTCCGTCTGGGTTAACCGTCCTATTGCCTGGATTACAATTTTCTGCTGGGCGAGCAGCTATTCGGACAGACGAATGAAGCGACCATCCAGTACGTCATCGGCCAGATCCAGGCGTAACTCCCGTGTGCTTCCTTCCGGCTTGCGCGAAAAACTGGCGAAACCGGGGGGAGAATTGCGGTCCATCGGATCAGGATAGCTAAATGTGTCCCCTTCCCAGGGACTCAGTTCCAGGCGCATCTTGCCCAGTCGGGCCACTAATTTCGGCCCATCCACCTCAATCCGACATATTCCGTAAACCGGGTGACGGTAGCTTCCGGCGTACTGGGCCAGCTCGGCGGGCGGCCTGGGATGGGCCGGTCGCGCAGGCGGAGGAGGCGCAGCCGGATGATGAGCGCGGAAGGCCTCGCTATAGTCGTATTCCGGACGGCCGTGGTAAAGATCATAATAACGATACATCAGGGCTTCCGGCAGTTCGGTGCTGCCATAGTTGCTCAGCACCACGATGCCCATGCCCGTTTCGGGAGTAAAGCCCACCACCGTCTTGCAACCGCTGGTGCCTCCGTTGTGCCAGACCAGAGGAGTGGGAGACATTTCCTGGCGCAGCCAGCCCAGACAATAGCTCATCATTCCGACCTGACCGATGGATTGGGGAGGGCTCTGAGCGCCATCAAAGGCCAGAATGTGGGGAGCATGCATCATTTTCAGGTTTTCCGTTTTGATGAGCGGCGTGGCCCCCAGTTGCATGCGCACATATTTGGCCATGTCGTTGACGTTGGAGTTGATCCCACCGGCCGGACCATAAGTATAGACCCAGTCCGCGTAGGGCCAGTCGGCCTCAAGCGGTTGAAGCGAGCCCTTGAGGCCCTGATGAGGGGTGGCGTGGTTGGGGTTCTTATAGAGCCCGGCCGACCCGGTATTGGTGTCTTTCATGGCCAGGGGCGAGAAGATTTGCTCGGCCACCGTTTGCTCCCAACTCTTGGAAGAGCAGTTCTCCACCGCCCGGGCCGCCACCAGCCACAGATTATTGACATAGGCAAAGCGAGTGCGGAAGCTGGATACGGGTCGCACCTCCCGCAGCGCCTTCACGATGGTGGGCCGGTCGGCCCCCAGAAAGGCCAGCACGTCGGTGGCATAGGAAGGCTGTCCGCTGCGCTGGGACATTGTATCCTCGATCGTGAACTGGCGGGTGACCCAGGGATCGAACATCCGAAACTCGGGCACATGATCGATGACCTTATCGTCCCAGTTCAGCTTGCCGGCCTGGACCTGCAAGGCCACCAGACTGGAGGTGAAGGACTTACTGGCCGAGCCGATCTGAAACAGCGTTTCCGCAGTGACGGCCGGCCCCTGAAGCGACCGGGTTCCGAAGCCATGAGTGTAGATCACCTGATTATCGGCGATCAAGGCCACCGCCATGCCGGGCGTCCCCCAGGCTTTTCGGGCCTCTTCCGCATAGGTTTCGAATGTCTGCAGTTCAGCCGGGCTCAACGGCCGGGCGGCCGCATTCAGGCTCAAAGCCAACAACAAAAGTGTCTTCTTCATCGTCATCGACCCAAAGCCCCCAGCGGACCCTGGGGATCCAGGTAAGGGGCCAGAACTTTATAAGGCACCAGGACCTCCTGGGGACCTGCGGCATAAGGCCCGACCTGATACTCCTGAAAGTAGACCGTCAAGCCCTTGGCTCCGGGCAGCACGTCGGCGTAGTTTTCAGCCTTGGGAGCCGCGCCCTGATTGATGTCCTCGGGGGTCAGGTCCTTGTCTTCCTTGAGCTTCTGCTTGCAATAGTCGGCCAGGCTGGTCAACCAGGGACTTCCTTTTTTGAAACAGTCGGCCAATTTGATCTGCTTTTGCGTTTTGGGTGAAATCATCACCCCAATTTGCGCGTGGCTGGGGTGGGCCCCACCTTGATAGGACTCCTCCAGGCCCAGATAAGCCGCGACATCCGAATTGCTAAATTGACGGGTCCAGTTCAGGCTATAATACCAGCCAAATTCGCCATCGTAGTCACTGCTGTGGTATTCTTGCTTGAACGACTTAATATGGCTCTGAGTGAGACTTTTCAAAACCGGGCTGGCCTGCTTGGGAAGGCTCACGGTCACTTCGCAACCGGCCTTCTTGCCTTTATCCTTGAATTTTTCGTGGATTTCCTGACACCAGCCAGAATGGCACAGGTGAAGGGCCAACAGGCCCGCGGCTAGAAAGTTCTTCATCATGGCCCAAGCTTTGGCTTGACCCGGACCAAGACCTGCTGGCACCAGGAACCTGCCGATGGATGCCGCAATCTTCCAGACCTTGTTCGAAGTTCGACGTCAGGACCCCATTCCCACCCGGGAGTTGCAACCGCTGATCGAGGCCAGCCTGGCTGAGGGTCATCATTTTCTGCAAAGATTGGCGCGCGAGGCCGAGGAGGGCAGCAACACTTTTCAGGGGGCAGGGGAAGCCTTCTTTTTCGCCTACCAGGATGGACGGCTTGTGGGCACGGCCGGCCTCAATCTCGACCCCTTCGAGAAGGATCCTAACGTCGGCAGGGTCCGGCGCGTTTACGTTCTTCCCGGCTATCGCGGGCAGGGAATTGCCCGGCGACTGCTCCAGACGGTGCTCAAGCACAACCGCTTTCCCATCCTGCATCTGCGCAGCACCCCTGAAGCCTGCCGACTCTATGAATCTCTGGGTTTTACTCCCACCGGCAGAGACAACCCGACTCACCGCAAAGTATGCCAAGCCTCCATCTGATCACGGCCGAGGACCCCCTCACCCTGCAGGCTCGTTCGCGCGAGTTGATTCGCTTTCCCCAACTCACCATGCCCCTGCTGGCCGGGCTCACTCCCCCCGATTGGATCGTCAGTCACGAAGATGAGATCGTGACTCCGGTCGATACCACCCGCCGCTACGACCTGGTGGGCATCACCGCCGCCACTCCGGGCGCGCCGCACGCCTATGATCTGGCCCGAGAGTTTCGCAACCACAACGTGCCCGTGGCCATGGGCGGCCCCCACGCCACCCTGATGCCCTACGAGGTTGCCCAGCACGCCGATATTGTGGTGGTGGGGGAGGCCGAGCCTCTCTGGCGGCACATTCTGCGAGATGAGGAGCGCCGCCCTCCAGGGATGCACGCCTTCCATTCCGGCACCGTCGAAGTCACCCCTCAGAACTCACGCATCTATCGGCACGCCGCCCCGGCCAGCCTGGAAGGCCTCCCTCGGGCCCGCCGAGAGTTGATTCAACACGGAGGTTGGAACCGCTGGTGGGCCACCAAGGGAGCCATCATCGCCACCCGCGGCTGTCCTCACAAATGCGACTACTGCACCATCCCCCATCTCTATCCCCGAGCTCAACAAATGCGCCTCCGGCCCGTGCCTGAAGTCATCGCGGAGATCCGGTCTTTTCGGGACAAAGGCGTGGTCTTCTGGGACGACAATCTGGCCGCCGTGCCGGCCTACGCTAAAGAACTGTGCCGACAGCTCAAGCCCCTCAAACGCTGGTGGACCAGCCAGACCACCATGAATTCCCTGCGCGATCAAGAATTTCTCCAGCTGGCCGCGGCCAGCGGCTGCAAGGCTCTCTTCGTGGGCCTGGAGAGCATTGACCAGCAAAGTCTGAATCAGGCCCAAAAAGGCCATAATCGCGTCCAGGATTACCGTCAATTACTCAACCGTTGCCACGATCTGGGCATTGCCATTCAGGCCGGCATTATTTTTGGCTTCGAAAACGACGACCTCGACATCTTTAAAAGAACCGTCGATATCTTCGGAGATATTGGCCTGGACAACGCCACCATCAGCCTGCTCGTGCCTTACCCGGGCACCCCCGCTTATACGATGCTGGAGCAGCAGGGTCGCATCATCGACAAAAACTGGCGTCACTACAATGGCAAAACCCACGTCGTCTTTCGCCCACGCCACATGAGCCCCGACCAGTTATTGAACGGCTACGAGTGGGCCAAGACCCAGTTCTACTCCATTTCCCACATCGCCCGTCGGCTGGCCAAAAGCCGCACCGGCCTTTGGTGGAACATCCCTCGTAATCTTGGTTACCATCTCGGCCTGCGCGGTGAAGTGCTGGCCCGGGCCGCCCTGCATCAGGCCTGATCGCCCCTCACGGCCCGTTCCAAGGCCGTCAGTCGGCTGGAATAGCGCCAGTCACTCAGCTTCTGGGACCCGAAAAAGCCGCCCAGGCAGCCCAGCGCTCCCCCCAGCAGCATGGGCACGGGCAGGCTGACCGCCGCCACCACTCCGGCCACCAGGCCGGCCGCCAGGCATTCCGCCGGCAGAGCGGTGTCGCTTTCACTGCGACTGGTTGGCGGATCTTTCATCAGTTCCGCCACCACCTGTTGGGCCTGAGCCTGCACCTGGGGCGCCAGCTCTTTCCAGGATGGTGACCCCACGATCGGGCGGAACTGACTCAGGTCCATCTCCAGATCGGGAGTGGCCACCACCGCCACCATTCCGCCCAGTTGTCGCGGGAGGGTGCAGGGGTCCATCAAAACACCGTGTTTGACGCACAACAGAAGAGCCCGCTCCTCTTGGGCCCCGCTCACCACCCAAATCGCCTTGCCCAGAGAGGTTGTCATTTTCACCGCCACTCCGGACAGATTGGCGGGGGACAGCAAGCCGCCCGAGAGCAATCCCACCTGGGGTTTTCGCCCGCTCAAGGTCAGGGCCTGACGCGCTTCCCCCAGCACGTAACGCCTCACCACGCTGGGATTTCGGCTCGAGGCGGTGTTGAAATCGCCCCCTTCAAAACCGGACAGGTCGGTGCAGCGTTTGCGGCAATTCCCGATCGGCTTCAGAGCAATCCCTCGTGAAACCGGCCCCTCACAGGGCAGATAAAAATCCGCCCAATAGGCGGCTCGGCCCTGAGTCCAACCGGGTGGATTCCAGGACAGTTCGCACATCAGCCGTCCATTCCAGAGCAGCAGCACCGGGCAAAAAATGGTGCGGGTGGCAATGGCCTGACGGTCCAGATTCCAACGCGCCCCCGCCCGGATCACCAGGGCGCAGGTTCGCAGGTGCACGGCTGGTGGCTGGTGTAACTGAGCCTGCTTTTGTCCACCGAAAAGGTTGACCGTCTCCACCACCTCCGAGCCCGACCATTGAGCCCACCAAATCTGGGCCGGTTCCTTGTCCAGAAAGCCCATCAGACCAATGGCCGCGTCCTTGGCCGGGCAATCCGGTCCCAGTAGAGTGCGTTCAAAGTCGCGCGCGATCTGCTCCACTTCCAGCTCCACCTTGGGCTCGGCCCAATAGATGCGAAAGCCTTTTTCGTCGCTCTCCATCCAGATGGCCAGAGGCTCCAACTGCACGGCTGCCTGTATGAGCTTGAGCACCGCTTGCTCCAGTCCGCTCAGCTGAAATTGCTGCAGTTTTCGCCGCGCCTCGGCCAGCGAAATTGTAAACACTCCCGTGGAGTCGTAGGTCCCAATTCCGGCTTCGCGAGCCAGCAAGGCTTCCAGATCTACCATAACTGGCCACTTCGCCTGAGCGGCAGCAAATCCCCAGCCTGAGCCGAAGTTCGCCTCATGTGCACCGTGGTCGTCCAGAGCCAACCCTTCTTGCTGCTCTCAAACCGAGATGAATACCTGGAAAGACCCAGCGCCCCCCTGGATTTCTGGCCCACCCCCTCTCCCATTCTGGCCGGACGCGACCTTCGGGCCGGGGGAGCCTGGCTGGGTTTCGGTGCCCAGCGCCGCTGGGCCGTGCTCACCAATATCCCCGGTCCAGTTCCCGCCCACGCTCCCAGTCGAGGCGGGCTGGTTCAAGATTTTCTGCTCGGACACCTCGACCCGCTGAAGCTCGATCGCCACAGGTATGCTGGCTTCAACCTGCTGCTCGGATGCGGCTCGCACATGACCTATCTCTCCTCTCAAGACCCACCTCGCACTCTTTCCCCCGGCCTCTACGCCCTCGGCAACGACTTCCTCGATCGTCCCTCCCCGCGGGTGCTGCGCGCGCTCGAGCTGGTGCGCAGCACTCAGACGGCCACCCCCGCTCAATGGCTCGATCTCTTCCAGGACCCGGCCATCTGGATCGACCTGCCCGGCTACGGCACCCGCTGCACCACCCTGGCTCTGGCCCATGCTGACCTTCAGGTTTTCGAACGAACCCGCGGCCAGAGCGAGATCCGCCAGCGCCACTGGCCCAACTGGTAGAAGGCGGTCAGCAAGCGGCCCAGAAGCTGGCGCCAGAAGACCATGAAGAAACGGTTGATCCTGTGTTTGACGCTGGCCTGTCTGGGATGCTCTCAGGCTCCACCACCAGCCGCCTCGCCCACCGCCACCGCCACCGGCCCGGTTGCTCCCCTGGCCGGCGACAGCTTTGAATTGATGGGCCACGAAGCCACCGTCACTTTCGATCCCGCGGCCGGCTCCATCAAAATTACCAGCATGTTGCGTCTGGGAACTGAAGGCACTGGATTCACCCTCAAGCCGGCTCAGGCCCAAAAGATGAATGAAATCATGCTGGCCGCCCGCCCTGAGGTGATCCGCTCCAGTGAGCGCCTGACCAGCAGCCGCGCCCTGCTGGCCATGGAGCACCAGGGTATTCGCTATCTGGCCAGCGCCAACGCCCCCACTCTTAAGGCCGCCCGAGAGGCCCTGGAAATGTATATGCCGCACAAGGGCGGCATCGGCCCCGACGCCAGCTGGTTGATGGGTAAACTGGAGGGCACACGCGGCAAGTGGTCCATCACCGCCAACAAAGAAAAATACCGCCTGACCGGTCCCGCCGCCAATCTGGCTTTCCTACCAGGCACCACCGTGCTGGTGGTGGGTTCGCTCAAATCCGACCATCTCTATGAAGCGGCCCGCATGTCCGAGTGGCTGGGTCCCGATCAGTCCGGCCTGGACGTGCCCGCCCTTGAGGCCAGTCTGGCCCCGGCCAGCGATTATGTCCGAGATGATTCCACCGGACTGTTGACCTCTCGCCGGCGCATCCTGGTGAACCTGAAGGACGGGGCTGGCCTCAGGCATATCCCCAAACTGCTGGAAGCGGCCGGGCCAGGGGCACACCTGATCGCCTGCTGGCCGGACAACATGATCATCATGTTCGAAATTCCAGACAGCCCCGACCTGACCAACATTCGCAACTCGGTCAAGAAGTTAGAGAACGTCCCGGTGGTCGAATCCGCGGCTGCCGATGTGGCCATGGGCGAGGCCGGGGATAGCTTCAGGCGCCCCGATCAGTGAAGGAGTAACGTGGAAAAAGACATCAACCTGGCCCTGTTCATCGACTATGAGAATCTGGCCATCGGCGCTCGCCAGGCCAGCTATGAGCGCCTGGATATCGAGCTTTTGCTCAAGCGTTTGCTGGAAAAGGGACGCATTCTCTACAAGCGCGCCTACTGCGACTGGTTGAATTTTTCCCGAGAGAAACGCATTCTGCACGAACTGGCCATCGAGCTGCTGGACATCCCCCAGCGCAACCAGACCGGCAAAAATTCCGCCGATATCCGCATGGTCGTGGACGCTCTCGATCTTTGCTACACGCGCCCGCATCTGGATACCTTCGTGATCGCTTCCGGCGACAGTGATTTCTCGCCGCTGGTCTCAAAACTAAGGGAATACAACAAGCATGTGGTGGGAGTGGGGGTCAAGAATTCCACCTCCACCCTGTTGATCGACAACTGCGACGAATTCATCTTCTACGAAGACTTGATGCGGGGGCGTCCGGTGGAAGAGCACCTGCCCGACAGCCTGCCCAAGAAAAAACGCGAAGTCTTCCGCCTCCTGCAGGACGCCGTGCTGGCGCTGCAGCGCAGCAACACCGAGATTCTCTGGGGCTCCATGGTCAAACAAATGATGCAGCGCCTCAAGCCCACCTTTGATATGCAGTATTTTGGCTACCGCAACTTTTCCGATCTCCTGAAAGCCGCCGACAAGGCTGGAGTCGTCATCATCGAGCGGGACGAGCGCAGCGGCTCCTATATCGTGCTGGATGTGGGCGACACCTAGTTCAGCAAAATTTCAGGCCGATCGAATACACCTCTGGCACACAAACATACAGTAGCGTTCAGAGGAGCAGTCATGAACATTCAAACCAATCCTTATTCCCGCACGCCCATGCGCATTGCTCGGCAGCCTCAGCAGCAGCCTTCCCAGCCCACCCCCCCGCCGCAGCCGGAACCGCCCCAGGACAATCTCGTCCGCAATCGACTGCTGGCCACCGCCGGAACCGTCGCCGGAGCGGCCGCGGGCGCCAGCGCCGGACACCTGCTCAGCGGACACGCCTGGATCGCCGGAGCTGCTTCCTCGGTCGGGATGGGAGCCATCGGAGTGGTGGCGGGAGCCGTGGCCGGTCTGGCCCTGGCCGCTCGCAGTGGCAATAACGGCCATACCTCCGGGCTCGGCAACGGATTGTTGGGCGTCGTCGGTGGCGGCATCGCCGGCGGATTCGCGGGCGTCGCGGCTGGAGCCGCTCTGGGCACCATGGCCCCGGCCGTCACCCTGGGAGTGCTGGGAGCCGGAGCCGGCCTCATCGCCGCCGCTCGCTTCGCCAACAAACACCAGTAACCCGGCTGCAACCCGGCCCTCTTAGAATGCCGGAATGATTCTGGCCCTGATCAACAACAAAGGCGGTGTGGGAAAGACCACCACCGCCGTCAATCTGGCCGCCGCCTATGCCCGGGCTGGCCGCAAAACCCTGCTGGCCGACCTGGACACCCAGGGTTCGGCCAGTTTGCATTTGGGCATTCGCACTCCGGCCGATCGGCCCCAGGCAACTCAGATTCCCAACCTGGATCTGCAGGCCGGACTGCCCCAGCCCGGCCCCTATGATCACATCATCCTGGACTGCCCTCCGGCGCTCTCCCCGCTCACCACTCAGGCCCTGGATCTGTGCGATGCTTTTCTCGTTCCGCTGCAGCCCCAGTATCTGGCCATGGAAGGTCTGGCCAATCTGCTGCGCTTCAGTCAGCACCCCAAACGCTGGCTGGGAATCTTGCTGACCATGGTGGATACGCGCGCGCGCGTCACCAACGAGATCATCGAACTTCTGCAACAGCGTTTTCCCGACAAAGTCTTCACCACTCAAATCAAAACCAATATTCGTCTGAGTGAAGCCGCCAGCTTCGGTCAAAGCATTTTCGAGTACGACCCCCGCTGTGTCGGGGCTCAGCTCTACGCCAAACTGAAAGAAGAGGTCGACCAAAAATGTCGCGTCCTAGCCGTCTAGGCCATCAGGCCAGTCAGACTTTCGAGAAAATTCCCCAAGCCGCCGCCGCCATCGACCCTCCAGCCTGGCTGGTGCTCCCCTTGCTGGTCTGGAGTCGTTGGCAGCTCAGCTGCCTGGAAGCCATGGAAGAATCCATTAAATCTTTAACTGGAAATTAACTTTTCGACAATAATCCCGGCGCTTTTGCATCGCTGTCTTAGCCGCCTTTTGTTAGCCTCTGCTTATCAACACATCTGCCGTACGGCCTAGGGGGAATAAGCAGTGAAAGTATCCGCACACAACCAACCGATCTCGGGCCCCAGAATCCGCCCCAGCAAGGGGACCGCCCCCTCGATCCCTACTGATCGCCTGGAGCCGGCTCAGGAAAAGAGCGAGAGCAAGACCTACAGCAAAACCACCGCCGCCAACCGAATGCATAAAACTTCGGCCGCCGGCTGGATTTCGCTGGGCGGCATGGCGGTGGGTGGAACCTTACTGGCCAAGACGGCTCTGGCCGGAGTGTTGGCTGCCTCCGGTCCGGTCGGGGTGGCGGTCACGGCCGCAGCCGTGGCCGGAAGTGCTGTGGCCGGTTATCTAGGTGCCGACCTGGCCAGTGGGTTCATTCACTTTGGATTGGATAACTACCCCAAATCCGAGACCCCCGTGCTGGGCAAACTGGCCGATAACTTCCAATATCATCACCACAACTCGCAGAGCGTCTTTGCTCGCAGCTTCATCGACAACTGCGGATTGGTGGGCAAATTGACCGCTCCGGTGGCGGTCGGCCTGGGTCTGGCGGTTGGGAGCCCGGCGCTGGCCGCGGCCGGCCTCGCCTTTACGGCCGGTCTCTACCTGCTCCAGGGCAGCCACATGCTGGCTCACGACACTCGCCCCAGCAAAGTGGCCAAAACCCTCCAGCGCTTTCATATCACGCAGAGCAAGAAGAATCACTCTGCCCATCACACCCGCCCCTGGGAAAGCAACTACACCGTGGTCAATGGTGCCTGCAACCCCATCCTGGAGAAAACCCATTTTTGGCGCAAGCTGGAGAAGGGCATCTTCAAGGTGACCGGGCGTGAACCCAAGTCCTGGCGTCATGAACCCACCAAGCAGTTCGCCTTGGGAAATATCGATGCCCAACAATACAAAGAGTCCTTTAAGTCCGGCATGGCCGACTTTCAGGTCAAAGCCGAGGATTTCTTGAAAGGCTACCTCGAGCGCAACCCTGGCTCCTCGGTCAAGGACTACAAGGATATTTAAAGCCTCCCCATTGGTTGGACCTGACGAAGATCAGTGTGGCCCATTCGCGGGCATGTTATGACTGGGCCCATGCAAATCGGTGTCTTAACCAGCGGGGGCGACTCCCCCGGGATGAATGCGGCTTTAAGAGCGGTGGTCCGTTCGGCCATCCACAAAGGCCATCAGGTCTTCGGAATTCGACGCGGCTACGTGGGCCTGATTGAAGGCGGCGATCTCATGGTCGCGCTGCAATGGAGTGACGTGGCCGGCATCTTGCAGAAGGGCGGCACAATTCTCGGTAGCGCCCGCTGCCAGGAGTTTCGCCAGCGCCCGGGCCGGCTCAAGGCGGCCGCCAACATGCTGGCTTGCAATCTGGACCGCCTGGTGGTCATCGGTGGTGACGGCAGCCTCAGCGGCGCCCAGCTGCTGCATGAAGAGTGGGGCGGACTCCTGGCCGAACTGGTGGAAAGTGGCCAGGTCACGGCCGAGCTGGCCGCCCGCCATCCCAAGCTGGGTGTGGTGGGTCTGCCCGGCTCGATCGACAATGATCTGCCCGGCATCGACGTCAGCATCGGTTCCGACACGGCTCTGCATCGCATTGTGGAGGCCGTCGATCGCATCTTCAGTACGGCCGATAGCCATCAGCGCATCTTTATTGTCGAGGTGATGGGAAGGCGCTGTGGCTACCTGGCCCTTATGTCTTCGCTGGCCACCGGAGCCGAGGTGGCCATCCTCCCGGAATCTCCGCCCGGACCCGGCTGGGAGAATGAACTCTGCGAAAAGCTGGCCTGTGCCAGAAGTTCTGGCCGAAAGGCGAGTATTGTTCTTCTGGCCGAAGGCGCTCGGGATACTCAACAAAACCCCATCACCGTTTCTCAGGTCAAAAGCCTGCTGGAGGAGCGACTCCATGAAGAGGTGCGCGTCACCATCCTGGGTCACGTCCAACGCGGTGGAGCCCCCACCGCTTTTGATCGCAATCAGAGCACCATTCTAGGCGCCGCCGCGGTGGACGCATTGGAACAGGTGGGCGATCCGGTGCTGATCGGACTGCACGGCAATCGGGCCGTCCCCAGACCTCTTAAAGACTGCTTGAACCGCTCCCTGGCCATTGACCAGGCCCTGGCTCAGGGCCACGAAGAGCAGGCTGTGGAATTGCGCGGTCCTCACTTCGTCAAGGCCTTACAGATTCGCCGCAACCTGGGACGCATTCTGCCCGGTCAGTCCAGCGACAAGCCCTACCGAATCGCGGTCATGCATGCCGGCGCCCCCGCTCCCGGCCTGAATATGGCCGTGCGCGCCTGCGTGCGCCTGCTGGTGGGTCAGGGTCATACCGTGCTGGGCATTCGACGAGGCATGAAAGGTCTGGTCGAAGGCGATATCTCCGAACTCAAATGGATGGACGTCAGCGGTTGGTCCTCGCCCGGGGGCGCTCACCTGGGCACCAACCGAAAAGTCCTGACCGGTCACGACCTCTATGCCGTGGCCCGCCATCTAGAACACTTCCAGATCCAGGGACTGATCATCATCGGAGGCATGGCCGCCTACGAAACCGCCGAGACCTTCCGTCAGCAAGAGGCTCACTATCCGTCCTTCTCCATCCCCGTCATCTGCATTCCGGCCACCATCGATAACAATTTACCCGGCAGCGATTTTGCCATCGGAGCCGATACCGCCCTCAACAGCATCGTGTCGGTGGTCGACCGCATCAAGCAATCGGCGGTGGCCTCCAGGCGCTGCTTCGTGGTCGAGGTCATGGGGCGACAGTGCGGCTACCTGGCTCTCACCTCGGCCCTGGCCACCGGCGCCGAACGGGTTTACCTGCCTGAAGAAGGCATCGAGATCGAGCGACTGCTAAAGGACTTGCGCGGCTTCGCCTCCGGATTCCAGGCCGGCCGTCGGGTCGGCCTGGCCATTCGCAATGAATGCGCCAACCCGCTCTATACCACCAACTTCATTGCCTCGCTCTTTGAAGAAGAGGGCAAGGACGAATTCGACGTGCGTCAGGCCATTCTAGGCCACCTGCAGCAAGGTGGCGACCCCACCCCCTTCGACCGCACCCTGGCCGTGCGCCTGGCCGCAGAGGCCTGTCAGAAGCTGCTGGAGCTCTGTGCCGAAGAACAGCCCCAGTCTCTCGGCGTCGGCCTGCAGGGGACCTGGACCTCCTTCACCGACTTGAGTGAGCTCGGCCATCTGCTCGACCCCAGCCGCGGTCGCCCCAAGAAACAGTGGTGGCTGCCTCTACGCGAACTCATGGAACGCCTGGCCCATCAAGAATGAATCGGGCCCACTTCCCGAGCCCGGTCAGCACCAGCCCGGCGATCCTGAGAATGCGATTGTGTTAACAACTTCGTCACCAGCCCGGGCGGCCTTCAGGGTAGTCTGCCAGACATGAATATCAGTATGAACTTCGCCATCGATCGCAACCGCGACCGCAAAATCCAGCCCGAGGAAATCGTGCCCCTCGCCTCACTCAAAGAGCGCGACAGCGACCAGGACGGGCAGTTGCAAGGCCGAGAATTGCGCGACGTCTACTTTCAATACGGCCAGGATTGCTGGCTCGAAGGTGGCCGCAGACATCGCCTGCAGTCCGGTGAAACCACCCAGTTCGTCGAACTACGCAGCCTGAGCCTCGATCCCCCCAAGCTGGACCTCCATATCGACATGACCTTCTAGGCCCGGGCGACCTCAGGCAAAGGCTTTGCCCACCAGCCGCCCCAGCCCCGTGCCCCCCAGCCCGTCGCCCAATTTTCCCCCCAACCAGTCTCCGCCGAGGCCTCCCAGCACCGCCCCGGCAATCAGGCCCACCGCCATTCCCGCCGGACCGCCCACCGCTCCCAGGGAGGCTCCGGCCGCCATACCACCCGCCATACCGGCCAGTCCGCCGCCGATTTTACCCGCCCCCTGCACCGCCAGTTGACCGGTCTGTTGCTCCTTGTCCGCCTCGCTCAAGGCCGAGTTTTGCTGAACCTCGCGGATTTTCAGCCCGCTCTCGGCAACCTGAGCGCCCGTCGCGACGATTCCACCCACCGGGCCAGCCACGCGCGCGGCCGGGGCCACCTTGCCCAGGGCCTTGGCCACTTTGCCCGCTTCCAGGCCGTTACTGACCGCCGCGCTGGCGCGTCCGGCCCCGCTCGAGGCGTCTGCAGCCACACCTGCGCCCCCACCGGTGGCCTCGATCCAGCCGCTGGATTCTGGCCCCTGCAAGGCTCGGTTTGCAACCTCCGCCTGATGGCCCAACAAAGACAAACTCTCTTGAGCGCCCCTGGGGGCGGGAGAAGCGGATTCCAACACGGAAGCAGGGACAAACCGGGCGCACACACTGTCACCCGAGAGTGAGTCGAGGCTGCCATTTCTTCTCTCTCTGGGTGGGACCGCCAACAGCGGCGAGGTGGAATAAATCGGTGTCAACATAAAGTTCTCCAATCCTTCAGGCCAAGCTTACCAAGGCCGCCTTAGAAGCAGATGAAGGGAAAATGAAGATGTCCTCAGGGGATGAAGAGGCTCTGGAAGAAGAGCTGGCTCAACTCGCCGCCGCACTGCCCGCCCAAGAGTGGCAGCCAGGAGCCTACCAACAGTGGGCTGCCCTGCAGTCCGAAAGCGACCAACATGAATTCGCGAGCCGCTACCTGGAGCAACTGGCCCAACTAGAGACCAATTACCTCACCACACCCATCCGACCCCAAGAAATCAGCGCCGAAACCCGGGCCGTCCATCGCGGCCTGCGCCTCGGTCTGGATCTCTGGATCGAAGCCATGCAGGATTGCCTGGAAGGAGCCAGACCAGCCGTCATCCTCTCCAAGGCAGAGTTGGGCTCGCGCTACCTCGTAGCAGTCCAGGTCCTGGAGCGCAGGCTGCGCCAGGCCTTTCAAGGTTTTCCCCGGGAAGACTCGCGCTGACACAGTTCTCCCTCGGGGCAACGACTGCTGCCGGCTGCTCCATCCCATGTCCAACACGTCGTCTCTCCCCGCTCCATCACAAGCTCCTACAGGCCTCCGGCCACCAAGAATGCCGCTCCGGCAGCCAGAGCGCCGATCAGCGTCGTCTGAAAAGCGGATGTCAAGGCTGCAGAGCCGGTGGCTTTCCCCTTGAGAAAGCCAAACAGGGCCAGCGCGGCCAAGGTCAGGGCCACCGAACAAAGGAGCCCGTTCCTGGCTTCAGAGACGAAGTAGTAGGGAGACAGGGGGATGACGCCACCCACTGCGTAGGCGGCGGCGATGGTTAAGGCGCTTCTCCAGGCCCGGCCCGGATCGGGCTCTTCCAGACCCAGCTCAAAGCGCATCATAAAATTCACCCAGGCCTCCGGGTTGGCCGCCAGCGCCTCGACCAGAGGTGCACTCCGTTCAGCCGAGACGCCATAGGCCAGCATGAGGTCCGTGATCTCTTGCTTTTCCTGCTCAGGAATGCGCTCGACTTCCTCAAATTCACGCTTGCGCTCCGCCTGATAATGCTGACGATCATTGTGTCCCGCCAGAAATCCTCCCAGGCCCATCGCAATCGAACCGGCCGCAATCTCAGCCAAACCGGCTGTAACAATGACCCCGGTGGACTGGGCCGCACCCGAAAGGCCGGCCGCCAGGGCAAACGGTACGGTCAAGCCGTCGGACATTCCGATGACGATATCGCGAACAAGATCGCTGGAGAGAAAGTGTTTTTCAGCATGGCTACTCATTAGGGCAGCATAGGAAATGATCGTGAGATTCTTGTGAGACTCTGACTGCCCCCCGCGGAACTTGTTACCAGCCTCGGCGGTAGCGGTCTCGCTGAATGTCCTGGTTGCGCTGCCAGTTGACCCGGTTCTCTTCGCGGTTCAGACCAGCCTGCTGGGCCGCCGTCAGAAATCCGCCGTTGCGCCGCGCCTCGACGCGGAGTTGGAGAAGGAGCCCGGTTGATTCATCGGTCCACGCACTTTTGAGCAGAACTGGGCCAACGGCGCGGTGGTTGCCTGGTTCCTCGCCCGGCAGGCAGGCACCCTTAGCTAGAGCCGGGGAATTGATTTTCCTTGCCCAGGCCAGGCGGGCGTCCCGGCGGGCGGCGCCGGGCTCCGACGCCTGAACCGCCTTCGTCGTCGAAGTCATGGGGCAAGTCGAACCATTGGCGAGGTGAGATGCGGCCGGTCAGGTAATCGAGCAGCCTTCGAACTTCCGGATCCTTTTGCAGTTCGGCCTGGTTGCGAAGCAGCACCCAGAAGTTCACCAGGGTGGTCGGATTGTCCAGTCCCTGGCGAACGGCTCTGACAAAGGCTCCGGCCAAGTTCCAAAGAGCCTCCTCGATGTGCTCCTTGATACCCTCGCGGCGGGCGTCGCGGACTCCGGCCAGGGCTGGATAGACATCTCGGTCTGGTAAGCTGATCCGGCAGAGGACGCGCTCAATGAATTCCACTTCGTCCACCTTTGAAGGCTTCTTCGGTAGCCTGCTCTGGCCTCCGTCAAACACTCCCGCTCAAATTCACGGGAACCCGAACCAACCATCGCCTACCTCTCAGGCCAGGCACCCCACCATGCAGGCCCGCCGTCTGGCCACTTGCCGGGCTGTGCTCCACCGGGAGGTGACATCCGCTCCTAAAGGAGCATCGGGCTGCGAGCGGGCGGAGCAGGCTGCGTGGCAGATGGAGTAGCGCGAATGGAGGCTCCCATTTGGTCAGGCCTGGCTCGGATTTCATCTTTCTTACGACTGAGCATCACCGTTCGAGCTTCTTGTTCGAACTCGGCTGCCACAGAATGTCAGCGGCGCGATTTCCCTTGCAGATGAACCGCGCGGCACGCAGACCCCGGGCCATTCCGCGGTTACCTGGATTCAAAGCTCAACAAAATGTGCCGGGTCCCGCCTGCAAGCGATGGCAGAAGACCTTCCCCTTCCGTTTCCATCTCGACAGCGACTTCGCCGGGCTCGACGAAGCAGTCACCCTCAAATTCGTCGCCATTCTTGCTTAGTGGAACAACCTTCAGCCCGCAACGAACGTAAACCTGGCGGGCGCCGGGAACTGTCAGGTGAAAATGGCGTCGCCCTTTCTTGAGGACCCCTTGGAGCGGCTCGTGCAGCAAAGCCGCTTGGATCTGATATCGGTTGTACGAGGTTGGGTAAGGCGGCATCGTTTCGGCAGAGCGCAGTGACTCAAGATGGTAGGTCAACACGTGTTGTTGCTTAGATTGCGAGCCGGCCCATATAGACAGAGTGTACTGACCAGCCTTCGGCGGGCGGACTTCGATCGCTCGCATATCGCCCCGCCGGTTCAAAAGGACGCATTCTGAGGGAAGATCCTTTCCGTTCCGCTCTAGAATTGCCTCCATGTAAAGTTCAGGCGGCGCCTTCAGCCGAATTGTGCATTCGCGGTCGAACTCCATCCGATAGGACGTCGTATCTAGCAACTCCAATCCCAAATCAAAGAACTCCGGCTCTCGCAGGCATTGGTCGTCAAATTCGGCTCGCGTCATCTGGTTGCGTCCCCGCAGTTGCCATTCCGGGTCATCGGGTAGATGACTGGCAATCATTTTTTCGGGGTCCACGTCGAAATAGGGCGGCGGGTAGGTCCGGGGGCCCTCGTCCAGATAGCCCTCTGCCCAGGTTGCGTCAAGTAGATGCCACTGGTTCCGCCAGTAGACAGCGTTCCAGGCGTGGCGGTCATCCTGAGTCACAACCTTTTCATCCCAAAACTTGACGTAGCCGGTCAAATAGGCGGGGCGCAGACCAGCCGCCAGAGCCAATTCGTAAAAGAGGGTGGAATACCCGTCGCAGACCCCCTGGTGGCGGGCCAAGACCGAGTCAGCGCCTTGTTCCGGCAATTGATCATCGTGCTCTGCGCCATAATCATCATATTTGATGTGGGAGGTGATCCAGGCAAAAATTGCCAAGGCTTTTTGCTCATCGCCCTGACAATAGCGCGTCAGATATTTGGCCAAAGTCTTCACATCTTTTTCGGCCGATCGCGGTGCCGTGCGCGCGTAATCCTCAATTCGATGGAAGCGAGCAAATGGGTCGAGTCGAACTGGCGGTGGCGCCGGTGGTTCGTGTCGCACCTGGGCAGGCGGTTTCGGCGTTACAGGAGTAGGGGTTTCCATTTCCGTGTTGGCCCTCTCTCTCACGGGCTCCGCCGGATTTAAAGCCCTGGGCGTGTCACAACCAATTATTCCGACCACCAGTAAGCCAATGAGCCAGACAGTGCAGGACCTCATTTTGAAGAATTCTTGCAGCCACCTGAATTTACTCCTATTTCGATGCCATTCTGCTGCGAATCCAGGGCACGCTACAGTAGGTTGGCGGTCTGGGCTCTGTGAAGCCGTGCTTTGCGAAGGTGACCAAGAGAGACCCGAGGTGTTCGCTAAGATCCATTGCACCACGGGGAGGTTCTCGAGGAAAAGCAGTAGCTCTGGCGAGCTGTTTACAGGCGCGATCGCTCGAGGTAACATTGAAGGCGATGGCCATTCCCAGACTCGAACGTTTTACGGCTGCGGGAATCGTGAGCCTGGCAATGGGTGTGACTTGGGCCATGTTCACCAGTCATTGGTTGGCTGTTTCCGGCCATCCGAACCGTATCTTCCTGAGTCGCTTTTGGGGATGTGGCGCAGGACTCGGCGCGTTGCTTTACCTTAAAAAGATCAGGCCAAAGTATTCGAGTTCAGAGCGCAAGTCGGACAAGCAGGTGCTCCACTGGATACTGCATTGCATTGTTTTTACGCTGGCTGGCTGGTGCTATGGAGTTTCTCTGACCCCGCCCCATCCAGATCCGGGCCAGACCCTCGATGGCCTCTTCTTTGGAGCTGTTGGAGCCTTGACTGGAGGGATTCTCGGAGCCAGATGGTCACGGCCTGAAGAATCAGGCGCCCCCGAAATAGGTTTTGAGAGCTGAGGCCAATCACCCCGGTGAAGACGGGAAAGTGAACGGATATGCTGGCCGTGACCGTGCCTCGATCACGAGACGCCCATCACCGACCGATTGGGCCGGCGCCTTCCGCATGCCGACTGGTTTCGGCATGGCGGAATACCCAAGAACGGACAAGAAATCGTCCTAAGAGCTCAAAATAAGATGACCAAAGGGGCCGCTGCCTGATTTACCTCATACACCAGATTTGACTATAACTCTCAGCCTACAGGATGGGTAAGAAATTCACCGAAATTGCCGCTGGATGACAGATCGCCTTGATAAAGTCTTGCCCATTTATAGGGCTAGACGACTGAATCCCCAGAGGCTCTTCTACGCCGCGATCATCTTTTTGTATTTGGCCATTCTGGCAATGACGGTCGTCGCTAGAAGAAAACAAGAGGGTCCGACTTTAAAAATCTCTGATGCTCTGAGGGTTGGCTCTCTTCATCTCGGGCAGTCAGAAAGCAGTGGGCATGAGAGCGAATTGTGCAAGCAGGGTACACAGTATTACAACTTTGTTAAAGGTAAATGCATTTCGGGCAACAGCAGCGAGGTCTTGAGTGATGGAGTATCGGCCTTAAAGAGCGGGCTTGTTTCGAAAGAGACGCTGCTCCGACGTCTGGGGTCTCCAGCGGGGACTTGTAACGTCGCTGACTCCGAAGTGTGGATTTACAACTTTACTCTCACGTCTCCCCTGGATAACGGCCGATACGTAACCTCTCAGGGGCATCTGCACGTTTTTGTCGATAGCTTGCCGCTGTTCGGGCTCCACCTGAACAACTTTGAACTGGCGATCGACGGCTCTGGTCTCGAAAGGTGGCCTGACAATGACCCACGGCTGACCGATGCCCGAGCAGAATAAGCAGACCCTTGGAACAGGTGAAACGCTGCCGTCCGCGGACCAGAGTCTGCGCGTCTCGACTCACTCCATTCAGTACCGGGATGGAAATTTGGTTCAGATGCTTGATAAGCGCTGGGCAGCCTGGCCCAAGGGCCAGAAGCCCCGGTCGGGGTTTGGGGGAGCGTCCAGGGGTTACTCAATTGGTCAGCACCAGGTCGTTGCTCAAATGCGCACCCCTTGGAAACTTCCTGGCGGTCGCATCTTGGTGAAGGCGGATCCGTGAGCGGTGAAGAGTGGCACTGGCTTTTAGGCGCACCTAGCCGACCGACTTTTCTCTATCCATCAGTTCAAGGGGTGACGCTGCCCCAGCCGTTCTGGTGTATTCGCGAAGGCGACGAAATTGTCACCATCGGTTGGAGCCAATCAGGCCTTGTTCAATCCATTTTGCGAGGCGATCAGCTTAGCGTTCTGGTTGAATGGTTGAACGGTGACCTGGTCATTCATTTCAACGGCGAAGCTACAATCTCACCTGACCCTTCCCGGGCCCAGGTCTGGGCGCAGCGGCTGTGGACTAAATTCCAGGGTGAAGGTCCGATGGGTTATTCACCTGACCGTTGTGATACTGTTATCCGATTCATACCTTTCGGCGGATTCCAAATTTCGACCGAGCAGGTCTCTCATCAGCGAGAAGGTTATCGGGAAGATTCGGGGACTGTTTTGACGTCGAAGCTTCTCCACAACCTCAACCAGTTGCTGAAAGAACAGAGGTTGCCCCTCGTCAACAGCCTGGAGGCAATTGAGCTGATTCATTTTAAGGACATCGACCCGATTACGAACAAATGCGGGTTGCTCAAGGTCCCGTCCGCCAAGCTTGTCCCACCTAGCCGGAAGGGAGAGTTTCTGAGGCACCTCTTCGGTGCCGGCCCGTCGTGTCCATCATGGGTCAATGTGATGGCCTTTGTCGAAGGCGGGCGGCCCCGGCTGCTCCGGTTTAACGCCCAAGATCCGCCTTTGCTCTCCGACTCGCGATTTGGAGGAACCATGATGATGAGCTTGCGTTCGGACCTTGTTATCGAGTTCGTCTAGGTCGCGCGGGAAGGCAACAACCTGGTCGAGAAGTGCTTCCGATGGATACAGACAACGAAAGCCAGCTCCCAGAGTCTCAACTTGGATGAGCTCAGTGGCTGGCCGACGAACTTGCGCTTTGGGGTCACCAGGATATCGCAGCCATAGACCCGCTCGACGCTCTGGCCAGCGTAGGCTTAAAGCTGGTGCCCGACCTGGAAGGGATGAGCAGCCCCGAATAGATGCGCGCGCACAAGTCCGTAATCCGCTCTGCCAAGGCCGACCAGAATTAGGTGACGAGAAGCTGATATGGCTTAGGGCTCCGATACCAGGCTGATGGGATAGGCGCCAGAATAATCGTAGGCACACATTGACAGAGCAGTGGCCACAATTCTTACCCCGGACGTGCAAGAGGCGATTGATTTTGAGGCCGTCGACAACAACAGTAATCCGCGTTCGGACGAGAGGTGGCGTACTTCACGCGCGGGCGACCAGACTGTAGTTTGAGGATTTTCTGCTCTTTTTCTTCCCGGAGATTCACGCGGACATCCACTGGGAACGTGCCTATGAGTTTCTCGACGGTGAGTTTCAGGCAATCACCCACGATGCTGAACACAGGCGGCGCTACACCGACTCGCTGGTGCGCGTTTGCCGCCAGAGCGGCGAGCCAGAATTGGTCCTACTCCATATTGAAATTCAGTCCCAGAAAGATACTGAATTTCCAAAGCGGTTGTTGCTCTATCACACCCGCATCGGCGATCGGTTTAAACAGAAGGTCTGCAGTCTGGTGATTCTCGGAGATCAAGTTTCGACTCATTCGTGGCCTGTATGAGTGCGGCCTGACCCGCCTGCAGGTCCTGAGCCTGTTTCGGCAACTGGATTGGGTTCTGGCCTTACCCGCGCCATTCCAGTATACTTTTAAGCAAGAACTGTTGCGTTTTGAGAAGGAGAAGAACATGCCATATGTCACCAGCATTGAACGCATGGGCCGAGAGGAGGGCCGCAAAGAGGGACTAACAGCAGGCCGCAAAGAGGGTCTATCGGAGGGGCTCAAAAAGGGCCGGGATGAAGAGCAGGAACGGTCCTGTCAGACGCTGCGTGAATTGATTTTGAAACGCCACCAGCAGCGCTGGGGGCAGCTGGAGGAGGCGGCCCGGGTTCGATTGCAAAAGGTCGGCGAGCTGGCCCGACTCGGCGAACTCCTGGCCGAGCTCATGACGGCCAGTTCCAGCGAAGATTGGAAAAGTACGTTTTAGCCAGGCCGCCTGACATCCGAATCAACCCGTCCGGGCGCGGAATATTTGGGAGCAGGTTCAGGCTCTTTCGAGTTCAAACCGGTTGGCTTAAGGCCCGTCAGCTTTAACCGATACGGCCAATCCCCACCCAGAGATTTCAAGTGACGCGACAGCTCCAGGATTTGAGCTGAATAGCAATGGCAGCCTTATCGTGCTGGCCGGAGATGGTGGCCAGAACCAATTCAACCAGCTCATCGGCGGAACACTCCACGCGCCAACCCTGCAAGCGTAAAAAAACCAATGCGCTGGCTGCGGCCACCCGCTTGTTGCCATCAATGAACGGGTGATTCTTGGCCAAGTGAAACAGGTAGGCAGCGGCCTGGCTGAAGGTGTCAGGATGAGCCAGGTGATCGCCAAAGCCAATACTGGGCATTGCCACGGCTGATTTGAGTAAGTCCAGGTCGCGCAACCCCAGACTGCCGCCGTAACGCTCTATCTGGTCTTGATGGATCTGGATGATTTGGAGAAGGTCGAGAAAGGGTGGGCCGTCAGCCTGCGTCATTCGGCCAGGCGGCGTAAAGCTTCACCGTGGCGCTGGTTCACTTCGTCCAGGGCGTCGAAGAATTGACCGTGCGGGCTGGCTTGAGCAAGGGGCCTGATTATTAAAGCTTTTCCGTCAGTCACAATTTCCAACGGCATATCTGGCTGGAAACCAAGCAATTCAAGAATAGGCTTCTCTATGAGCAGAGCGTAGCTATTGCCGTGACGGGTCAAACTCTTAACCATGAGCACCTCCTGACGTTAATACCATATTACTCCATTGTGTCAACGACATTGGGCCGGCTCAAGCCACGTATTCGTTCTTGGCTGGGCGTCCTCGCCGCTGCCCAAGACCACCCGATCGTTCACACCGCAGCACCGCATCTTCACCCAAGCGGGCGATTGGCTCGGTCTCTTTCGAGTGGGAAGCTACGGTATGCGTATTTCTTCGTCTGTCTTGTGGTTGGCCTCAGCCTATCTGCTCTCGGGTTGCAGCGGCTCCAGCTCGCCCCCATTGAGCGCTTCCGATAGCTCCTCCAGTTCCGCCTCTGTATCTCCTAGGCTGAGCAGCCAGGAACCGGCCGTTCTGGCTCGCACCCTCACGCCCATCACTCAGATTACTCAGCAGGCCCTGGACGGCAGTGGGCGCTACATGGTCTTCAGTTCCACCGCCAGCAACCTGGTGAGCGGCGATAACAACGGGGTCGCCGACGTTTTCCTGTACGATCGTTACCTGCGCGTGCACAAACGCATCAGCCTGGGAGGGGGCGCAGTCGAAGCCAACGGGGCCAGCTACCGGGCCGTGATTTCCGCCGATGCACGCTACGTGGTCTACGACTCCCTGGCCAGCAACCTGGTCAGTGGCGACACCAATCAGCGCACTGACGTTTTCGTCTATGACCGCAATAACAACACCACCACCCGGGTGAGCCAGAAGGGAGGGGTGCAGGGCAATGGCGCCAGCGACCAGGCGGCTGTCTCCGGAGATGGCAACCTGATCGCTTTCCGCTGCGCCTCCACCAACCTGAGTCTGAATGACAATAACCGGGCCTCCGATATCTTCGTGTGGAATCGTAGCACCGGTCAGTTGGATCGGGTCACTGACCTGAGCAGAGAAAGCCTCAACCCCTTCCTCTCGGCTGACGGCAACTGGCTGAGCTACGATTCCAACGCCAGCGGGCGCTATCAGGTCTACCGCCGCGCGCTCGGGACCGGCCCGGTCACTCAGCTAACCACCAGCACCCTGGGCGATAGCTATGGGGCCGCCATGAATCGCGACGGCAGCATGGTGGCGTTCACCTCCTCGGCCAGCGACCTGGTGGCCGGGGACAGCAATGGCTTTGAGGACATCTTCGTGTGGAGCGCCAGCGAGACCGTGCGTATCGGCGGCAATGGGCGTTCCTCCATGCCCTCCTTGTCGGCCGACGGCAGCCTGCTGGCCTTCGTCTCCTCGGCCTCCGACCTGCTGGGCGGTGACAGTAATGGGGTGGCCGACGCCTACCTGACCGTGCTGGACGGGACCCGCCGCATCTGGCGCCAGAGTGTCGCCGCCGACAACCTGGGCCAGCCCGGCGCCCAGGCCGACCAGGAGAGCGCCCAGGCCTGCATCGACCCCACCGGCGCCGTGGTGGCCTTCCGCAGCTACGCCATCAAACTCGACCCCGCCGACTCCAACGGTAGCGATGACGACCTGTTCCTGCGCGATTTCCGAATCCAATTACACGGCGCTGGCCAGCCAGCCGCGGGCGGCCCGGGCCAGTGTACAGCAAGTGGATGTCAGTGCCGGCGGGCTGGGGGCCGATTCAGCAGATTTCTTTGGTCCTTGCCAGATCTCCGCCGACGGCCGCTACGTGGTTTTTTGCTCCAATGCCAGCAATCTGTTGGCCAACGGAGGTGGAGCCGGACTCGGGCGCCAGATCTATCTGAAGGATATGGAAACCGGGCTGGTCGAGTTGATCAGCCGCGGGGCATCCGGTCCGGCCAATGCGGGTTGCGATTGGCCGGCGGTCTCCGCCAATGGCCGTTTTGTGGCTTTCAACACCGTCGCCTCCAATTTGGTCCCCGGGGACACCAACAACCTCCACGATGTTTTTCTGCGTGACCGCTGGCTGGATACCCTCGAGCGAGTCAACCTCAGGGATGACGGGAGCCCCTCACAAAGCGGAGGTAGTGGTCGACCGACCATTTCAGACGACGGTCGCATCGTGCCTTTTGAAACCGATGAGCGCCTTGTCCCCTCGCTGGACAACGACTCCGCCTGGGATGTCTACGTGCGTGATCGTCAGACCAATACCACCCAGCTCATCAGCGTGGACAGCGCCGGGCAGAATCAACCGAACGGAAGCTACTACCCGTCCATCAACCTGGGGGGCGGTGGGGGGTCCTCCCGCCCACATCTACCGAGACTTCGGGGTCGTCGCCGCCGCTTGGGGGCAGGTTGGAAATGCCCGGCACCCTGCCTCCGCTAGCGGCACCCTGCCATGTTCGGGCATCTTCAAGCTATCCCCAAGTTCCACGCCGTGCCCGGCCATTCTCTCGCCCATGCTCAAGCCCTCGCGCTCATGTTCATCTTCCAGTACGGTCAAGCCGGCGCCATCGCTTGCGGGATCGGCGCCTCAGGTCCCGAACAGACCTGAATGGCTGAATACGATGATGGACTCCCCGAATCTCAGCTTGGGCCTGGCCAGCACCAGAGTAAAAGCGCATGGCCGTGAAGAAACACAACAAAGTTCGGATGATACCGCAGTTACTGCGTCGCCTTGTCGGCAAGAACGTCATTGTCATCCTTTTGCGAGAGAAGATTGATCCACAGCCGCTCACCGGCTACGTAGTAGACCTCAGTTCGGATTTCGTGGTAATTCACTGCATGAGTGATGCCATTATTTTGGATGGCCATGCCATTTTACGCATTCAGGATCTTACTCTTGTCGAAGGTAAGCCAAAACATGGTGCCTTCTACATGGAAGCGTTGAAATTGCGTGGGTACGCGCCCGTGCGTCCTGTTGGTATCTGCTTGGATAGTACCGCCTCAATTCTTGAATCGGTCAACAAACACCACCCTCTCGTGACAGTTCATCGAGAAGGAATTCGCAATGATGAGTGCAGTATTGGTCGAATAGAGAAGTTGACGGACAAAACGGTGATTCTTAAATGGTTGACTCCTAGCGCTCGGTGGGACGGCTATTCCCCGCGATACAGGCTGGCAGACATTACAAAGGTCGACTTTGGTGGTCTTTATGAAGACGCGCTCACGCGGGTAGCTGGGATTCAGCCAGATGAATCCGGGGGTTACGGGTGAGCGCTTGGTGGCTCGATTTGGTTCGATGAATCCTGTCGCGCCTGCGCCAGGTGTGAGGGATCGACGCGTCTTGCCCCGAACAGACAAAAATGGCTGAATACGATGATGGACTCCCCGACTCTCAACTTGGGCGCGCCCAGTGGCTGGCGGATAACCTGGCCTTGTGCGGGCACGAGGATTTTACCGCTATCGACATTTTGGACGCGCTGGCTAGCATCGGTTTGAAGCTGGTGCCCGACACGGAAGGCGCCAGCAGCCACGAATACATGAGCGCGCACAAGTCGGTGATCCGGTCGCCAAAGGCCGATTTGAATTAGCTGGAAGCGAGGGGAACCAATTCCACCCAGCGAAATAGGCGGTCAATGCGTCACGCTTTATCGGAGGCGGCTAAAGGCTTTCTCGGCACCGGAGTGGTGATGCTGTGCATTTTGATGGAGACACTGTCGAGGGACGTGGCTCTTCTTCCGACTTTCGCTAAAATTGCGCCGATAATCGTCGTCGCTGGCGGAGTGGCAGGCTTCATCTCCGGTTATTCTTCCCTTCGGCGGGGGTCATCCTGATCATCTGGCCGTTTCCCTGATTCGGAAGGTGTCAGTCAAGCAAGGCCGCACCGGTCCAGTGGCCGCCCACCGTAGGCCTGCAGAAGCCAGGTGGACTGGCCACGCGAAGCTGGCTACAATCTTGCGATGGGCGAACCTGTATCAGACTTCCATTCCCTGGTGACACGATTTCGTGGGATTGAAGAAGACGCGTATGATTTCGAAGAACAATCCCACTTGCTGGCGGCGGCGAGGGACCTCCTGCAAATTCGGCCCTACCAAGAGTGGACCGCGGACGAGATCAGAGATTTTCTATTTGTGTGTTCGCTGGACCCAGACGAGGAGCTAGTGCCCTGCTTGGGACTGGAGGGCCTGTGTGGAGGGGAACTGGCGCAAAGTAGGTCTCGTCTGCTGGCGCTGGCGAGTCACTCGCTTGAAATCGGAACTCAACAATGTCGTTCGCAATTTGCCGAAATACTCCGCGGAGCCGGCGCCCTTGATGAAGAGTTAGAGACGCTGCTCGTGCGCTTCGCGGAGGACGAGGACGAATACGTCAGGCGGATGGCTGTCGACTCGCTGGGGCAGCTTCATTCGCCGCTAAGCGAGCATTTTGCCCTGAGACTCTGGCACCGAGAAAATCCCAATCAACAGCATTCTCGAATGATGGCGCTGTCTGTTTTGAAAAAAATTGGGTCCAAGCACTTTGACCAATTAGCCGGGGAAGCGGCCACTGGAGAACTCCCAATTTTGGCTCGCTACGCACGCGCCATGCTTGCACCAGTCCCAACAATCCCAATCGCTCGTCTGAGTCCCGGTGAACCTCTTGGTCTCGACGGGGCGGCCCTTCGCTTTGCAGCTCGCCTGTCTGAGAAAGAGTGCTTGATCTTTCCAAAGATGCTGCGCCTCGAAGAAAACACGCTCTCGCTGTATGCTGACGTTTGGATGAATACTTTTGTGCGCTGGCCGGATAATCCAGGGGCTTTAGATAATCCATCCCACCAGGTCAGGCTGAGAGACCTGCAACTAGACGTAAGAGAAGTTGCGCATTTCTGCGGGCAAGCGAGGGCCTGGCTCGAGCTGCCTTTGGCTGAAATCGGGAAGCTTCATTTTGAGGGGGAATTTACTTTAGGCAGTGGGGGAAGCCATCTGGATCTGACATTTAAACCTCGCCAGAATTTGCCGCATAAGACTGACTGGTTCATCTTGACTGTCCGCTATCGAACTCAGGGAGGTCACGGTGAACTTGTTCTTGAGAGCGATCGCTCTTGCTTAGAAGAATTTGTGACCAACTGGGAGACACTGGAAGTCTGACTTTTGTCAATTGAACGGGGAGGAGGGCCGCCAGAAATAGCGACAAGGGCAACGGGCGCTTGTGCACCTACCAGGCTGCGGATTCTCGTCGGGTTGGCTTCGCAACCCACGGCCAGAGCGAGGAAGCTTCAGACGACGGTGTCGGTCGTCTGCTGACCGGGTATATTGGTTTGGTGCGACCAACTGCTTCTTGGCGATGGGTGCCTTTGTGGATGCTTCTAGGAATGCCAGAAGCGTGCGGCCTGCTCTGTCTAGCCTGTCTCCTCACTGGACAGCGCCCTTCCGAGGCCGCGGTTCCGGGTTTGGTCCTGATTGCAAGCCTGGTGTATTGTGTCTATTTCAAGCGCGATGACCTGTTTGAGTGAGATCGCAGTGAGCCGGCTGGCTGTCGAGGACGTTCCGGAACAGGCTGTGGGATATGATGCACGCTTCTGCATCGACTTCGCCGAGCATTGGCCGGAAGAGCGCCGAAACCGTTTCCTTTACCGGACCGATGTGCGCAAGGTGCTCTCAGTAGATACAACGGTGTGGCCTTCCATGTTTGCGGGCCTGCCAGAGCCTTTGCCCGCGCATTTGGAGTCGCTGGCGCCGTGCGGCCTGTGGGCCGAGGAGCGCGCGCTCCGGAAAGCGGTCTCGCAGAGAGCCGAACGCGGGCCCGTGCCTGCTGTCCGGACGATCAAGGTGACGCTGGCCTGGGATGGTGCCGAGACCCGCCATCCTGCGAGTGGTCAACTGGCCCACATAGTGGAAGCGGCCTGCCAGGGCAGCGAATGGCAATTCGTGGGTTTCGACGTGGGGGATGCTTATCTGTTGAGTGCGTTGACGAACTGCGGCTTCTTGTCGGGCCATGACAACGCCGTGGCCTTGCGGCTTGAGTGGGCGCCACACCTGAACGAGTTCCACCTGTTCTCAAAGCTGTCGGCCGCGAGCGCGTTCCGTCGCTTTTCGGATGTCAGGTTGGCGAGCGATCATGCGCCCACGTTCGTCTATGGCATTCACATCCTGAAGCAATGAGCGGCGGCCGACCCCAGTAGAACAAGTTTGGTTTGAGATGCTTCCATTCGGGTCCTCCCGCTAAGCGGTCACCGAAGGTGGGACTTAATCCCGCATAGGGAGCTTCGCTCTGGTCTCCAAGCCGAACGACGATTACTTCCGCACCCCGCTGTACTGAGTAATAAGCTACTAATCCTAACAGTAGTCACGTGTGAGTGATCCACCATAGACATCAAGCCCCATCCGCGGCCTTTCCTCCAAAAGTTCGGCTGGGCTTCCCCTGCGGGAGGGTCGAGACCGCGGAGCGAGCAAGGGGCGAGGAAGCTTTTTCTCCTGAGGCGAAGCTTCAGTCCAGTAATGTGTATTTTCACTGGACACGTCGATGTTGGCGCCACCAAGATTTTTGCCGCCCCCAAAGCCGACGGCGGCCAATATCTGCTTTACCAAATGGTGTCCTCGAGTGCCACCTCGGTTGCGATGATCTTACCGATACCGGTCCCTCCAGGCACCCCGGAGACATCGGTTCGTTTCCTTGACCTGAAATTCTGGCCTGAGTTTTTTCAGGAATTAGCAACTATTTTTCCCCGGCAACCGCAGGACCTGTCCTTGCGGAAGCGTCTGCTTGCCCCGTTTTTGAAAGGCGATAGGCGAAAGCTGGAGGTCTTTGAAGTCGGTGATTACGTCGCCTCGTTCGTGCCCAGCCTGGGTGATTTCTCCCGGCTAGACGATCAATTTCGACTTCCCCAAACCACCTGGGACCAACTTCCGGGCTATTCAGAATTTGGCTTCGCTGTCTTTCAGTTTGCTTCAGGTACGCACCGAATGCACCCTGTGGCATTTGAATTCCCGCGCCGCGACCCAAAGAATCTGTTCTTCCCAACCGTCCATGTCCACGACGGGCGAGTCCACTCGCAGGCCAGGTTCGATCACGCGCTCTATTGCCAAACGAATCTAGCGCCCCCTGGTTGGGAGTGCTCGGTTGGCGTCCCCTGTGATATGGGAGGCGATGTTTTTCAGCTTGAGCGGTGGGATGAAAGCTATCGGCCTTTTCTTGATTTGTATTCCCCAGTCTACCGCCGGAAAATGCGTGGCACCTTTGCTAACCGGGACGTGGTCGTCGGGGGAGAAGTCTGACCTTCCCGGGTCGCCCGGGAGTCTTTGAGAACCGAGGTACGGCGCTCCCGGCTGGAACCTGGGGGGTTGATCACGGACAAGTCGTCGTTCTGCCAATCTGGTCCTTGACTTTCAAGCTGGTGAGGGCGATCAGGTCTAACTGGGGGAGCCGAGGTTGGGAGTCTAGAAATAGAGAGGCGCGATGTTAGAGCTGTGGCTGGAGTCATTTCGAGATCGTTTGCTGAGTTTGTCCGCTCGCGTGGAAGCAACCTTGCCGGTAAAATGTGAGGCCTGGTCTCACACGCTGGGAGAGTGCACGGCTTTTGATGGTTACACCGCCGGCGTGAAGTGCCAGTTGCTGAATCCCAGACCAGGTAAGTCGGACGCTTTGGTGCTTGAGTTGCGGTTGCGAGCAATGCGAGGCGAACCGGTGGTTGAGAAGTTTGAGCTGGCCTGGAACGACTTCAAGGCAGAGAAATTCAAATCTCCGGTGCGTAAGCCTCAAACAGTCACCCAGCAACTTCTGGACGAATTGGATGCATTTTTCCCTCGGTTCGAGTCGATGGCGCGGCAGGCTATCTCTCAGGGAGTTAAAGAACGTCAAAATTGCATGATGATTGTGGGGTCGACGATCTCGGAGGATGCCGATCATCGCGTTGAAGCGGAAGCCGAGGAGTTGGCGGTAGTTCAGTCGTGTTTCAACGAGCTCTTTGGCTGCATGGAAGGGGAGCCACTGTTCCTGTCTCCCACCATGGCATTTCCGGGTGGAGATCTGCTGGCCACGTCCGTGATGGAAGCCCTAGCTGGCCTACAACTCGAAACTCTGGAGGATTTCCGGCGTCGTAGTCGCCAATGGGCTTCCTTTCCCGAAGGCTTTGCTCTGAACGGTCGTCCTACGGTTCTGGGGGAACCTGAAATCGAGTGGGAAGATGGCTATCGGCGCTTTTATTGTCGCTATCCGAGGGCTCCTGGAATTTTCCATTTCTCGAGGCCAGGGATCAACAACGCCCGAAATCAGGCGCTAGTCTTGGCGAATCGCAACGATGGCCTGTATTCACGGGCGAGAGCGGAAAACGACCCGACCCTGAGCAGCCACTTTTCTCAGCTTTGCTTATTGGAACTCGGAGACTCGGGCTGGAAGGTGAAGGCTCGCGGTGAATGGTTCAGTCTGGTCGACCACGATCGAATGCGGGAATCGGGGGCGGAGTTCGCCAAGCAGAAACTCGCTGACGATCTATCCGCGGCGGGCTGGGAAATTGAAGAGTCAGAAGCGGAACGATTGCGATTGCGTAGTTCAAAAGGCAGATGGTTGACCGTTATAACTCAGAATTACTTGAGTGCTCGGCTCATTGCATACATCGGCCAGGAACCTGAACAGGAATTCTACATTTGCAAAGACCCTGTTCTGATCGTCCCCTTTATACAACCTGATGTAATCTTGGCGAACTTAAAATGAAGAATTGGCCGGCTCTTCTTGATCGCTTACTTGGGGAGAAGCTGCGTAGCCTGGTTCGGCGCTACCAGAAAGCCCATCCAGAATCGGTTTGTCGAGCCTGGTCCCACTCGCTGGGAGCGGCGACAATTTATCAAGGCCACACCGTGGGGGCCGAGTTTCAGTTGCAGGATGGAACTCTTCAGATTGTAGTAGACCTTGCTTATCTTGACCGGAATCCTGGATTTGAGTTGGCGGAGGTGTGTTGGACCAAGCCAGCAGAGCGAATTTGTGAAGCGGCTTGGCCTCGGCGGATTCGTTTGGGAACGGCGGAAGGTCAATGGAGGCAGCGCCGGATGGCGCGACTCAAAAAGGGCTTGCCTCGACTGTATAAGGCCTTGAAGCGCGCCCTGGAGAGAGGACATCCACCGGCGCCTCGGAAGCCGCGAAAGAACGCAGCGGTATTTGATTGTCCGGCCAGGCCTGAGATTGTAGAGCCTCTGCTGCCGGACGCAGATCCCTCGGAAAAGCCAGTTTGCGAAGCCGTGTTGGCTCAGTTGCGCGGAACGCGGATGGGGCCAGATCTTGGATTTGGGCTAGATGGAGTCCGAAAGTTCCAGATCTTGCGCAAAGGTTGGAATTTGCCGGACGAACTTCCAGGGGAGGAACGACGGATTGATGGCTACCGAGGACACCCAGGCACTGATGAATGGCGAGAAATGTACCGTAAGGACCCTGGGTTCAGTGGGGGAGTCTTTCTTTCCAGGGTGGCTTTCGCCTCGAAGGATGACGCCTATTTGTGTGTGCGCCGTCGATTGGGCTTCGGTGATTCAGGATACAGGGTTAATTCGCGCAGTTGGAGCGGGGAAGAGGTTCCTTGGCGAGATCGCTGGGATGCTCGGGAGGCTGTGGAAATTTGCGACGTTGTCCGTGTGCAACGCCAAGGCGGTAGCTGGCGGGTGACAGATGCTCTCGACCTGATGGGACCGGTCCCCTCAGATTTGCAAATGGAGGCGGTGCGCGATTCACTTCAGGCCGGGTTGAGAATGCACATCAGCGAGCCCGGCTCGAAACTGGCCACCGTGGTCTTAGCCGAGTTGAACCTTCATCGTTCGGGGGGCGCGCTCGAAAGCCACCCGGAGAGCTTGGAGGTCGACGCCGTGTTGAAAGACGGGCGCACGCTCCGTTTTACGGTTTTGACCTTTTCGCTGCCCTTCAGTCGTCCCATGGGGCCAATCGAACGAGTGATTGTGGTCAACGGCCCACATCCCACTAAAATTATGCGGGCGATTGAGGCCTGGCTTGAATTTTCGGAAGGTTGATGGAGGTGGCCTCCAACGGCGCTCGCCCAAGCGTCGATGTCCGGTCGAGATCTGTCCCCACCTTCATACCAGCTACACGAATGAAGGGGTTGGTATTCCGCTCCTTCCGATCACTCATTCCTGAATGCCGATCACTCCAACGCGTCCTGGAGCCGGACCAGGTTTGGGCACCCCGAGTCAATGGACTTCGCCAGTTGTCAAGGGACGTGAAATACCCGCAGTTAGGCGACACCAAAGTACCCGCGTTAGGACTTACGGAAGTCCAGCCGGTTGGCAACAAGAGCTCCTAGAGTCCCCCAGGTTGTCCGTAAGCCTTTTCCATGGGTCGGTTGAGGTCTGCAGAATGGCGTGGTTGTTGAGTTTTGGCGAGGTCCACTTCGGTTGAGTTCATGTCAGATCGGCGAGTTTTTGGCACGGTTGGAGACCACCAGGAGACAACGGTTTGTGAGCGGCGCGAGGTTGGATGGATGCGGCGGCGAAAGGGCACCCAAGATGACTTACCAACGCGTTACGATTGATTCTGCACAGATGGGCGGCGTCCCCTGCATCCGCGGCCTGCGCATACCCGTCGCCACGGTGGTGGCCATGGTTGCCGATGGGATGTCTCGCGACGAGATACTGGCTGCCTACCCTGACCTGGAGGCCGGCGACATTCAGGAAGCACTCCACTTCGCCGCTGAGGCCGTCATGGAGCGTCAACTTCCCCTGCAGCAAGCCAGTTGAAGTTTCTGATCGACAATGCTCTCTCGCCGGTCCTGAGCAATGCCCTTCAGGCAGCGGGTTACGATTCCAAACACGTCCGAGACTACCAGATGCAAGCAGCGGCTGACGTGGAGATTCTGGCCCGGGCCAAAATCGAAGAGCGCATTGTTGTTTCGGCAGACACCGATTTCGGGACACTGCTTTCGCAGAGTGGACAATCTACCCCGTCCGCTATTCTGATTCGCCGGTTGGGGGACCGCCATCCTAGCAAGCAAGCCGCCATCCTGATTGCCAATCTTCCGGCTCTGAAAGATGACCTACTGGCGGGAGCTGTGGTGGTTATCGATGAAAATCGGGTCCGAATTCGCCGCCTGCCAGTCTGACTGTTCAAATTTCGGCTTGCGGCCGGACTGTTGCCCGCCCGAATCTGGCGAATCGCCGAGGGTGAAAAGCCTCAAACGAGTTTCTACCGGGAGTTTGTAGCGCTGAAAATCCAGGGAGCTATGCTCGGGTCTGGTGTGTGGCAGGGGAAAAAGGTAGCGTGCCCTACTGGTATTGAGACCAATCGAAAGCCAGGGAGTACACGCTATGAAGAGTGCTACGGTGACCAAGCTCAAGAGGCCTGCTTCGGCCGCCCAGATACCGCCCGACGGTCAGCTGACGGCCATGTTGCGCGAGGGGCTAAGTCCCGGTTGAGGATGAACAAGGCTCCGCTGGGCAATTCAAAGCAAGTGAGCCCCATTAAAAATTCAGATTAATGGTCGTTTCTACTTCTTCGGACCAAACATTGGACACGCTGGCGCGGGTCCGGAAAGAGGCCGGGTGGTCGCTGCGCGTTCTGGGGTCGCTATTAAACTGGAGATTGAACTGGAAGTTGCCGTTGCTGTCAGCCGTGACGTTGGCCTCACGGTCCACGTCGGGAATGCCGAATAGCAGGGTCCGTCCCATGTCCACATGGATTTTGACGATCACCTGCGAGCCAGGTGGGGCGGAGCCGAAGCAGACGAAGTTACCACCATTCGATTGCACCCGGTTGACTGAAGCTTTGCCCATGCCCTCTACGGTGACGCTGCCCAGATCTTTCTTCTCGGTGAAGCCGTCAGGTGAGTTGAAGACCACTTTTAAAGGTATGTTTCCATTGTCACGGATGCTTACACTGTATTGGGCCTGGTAGAAACCGGGGGCCATTTCAAATAAGGGAACAGTGGAACTGCCTACGGTTAAAGTGGCGGTCGCTCCCGCAACGCCCTGGACCGTGGCTGTGATGAGTTCGCCAGACTTAAGCGGGCGCCCGAGGTTGGTCGGAGTGTAGGCCGAAGCTCTAATGAGCTTCTTATACTCTTGCAGCCGAATACTTGCGCTTGAAGAGCCCTTTTTATTATCCTTTTGATCCAGTAGCGAGACCTTCACTTGATAGTCTCCTGCCGTCACTGAGTCCGGAATGGGGGGCAAAGTCACGCGCAGCTGGCCAATGCCTGCTTCCAGATTGGCGGGTGCCGAGACTACGACACCATTCGGGCCCATAATTGCGGCCGTTCCGGCCAGACCGTTGTGTTTGTTGTCGGCTAGCCGAAATGCGACCATGACCCGGTCGCCGACCGAGAATTTTGATTCGGGACGCAAATTTCCCGATTCGTCCAGGACGCTAACTTCAGAAATAGGTATTTTGCCTCGGTTCTCATAGCGAAAAGGCAGGGTGAGGCGTTGAGTCTTGGTGGCAACTTTGTCTGAAATTGCCAACTGAATCTCGTAGTTTCCATCCTGCATTTCATTGATGAGCTGGACCTTGCTGCGCACGACGAATCCATCGGGACTGTAATCCTGGCGGTAATCGTGAGTGTCTTCAAGATAGCCGACCATTGTGCTGTTCGCTGCGCTTTGCACCTGCCGATGCTCTTGAACCCAGCCCTGGTTGTTGCGGCCAGGAGTAAAGCCTTTGGGGCGATACTGGTAGTAAATCGTGTCCCCCGTGGCGTATTGCGCGTCCGTCTTAGGGTGGCCTTGTTCATCTACGAACTGAAGCTCGGCACAATCAAAATCAGTAGCCGCAGTCGAGGCAATGTTTACCCCTTTCCATTTTCCCCATCGCGACAGGAAGTCTTGAGCTGCAAAGTCCATGTTTCCAATGTTGCGAACCAATGTATTTGGAACAACTGATGAAGGATTGCCTTCAGGAGAATTGCGCACCAGGCAAATGCATGGCAACGAGTCGACCCCAAAGCCCAGTCGCTCGTAGGTGGACGGATCGAATGTGTTGAGGTCCGCGGCCAACATCGGCATGTCGGAGGGCGTAACATTGGCTTTGTTGGCCAACTCCCTCGTTTTTTGAAGAAGAGTTTCGCTGCCTGTTTTGTTCTTGTCCACAATGACGCAGGTATAGCCTTGAGGACGGAATATCTCCAGTAGTTGTCTGTACTCTGGAGGCATGATACCGGAGTGTCCGCTGTTTTGAGCTAGCCGCGCCACTACCAGGCGAGCGCTCATGCCTGGATCGCCAGCGCTCACCCGCCGCACAATAATCTGCGGTGACCCCACAATCTTCTCCGGATTTCCGGCCGTGGAGATCTTCACGGCCGCGAAGCAGGGAAGGGCCTCATTTGTAAAACCGAGGCGTTGCAAATCTCCCGCAAAAATGTCTTTGGGGTCACCGCTGACGCTTCTCACTATCTGGATGGAAGACAATCCTCCGGCCTCGCGGGCATTCCGAAGATGAACTCGAAGCCTGTCAGCGGTGTATCTGTCTTTGGCCACCACCCAAAGGGTGACGCAGTCTCTCAGAGACTTGCGTTCTGCCCCGGCAGGCCCGACCAGGCAGATTAGAAGAGTTGCAACTGCAAATTTAACAGCGGATCGTCGCAGCACGGGAGAATGACCTTTCATTGCACATCATAGGTTCTTCCAGTGGAAGATGGAGTGACGAATCTTGGTTGCCAGCGAGGCTCGACATAGACAGGAGGAGGGGATTCGAAGTAAACCGGAGCCGCGGGGATTTCTTTGAGAGCCACGGTGACAGGTTTGGATTGATCGGTCATTTGCACCGTCACCTCCGTTGTCTTGTCCTCATAGCCCTCCTTGGTGACCTTCACGGTATAAACTCCAGGCTCCACATCACAGGCGTACTTGTTAGCCTTCGTTACCCCTTTGGATACGAGTGCTCCGGTGTCTTTTCGCTTGATCACCACCCTGGCGGGTTCGACGCTGGTCTTCACCTCCAGTTTGTGAGGCAGCGGTTTTAGATTGACCTCTAGGGTTCTCGGGGCGTCTACCTCCAGGGTCACATTGCCTGTGAAGTCCTGGTAACCCACTGCTTTTGCTTTAACCGTATACGGTCCCGGCCAGAACGACAGTTTAGTGCCGGACTTTGCGGTTCGAAACGGTTGGTCATTGACCGAGACCTCAGCTTCGGGGAGATTCATCTTCAGGGTTAAATCCACCAGAATCGGTTGCGGATCGAAGCTCAAAGGGGATTGTGCCCCTGCTTGCAGATCTATCGATTGCTCCGGAGCTCGGTAACCTTTCAGGGCTACAGAAATTACGTGAGGTCCCGGCGGAACCGCCTCCAGCTTAAGCATTCCGCCCTTGCCTTGGGCGGCAACCTTGCCCTTTTCGACGCCATCTAGCAGGACGGTCGCATCGGCGACCGAGGTTGATACAGTAATTGTCCCAGGACGATGAGTCCAATAGTAGTTCGCGCCGTAGGCCACTCCAGCAGCAATTAGGATGGAGATAGCCAATTTGATTACGGAGCCCCAGGGAAAAGGCTTTCTTGGGTTAGCATCCTTCTTTGGATCCGCCGCAACCACTGCGGGAGCCGGGACTTCCTGGGCTTTCTGGCGGTCCACCTCCCTTTCTAGTTCCGAAATGACAATGTCCAGTTCGTTGACCAGGGCCTGGTTGGTGCTCGCCAACTTCTGAGCCCGACGATAGGCCGACAATGCCTGCTCAGGTTTGCCCTCGACTTCAAGTGCACTGGCCAGATCTAACTGAGCCTTCAGCATAGGTGAAGCGGAACTCTCGCTGGGGGCCGGCGCGGGAGCAGCCACGATTTCGCTGCTGCGGGTTTCTCCCTTGGGAATCGCCATAAGCCAATCCGCAAACAGCGGTGCCTGTTCCAGGGATTTGGAATTCCACGTAGCGGCCAACAGGTCGGCCGGGGCGTCTCCCCAGTTCTTGCGCAATGATTGCTCCAGGAGGTCGTATCGAGCGCACTTGTTAGCGACCTCATCGGGCTCGAAGAAGCTTTCAAGCCCGGCCTGCTCGCGAACCTGCGGGTCGCACCAAGCCAGGATTTCGGCCAGCAAAATCGCCCCGGCCATCCGGTCACCTGAGCGTGACCACATTTGCTCGGCGAGGGCCGGAGTTGAATACCCCGGCGACCCGCTGGTGAGGATTTCGGGCCGGTCGATACCGGGACCATAGAACTGTTCCACGTCCACGAATTCCACGCCGGCGCCCGGTCTGACTAATTCCGGCAGCAGCACATTGGAGGCAGAAAGGTCGCAATGACTTAGTCCTTCCTGCTCTAGTTCCAGCATCGACTGAGCAAAGGCACGTGCCAAGACCTGGCACTGAGATTTGTTCAGTTCTTGTTTGAGGCCGATGATCTCCATCCAGTTGGGACCGTCGACCCAGGGCATGATGATCGCATAGATCAGGTCGCGCTCTTCAGCCAGCAGGGATTCAAACTCTGGTGGAGCCAGGACTGTCCGCCGAAACACCTCGAAGCCTTTTATTTGGGCGAATTTGGCGGTCTTGCGGGCAAAGGAGACCAATTGCGGCGAGCGATGCTGCGGTTTGAAAACTTTCAGAGCGATCTCTTCGCCATAAGCGCCCTTGCCGGCCAGGCCCTTCAGTTGATAGACGGTGGCTGCTCGGCCCTCCTGACCAAAGGAGTAGCCCGGAGCCGAAGGGTGTTCAAGGAAGCGATAAGCGCTTCCTTGAAACGAAATCTCGCTATTTGCTTTAGGTCTAAACACTTTTCGTCCGCAAGGTGGCCAGAATTCTTGGTTGTTCCGGTTTGGTCCTGCCTGATCTTCCGGTCTCCAGTCGATCAATCTACAGGAATCTCTCGGATCCGGGAGAATCTCGAGCGGATGCTGGGCTGCTATTCTTTTAGTCGTCTTGCCCGTCTAGCGGGTCGCATTTCTCTGGTGTTTTTTGTCCTGGCTTCCACGGGCCTTGCCAAGCCGCGCGAGCTGAAGAGTGAATATGCGATTTGCATCTTCTCCGCCTCGCCCGCGCAACACGAGTCGCTTTTAAGCTCAATCAGCCGGCGCCGCGATGCCCTGCGGCTGGCCCGAAACGAAGAGAAGAATACCGGCATTTTTGTCCTTAAGCAGACACTCCCCACCGAGTTGCGGATCCGTCTCGGCGTCGGGGACCAGGCGATGCCTTGTTATGCGATTGTCTGGTTCAATGCCCAGGGGAGCCCAGAGCGTATCGCTCCCAATGCTATTCAGCGCAACGTGCTGTGCTCATTGGATGCTGATCTGATGATTTCCCGGCTCCTCAATCTGTTGGGCGAACAGGAGAGCCAGAAACAAACAGGTCTGGATGTTGAGAGCCTTCACGAGATTCTCAATCTCTCGGCTCCAGACCAAACTCTAGTTTACTGCGTAGGGCGTGACGTCGATGAGACCGTTCGAATGTCCAATGCCTTTGATGAAAGTCGACGGCGCAACGGCTTTTCGGCGGACGATCTGCCTCGAGTGGCGCGACAATCGGATTATCTCAGCGATGCTTTGCTGGATCGACTGGGAATTGGTCGCTCCGCCGCCCCGTTTTTCGCGTACGTCCGAAATTCCGGTGACGGCAACCCAAGCGTTGTGGTTTCGGGCAGCGCTATACGCAATGTCGAGGATATCGCCAAGGCAGCCGAAGGGATGTGCTACTTCAAACGAAACGGGTCCCTCCCCACGGAGATTACCAAACAGTTGCCGCCGATTGCCATCGAGAGTAGTCGGCTGACAGTTCGGGGCAGGTCCGTGCAGGAGGCCGGCGCCTCCGCCGGAGACTCACTCAGCTACGCACTGGGACTGAACAATATTCGTGCCGGTCCAGACCGACTCGCCTCGGTGCAGCTCACCACGACTCTCTTTAAAAGCGACGGTTCCAAAGTCGGAAACGCCTATGCGACCGAGGCACTGCGCCCAGAACTGAATCAATTTTCAGCCAAAGTGACGGGCGTGGTGGCTCTGCCTTCCAGTCTAGAACCCGGCGACTATAAATTGCAGCTCGACGCAATGGACACTTACTCCCTACAGACGGCAAGCGTAGCCTTTCCCTTGAAAGTCGGATCAGCCGCCCCGCCTCCCGCGGCGGCGCCAGTTCACACCGACCGACTAAACTCCGGCTCCACTCTTTATAACGGAGAGTCACTGATTTCTCAGAACGGCAGGTTTAAGTTGCACTGCCAGAGTGATGGAAATATCGTTTTGTATGATGGAAATCGTCCTATTTGGAATACTTCCACCAACAATCAAGGGGCAAAACTGCTGCTCGACGGCAACGGCTTCCTCAGAGTAGCAGGCGGAAATGGCCAGGTCATTTGGACCGGCAATGGCAGCGGTAGCTGGGGCAACTATTCACTCTGCCTCCAGAACGACGGGAATCTGGTTCTCTATCGTGAGAGCGGCGGAGGCGCCACGCCCGTGTGGGCGAGTCAGACAGGGGCGCGGTACTAGAGAGTCCGACCTTCCCTATCTAGGAAGAAACGAGAAGATGGGGCAAGGACGTTGAGAGGTCAGGGGCAGGTCGCGGGAGCGGGTGAGGAGTTCCCTGAACTCGGATGTGTCTGATGTCATCGTGACAAGGTCGCGTGTTTTTTGCTCTAGACCTGCGTTCGAGGCGCATCGCCTTCAATTCCGCCCTGCCGGCAGTACCAGGTGACAGTGCCTTTGAGGAGGTTGCTATCTGAGCTGCCTTATCTGCTCCATCGGCCATGAATGGCTAGTTACGACTTACTCACCATTGCTGGGGGCGGGGGAGTCCACTTTTGTTGAGAAATTTTTGGCCGTCCCGACCGCGGTTCCGCTTGTCGCTTGCTTGTAAACTCACGTTTTTGTAGCCTGTATTTCGGTCTGGTGCATCCCCCGTGTCAGACTCGGCGACGTAGTATTCGTTTGTCCGGGATGGCCGACTGTCCATTTGACCGCAAAGCCGCGTATTCCAGTTCGCGATCGGTGGGTAGGCCGGACCAAGTGATCCGACCCCAGCGGCGACATCAGTGGCTGCGAGCTGCGAGAAGAAAATAAGAAGCATAAACTATGAAGGGAAACATGCCGTGGCATGCCGTGGCTTATTTAAAACCCCGCCTTTACCTGGAACCCGCCCCTGTTAAACTGAACTTGCACGCCGTTGTTTTCTGCCTGGATCTGCACCGGTTTGCCAGGCTGGTCGGTCTCAACTGGGGCTACGACGATCTGATTCAAAGTGATACTGAGAGATTTCTTGCCGTCTTTTAACGCGACTGAGCATTCTTGTGAGGCATCCTCATAACCATCTTTGGTCACCAGGATTACGTAGGAGCCGGGCACAACGGCACAGGAGAACTTACCCTGTTGGGTCTGGCCTTGGGCGGCGACACCCCCCTCTTTGGTCTTGACCACAACATGCGCGGGTTCAGTCGATGTTTTGACCTCGAGTTCGTGAAGAGCCGGCTGCAGATTTATTGCCAAAGTTTTTGGGTGGTCAGCTTCGAGGGTAAATTTGCTTGCGAAGCTTTTGTAGCCCACCGCGCTAGCCCTGATCTGGTATTCGCCGGGAGCGTATGAAGTCACGCTGCCTGTTTTGACCGGTTTAAAAGTGGAGCCGTTCATCGAAAGATTGACTGAGGGTGGGTTCAGCTTAAATCTTAAGTCGACCAGGATTGGTTCCAGCTTGAACGCCAGGGTTCTCTCCTCTCCTGCCTGTATCTCAAGTTGCCGGGTTTGAGGCTTGTAGCCCTTCAAAGAGACTGTTATCTGGTGGCTTCCAGGGGGAACCGACGCCTTTACAACGGGATCACCGTTTTCCTTGGCTGAGGTCATACCCTTGATCTGGCCATCGAGCTTGATCGATGCCCCAGCAATATCACAGTAGACCGATATTCTTCCGGGCCGATGAGTCCATGACTGGTAGCTAAAAAGTGACCCTGCTAAGAGGGCAAGCGCCGGGACAAGGACTTTCCTAGGAGTCGGCCCGGGCGAGCGCCGGAGCGTAGCCGTCGGCTTGGCTTCAGGCTTTGCCGCGACCGCAAGCGGGGGTGCCTCACGGGCCCTTTGTCGCTCGACTTCCCTCTCAAGCTCAACGATGACAATGTCGAGTTCGCTTGCCAACGCTTGGTTTGGTCCGACCAGTTTCTGTGCCCTGCGATAAGCCGAGAGTGCTTGCTCAGTTTTGCCTTCTACTTCGAAGGCACTCGCTAAATCTAGCTGAGTCTGTAGCATCGAAGGGCCGGAACCGACTGAGGCGTGGGCTTTAGGTGTGGTCGTCGGCTCTAACCTGAATTTGGACGTCTCCGGTTTCGGGATAGCCATCAACCAGTCAGCGAACAAGGGCGCATTTTCCAGGCTGTCGGCCGTCCAGGCAGAAATCAGCAGGCCGGCGGCATCTTTACCCCAAAGCCTGTCTAGAGTCGCAACCATCAGTTCGTAGCGAGAGCCTGGTCTTCCCACTTCATCCGGCTCAAAATAGCTCTCCAGTCCGGATTTGCCACGGAACTCAGCGTCGCACCAACAAAGCATCTCAGAGAGTATAATCGCGCCGGCCAAGCGGTCTCCAGCGCTTGACCAAAGCTGGTCGACGAGAGTCGAGCTGGAGTAGCCAGGTGAACCGCTGGTCAAGATCTTTGGGCGATCAATGCCGGGGGCATAAAACTGCTCGACGTCAACAAATTCAATGCCCTTCCCCTGGGTGACCAATTCAGGCAGAAGAATATTGGCAGAGGATAGGTCGCAATGGCTAAGCCCTTCATGTTCCAGCGCCAGCAGGCTTTCGGCGACGAGTCGAGCTATCTGTTGACATTGGATTTGACTGAACTCTCGTTTGGTCCCGATTATCTCCATCCAATTCGGGCCTTCAATCCAGGGCATTACAATCGAATAAACTAGATCACGCTCTTGAGAGAGTAGTTCTTCGAACTCAGGGGGCGCTAAAACCGTGCGCTGCAACACCCGGAAGCCCTTTAGTGACGCAAACTTCGAGGTTTGTCGAGTAAGCGAGACCAGCTTGGGAGTGCGGTGCTGCGGCTTAAAGACCTTGAGTGCGATCGACTTTCCAAAAGCTGACTTCTCGTCGCTGCTTTGCAATTGATAGACTGTTGCAGCCTTACCTTCTTGCCCAAAGACATAGCCGGGAGCAGACGGATGTTCCAGAAACCGGTAGCAGCATTGGTTGAGCCAAATTTTGCTATTTACGTTAGGTCGGAACACAGTATCCAGAGGGCGTTCAGCTTTGGCACTTCGCACTGTCGCACCGCTGCGAATTGGAGCTTAAAGTGAAAAGTCCTGTCGGCTTTTTTACCGGCCACTTTGCCCACAAAAATCCACCAGTTTGCTTTGTAGGCGCTTGCCTTCGATGGGATTAAAAATGGTGTGGCCGGAAGCGGCTTGGCATTCCCAGATTCCTCCAGGAGTTAGCAAGAAAGCCAGGCTTTCGGAAGTCCATTGGCCTCCCTTGGAGCGGGTCAACCTCTGGATAATCCCGTTTTGCCGGGTATGGGTCAGTTCTTGGGCAAACAAGGTCGCCTCAGATTGACTCAACTCATCACATAAAAGTTGGGCCGCCTCCGAGGGTCCCTTGCGAGTCAAAGTTTGTTTAAAGATTCGATAGGTGTCGTCGGGAATTTCCGCGCGAAAGGCAGCCGCGGCGTACCTTCCCATTTCCTCAAATGGCTTTAGCAGGGCCGCGATAAGCTCACCGTTTTTGCGAAGCAGGCGCACCCCTTGCTTGGTGCCCTGACTTGACAAGGTGATATGGCAAAAACTGTCACTTTCGTAAAAATAGGTCGAGTCTTCTAAGCTCTGGCGATGGTAGACAGTGCGAGCACCAGCGATCGTTTGCATCGTTTTAGCCAGCGGGCCGGCTATTTGGACTGGCTCCTCTTTAAGATAGCCCTTGGCTCTTAAGGAGTAGCGAGCCCGTTTTTGCAAAGTCGACCATTCCTCGGGCAACCAGTTTGCGAAGCGATTGTGGAAACCGACCACATATCGAACCTGGGTCAAACCGCACAGATATGCAAATTCGTAATCTTCCAGCAGTATGTCAAAGGAATTCATTCGGTCGGCGACTGAGACCAGCTATCCAAAGAAGATAGGCGCTGAGACACGCTCCGCAGTTGGCGCTCTGCCTCCTGAATTGTCGTCGCATATTCTTGGCCGAGTTTGACCAATCGCTGCAAGTCGTCCATGAAACCCTGAGAGCTTGCTCCCTTCCAGTCGTCTACCAGGGAACTGGCCGACCGTTCCAGCTTTTTGCTGAGTTCCGCTGCGTCGAGGCTGGCCTGGTTCAGCAGTTGCGCGGTTTGGTCAATTCGGTCAATGGAAGCCTTGATGTCAGACACTCGCTACCTCCTAGACGTCAATTCCGACTTTGTGCAGGGTTGTGCGAACCTCGTTCACCAAGCCGCAGAGGCATTCCAGGCCGGTTCCGGAGGCCTTGGATGCGGTTCCAAAGCCCTTCATGACAGTTGCTGTTCGATCGGCTTGTGTTCGAATATCGTTCGTCAGTTTCTGAAGCTTGCCGACTGTGTCCTTGACCTTGCCCTCGGTTTTGGTCAGATAACCCTGTACGCTGCTTTGTAACTTGCTGTTGGCTTCGGCTGAAGCCTTGTCCCCCGCCTTCTTGATCTCGGCCTTCCGTTTTTCCAGGGTTTCCCGCGTCGTTTGCAGTCTCTTCTCTGCCTTGGCCAGCGCGCCGTCGGCCTGATGGATCAGTCCCTCGCGAATGCCTTTGGCCAGCTCCTGGCTCTTTGCTTGTAAATCTCGCTGATCCTGAACGAGCTGGTTCCTGAAGTCACCATCAAGAAACTGGGTTAGCTCCTGCAGGGGCTGATTGAATTGATCCATTAATTGTTTGGATTTTTCCTGTACACTCTGGGTTGTCTTTCGGCTGTTTTCCAAGGCTTCTTTGAGCTTGTTCTGAAGTTCCGTCTGCTTAGAGTTGATTTGTTGGAGTGCCTCTTTGACAAAGTCGAAGTCCGAACCAACCTGCGATTGGGCTTCGCTGATTAGATTTTCCGTATCTTGAAATGACTTCTGGATATGACTGGAAAGATCGTGGATGGAAGTTGACGACTGTTGTATGGAGCTGTCCATCTGCTGTATGGTCGGCAGCAGTTGGCTCTCCACCTTAGCGGTCTGGGCTTGGATTTCGCTGAGGACGTGTTTGGATGAGTCCAGTTGAGTGCGCAACCGACCACAGTCCGCCTGGTTGGTCATGATTTGCTTGAGGGCCGCCTCGACGTTTTCGGTTACGTCCATATTCCGACTCCTAACCTAGAATTCCGAAAGATGCAGTTTTAAGGGCTGCTTTGGCAAGAATTTTGTGCGCGTCGCTAATTCCGCGTTTGACCATTTTCCCTAAATCTCCACGAGTTTTGAGGTCGTGCACCAAATGGTCCAGCAGTTTGTTCGTTTCGCTGGATTGGGTGCTGGCCGCGGTGATTTTCTTTGAGCAGTACCCGGCTCCGTCGTCCACAAAGTGCTTGGCGACTTCCGTCAGTTGTTTTTTTACCTCGGTTTGGATTTTATCAGTGACCTTGGCCTGCTGATCTTGGAGCGCCTTGCCAATGGTGTCCTTGGCCAGTGAATTGAGTTCGCCTTGAAGTGCCTTGGAGGCGGTATTCAGGTGGCTCTTCATCTCAGTCGACTGGTTCTGAAGCTTGGTTGATAGTGATTTGTAGAAGTTTTGCAGCTCCGTGGTTTGTGTGCCCAGTTCCTTTTCGAATCCAGACAGGGACTTGTCCAGTTCGTCAGCGGTTTTGCTGACAGTCGTCACCGCTTGTTCAACCGCCTGGCTCAGTTTTTGTAGGGCCGCCACAGCCTGGTTCAGTCCTGCCTCCTGCTCATGGACGCTTTGGTCCAATGCTTTGGCCCCTTCTGCCAGGTCCTGGCGCAGAGATTCGCCTCCTTTGCTCAAAGACTGGACGGCCTGGGTGACTTCGCCGACGCGCTGCGTGAGGGACTTGCCGAAGTTGTCGAAGTGGGACGCGATCTGGTCGGTTCCCTTGTCAACAACGTTGGCGCATTGCTGGAAGGAGTGGCCGAGTTCCTCGATCCTGGGTGAAATGGCCTGCACCTGTTGGGTAATTAGTTCCCGCTTTTGCTGGGTTTGACGCGCTTGTTCCTGGAGCGTTGTGGCTAAATGCTCGGGCTCTTGCGCAAGTTGCTGGAGAACCGAATTCAGATGCTCGGATTCTACAGCGAATTTTTTGACCTGAGAGGCTAAGCTCGACATCGTTTCCTCCTAGAGCACCTTGTTGACTGCTTTGAGAATATCATAGAGCACGATGACTTCGGGTAGAATTGGGGACATCGCCGATGTGACCGTGGCACCGGCGCTGGCTGTAATAATGTTCTTCCCAAGGGAGGCGGCCAACTCTTCAGCGGTCTTATGAACTTGCTTTTGGACGGCCTGTTCAGTTTCTTTGAGCACTTGCTCGCCTGCTTGCTTGCGCAGACCGTCGAAGACTTTCTTGGATTCGTTGCTCATGTTTTTGGCGAGTTTGTCCACGTCTTTACTGAATTTGTCCAGGTCCTGGTGAACGGTCTGGTCAAAAGCCTGGAGGCTGCTGTTGAAAGACGGAATTAAGGTGCCTTCCAGATTGCTGTTCAGTTTTTTTCCCTCGCCGTCCAGCGCACTGGCTGCTTTCTGGATCGAGGCGGCAAACTGCTTGCTGCGCTCTTCGAATTTGGAGTTTAATCCTTGAACCGAGGTTGAGCACTTACTGAGTTGGGATTGCACGGCCTGCAGTTTGTTGGTCAGACTTTGTTCAAGAGCCTTGGTTTTCTCCATGCTGGCGCCAGCCGCCTGGAAATTCTGGGCGAAGGACTGGAGGGTCGACTGGCTATCCTCAATCGTTGTCTTGACGCCTGCCTGCGAACTCTCCACAGCTGATTGTGCGACCTTGCCTACCTGATCCAGTCGGCCCTTTAGTTTGTCGGCCGAGCCCTTCAAATTTTCATTGGTGGTCCGGGCCGCTTGTTCTGTTTGCTCCACCATTAATTCGATTTTGGCGCCAGATTGCTGCACGGTTGAGGCCAGGTCAGATAATTCGTGCTGGAACTGTTGACCGACCTGGGGCATCGTCGCTGCGTGCTGCTTTAGTCGCGTGAGAACCTGCTGAAAGCTGGCTAATTGCTGCTCACCAGTCTGGCTGAGCTGTTGCAATAAGTGACTGGCCTCCTGAAATTCCTGATCTACGCCTCTGAGTACTTCGGACATCAATTACCTCCGATGCAGTCGCGTGAAAGTCGAGTCACGGCTAAATAATTCCGAGTCGCTTGCCGGTTTCGTAACACTCGATAACGGGCTGGGCCTTATCCACGAATTGGCCGACTTTGCCGATCGTGTGCTCAACTTTGTCCACCGCCTCCTTGACCTTGCCCAGGGCTCCCTTATCCAGGGACTCCAGTGCTGTCACGGCATCTTTCGCGAAGCCTTGGATTTCTTTGGGGGTTTGAATTCCAAGCAGGTTGGCCGAGTCTTGCAAGGCTTTGGTGCCTATGGTTTTCAGGTTGTCGTCTACTTTCTTGCACTGCTTGTCGACGCCCTCCGTCAACTTGTCCAGGCCGGCTTGGAGTTGTTGGTAGTTGGTGGTGACTTGTTTGGCTAGCTTGTCGAATTCTTCGATTGATTTGGCACGTCGACTCTGAAAATTAGCCTTAATCTGGGTCGCGGTTTGCTTTAAGGCTTGGGCCGAGGAGCGCGCTGAGTCCAGACTGGCTGTGAGGGCCTTTTCGAGGGCTGCGTTTTGAGCGTTGAGCTCCTGGAGTTTGGTTTCGTATTCGGCAGTCTTCGCATTGAGCGATTCGATTGCTCCCGCTACAGCTTCCCTCATCTTTTTGAGAGGCTCGGTGACTTTGTGGCACTCTTCAGATGTGGATTTGCAGTTACTGTCCACGAATGCCCGAAGGTCTTGGACTCCGTGGTCCACTGAGCCAGTCACGTTGGTTACTTTCGAGGAAATCGTCTGGATCTGTGCCTGCACGGTCGAGAAGGATTGGGCTGCTTGTTGTGAGAGTGACGCAAGCTGCTGTCCCTGAGCGTTCAAAATCTGCTCGAGTTCCGCAATGGCCTGGGTTTGCTGCGCAGCTACTCGCTGAATGTCGGTGGAAGCGGAGTTTGCCTGATTGATCAGAGCGTCGAAACTACCCATAGGACGACCCCCCCGGAATTGATTTGTGTGGCATTCTGAAGAGTGGGGGAGACATCCTGCTGTCTGGTGATGCGCCGCTATTTCTGTCTTCAAATCATCCAAACGTGCGAGATACGGGCGTATGCTGTTTTCTTCGAGGAAGCCGATGCCGTCGAGAAGGTTGCCGATTGCAGAGCTGTTGACAACTGGTAGAATTGAACCGGGTGGCGATTCCCTTGTCCTTCCTGCTTGGGTCTGGAGGTCGAGGGCGCCACGGCTAGAATATCTTCGTCCGCATGGCCAGAATTCAGTTTCACCCAGGACTTCGAATTTATCAATCCTTCCCCAGCGGGGAAGAGGAACTTCAGCCTCCAGATCCCCTTCCCAGGAAGATCTTTGCGGACCCGGTCCAGATTGTTGTGGCCAGTCTCCTTGGTGGTGGTGCGGGTTTTTTTATCTATCCCACCCTCGCCAAGTACACCAGTCCGCAGATAGCTATGGTCGGAGTGGGGGTGGCTATGCTCGGTGGCGGCTACGGAAGAATTTGGCTGCAGCAGCGCGAGCAATCCAATCAAAAGAAGCATCGCAAGGCCGAGTATGTTGATTATTTGAACTCGCTGGAGCCGCAGCTACGAGAGGCGGCGGGACGGGGGCAGACCAGCCTTAACTTTACCTATCCAAGTCTGGCCGATTGCTGTGAATGGGCGCGCCAGCGTCATCCTCGCCTTTTCGAGAGGAGGTCCGAGGACCAGGATTTCTTGCACGTGCGCATCGGCCGGGGTCGGGTCCCATTCCCGATCGCTTTGAAGGGCCCGAATTCCCAAAAGGTAGGCCAACAGGACGACCCCTTGACTCCCATCATTGAGGAGTTCAAAGAGAAATATCGGTTTCTTCCCGACGTGCCAATCCCTGTCGATCTGAGGGCTCTGGGCACGCTGGGCTTAACAGGTCTCCCGAACGAGCGCCTGGCTTCCCTGAGTGCCTTCCTTGTTCATCTATGCTCCCTTCATAATCCTACTCAAGTCAAGATCGTGGCTTGTCTCCAGGAGGGCAGTGCGCTGGACTGGATTCGATGGCTTCCCCATTGTTGGGCAGATGACCGCAGGAGTCGTTTCGTCTGTTCGCGCTCTCAGGATGCGAAAGCTGTCCTCGGCGAGTTGACCACTCTGCTCAAGCGTCGTAAAGCTGAAAGTCAGGAGAAGAAGAAGGAATTCTCTCCGGTGCTGGTCTTTGTCTTGGAAGATGAGAGCGTGCTCGATGAAGCACCGGACTTGCGTAAATTGATTTTCTCCGAGGCAGCCGGACTTGGTTGCCTCGTGGTCGTCGGCCGGGACGGCGTCTCAACCTTGCCTGCGGCCTGCAAGACCGTTCTCGAGGTCTCTCGAGGGAAGGGCTCCCTCGTCATCGATGGCAATAAGGACCAGTCCGACATTGAATTGGACAGCATTGAGCCCGCCCTGGTCGAACGTTGGGCTCGCAACCTGGCCCCCTTGGAGGTCGCCTCGACCAATCAGGCCGCGGGCCTGCCGGATTCGCTCACCCTCCTTCAGCTTCTAAATTCGCAGACGGTTGAGGATTTGGAGATCGACCGGCGCTGGCATCAGAGTAAACCCTATGAGTCTCTGGCAGTCCCTCTTGGTCTGCGGGAGGGCGGCAAACTGGCTTACCTCAATCTGACTATGGAGGACCAAGGCAGCACCAAGGGTCACGGACCTCACGGCTTGGTTGCCGGAACGACCGGCTCAGGGAAAACCGCCTTTTTGACTACCTATCTGGCCAGTTTGGTAGCCCATTTCCATCCGCATGAGATGAGCATTTTGGCCATCGACTTTAAAGGTGGCGACCTCTTTAAAGGACTTGAGGACATCCCTCATCTGGTAGGAACGATAACCAATTTGGATGGGGCTACTGTAGCGCGCTGCGTCAAGGCGCTTAAGGCGGAAAATGCACGTAGGCAGAGGATTTTCGCGGCCGTAGGTCGCCGCGAGGGTATCGTTATCAACAAGTTGGAAGAATATCAGTTGCTCCGCCGCCAGAAGCCGAGCCTGGAGCCAGTGGCCAAGCTTCTGATCATATGCGACGAATTCGCGGAGATGGCGGCCGAGAATTATGAATTGCTCGAGGAGTTGGTGCGTGTAGCACGCGTCGGAAGGGCCCAGGGGATTCACTTGTTGCTTGCTACCCAGCAGCCGGGCATTGTGAAGAACTTTGATAAAATCGAACCGAATCTTCGCTTTCGCATTGCCTTAAAGTTCAACTCGGTGGCTGACAGTAAACTTGTGATCAAGACTCCCGATGCTGCCAGCATTCGAGTTCCTGGCCGCGGCTACCTGAAGGTCGGTGAAAACGAGATTTATGAACTTTTCCAGGGCGCCTGGGGCGGCGCGGCTTACAAAACCGAGTTGGCGTCAGGTCCGACCGTCTCTCGGGTGGGCTTGGGAGGAGGGAGGCGGCCTCTGGCAGAGTCGACCGTATCCCTGTCGTCCCAGAAGGGCCTGACTGAGATTCAGGCCATCGCTCAAAAGATCATTCAAATCAGCCAGTCCAAAAACATAGTGCGACTTGACGGTCCCTGGCTCGCCCCCCTCTCTCCCAGCATTCCGTTGGCCAGGTTGGAGCAACCCTATTGGGATGGAGCTGGTTGGCTGCCCCTGGGCCCTCGCGAAAGACTGACCTGTGTGCTCGGAAGTGTTGACGATGTCCCTCAGCGTGAACAACCTGATCTGGTTCACGACTTTCTCACCCACGGTAATCTGGCGATTTATGGCAAGCCCATGGCTGGTGCCACCACGCTCGCTCAAACCCTGTTGACTTCCGTCGTTGCCAAGAATTCGCCAAGGCACGCGGGTTTCTATATCGTCGACTTTGGACAGAGCTTCACACGCTTCAAGAATCTGCCCCACACCGGTGAACTCCTTTCTGGGGAGGAACGCATCCCGGTCCTAAGACTCTTGCGTTTTTTGCAGCGCCAGGTTTATGTTCGCCGGCAGCTGTTGAGCTCTCGGCTTGAGCAAAGTTTTGCGACCCATTTGTCCTCGCCTGACCCAAGTCTGCCAGCCATTATCTTTATTCTAGATGGATACTCGAAGTTTCTTGCTGGCTTCGCCGATGAGCACGCTATCCTTGAGACCATTGCCCAGGAAGGTCCGGGAGTAGGAATCTTCACGATAATATCAGCCACCAGTCCGTCTCGGGTTAAGACTAATCTGGCGACTTGTTTTGGGCGTTCCTTGTGTCTGAGGTTGGCCGACTCTGACCGGACCGAATATTCGTTGGCGATACCCCGGCCGGCCGAGATCGAAGCCGGAACTCGAGTAGAGCCCGAGAATCGGGCGGGCCGCGGTCTTTGTGAGGGATGGCTTGAATTCCAGGCCGCCTTGCCGGCCGAATCAAATACGGCTTTGGATAGTTTTTTTGCGGGTATTTGTTCGGGCTGGAAGGGCGAATCTACGCGAAGGGTTCCGGTTGCGCCCGTCGCTCTAACTTTACACAGCCTGCTCCAATCGGTGGAGGCGCCGGAAACCCTTGCCCTGGTGGGCTTTGATCTGGATGATGTCGCGCCGCTCTGGCTGACTTTGGAGTCTGGCCAGCACTGGTTGGTTACCGGTTCAAAAAAGAGCGGAAAGACCACCCTCTTGATGAGCTTGGCGCTCAGTATGAGCTACTTTTGGTCACCCGAACAACTCAATCTACAGGTTGTGGATTGGGAGGGGCGCCTCAAATTACTATCCCATCTCCCTCACGTGGAAAGCCTGATTTCCGAACAGCGCAGCCTCAGGCAACTGAATCAAATGCTTCGGAAGGAGGCAGAGAGTCGCAAAGAGCGTCTCCGCCAGGCCCGCTTGGAGGCTGAAGGAATGTTGGACGAGAATGAATTCCTTGGTCAACTGCCTCAAGTTGTAGTCATTGCGGACGATTATGCCATCTTGAGCCGGGAGGCTGGCCCAGCCTTCCAGGAGTTGCTAGACATTTTGGCCGACGCTGCGTCATTCAAGATCTCGCTTCTCATCAGTGCCGGCATCACCGATTTTCGAGGTTACTCAGACCCTCTTGGATCGCTGCTTGCGACATCTCAGTGCGGACTCAATCTGAATTCCCGAGAAGCTCCAGAGGCACTCGGGGGGGGCAAGCAGGCCGTGGCCGATTTTGTCGGCGAACCGGGGGTCGGCGTGCTCGTCAGGGCAGGGCACATTGGCGCGCGCTTCCGCGCTCCGCGAATCCTGGCTGAGGACGTCAAGGCAATTCTTCCTGAAGCCAAATCTCGCTGGTCAAAGTCGATGCCCTATCGACTGGTCCATTCGGACGCCCTGCCAGAGAGTGCCCCGGAAGGGTCATGCGAATCCCCAGAGCCAACTCCAGAGGCCAAAGAGGCCGAGGAAGAGTTCGTTTTGGACTGGGATACGTTTGAGGATGCCGATGAAATTATGGTCACCATGGACTAGCTCGCTGAGGAGAACGAAAGATGCCCTATGAAGTTTTAGCGACCAGCAACAAGCCTGCTTTAATTATCTATGTCCTGGACCTGAGCGCCTCGATGCAAAACCCGATGGCCGGGAAGCGTCGCCTGGATGTTGTCTCCGAAGCCCTTCAGGCGGCCTTGCTGCAAATGGTGTGTCGCTCCACCCGTGGTCGTCTGGTCGCTCCTCGCTACCGCGTGGCCATGTTTGGTTACAGCGACAAAGTCTACGACATCTTAGACGGCGTCAAGTCGGTGGATATCGTGGCCAAGATGGGTTTCCCTCGTCTGACGACCATGCGTACCACTGATACCGCTCGCGCTTTGGAAAAAGTCCACGAGGTGCTCTCGAGAGAGATCTCGGCTCTAGAGGATTGCCCGGCCCCATTGGTTTGCCACATGACCGACGGAGAGTACACGGGCGAGGACCCAAGTCAGGTGGCTCGCGCCATTCGCAACCTGGCGGTGCGCGATGGCAACGTGCTCTTTGAGAACATCTTTATCGCTGACGAATTCGAGAAAATCGGCAACGCTCAGGCTTGGTGCGGAGTCACCCCGTCGTGCCGGCTAAACAATGATTATGCTCATCGGCTGCGCGACCTCTCTTCCCCTCTTCCCGAGGGATATCGACAGATGATGGCTGAATATGGTTACCGCAACCTCCAACAAGATGCTGTTATGATGCTCCCAGGTGCGACCCCTGAGTTGGTGGCGATGGGGTTTCAAATGTCGGCAGCAACTCCGGTGCGTTGATAGGATTCAGAAAATTCTGTCGAACTAAACCGAATGTCGTTCATCAGTATCTCCACAGATCAGCTAGAGAACCTGAACCAGGCCTGCAAAAGCTACCTTGACGGCTTCAACTCCTTCCATTCACGTATCCTTCGGCTTCTGGATGATGTGCAGTCACTACCTACGGAAGTAGACCTGGATCCTTCGATTCAAAGTTTGATCAAGACGCAAGAGCGCATCCGTGCAGTGGTCGATTCTATCTCTCTGAATTTTACGAATCTGACCGCCGGGGTCTCGGATTTTCAAACAGACACCAACAAGTCCAACGGTAAGCTGCGGGACCAAATTCAGTTGCTGGAGGGATCGCTGCGAACCACCTATGCCAGTCTAGGAGGGCTACCGGTTTCTCTCGTCGCTCCTGACTCTGCGGCCCAGAAGCAATCGGCTCTGGCCGGTGTCAGCCCCGCTGGCGGGGAAGGGTTGGCGGTGTCACGTGTGCCGGCCTCGGAAAAAGGCGGCGAGGCACCGACTTTCTCCGACTATACGGTCCGCCCGGGTGACTCACTCTCTGGAATTGCTCAGCGGCACGGTCTGGACTTGCAGCAGGTGATGGCATCAAATCCTCAGATTCACGACCCCAGCTTGATCATGCCCGGTCAGGTCCTGCATTTGGAGGGCCTCCATGATATCGCATCCTCAGAAACTGTGGCATTCAGCCATCAGGCCCACACCATCGATCCGCAAGCCCAACATATGGGCGCTTCCTGCGGTCAGACTAGCGTAGCGATGTCGATTACCAGCCTGACCGGCAAGCCCATGGACGACTATGCGATCAATGAGAAATATGGGTTCGGCTTGCTGAACGCGCTTAATACCGAATGCGAACCATCTGGCTATCACTGGAGTGATGGAGGGAATGTCGGTTCCGACTCCTGGGGATTGATTGAGCAAAAAGTCAACCAGGAAGGCAGTCCTGTTATCGTTGCTCTGAATGGCCCAGAATTCTCGTGCACTGGTCGGGGACACATTGTCACCATTACCAAAGTGGACGGAGACATCGTCTATTTCGCTGATCCTGCCACGGGCACTATCCGAACAACCACCAAGGAAAACATGAATAACGCCCCCTCGCATCCGGATGGAAATTTTATATTCTATCCTTCGAAAGTTGGTTGATGTCGGACCAGAATTTCAAGCCAGGCGATATCATCGCTGTCCGGCTGCTGGCTGATTTCTCTAATGTCCGAGGGGGGGATCTCCCGCTCAAAGTCGAGCGCGGCTGAGTCAAGGCAAGATAAGCCGTCAGTGTAACACCTTAACTTTAACTCTCGGCTGGCACTACCGGATTGAAAATGTAGTTCAGGAGCACCGATTATCCCTCTGTGGGTCGACCATCGTTGATTGGTGTCTGTCTGCAACCGTCTTACCGGCGTATCATCTTCTCGCCATAAAAGCCTGGAGTCCCCTAATGAGGTGAATACGTATTTAATCTGCCCACCGGGCTCGACGACCAGCCTGCCTGCTACAAGGGTGGTCTCGCTGCCCAGTTGGCGCTTGCTCTCCAAGGCACTCTTCAGCATCGCTGGTGTATCCGATGGGATTGGGAATCGTTCCACCAGACGTCTGCCTAGCCAGCCTGCTTCTCGCAAGCAGTTCCCGGTCGACTCGGCAGTTGGCCAATCCGTGAAGAGAAATTCGCTGATACAAGTGGAAATAACGTCCGCTGCGATTTCTCCGTTGAACGATTGACCGACTCCGTCGCACAGGCAAAAGCTGAACACCGAGGCACCAGCGATGGCAGCCATTGCGTCCTGACCCTCAAGTTGGTGAAAACGAGCCTCCCAAGAGCGAAAGTAGCTGTAGCTGAAGTCGAATGCTCCCGTTCGATGGGGGCTGCATTGGGTGTCGCTATCACGTGGAGCTCTGAAGTAAGTGAAGTCCAGAGCTACACTTCTTTCCAGGCAAACCCGTCATTTTCAGGAGGCGCGCCACTGTCTGCTGGCGGGGTCGCTTGCGCCATTTTGCGCCAACCCAAAACCGGGCTGCGCTTCGAACGCCGTCCGGTTTCGCGAATTTCCAGAATCATGCCGTCGAGAACGCCTGCGGCTGACAGAGATTCCTCAAGCTCGAGATTTCTGTCAACATCAAAGAGAGCCCAGAAATCCGGCAAATTCCAATCCAGGCCTTGACTCAGGATTTGATTCACTTCGTCAAGATCTAACGTGCTCGGAATCTCTAAGTCTTCGGCTGACTGTTTGTAGCGCACCGTGACGATGACCTGGCTCATCGCCCTCTATTCTACAGCCGCGAGGCACATCCCCTTGGTTAGATCAGGGGGTGATCCTCAACAGAATTGGGGGGCTGAGCAACCAGCCGTCGGAACGGTTGCTGTGGGGGTCACGCTGGGCCCGATTCAAGAGAAAGCCCACGTCGATGGGCTCTCTGGTGGCCAAGATTCGAAGTCGGTCAAGCCCTGTCGGAGGCGTGAAATCCAAGCGCAGGCGCAGCGGAGGGTCCGCGCTGCCCATCTTTTTCCACTCCGCTAGCTGGTCTGGCTCAGGATACATACACTGCATTTTTCCGTGCGAATCTACGTAGACAACCGATATAAAAAGCGGTTCAGGGCCAGTGTTCTCGACCTTCAATTCGGCTGACTCGCCCAGTCGGTATGTATTGTCTGGACGTTCAGGCGAAAAGGTCAGTTTGAGACTTTCTGTGTCGTTGCTGGGAATCCTAAAGAAGAAACGATTCTGAATTTCCGCTTTCAGGACTGGTTCCAGTTCGTTCTGGAGGAACGGCCCATCAAAGAGAGTCGAGCCGTCCTCCATTCGCACGAGGCGGAGCCGCCCTGGAATTTGTTGAAAAAGCAGCTCCGCTCCTTGATTCACTTCCCGCATATGCCCGGTAAAGCTGGCTTTGAGCCACTTGGAAATTGAGGTGGGTCGGGAACCTTCTACTTGATAGGTGACTGGGGGCTGGGGCGGGAAGCGCCTGATCCAGCCTACCGCGCAGGACAAGTCCGTGGCTGAAGCGTGTGAATTCAATCTCGCTCTCGAGTGGAACGGGCCTTCCTCGAAAACGATGGCAGTGGCCAGAGGTTCACCTTTTGGCAGGTTTGTGCCCAAGGGATAAAATCCGATTTCGGTGCCGTTTGCGACTCCAGTCAGAGTGCCCTGGTCGACCACAACCTGGTCGCCGTTGCTTTCAAGAACCGATATCCAGCTGTGATGGCTCTTCAAGCTCCCCCCAAAGACAAGTAGTTCGCGCTGACCGGCAGCTTGAGGAGTCTGCTGGCTGGCAATTGGATTCGACCGGATGAGTCGCAGTAGATCGTAATAGTTGGCGTCAGATCCAAGTCGTGAATCTCGTAAGGCTTTCAGAAACGCCATTGTAAATGCGCCACCCAGGTCCGTTTCTTCCGCGGCCTGGTCATATCTGCAAGCACTCAGCATCACCCAGCCCGGATGTGGTGCTCTGCTTATTATGTTTGATCTGGTGGACGCCTTGGTACCGAAATAGGCGGTTGCACCAAAGGCCTGGCGTAACACCCTTCCGGGCGCTCGGCTCATTCCGCCCGAATGACAACAGTCCAAAACGCAAAGGACGCTGCCAGGCTGGCCGTCCTGCCGAACTCGGTCGGCCAAACGATCCAGGTAATCAGCCAGCCAATTGTCGCGAATCACCTTTGCGGAAAAGTCTCGGGAACGAAAGTCCGGTGCATCAATCGGGACCAGGCACTCGTCCAATGAATCCGACTCCCCAGAACGTCCAGACGGGAGCAGTCCTCCGTGGCCGGAGTAGTGTATGTAGACTGTTTCGCCGGGCTGCGCATCTCGGAAGAGCTGTTCCAGTGCTTCCTCGATTCCCGCTCGGGTGGAACGTTGTTGATCTAGAACCGTCACGGTCTTCGGCGGAAGCCGAACTGAGCCCTGAGAGTCAGTCAGAAACTCTCGAACGCAACGAGTGTCCTGTAAGCAGCCTGGCAGCTTTGGCCAGATATTCTGATTCTGATAATCAGAAATCCCAATCAGCAGGGCCCGGGACGGATGGGCGGGCTCCGACCGATTGGGCGAAGCGAGGCAAACCCATAAAAGCAATAATAGAGCCGGCCTCCTTGGCATTGGGCCGTTTTGTTTCCTGAGATTGCCTCGTCCTTCCTTCATACCAGGAAAAGCTACAGGTTTCGGGAATTTCTGGGCACTTTGAAGAAACTCTTGATACTCGTCTCCTTGGCCTCTTTCTTGAGTCATCAAGCTTGGTCCCAGGAGAGGGCGGCTCTGGCGCTCAGGGTTCGAGGCCAAATTCAACGCGGTTCATCTCGGCTGCAGCCTTTCGAATTGTTGAGGGTAGGGGACGAATTGGTGTTAGGTGCAGACTCGGAGGTCACACTTGGTTTCGTGCGGGGGAGAAATCGCGTCACTTTGAGCCAGCCCGGCAGAGTCCGGCTTACTGCCGAGGGCGTTCAGGGAGACGTGTCCCCCCAGATTGAGGTTGCTAGTTCGCGCCTGCCTGCCAGACTGCCGAGGGAGATGTGGGACTTTACTAAGATGGCCGGCACCAGCACCCGGGCCGGAATAGTCACCTACTTGCAGCTCCAATCCACGCTAGAATTCGACCTCCGCTGGGTACGACGCAATGTTCGAATCTCGGACGCACCCGCCCTCAGCTACCGGGTCAACGAGAACTGGCACTCTTTGCCTTTACAGATTGATCACCACGCGGACGGACGCACCTTGGGTCGCGCTCGTTTGGAACTTCCCGCAGGGGTTGTTTGCCAAGTCTACCTCGGAGCTGGGCCCAGCCAGCCAGACTTTCAAGTCTATCATCCGCGACCCGAGGAGCAGGCTGAATTGAGAACCTGGGAGGAGCACCTCCAAAGCCCGCTTGCCGGCATTGTGGATTTTCTTGCCTACGCGGCCAGTTTGCATGAGCTGGGCCTGACCGAGGAGGCGAAAAACTGGTTGGACTTGGGTCGCCAGAGATATCCCGATTGCCCTGATTGGGTCAATGCCATCGACGGATTGGGCCGGTGAAGTCTTCCAAGTTATTAATTGGAGTCAGCCTGTCCTGGCTGCTGGCACTCGCCTGCTCCTCGGTCTTTTGGACGGATTGGGAAACGCGCTGGACCGATTCCTGGCTCGTGAAGAAAGCTCCCGCGCAGAAACTGGATGACCGTATTCTGCTTGTCCTGATCGATGACAAGACCATCGAGAGAATTCCGCAGCCCACCGCCTACTGGCTTCCCTTATTAGGCAAGGTTACCCGCTCAAGCCTGGAGCAAGGGGCTGCGGCCGTCGCTTGGGACTGGATGCCCCATGAGGTGGATGAGAAGACCTATAAAGCGGTTTTTGAGAAGGGCTGGGGGCAACCGTTGCCTTGGACCGACCTGGGAGAGGCGGCCAACCGTTTTCCGGGCCGTTGGATTCAGGGAATCTTTCCGCACCTGGATCGGAGTCCGGGTCAGGATTATCGTCCTGCATCGGTGGTTATGGCTTTGGCGGGAAGGGATGGCCTGGCTTATTTGAATCTCAGCCGCGATAAGGACGGCATTCTTCGCTCTCAGGTGGCTGCCCCTTTGAAACTAGACGACCCTTTTTGGTCCGGCGAGGTCGTTCCCAGCTTCGCGGCTCGAGTGGCTGAGGCAGGGAGTAAAAAGTCAGTCTCGGGTCCTGAGGTCATTCCTGTTGCTTTCTGTGAGCCGGGTCGGTTTCCCCGAGTGTCGCTTTGCGATCTTCTTGATTCCAGCGACGACGGTCTAAAGCTCAACAAAATCGTAGAGGGCAAGATCTTGCTACTGGGGGCGGGCACCCCCCTTTTCCAAGACCTCGTGACCACTCCGGTGGGCCAGATGCTCGGGATTGAAGCGCAGGCGAATTGCCTGAATACCCTGTTAACAGGCTCTCTGGTAAAACCAGTCGATCCAGTTCTTTATTGGCTTTTTGTCGGCGCCCTTAGTCTTTTTTTTGCTGAGCTTGGCGTCCGACTCGCTCCCTGGCAGTCGCTGTTGGCCTTGTTGGGTTGGGGAGCCCTTTCTTATCAAGTTTGCAGCCTGCTCTTTGTTCGCTACGATTTGGTGGTTATGCTGAGCCCACTTGCCTTAGGGCCCCTCGTAGCATTATTGGCCGGAGGTTTTCAGCAGTGGTTCTACGCCCGACGCGAGCAGGCTCGAGTGCGCAACCTCTTTGGTCGTTACGTCTCGCCTTCGGTCATGGAGGAACTGATCAAGGACCCTTCACAGGCTGCTTTAGGAGCCGTCTGCCAGCGGGAGATTGCTGTTCTGTTTACCGACATCAACGGCTTCTCAACAGTCTGTGAGAAAAAGTCTCCGGCTGAGATCATGGTTATGCTCAATGTCTATTTTTCCGAAATGAACCGCATTATTTTTGACCACGGCGGTACCATCAAGCAATTCGTTGGGGACGAAATTATGGCGATGTTTGGCGCTCCCCAACCGCAACCCCGGGCCGAGCAAAAAGCTCTCGAGACGGCTGTGGCCATGGTTCGTCGGCTGCGCATTTTGAGCGCTGCTGATCCTGAGGGTCAAGGTTTCTACCAGATTAAAATTGGCTTACATCGGGGCTCGGTGATCCTGGGAAATGTCGGCAGCGAGCAGCGCACCGAGTACGCCGCGGTCGGAGATGATGTCAATCTGGGCTCGCGTATCATGGGCATGAATAAGGCGCTGGGGGCCGACTTTTTGATCAGCTCCGATTTTGCCAAGGAAGTTACGCTACCCGACGGTGTCTCGCTCCGCAGCAAAGGAGCGCACACTGTCAAAGGACGAGTGGAACCGGTTGAAATTTTTGAGGTCGTGGTGGATGAATAGCGGGGCTTCAGGTCCTTGAATCTTCGCCGCTCCCTGGCTTCGCTGGTCTTTGTTTGTGGCTTATTGGGAGCTTGCAGGGCGCAGACGGTCGACGAGTTTCTCCGACAAGGGGATTACCTCCGGGCGGAAGCCGCTGCCCAGAGTTATCTGACAACGGCTCACTCGCGTGGTGCGGGAGTATCTGATGCTTTGTATAGGCTGGCCTCGTGCCAACTGGCTTTACGCCGTTATCGAGATGCTTTGCAGAATTTCGAAGCGGCCCGGCGGTTGGCCCCAGAAAATTCCCTGGTGTATCAGGGTTTGGGCGAGACTCACCTGGGTCTGGCCAATTTGCGCGAGGCTCGCCGCTGCCTGGAGAAATGCCTGGCCCTCCGCCAGGCTGGCCACCAGACTTTGTTGGCGGTGCGAATTCGTTTGGCCAGGATGGCTGTTGTCCGGGGGCGTTATGTTCAGGCTGAGTCCGCTTTGAAGCAGTGTCTCAAAGAAATTAGTCAGGAGCCTTTAGAGCGGCCTGCTTGCCTGATTGCTCTCGCTCAAGTGTATATACGTCTGGCCCGCTACGGTGAAGCCAGACGCGTAATTGAGGATTGCCTCCACAGTTTGCCTGGCAAACATCCAAACCAGGGGACCTGCCTGAATTTACTGGGGGTTATCCAGGCCTCTCAGGGACATTGGACTGAAGCTCTGGACTATTACGACCAAGCCCTTGCAATCCAAGAGCAATCGCTCGGACGCGAAAGTGTGGAAGCATCGCTGACCCTGTGCAATCTGGCCAGTCTGGCCACATCTCGTGGGGAGCGAGAGCAGGCTCAAGAACTCTATCGAGAAGCACTGGCCATTCGCGAGAAGCTGCTTGGCTTAAACCACCCGGATCTGGCCTTGCCTTTGCTTGGCCTGGCCAGCCTGAAGGCAATCCTGCAAGACTACGGTGCCGGCAGACAATTGACAAGGCGAGCATATAATATTCGGCGGGCGGCCCTAGGGGAGCAGCATCCTGAGGTAGCCGACTGCCTGGTGGCGATGGCCGGATTTTATCACAACGAGCGTGAGGCGGCAGAGGCAGCTGGTTGGGTCCGAAAAGCCCTGGAAATTCGGCGCTCAATGCTTCCGCCCACCCACCCGGGCATCAGCAGCGCGCTCCAAAACCTGGCAGGCATCCTGATTAGCCAGAATCGCTGGAAGGAAGCCGAAGTTTGCTATCTCGAGTCCTTCGGACTACGAGAAAGGGACCGGGCCAACACCCCTTGGGACTACTGTGCCTGCGCTCAGGCGCTGGGGGCCTACTTCCTCTCTGTCAACGACGCAGCCCGGGCCGAGAGGTATCTGGACCGATGCCTTACGGTAAGGCGGAGCTGCGTTGGAGAGGAGCACCTTGAGGTCGCCACGGCACTCGAATGGCTGGCCCTGATTCGTCTAAATCAGGACAGGATTCCCGAGGCGGATGTACTCGTCAGACAAGCCTTAGGCCTTCGGGAGCGCCTTCTTCCCTCCGGTCACTTCTTGCTCGCACAAGATTACAATATTTTGGGGGTTATCCTTGGTCGTCAGTTGCATTTCCCTCAATCGGAAGCCGCCTATCGGAAAGCACTCGAACTTCGAGAACAAAGCCCATGGGTTCGGCCCTCGGAGCTGGCCCTGAGTTTGAACAATCTGGGGACCTACCTGTGCACGCATGATCAGTTTCAAGAAGCGGAGGTTGTTTTGAGGCGGGCCCTTGAACTGCGCCAAAGATGCTTGCCTGAGGGGCACCTTGATACCGTTGCTACCCTGGACCGCCTGGCTGGACTGTATCGGGATACTGGGAGGCTCAAGGAGGCCGAGAAGGCCCTACTGGGGGTACTGGAGATTCGCACGCGCAGATTGCCACCGAACCATCCCGATCTGGCCGATGCCCTGGCGAACTTGGGCTCATTTTATTGCCGCCAGGGTGAGTATCCTCTGGCCCAACCCAGGCTTGAGCAGGCCCTTGAGTTAGAGCGTCGGGCGGGGCGCGGCCAGGGTCGGATCTCTGCCAAAGTTTTAGAATACCTGGGGGACCTGCATAGCGCCAAGAGCAATTACAGGGCCGCCGAGCCATTGCTCCAGCGGGCACTGAAGATTCGGGAGCGCCTGGATGGCGCTGAATCGGTATGGGTCGCCTCGCTCCTGGTCAGCTTGGCCGGCGCCCGTGATACCAACGATGAGAACCAGCGCAAGGAGTCCATCTTGCTCCTCCGGCGCGCCTCCAAGCTGTATGTGCAACTTTACGGAAGCTGCATTTACGAAGCAGATACTGAGTTGGAGTTAGGCCGCCTGCTTTATCAGGACTCTGCCTACGGGGAATCAGAAAAGTGCGCGCGCCACGCCCTCGAAGTCTATACACACTTCCTGAGACCGGATCATCCAAGATTCGCAGAGGTGAATCTTCTGCTGGGATTGCTGAAAGATGATCAAGGCCAGTTGGCCGAGGCAGAACAATTTTATCGCCAGGCCTTAGCCCAGAAAGAGAAATTGTACGAGGCCGATTCAGATGAGATGGAGAGTGTTATTTATGATCTGGCCCGTCTCAAGATCAGCCAGAACGCGCTTGAGGAAGCTGATCGTTACGCGCGCCGACTACAAAGTATCCAGTTCAAACAGATTCGAATGGTGCTCGAGTGTTCCAGCGAAAATCAGCGGCTGGCATACTTTAGTAGCATCAGCCCGTACGATCTATTGGGGACACTTCGAGATCCGGCAGTACTGGATTTGCTGCTGGAGGTCAAGGGAATCGTGTTGGATTCGCTCATGCACGACCAGGCATCGGCTGAGCACTCCCCCGCCGACAGAGCCACTCTGAGCCAGTTAAAAGAGCTGCGGGCTCGTTGGTCAAAAGCTTATGTACCGGGCAAACCAACCCGGCAACTCGGTGAGCTGGCCGAGCGGATCGAAAAGCTCGAAATCAGCCTGGGACGCCGGCGCTTTGAGCCTGTGCGCGCCCGTGACGTGCAGGCGGCCCTGCCTCGCTCTACTGCTCTGGTTGAGTTTTTGCGCTATGACCGATTCCTAGAGAAAGGCGAATATGAGACTCGATACGCGGCCGTCGTCCTATCTGATACTGGCGCAGCTCGATGGGTGGACTTGGGTTCTGAAGACGAACTCGAGCCCGAGTTAAAGAACTATCGTCTGCTGGTTGATCCTCACGAAAAAATAGTGCGAGGGGCCACCGTCAGTCGACCGCAGAGCCATTCCGACCACGTGCTGCGCAGGCTTCACGACAAGCTCTGGCAACCGATTCAAAAGCAAATTCCAGAAGGCATCGATCGAGTCATCCTATCACCCGACGCTGCCTTGAATTTCATTTCGTTTGCATCCCTGGTGGGTTCGGATGATCGATTTGTGGCGGAACATTATTCACTGGCTTACGTTGCCAGCGGGCGAGATCTGCTGGCGGAGACCCCTTCCAAGCCGGTTGAGCGAACGGCCGCTATCTTGGCTGATCCGTATTTCGGAAATGCACCTGCCGGCCGGGTCGCCAGCCGATCCGGCCTGGCCTTTGGCGCGCTGGAGGGCACCGCTCAGGAGAGCCGACACCTCCAAAGCTTGCTGCGTGGCTCTGGCTACAAAGTTGAGGCTTGGAGTCAATCCCAGGCCAGCGAGCCCAGGCTCAAGAGCCTTCACTCGCCCTGGATTCTCCACCTGGCCACCCACGGCTTCTTTCTGAGCCAGTCCGACCCGGATGCCAAGGACATCGAAAATCCTATGTTCCGTAGTGGACTGGCCCTCGCCGGTGCTCAGCGGGCCTGGTCGGAATGGCTCAAGCGTCGACCATCGGACGGCATCCTGACCGCAGCCGAAGCCGCCAGCTTGGATCTCTCACAAACCTGGCTGGTTGTGCTCTCCGCCTGCCAGACCGGAGAAGGTGAACTGTCCAGTGGGGAAGGAGTCTTAGGACTGCGACGAGGTTTCCTCATGGCCGGCGCTCAGAATTTGCTGATCACGCTCTGGTCAGTTTCCGACCAGGAAACCGCCGAAATCATGACCGACTTTTATCGGGCTGCAATCGCACAAGGTGATCCCGCTTTGGCCTTAGCCCAGGTGCAACGCGATTGGCTGGTCAAACTCCGCCGCCAGCGCAGCCTCACCGAAGCGGTTCGAATCGCCGCTCCCTTTGTGATCAACTTTCGTGGCCGCCCTGGCGGTCAAAAATAGGGTGCCCGGTCTTCCTCGTTATTCGCGTCGTCGGTGGGGGAAATAACTCAGTGCCAAACGATATTCGATGCTAAAAGTGCCTCGTGTGTCCCTTTGCTCTCTTTCTTTGACCCATTTGAAGTCAAAACCCCCAAACGCCGACCAATGGTTTGCCCGGTACTAACGATTAAAGGTGACCACTCTGGGTCGACTTCCCTTGGAATTGACGAGCAACTTCGAGGAGACACCCCTCGGCTTGGGTCAGTAAGGGCCATTCCGAGTCGATAGTCATTTGTCCAGGCCTCTTGCAGGCAGTGGCAGGCGAGCAACCATCAGGCTGGCATTGATATACCAGAGTTGGTGACAAAGAAAAGGGGACAAAGCGATTAAGGCATAGTATCTGTCCAGGGGCCACAGGGATAATGCTGCCAGTAGGAGTGCTACGGCACAGGCGCCGGTATTTCTCAGCCCGGAGATTTTGACCTGAACGATCAACTGACGGGCAATGCTGAACCAGACTGTCAACGGGACCAGTATGGGAAACTGCCATCCTAAAACCAGCGCGAGGCAGTAGGCTAGGAAAAGGGCTCGGCTATGCTTTTCGGGCATCGTAATGATCGAAATAGGCCAGCTTGTAGCAATCAGAATGATACTTGTATAATAGGCCATATTGAAGATTAGGAAAAAAAGATCACTGTGGGTAGAGGGATTAGAGGTCAAACCCATGATCGCTAAAGTCAGAAGGGGGACAATGGTCAGTGAAGCAATCCCCAGAATCCCACCGATTACGGCTCTTCGCTGCCAAAGTAAACTGGTCAGGAGAGTTGCCGGGCCTCCGTCAGCCATTGTCGGGCCAGGCTTTGTTTTTAGTTCAACCAGAAGCTGCTCGGCGCCGGTCCGCTCGGGGTGACTCTCGGGATAACGTTCCAAGATTTTCAAACAGACGATTTTAGATGCATTGTCGAAGCCCAGTAATGCGAGCTGTTGTGCCACCTCTAGTTTTGGCTTTGAGGAGGTCGTGTTTTCTTTTTCGAAACGGGTCAGTTCCTGAATGACTAATTCGAGCTCATTGTAGAGCGCAGTCCCCGGACCGGCCGACTTTTGAATTCTCTTATACGAGGACAATGCTTGCCCGAGGTGGCCTTCAGATTCCAAATGTGAGGCTGCCTGCAGTTGAGCCTGCAGAGCATTTGGAGCCGAAACCGGGCCGGAAGCGACTGAGGGAGCCGCGGGTCGGACCTCCCCGGAGCGAGGAATCGCCAACAGCCAGTCGCCAAACATTGGGCAGTCCGCAAAAGTTCGGGAATTCCAGGCTCTTTCCAGCAACCGGGCTGTTTGCTCTCCCCAGAGATCGCGTAGAACACTCAAGAGCAGGCGATATTTTTCATGATCGAGGCCGAGTTCAGCTGGATCAAAGTAACTCTCAAGTCCTGCAAGCTGGACGACGCGTGGATCTGACCAACACAAGATTTCCCCCAGTAAGATAGCCCCCGAGAATCGGTCCGAGGATTTTGACCAGAAATCCGCTTCGGCAAAGGCAGGCGCATAGCCTGGAGTTCCAGCCGTGAAGGGTTCCGGGCGATCCAGTCCAGATGCAAATAGTTGCTCAAGGTCGACCAGTTCCACGCCATGCCCCCGCGTAAGCAGCTCCGGCAGAAGCACATTTGCGGCAGATAGGTCGCAGTGAGCGAGCCCGTTCTCTTCCAACGAAGTGAGTACCTCAGCAAGTGCACGAGCGAGTGTCTGGGTCTCTCCGAGAGTCAGTGTGCGCTTCTCGGCAAGGACCTCCATCCAACTGGGACCTTCCACCCATGGCATGAAGACCGCATAGATCAAGTCCCCCTCTTTTTGGAGCAGGTCCTCATGCTGGGCCGGGGTAATCACGTTTCGATGGCAAACGGACAGTCCTCTCAATGTCGACCACTGCTGAGTTCTGCGGGCAAGGCTTACCAAGTTGGGAGCGCGGTAGTGGGTCTTGAAAACCTTTAGCGCCAGCTGTTTCTTGCTTTGTGCAGCTTTAAGGTGATAGACAGTTGCAGCTTTGCCTTCTTGCCCAAAAGCGTACCCTGGGGCCGCCGGATGCTCTTGAAATACATAAGCCTCGCCATCAAGCAATAGTTCTTGTCCGACTTTGGGCCGGAACACTTTTAAGAACGGCTCCCGGCTGCTTGTGATTTCCTTGGCATCAAACAATACCCCCCTGATCAATCGTGCGAGTTCGAGCAATTCAAAAGATTGTCCTGGTCTCGACTAGAGGTGCGGGCTCATCTAAGTGCAGTCGGCGATAGGCCCATGGGCCTTGGCCTTCTCGGCGACGTGCTGTTGGTCTTGCGGCGGCTTTCACTACTCGACCTCACTGCGTTCAGTGTCGCGACCCCGGCGCTCGCCGCATTCGGACGGGCGCACCGTGGGGCAAACGAGGCGGCCTTCACATTTGGAGCTGGAGTCTGCAGCCGGACCTGGCTTAGCCTTGAGGCCCCTGGCTGGTGAACGCCTCCCCCGGCCCGCCAGGTTCACCCTCCCACCCCCACGAACAGACCTTGCGTGAAACCTGGCCTCTATGAGCAACTCCTCACCAGCGCCACCGTGCGCCAACTGGAGCACCTCGAGCCGGGCCTACAGGCCATCACCCGCCGCGTCGATCAGGGCGAGGCGCCCACTACCCTAACTCGCCATCTGCTCAAGGTCTTGGAGCGCGCCCTCCACTCCGTCCACACCCCAACCGAGACCGTCAACCAGATTCTGCTCCACCTCATCGAGGTCGTCCAGCGCGGCGCGGTTGATCACGCCGACCTGCTGGAGCCTGAGCTGCGGGAGCTTTTGGCCATCGTGCGCAAGACCGGCTTGGGCCAGGCACCCCCAGACCGCCCCAGCCTGCCGCTTAACGTCACTGACCTGCTCGTCAACGCCCGCGACGAGGTCCGCATTGGCACGGAGCTGGTCAGGGAGTTGCAGAGCGCCGACCGGGTGGACCTGCTTTGCTCCTTCTTGAAGTGGAGCGGCTACCGCCAGTTGCGCCAGCACCTCAAGGACGTGGTCCAGCGAGGCGGCCAGGTGCGCGTGCTCACCACCTGCTACCTCGGCGCCACCGACGTGCGCGTCCTCGAGGAACTGGCCGAGTTTGCCCAGGTGCGCGTCTCCTACGATACCCGCCGTACGCGGCTACACGCTAAGGCTTGGCTTTTTCACCGCGACACGGGCTTCTCCACGGCCTATATCGGGAGTTCCAATCTGAGCGCTGCCGCCATGGTGGACGGGTTGGAATGGAATGTGCGTCTTTCTGTGGCCGAGAATGGCCGCGTACTGGAGAAATTCCAGAGCACTTTCGATAGCTATTGGGAAGACGGCGAGTTCCAGGAGTATCGTCCCGGCCAGGACAAACAGCGTTTTGAGGAGGCCAGTCAGCGCGAGCGCACCCAGCCCGAGCCGCTCGACATGGCCTATACACTCGATGTCCGTCCTTACGGATTCCAGCAGGAGATTTTGCAAAAACTTCTGGTCGAGCGGGAGGTGCACCAGCGCTTTCGCAATCTGGTGGTGGCTGCTACCGGTTGCGGTAAGACCGTCATCGCCGCTTTCGACTACAAGCGGCTGGGCGGGCGCCTGCTCTTTATTGCCCACCGTGAGCAAATCCTCGAACAGAGCCTGCGCACCTTCCGTGCCGTCCTACGAGATGGCCAATTCGGCGACTTGTGGACCGGCCGGCACCAGCCCACTCAAAGCGAGCATCTTTTCGCCTCCGTGCAGAAGCTGCACAATCAGGACTTGACTGCTATTGCCGCCGATCATTTCGACGTGCTCATCGTGGACGAATTCCATCACTCTGAAGCTCCGACCTATCAGCGCCTTCTGCAGCATTTCCAGCCCAAGATTCTGCTCGGACTCACGGCCACTCCCGAGCGCAGCGACGGCAAGTCGATTCACGGCTGGTTTGATCAGCGCGTGGCCGCCGAGTTGAGGCTCTGGGACGCCTTGGAACGGGGCTTTCTCTGTCCTTTCCAGTATTTCGGAGTGCACGACAATACTGACCTGAGCGACATTCCATGGCGACGCGGCTACGATACCGGGCAGCTCGACAAGGTCTACACCGGCCACCACGCCCGTGCCGCGCTCATCTGGAAAGAAGTGTCCCGCACCGTGGCCAATCCGCAAAGAATGCGCGCTCTGGGATTTTGCGCGGGAATCTCCCACGCCAAGTTTATGGCCGAAGAATTCCGCAAGGCCGGCATCCAAACCGCCGTGGTAGTGGGGGAGACCCCCGCCGAAGAACGCAAGCTCAGACTCAGTCAGTTGGCTAAGGGCAAGCTGCAAATTCTCTTCACCGTTGACGTTTTCAATGAAGGCCTGGACGTGCCCGAGGTAGACACGGTGTTGTTGCTCCGGCCTACCGAGAGCGCCACCGTCTTCCTGCAGCAGCTCGGCCGCGGCCTGCGCTTGTCCGACGGCAAAGACTGCCTGACCGTGCTTGACTTCATCGGGCAGGCAAACCAGCAGTTCCGCTTCGACCTGATGTATCGGGCTCTGCTCGGAGGCACCCGCAAAGAATTGGTTGACCAGATCGAAAAGGGCTTCCCCCGGCTCCCCTCGGGGTGTTCCATTCAGCTCGACCGCATTGCCCGCAAGATTGTGCTCGACAATCTCAAGCGCCAGCTGCAGGGCCGTAAGCAGATTCTCCAGGAGCTGAGAGCCGTCGGTCCCGACACCGGTCTACAAGAATTCCTGGAACGCAGCGGTTGCGATCTCTCGGATATATACCGGGGCAAAGAGCCCGGCTGGACGCCACTGCGCCGCCTGGTCGGCTATGACCATTCCATCGCCGCCGAAGGGGAAGGGCCGCTGTACCGCGCCCTGGCTCGCCTTCAGCACATGGATTCAGCGACCGCTCTGCATTTCTACCAAAACTATCTGAGTCAACCGCATCCTGCAACCGATCTCAGCGACCAACAAGTCCGTCTCACCCAAATGCTACGCTTTAGCCTGTGGTCCCGCGGGGAACGCCAGCTTTCCGATCTCTGGAGCCTGCCCGCTCTACGCCAGGAGTTGCTGGAATTGCTGCCGGTCTTGCACGCCCGCATTTCCACCCTGGAAATTCCGCTAGGCGACGTTCCCCTCATGGTCCACTGCCGCTACAACCAGGCCGAGATTCTGGCCGCCTACGGCATTCTCACCGAAGAGCGACCCCACCTGATTCGCGAAGGCGTCTATTATCACAAGCCCAGCCGCACCGACCTGTTCTTCATCACCATTCGCAAAAGCGAAAAAGACTACAGCCCCACCACCATGTATCAGGACTATGCCCTCTCTCCGGAGCTTTTCCACTGGCAGTCACAAAGCACCACCCGGGCCGACTCGGACACCGGCAAACGCTACCGCCGTGCATCCCGCAAGCTGCTCTTCGTCCGTGAGGCCGCCAAAGACGCCAACGACCTCACCATGCCTTATGTCTGCCTCGGGTCCGCCCAATACCTTTCCCACGAAGGCGAGCGGCCCATGAACATCGTCTGGAAACTCAAACACAGCATCCCCACCCAATTCTATCGATGGATGAGGCTAGCAACCTGACCTATTCGCCTGGCTATGGCCTGCGAACAATGCCTGGGTCTGCCGTTAGGAGAAAACTAAGATTCGCTGGCCGTTTCCGGCGTAAGCCCTGGCTCATCCGGCAATTGACCCAGCCGAGGGCAGCGATGGCCGAGAATGGCTACCGCAGTCAAGGTCGCTCCTACCGTCAAAAACGGGGCCAGCATATAGTGGAAATGGAGAACCAGATTGCTCATCACGCCGAGGACCGTGCCAAGGCCAAAAGCACCAGCGGCTATTCCAGCGCCAGCCCAACCTTCGAGGCGGCGACGTCGACCAAGAATCACCATGCCCCCGAACGTGGCCAGGCCGGCGCCCATCTGGACATCACTTATCAGACAGTTGGTGCAGGCCAGAGCCGGAGTGTTGAGCAAAAATGAGAGCAATAAGATATTCCTGAGCACAGGGAGTGAATTCGACGGCCGTGTCCTATATCTTCTGGGTCGCTGCTCGACCATTGACAAGCGAGCGAGAGTTCTCTAACCTCCGGCCGAGGAGGCTTGATGAAGAACGAAGTTCTGGCCCAGGCCGCAAAACTGGCTGTGCAAGCCCGAGAACAACAATTGTCCGAGCAATATGAGGCAGCGGAGGAAAGTTATCTGCGGGCGCTCACGTGTCTGAAAGCCGAACGGCTGGGCAAGACCGAACTTTTCGCCAAGATCTCCGCCAATCTGGGCTCCCTCTACTACTCGCAGCGCCGCTATTCGGATGCTCGACGCCGGGTCAAAGCCGCCCTCACTGTTCAGGACAATTCCGAAGCGCAATACTGGTTGGCCGAGTGTTACTTCAAAGAGCGCCGTTACAAAAGCGCTGACAGAACGTATACCGCTCTGTTGGAACGCAAGGAGCTGGGAGCCGAGCAGCTTGCCAGACTTCTGCATTCTGCGGGGTTCTTTTACTACTACATCGGCAAATTTGAACGCTCCGAGCCGCTCTTACATCGGTGTCTCGAACTGACTCCACCCGAATCGTTGGCAGCGGCATTGCTGTGGCAGCGATTGGGACTTCTTTATCAATTCGTCGACGAATCGCCCTCCAAGCGCGAGCGTGAGTGCTACGAGAAGATGCTCACCCACCAGAGCCAGTGGGGCCAGTCTCATCCTCTGGAACTGGCCGGGGGGTTGGCCAGGCTGGCCATCTGGTTTGACCAGAACGGGGAGCGAGAGCAGGCTGACAAGTTGTTTGCAGAGATGGCCGCCATTCTGAAGAATGTGCAATCGGGGCCGGAAACCAACTGGATGATGAATCACTACGCCGACTTCTTGGAGCGGTGCGGCCGCAACGTAGAGGCCGCACCTTTGCGAGCCGGTCAGCCAAGCCTGTTCAGCATGATGCAAAGTGGCACGGGTCCGGTTGCGGGAGTTCACGACAGCGTTGTAAGCGATGAAGCTGTGCGCTGGCACCTCAACCAGGGGTCTTTCGCGGAATTTGAAGGAAATGTGTCCGAGGCCCAACGCCTTTACAGCCTGGCGTTGGAGAAACATGAGAAGCTTCACGGACACAGCCACTTAGGTTTGTGCGAAATCCTTTGTCGTCAGGCCAGAATATCCCAAGAGGATGGCCAGCAACTGGTGCACCGCGCCCTAGAGATTTGCCGGACTTCCAACGAGCTGCGAGATGAGCGCGCCACGACTCTGGAAACTGCAGCCCGCTATTTGTTGGATGGACTTGAGCGCTCGGTGGAGCGTTTCCGTGAAGCATTGAGCCTGAAGGAACGGCTCCACGGCGTGAAGAGCAGCGAGGCTTTGGAATGTCGCTGGCGCCTGGGGAAATTTTTACTGCATCACCAACGCATCGAGGAGTCTTTGAATACGCTCCAGTTGCTGGCCGAACGTTCCAGTAAGAATCGTAAGATTCACTCGCTGGAGCGGGCAGACTTTCTGAATACCTACGCCTGTGCCCTAGAAGAGATGGGCAAGTCGGAAGAGTCGGCTGCCATTGTGGCGGAAGTCACCAGGATTACGAAACGCTATACCTGAGATTTCCTAGTGGCATTATCTAGGGAATTGCGGTGTGTGGTCAAATCGACCGCTCCTCTCGAACGTAGGGATTCACCGCTAGATTCTCGTAGCTCCGCGCAGGCGGCAGCTGCGAAGGAAAGCCCTCCTCCCAGCCCATTCCGGTGGTCAGCGCCTTGATAGCCTCCCTTGCCTCGAATCCCACTGTCTCACCCATAGCCGCGGGCTCTGCATCCTCGACCATCGTTTCCAATACAGGGATTAGCCAGATCATCCGATTGCAGGCCGCGCAGTAGCAGGCCCAAAAGCGTATATAAGGGTCAGAATCTCGGAGACATTGGGCCACCACGCGGTGAACCTTGCGGTCGAGACGACTCCAAGGTGGCTTCCAACTGGTGCTTAGAGACTCCAGGCACTCTCCCCGAACCGTCGGATGCTCTGAGGGGTCACCGGCCCTGGCTAGCAGCGCGGACGTCAGCCGCTCGCCGTGCTGAGGGTTAGCATGATGAGCGCAAATATAGCGTACCCTCTGGTCAGGGTGATACCGCAAACAATGAACCAGAAAGCGCACAAATTGTCGGTCACTGTCAGGCAGCAGGGAGTATTCGAAGTCGAACATTAGCTGGAGCCATCGAGTATATGGAGGCCTGCGCATAACCCTGTCTACCGCCGGTCCAGAAAGAATTGCGTGCGCATCAATCGCAATTCCCCCATAAGAGGAAGACGCGAAGCTGGTCTTCGAACAGCCGGCGCAATTCCGCGTGCACATCAGCCGTATAGCGGAAATCGCCCGGACCGACCATCCTCCAACCCGCAAACCAGTCCCACGGGTCGCACGTCTCGCACTCCACCAGCGCCTCCAGCCCGCTCTCGAATCGCGGCAACCGCAAGTCTCGGGCGATGAACTGATGAAGCTGTTCCAGCTGTTCGGGAGCGAACGCGTCAACGTGGGTCCCCGTCAAGTCCTCCAGCATAGGATAGTGCTTGCGCAGCGTGCGCCAATCCGGCTCTTCCTCCATCGCTTCAAAACCAGCCAGCACGAATCGGGTAGCCTGGGGATGATCTTCCAGGCGTAGCAACGCCCCACTGAGAGCACGATAGGCCAGGGGGTAGCCGCCATGTTGATGTTCCATCGTATAGAGCCAGGGGAGCCCCCTGCTAAGCTTAGGCCCGCCGCCGATGACCAGCGCTGGCGACAGGGGAGGCCAGCAGTCGATGTAGTGAATGTTTTCTTGCAAATGCTGTAGAATCGCCGGCCGCCCTCCGACCACCAGCTCGGGACTCAAGGCCAAACCCGTGCGGTGTCGGAAGTGCTCCACGAAAGCAACAGACTGGGCTTTAGGGCTGAACTTGGCCATTGTCGCTTCCAAATGGTGCGAAAACAGGGAAGACTCGATCGATTCGACTCTGGGTTCGAACGCGCCATCGTAAGGACGAGGCCGTGCCGGTTCATCCTCATTCAAAGCCGCCCGAGTAAAGGTCCGCCGTGGCCCGACCAGCTCACAAAGCCTGGCCGTCCAGAAAACATCGGGCTCCTCGTCTAGAACCATAAGGCCGTTACGCTGGACAAGCGCCACCCCAAATTCGGTCTCAATCGTCCCGTCTTGGTCCCCCAGCAATTGCAAAAGCAGATCCAGGCCCCGCTCTACCGCATCGTCCGTCCCGGCCATCACCGTCAGTTCCCCATCAAAGTAGAGAATGGGCGACTCTCCCCAGTCCAGACCCCAATCCGAAGTTGCCGAAACACCCGTCAGTCGCTGAACCTGTTCCCATAGGTCCGCAGGTGGAGCATCCAGTTGCAGCTTTAGTGACGGACCGCCTTGCATGATACGCCGGTTATGCCTGCAGGCCGGAAATTTGTCAAGCCGGGTTAATCCGCTTTAGCATTTCGAGTGCCGCGTGACTCACCCACTCGTTTGCTAGCCCCAGGGCCCTGGCCTTGAGAGCCGAACTCATTTCGAATGACAATCCTTGAATCATCGGGACTGCGAGTGTCTTTGCCTCGTGAATGATGGAATCAGCTCCGAGGAAATTATGGCCTTACGCCATTTATCGCAGGCAAAACTCCCTGACTTTCAGCCCCAGCTTGAAGCGCTCGGTGAGGCGCTCAGCCGTCTTCAAAGCCTGGAGCTGCAGGAAGAAGCCCGAATTTCTCCATTGTCGGAACCTCGCTTGAAGGCTGATAGTGAGCTTCGCGAACTGGAGCATAAAACTCCGGCCATCCTCGCGGCCAGGCAGGTGGTATCGCAAGCCGAGCAAGACATCTGGGCTCTGGTCACCGGACCTTGTCCCACGCCAGAGCTGGCGGTGGCCTGGGAGCATTGGCAGAACACAAAAAACCGGGAATGGAGGTGCTTCTGTATCACCTCCATTCCCCTCTGTTGCAGCAACTTCGGGAGAAATTGTGCGTCCTATCCGGTCTTGCTCAGGAACGGCTAAAAGAGCTTGGCACCACATAGTCTTCTGCCCCCTGCAATCTCAAGGACCTTGACGGTGGCTGAACAAATTTTCTTTTTTCGGCAATCATGCTGCGGTGCTGACGATACTGGAAGGTCAATGTCGCTGCGGCGGGGTTTCTTTTCGTCTGAAGCCGCCTTACGAGTATGAGACTCTGGAGACTTGCCGAAAGGTGCAATTGCTTCTTGCTCGCGAGCAGCGCTTCCGGCTGGTGGTAGGGGAGGAGCTTGTGGCAGGCCGGGGACCCTGGCAACTCTGTTCTCGGTGCGGCACGATGCTCTTCTACCTACACGAGGATGGCCGCAAGTTCTGTCTCGCCTCTACCCTCGAACGCGACGACCTGCTACCCAGTGCTCTTCACACGGCGGCACAGTCCGATGCGCGGAGGCCTAAGGTCTTGGAGTTCCTCCAGCGCGGGTTCGACGTCGAAGCCGACGTCGGTGGCCAGAATCCCCTTATGTGTGCCGCAAGGGCTGGCAACATAGATTCCTTTCGTCTCTTGCTGGACCGCGGCGCCAATCCGCGTAGAGCAGTCGAGGCGGCGGCCATCCTTGCTCCCAAAGCTGTCCCACTGCAGAGGCTGCTAATCGAGGCCGGCTGTGATCGCCAGGAGATGCTTTCCGCCTCCGCTGCCAGTTCTGTCATTGAGCTGCCCGGCGTTCCCGTGACCCGATAGGATTGTGGTAAGCTGGTGCGATGGACATCCTGCTTCGCCGCACCTTGAAACGAACGGGTCCACTCGCCCTGTGTTGGCTTCTATGGGCAATCGGCCTGGCTTTTGTTCTTTCGGTTCCTCACGGCCGATATCAGATGTCGGTCTGGCGCTGGCTGGAATTGATTGTACCCGCCACCTACGTAGCCTGGATAGCCAGTGCCTGGGTCGAACTGGGTCACGGCAAGGCGATGCAAGAGGTCGAACTGGTTACCGACCCTCGTCGGTGGATTTTTCCCGTCCTCGGGCGTGGACTTGGTCTCTGGGCCGTCCTGGCGCTCGCCGAAGTTTCGGCCGGCGCGCAAGACCTTCAGTGGTTTCTCTTTGTGCCTTTGATGCTGACCCTGATCTCCGAAGCAGGCATGGCACTGGCTCAACAGCGACTACCGGTGCTGACGATCCTGGCGCTCGGCCTGGTTCCGCTCTTTACTGCCGATTGGCGCGCCACTTTGCCTTCCCTTGCGATATTGACAGTTGTTCTAGTCTGGCGATGTCGCTGGCGGGGCTCGCTCCCCACCACAATTGTGGTAGTGGGGCTTGGAGCATATTTGATCGGGACCCCTCTTTGGATTCTAATGCTGATTTGCCTCACGTTGCTCTGTGCTGAGGCTTCTTTCCGCACCGCTGACGAGGTGATAAAGTCCCGCCAAACTGGTTTCTGGACGGACATCTGCGCAACACCGCTCGGCCAGCGGCTCTTCTGTCGCCGTATCAGCCTCAGCACAGCCCGTGCCCTTCTTCCGCCTTCGGTCGCGCTCGCCGGGCTGTTGATCCTATCAATCGTCGGTCATCCTCAATCTACGGTCTCCTGCGGTATGTGGACCTCGTGCCTGTGCGATGCACCTCATCCGGACCGGGATGAGTGGGCTGGAAATTTGGCCTGCTGGGCTGGCGCGGTGGCATTGGTGACCCCGCTGGCAGCCAACCGTTTAGGCTTGCTGGTTGGTGTCCTGGCTCGCGGTCGCAGTCAGGCCCTGCTTCTCATCACTGGCTTGGGACTCATCCTGGTGGCCCTCAGTGGGGGGAGCTGTATTGCGCCACTTATGTTCGAGGAAGGGGATCCAGGCCCGTTCTATCACGACTGGCTTCAGAGAATGCTTGGGCTTTCCGTTCTGGCCGCGCTTCTGAGCGAATGCATTCGAGGTCGCAACTGGCGCCCACTAACCATCGACGGGCCGTTACCATGGCTGCCTGTCTGGTTGTGCCTGGGCCAGACGAGTCTCCACATCTACGAGCTGTGTTCGCAAATGAGCCTGGTGATGGTGCCGCAGGACGTGGTCTTTGTTCTCTTATGGATCTCGGCTGCAGCTCAGGGTCTGCTAGGGAGTTTGGTTTTCTTATGCCTGCGCCCCCGCCGAACTGCGTTGGTGGCCGTCTACGGCTTGGCGGCAGGGTTGTGGGCTCAGAGGTGTCCTTCATACCTGCCTGTTGTAGGCCTTGTCCTGGCCCTCTTGCTCCACAAAAGTTGGAGACCACCTCACGCTCATCGTAAAAGGCCGCTGGCGCCTCGGGCAAATTGAGGCTCACTTTGTGGGCTTCCCATACATCGCTCGCGCATTCCCCAGAGGATTAAAGCCACCCTGGGAGCTGAATGGCGAGTTCGGCCAGCTTGTCGCCAATCGGATTGGACTTCCGCCAAACCAGCCCGATGGTTCGATAGGGACGAGGGTCAGGCAATCTGGCCACCGACACCGGCGATGAGGCCGTTTCCACCGGGATGGCCATCTCGGGAATGAGAGTCACTCCGATTCCAGCTCCGACCATCTGGACCAGGGTGGAAAGCGAGTTGCCTTCAATCAGATCTCGGGGGCCGGATGACGATAGTTGACACACCGAAAGCGCTTGCTCGCGCAGGCAATGACCTTCCTCCAGCAGCAACAACTCCAGTTCCCGTAGTGCTGAGGTCTGGGGAACCGGTTTGGCGGCGTCGGCAAGGGGACGGACCAGCACAAATTCTTCCTTGATGATCGGAACTTCCGTCAACCAGGACTCGGCCGTGGGCAATGCCAGAAGAGCCACGTCCAGGCGGGCCTCCAGCAGATCGCTGAGAAGCTTTTGAGTGACCGCTTCGCGAGGTCTCAGTTCCAGAAGGGGATAGTGCTGGCGCAGGCAGCCAATCAACCTGGGCAAGAGATAAGGCGCAACCGTAGGGATGGCTCCCAGTCGCAGCTTGCCTGAGAGAGTCTCGCTGTAGCAGCGGGCCAGCTGAGAAAGTTCGTCCACGGCTTGCAGAATGTCTCGCGCCCGCACCACCAGGCTGGCCCCCAGAGCAGTCAGGTGAATCTGTCGTGAACCCCGCTCGACCAGTTGCGCCCCCAGCTGCCTCTCCAGTTCCCTGATCTGAAAGGACAAGGCGGGCTGAGAGATTTCGCAGGCCTCGGCGGCCCGCCCGAAGTGCCCGTGCTGGGTCAGGCTGTGAAAATAACGGAGTTGTTTCAGAGTGATCTCGTTCATAAGAAAAAACTATCACAATCATCACCAAAGACAACTTCTTCTTATGGTCTGCATCTGCTAAAACACTAGAACAGTTCTTTCGAAGCGGAGATCAAGATGCAAGCAACTCAACAAGGTCAAAACTGGAAGTGTCCAGTCATCCACGGCAGCCTGACCAGCCTGGGGCAATCCAACCTGGGTTGGTGGCCCAAAAGCCTCAACCTGGACATCCTGCACCAGCACGACCGCAAAACCAATCCCCTGGGAGAAGCATTTTCCTATCAAGAGGCGGTTCAGAAGCTTGACTTTGAGGGCCTGAAGAAAGACTTGCTGGCGCTGATGACCGACAGCCAGGCTTGGTGGCCGGCTGACTGGGGGCACTACGGCGGCTTGATGATTCGCATGGCCTGGCACTCGGCCGGTTCCTATCGCATCAGCGACGGCCGCGGTGGCGGTGCGACCGGGCACCAGCGCTTCGCGCCGCTCAATTCCTGGCCCGACAACGTCAACCTGGACAAGGCCCGGCGCTTGCTCTGGCCGATCAAAAAGAAATACGGCAACAGCCTGAGCTGGTCGGACCTGATTCTTTACGCCGGCACCGTGGCCTATGAGTCCATGGGACTGAAGACTTTCGGCTTCGGCTTTGGCCGAGAGGACGTGTGGCATCCGCTCAAAGATATTTACTGGGGAACCGAGACGGAGTGGTTGGCTCCCAGCCAACAACGCTATGAGGGAGCCACCCCCGATAGCCTGCAAAATCCACTGGCGGCCGTCCACATGGGCCTGATCTATGTCAATCCTGAGGGCATCGACGGCAACCCCGACCCTCTGATGACGGCTCAGCACATGCGCGTGACCTTCGCCCGAATGGCCATGAACGACGAAGAAACGGTGGCCCTGACGGCGGGAGGCCACACCGTCGGCAAGGCCCATGGCAACGGTCAGGCCAGCCACTTGGGCAGCGAGCCGGAAGCAGGGGAGCTTCACGAGCAAGGTCTGGGCTGGAACAACAAGGCCGGCCGTGGGGTCGGGCGCGACACCATGAGCAGCGGCATCGAAGGGGCCTGGACCACCTATCCCACGCGTTGGGACAACGGCTATTTCTACCTGCTCTTCAAATACGACTGGAAACTGACCAAGAGTCCCGCCGGGGCCTGGCAGTATGAGCCGGTGGACATCGCCGAAGAGGACCGGCCAGTGGACGTGGAGGACCCCTCCATTCGCCGCAATCCCATCATGACCGATGCCGACATGGCCTTGATCAAAGACCCGACCTACCGGGCTATTTCCGAGCGTTTCCGAGACGATCAGGCCTATTTTTCCGAGGTCTTTGCTCGCGCCTGGTTCAAACTGACCCACCGCGACATGGGACCGAAACGCCGATATCTCGGGCCGGAAGTGCCTTCCGAAGATTTGATCTGGCAGGACCCCGTCCCAGCCGGCCCGACCGACTACGATCCCGAAGCGGTGAAGACGCGCCTGGCCAACAGCGGCCTGAGTCTCTCCGATATGGTGAGCACCGCCTGGGACAGCGCCCGCACTTTCCGCAGCTCGGATCGGCGCGGGGGCGCCAATGGTGCGCGCATCCGCCTGGCCCCTCAAAAGGACTGGGAGGGCAATGAGCCGGAGCGCCTGGCCCGGGTGCTGAGCGTCTTGCAGGAAGTGGCCAGCCAGAGCGGCGCCAGTTTGGCCGACGTCATCGTGCTGGCCGGCAATCTGGGCGTGGAACAGGCGGCCAAAGCGGCCGGATTCGACCTTCGCGTCCCCTTCAAGGCCGGTCGCGGCGACGCCAGCCCTGAGCAGACGGACGCGGCCTCATTTGCCGCTCTGGAGCCCATTCATGACGGCTACCGCAACTGGCTCAAGCCAGACCTTGGTGTGGCGGCCGAGGAATTGCTGCTCGACCGAACCCAGCTGATGGGTTTGACGGCGGCCGAAATGACCGTGCTGGTCGGCGGCATGAGGGTTTTGGGGACCAATCACGGGGGCAGCTCTCACGGGGTGTTCACCGACCGTGTAGGCGTCCTGAGCAACGACTTCTTCGTCCACCTGACGGACATGAACTACAGCTGGCATCCGACCGAGGGCCATTACGAGTTGCGCCAGCGTCGCACAGGCGAGCCCAAATGGACGGCATCCCGGGTGGATCTGATCTTTGGCTCAAACTCCATTCTGCGCTCTTACGCCGAGGTCTACGCCCAGGATGACAATCGCGAAAAGTTCGTGCGCGATTTCGTGGCCGCCTGGACCAAGGTGATGGAAGCCGATCTGGCCTGAACCCTGGAACCTCGGCTTCGGCGAGGGTAGGAAAACATTCAGCAGCTCTTTAGCCAGGCTTTAAGCAGGTTCACGAATGAGCAAAGCGGTGCGGTTAAGGTTGACGTGGGGGAGATTGGACGACATCGCCTTGGCCTTCATCAATTCAAATTACAGCAGCTATTTCAATTCGCAGAGCCTGCAGTTTCCATCCTACTCCTCGCCGACCAGTTCTCTCGGGTTCGGCACGCAGGGACTCACTTCCAGCTCGTGGTTACAGGACAGCAACTTGCTCTCTTCCTTGCTGAGTAGTTCCACTTCGTTGGGGCAGAACTGGTCGGCCTTGCTCGGTGGCAGCAGCGACTCGTTGAGTTCGCTGTTCGGCGGTCAGGTCGACGGACAACAGAATTTCCCACCGCCGCCTCCGCCTCCGCCTCATCATCAAGGCCAGCACCAAGGTCACCATCACGGGCCGCCGCCCCCTCCGCCCAAAGGACAGAACGACTGGGGTCAATCTAAGAACTGGGGCGGGCAGCAGAGTAATTGGGGCGCACGTCAAGCTTTCAACAATTTCCAGCCCGGACAAAACAACGGAGGCCAACTCAGCCAGAGCGCTGATGGTGAACCGATCAGCTACACCACCAGTGGCGGCTGGACCATCAACGTCAACAATGATAAGACCAGCTTTACCGACCCGGCCACCGGCCAGGTGCTGGAATACTCGGGCGACCCCCACGAATATCTAAACGGCGAACATGTCAAAGACTGGGAAGGCAACCAGCGAACGGTTCAACTGCCCGATGGAACCAAGGTCACCCTCTCGGCCACGGCCGCCAACGGATTGACCACCAACACCAGTATTTACGATGGCAACCGGAATATCCAGATCGACAATACCGGAGATCTGGTCACCTCGGATAATACCAATTATTACGACACCCAGCAGCGTGAGCAGGCCCAGTACGACGGGGAAGTGGCCACCCTCGGCTACAATGCCGACGGCGGCCTGATCTACAACGACCTCTATAATCAGGACGCCAATTTCCAATTCACTTCCAACTACAAAGACATCGCCCGCTCCGATGGCAGCGGAAACGTCACCGACCTGGCCTGATCCTCCCAAGCGAAACCAGCCTCCGTTCTGTTCGTGAAAAGCGAAGCGCCCGAACAGACAAGGGACAGCCCTGACCTGGATCATTTTGCCCCGGCCGGGTTGCCACTAGACTAGGGTCGGTGGCAGCCCCGCTATCCGGGGGGACATTCTCCGATCTTGGAGGGAACCATGACGAAACTCTCCACCCTCATCCTCGTGCTGTTGGTCAGCAGTCTCGCCCAGGCTCAGCCTGGTGTCGACCTGCGAGCCACTTTCCCGGCCATCAAAGCTTACACTTCCGGCCCCTCGGCGCCCGTCACCAAGCGCTTTGAGGTTCGACCCGGGCTGGTGCGAGTGCGGGTGATCGAGTGTCCCTGGTATCGTTGTAGCGACTCTGTCCAGTTTAACGCTCCGGTGGCCGGACAGAGCCAGCGCGGAGCCTGGGGCCGATTTCCCGGGGCCGAATACCTGGGAACTCGTTTTCAACCCGAAAGGGCGGTCGAGGGCGCCAATCTGGAATCAGTCAGTGAGTATCGGGTGCGTCAACCGCTCCATGATATTGAGGTAGGCATCTTCCCCTCGGTGGTCCGTTTCGGCGATGGCTCATTGCAGCAATTGGCCAACTCGGTCGAGCTGCAGATCGAGTTTGAGCCCGACAAGGCCGCTGCTCTGCCTTCCGGTCAGACTTGGGAAGTCAGCGAGGAGATGGGCAATCAGCGCTGGCAGGCTCGCTGGTCGGTGCTTGCCGATGGGCGTTCTTTTGATGGAACCTGGACCCATTTTCCGGGCGGAGAGAGCGGAACTCTATCCAACTTCTGTCACATCACCCTCCTGCAGGGTCAGCAAATCGAGATTAACCGGCCCGGGCTGGGGACCTACCGCGGGACTCTTTCCAGCGATCGCCGCCACATCAGCGGCACGGCCAGCTGGTCAGGGGCGCGCTGGGAAGTCTCGCTGCCGACTCCTCTGCCCAACTCACTGTAACGCGAGACCCTGCCCAGGCAGGCCCACCTTCAGCGGCTGCCAAAGAGACCAGAATGGATGATCCCATTCGCTACTGGAACGAGCAGGCCGGTCCCATCTGGGTGGCTCAGCAAGAACAGCTGGATTTGTTGATGGATCCCCTGGGTCTCAAGCTCATGGAGTGGGCCGACCTGGCCCAGGGGGAACGGGTGCTGGACGTGGGCTGTGGCTGTGGCTCCACCTCCATCCAGCTGGCCGACCGGGTCGGTTTATCCGGCTCCGTGACGGGGGTGGATGTCTCCGCGCCCATGCTCGACAGAGCCAGGCAGCGGAGTTCTCGGCCCCACTGGCTGGAGGCCGACGCCGGCAGTCATCCATTCCCGGCTCGCTTCGACCTGATCTACTCCCGCTTTGGCGTTATGTTTTTTGCCGATCCGGCCTCGGCCTTTGCCCACCTGCGCAGCCTGCTGAACCCGGGCGGTCGATTGGCCTTCATCTGCTGGCGCCCCCTGGCTCTCAATCCACTCTTTCACCTGGGCCTGGAAGCCGCCAGGTCCCTGGTGGCTCTGCCAGAGCCCTCATCGACCGAACTTCCAGGGCCTTTCTCTCTCTCGCCCGCCGGCAAAGTGGAAGCACTCCTGAGCCAAGCCGGCTTCCAGCAGGTGGAAGTGACCGCCTGGGACAGCTGGCTCGGAAAAAGCGATCTGCAGACTCTGTCTCGGTTTCTACTCCAGGTCGGCCCGGTGGCCGCCGTGGTGCGCGAGAGCCAGCCCCCCGTGGTTGAACAAATCCATCAGAGGCTGGGCAAACTCTTGGAGGCTTACGCTGGAGAGGGTGGGAGTGTCTGCCTGCCCGCCGCTACCTGGCTGGTCAAGGCCAGGGTGGAACCAGGCCAGCTCAGTTAGTCGCTGTCAGGGCCTGGCCTTGCAAGCGGCCTTCCCATTCCGCCACTTTCAACGAATTCTCACGGTTCGCCAGTCTCCAGGAGCTGATCGGGATCCGGGCGAAGGTCTGGTTCCTAACGGTGCAGAGAAAGAGACAATCATCGGTCCGCGAGCACAAACGGATTCGCGTGAAAGGGCGTGGCTTAAAGGTGGCGCTCTTTTCTCGTCACCTGGCGGTGCTCTTTGGCGCAGGGGTCGCCTTGCCTCAGGCCCTGGATATTCTGGCCGAGCAGCACGAGGACGTTGTCTTTGCGACCATGATCGGGGAACTCTCACAAATGCTGCAGTCAGGCCACCCGCTTTCCCAGGGGCTGCGACGCTACCCCGAGGTGTTTCCGGTGTTTTTTGTGGGACTGGTGCAGGCGGGGGAGAACACCGGCTCCCTGCTCGAGTCGCTGCAACGGGCCGCCCAGGTGTTGGAAAGCACCGAGATGCTCAACCGTCGCGTCAGTTCCGCACTGACTTACCCGTTGTTCATTCTGGCCGTGACGGCCTTCCTGACCTGGATTTTGTTCAAGACGGTGCTGCCCCAATTCGCCGAGATGTTCGCCGGGTTGGGCTCGCAGCTCCCCTGGCCCACCCGCCTGTTGTTCTGGGTGAGCGACTGTTTGAGCAGCCCCTGGTTCTGGGTTTTGGGCCTGCTGGCGGGAGGGGCCCTGAGCTACGGTCTCTCTCGTGCCTGGGCCACTCCCCGTTATCGATTGAGAATGTATCGATGGCTGAGGGTCATTCCCCTAGTGGGCTCGATCATCAAATACAACACGCTAGCCCGCTTTTGCTGGGTGATGCAACTGACTCTGCTCTCCGGTATGGACATTCTCAAAGCTCTGCATCTCTCGGCCGAGGCCAGCAATTGCCCCCTGCTTCAGGACGACCAGGCGGCCGCCCTACGCCATATCCGTGATGGTGAGGCGGTCTCCCAGCACATGGCTGAACGCCCCGAGATTTACCCGCGTCTGCTGGTTCAAATGGCGCAGCTCAGCGAAGAAGCCAGTGATTACGCCAGTGGTTTTCGCAGCTCGGCTCACTGGTTCGAGCAGGAAGTCGACGTGCGCATTGATCTTTTCAAGGCTGCTTTGGAACCGCTGCTCATGGCCGGCGTCTCGTTGATCGTGGGCTCGATCATGCTGTGCATTTTCCTTCCTCTCTATGGTATTCTGGACCGGCTGGGAGGCTAAAGGTTGCGTCTGACTCGGGGTATGTCTTTGCTGGAGGTCGTGTTCGCCGTCTTTCTGCTGGCCTTCGTCGGATTAAGCGTCATGTTGATGGCCGACACCGCCATCCAGGCCCAGAAACGCAACCAGAACCTGTTGCGAGCCTCACTGGTGGCCCAGAGCAAACTCTCCGAGATCCGCGCCTGGGCGGAGGATCCGGCCAACTATCTGAGCGACTGGTCGGCCTATTCAGGCTCGTCTCCCGACCCGAACTATCCAGATTTTAGAGTGAACGTGCGCGCCCTGGCGGCCGGGCGCTCGATCGATTCTCCCTGCCAGGAGTTGGAGAGCCAGTGGGAAGGAACGCCAGAAGGCAAACGCAGCATGCCCCGGGCGGTGGTGCCGGTGGAGCTGACGGTGAGCTGGGGCAACACCAGTCGCGACCAGCTGGTGCTGGTGACCTATGTGGGGGAACCGCTGAGGGACTTGACCGGCTCCGTGGCTGTGGTCAGTGACCCCAACCCGGCCGACGTTCCCGCCAATGGAACCACTGAATATCAGGTGAGCGTGCGCGATAGCAGCGGACGGCTCTTCGAGAACCTCCTCTTCAGTTGGAGCGCCAACCGCCTCTACCTTTCCACCACCGGCCTGCGAGACGGCCGCCGCTGCCTGTTGGTGCGAGACCGGGTGCTGGCGCCAACCGATCCTCCGCCCCCGCTTCCACCTGAAGTTTTGCCCGTGCAGTGTCTGGCGACCTACGCCGGCACCCCGCTCTCCCTGCTACCCAAGGGGCTGACCCTTCCTTGAGGCGCAGGGCTTTCAGCCTGGTCGAGGCGATCATGGCGCTGGCCCTGATGGGACTGGTGCTTTATCTGGTGGCCGAAGGCTATTTGCGCCTGGCCCGCCTCGACCGGTTTTCTGAGGGCAGCAGTCGCAAGGTGGAGCTGCTGTCCGCCATCCAGGTGGTCACCGATGAAATCAGCACTGCTTTTCGAGTGAACGCCAGCAATCCGGGCGAACTGATTCTGACCCGGGTGGATCCAACCCTCAATCTGACCTACGAGGAGAGCCGACAGAGGTTGCCCTGGCTCTGGCCTCCCCCGGGCAGCGTTTCGCTGGTTCCGCTCGCTCCCCAAAGAGACCCTTACAATGTGGAGGTCCATTTTCGGCTGGAATCGAGCACCGGTTTCCTGTTACGGGATCTGCGGCCGGTTCGCGGCAATACCAGCCAGGCCAGCTCGACCCCGGTGATTTTTGGTTTGTCCTCCTTCTCCGCCACCCGCTCAGGGCCGCGGGTCGATTTGGAAGTGCGCGGGGTCCAACAGGACAGCCTTTTCCACGTGTCCGTCTACCTGCCGGTCAAGGAGGCACCTTGAGACGAGGGTCGGCCCTGATTTTGGTGCTTTTGCTGGTGAGTTGCCTGTTTGTCCTGGTCTCCGGATTCTTAGCCAAGAAAACCGCCGAGGCCCGGGTGGCTCAGCTCACCCGACAGAAGTTGCAGGCTCGAGAGGTGGCCATGAGCGGGCTGGAAACGGTCAGGGTAAAACTGCTCAACGATGGCAGGTTCCCCCCCAACCTGGGAGGCAATCAGGAGGTCTTTGCCTACAGCGAAAGCGTGAGGAACCTGGCTTCCGATCAAGAGATCGGCCGTTTCCAGGTGCACTGCGACCGCCGCTGGGCGGCCGGCCCTTACGACATTTTGCGGGTCACGGTGGTGGGCCAGGTGGGGGACGCCAGCAATCCGGTTCGCCATCGTTTGACGGGGGAATTTTCGCTGAAGGCGGGCCAGCGCGGTCTGCTCATCAACCTGGTCGATTCGGGGACGTTTTAGCATGAAGTGGCAAAAGAGCCGGGCAAAAGGTTACAGTCTGCTTGAGGTCATGCTGGCCCTGGTGCTGGTGGCACTGCTGGTGGGTCTGACGGCCAGCGGCAGCAAAAGGCAACGAGATAACCTCAGCAGCAAGGAAACGGCGGAGCAACTGGTGGCCTTTCTGCGCAAAGCCCGTCAGACGGCTCTGGCCAAGAGCATCCCGGTGGCTGTGGCCGTGCCGACCAGTCCCAGCAGTTCCTATTCTTCCACTTTGCTGCAGCTGGAAGGGGAAGTCGATCCCCAGGTCAGCGAAGTTTGGAAGATCGAACAGGACCGACCCCGGGTGGCTTTCTTTGTGGGTCGCTGGGGAGGCCCCAACTGGGGTCCCATTGCGACTCAGGCCGAGTTGGACCTGAGCCAGTGGTGGCAAACCCAGACCCCTCTGGCAGCACGTCTCTTCGCTTTCGACAGCCAGGGGAGAGTGGCATCCGATGGCGAGGGTTTTGACGGTGCTTACCGTATCGCCGTGGCCCAGGGAATCCAGGCCTCTGGTTCGACTCTGACCGGTGCCGGGTCTGCCTGGACCGTCAGCCTCTTCCCTTCCGGTCAGGTCGAATACGCTCAGGGGATTCTTCAGGCCACCGGCGTGACCAGCAATCAAATCGGCGATTCTCCAGCTGCGGTCGCCTACGCCGGCAACGTCCGAGGGACCAACCAGGACCCGGACATCGAAAATCTCCTGGCTTTGCCCAACCTGGATAATCCCGCCGGACCAGCCCTGGGTAAGGTGATGGACATTACCAGCACGCTGACCCTGGAAGTTCGGGTAAAAGATCGCGATGGCGACCCCCCTTTTCTGGACTGGGAGGTTTTAGAAGCGGTGGATTCGTCCGGCTCCGCTCTCGATCCGGCCACGCGAGGGGGGAAATTTGGAAATTCCGGCAGTTGCCGTATGGAATGGTCTTTGGAGAAGCGCGAGTGGGTGGGACGGACCTCCTGGGCCCCGGATAAGCGCGACAGCGGCGGCAACGGATATAAAATTCGTTGCCGCGTCCGCGATCGGCGGGGCGGAGAGAAATTCGGTTATTTTCCTGTGCAAGGTTACCTGCGGACCACCAAGGAGCCCTGGATTCTCTATCGGACCTTGACCAGCAACGGTCATTGGGAGCTGTGGAAGATGACCCGCCTGGGGCAGGAGCACACCCGGGTGGTGGGGTTCCCCAATCAGGACGTGGACTTCGGTCAGTGGTCTCCGAGCGGAGAAGAAGTGGTTTTCATTTCTGGCGGGAACCTCTACCGCGCCAATAGCGACGGGACCAATCTGCGAATGGTGCTGGGAGGCCTGGGTCCGGTGGATGCCTGCTGTCTTTCCGCCAACGGCAGTCGCTTCTTTTTTACCGGGGGCAACCCGGACCAGAAATTTGTGGATTACATTGCCCTGGATGCGACCGGCACCGAGATTCGCAATCGAGTCTGGGGCCCACGAGCCTTTGACCAGATCTTCAATTTAAGTAGCGCCCGCTGCGGCGGCAAGGACGTGGTCATTATGAACTTCCATCGGACCTGGCGCACGTTAATCAATGTCTTTCATATCGATGGGATCTGGGCGGTGGAGGCCGATTCCCGCCAGTGCACTCCGGATCAACCCATTGACCCCTCACTGGACGTGGCTCAGAATCGAGGGCGCACCGGAGGGGTGAGTATTAGCCCGGACGGATCCGAGGTGATCTGGGGTTGGGACAGCAACCTTTTCTATGCCACCAATAACTTTGCTGCCACCAGTCCTAATGGCTACAGCCTGGGGACTCCAGTCCCCGTTGCCACCGGACAAACCGACGTGCATCACCCTCGCTACTTGCCGGACAAATCAGGTTTTATCTACGTCGACGGTCGAGGACCGGCCGCGCGCCTCTTTTACGTTCCGCGTACGGGTGGCGCGGGAACTCCGCTTCCACTGGGCCCGGGTAATCAGTGCGCCGACCTGCCCTCGGTGGGGCCGGCTCGCTGAAGCATTGGCTCAAACCCACTTTGAGAAAGTAGGGAGCTTGAGAACAAATTGTTAACAGCTGGTCAAAGTGGCCGCAATGCCCGTGCGCTAGACTGTGGACAGATGAACGTCGGCTTGATTTCAACTCCCGCCCCGATTTTGCGCTCCAATCAAGCCAGTGCGCCCGCCCCCACGCTCGTCGAAGACACCAGCCGCTGCTGGAAGCCCACCGCCGAATGGGCCGGGCGACTGGTCCTGCCCTCCGCCGGATCTCGCCGCCAAGGGGGCGTTTATCTGGAGGTTCTCCAGGCGCCCGGCCAGCACGCCAACCTCAAGGGCAAGAAAGTCTGGCTCAATTTCCAGGAAACCGGCTGGGTCGAGCGCGTCACCACCGACGTCGAATTCTCCAAGCGCACCGCCAAAAGTAAAGGCAAGGGACACATCCACCCCGACCGAATCAATGGTTGGCAGCAAGTGTCTCCGCTGGAGAGCCTGGCCGGAGCCCGTCCCCAAGATGACATGCTGGTCAGCCTCAAAAGTCCTCGGCTGGTGGACGGAGAGTTGCGCATCGAGCGCGAGCCGGTCCAAATTTCCGGCACCCACAAAGCCCTGGTCACCTTCGAAGAGAAAATCGACGCCCATACCTGGAAAGTTCGCCACTATAACCCTGAGACCAAGCAATTCGACGGTCCCAGCCAGCAAGTGCGCACTCAGGGGCGCGGCGATCTGGCCCCCATGGCCGACCGCCGGGCCAACAGCAAAGGCTGGTATCTCTACGCCGAACCCGACCCCAAGGGAACGATGGTGGTCGCCGCTCTCGAGCCCAAGGAACTCTTCGACCTTCCCCCGGACCAGCTGATCCGGGGTCAACAATCCTCCTCGCACTGTTTGAGGAACGAAAACTGGAGGTTGGAGGAGCAGTGCAAAGGCCAGATGGGCAAAACTCTGCTGGTTCCCGCCGAGAGCTCCGAACAGCCCACGCCCTCATTGGCCCGCAAGGCGGCCGATCTCTTCAAACTGGGCGACCAGGCCCTGGTCCTCCACCTTTTTGGCGGAGCCGTGGGAGCCCCCGCCATGATGGGCATTTACGCCGGCCACTTCTCCTTCGGACTGGCCAAAGTGGTGAAGGATGAATTCACTCAGGAACCCCGCTTCGAGGTCGAATACAAGCAGGTCTACGCTCACAACCGCGGCGGAGTGATCTCCGGCAGCCAGCAGTGGCACGCCTACATGGGCGATACCACGCGAGGCTACCTCTACGACCGTCCCGTCACCGACGCCCTCGTCCCCATTCCCGAGCTGTTTGACGACTCAAAAGGGTCCGCACCTTCGGACATCCTCGAACAGCGTCTGGAAGAAGTCATGGCGCGCTATCGCTCCGGCCATGGGGATGGCTCCTCGCAGGTCACGGCCGCCCAAAACTGCTCCCAGGATTCCTCGCAAGCGCTCTATGCGGCCGGCTCCGATTGGAAAAAGGCGATCGCCGAAGGCAAGTTAAACCCCGGACTCGAGACCCTCGCCGCCGAACTGGCCAGTCACCTGACCCCCATCTTCGGCTTGGCCCCCCGCGAATGGCGTAAAACCGCCAACAATGAAAAGGTCGGTCAACACGCCTTCCGCTGGATCCCTGCCATCAAATCCCCCAAGACCATTCTGCCCCGCAAAAACTTCGAGGCCCTGGCCGACATGGCTTTGCACAAAGGCCGACCGGTGATGTTGGTCAAGACCGACGTCCTGGGTGCAGACAATCCCGAAACGGTCCCTTCCGCCCCTTTCGGCTAAGCCTTTGGGAAATCCGGTCACCAAGAGTTCGTTGCGATCGAGAGGGCCCTCGGGATAAGAAACTGAGCTGGATTGGCCTCCTTTTGAAGCTTAAGGAATCGGGCCATAGAAATTTTTGCCCAGATTGAATCCGATGGAAATCAGTGCTGATTGTTGGTTGAGATTCATTGAGGCCCAGTAGGGGATGCTTCCGGCCAGTGCTTCTGCCGTGTCTTTCAGGTCGTAGGCCAGACAGTTCTCGGCCTGGTCGCGGGTGACCCGGTCGCCCGGCTGCACCTGTTGGCCGTCGGGATAAATAGTTGTTCCGTAGCCGATAGTCCATACACCCACACCATCGTCGTAAGCATCATCGCGGTAGCCCTCAAAATTCTTGACAATCCTGACCGCCGGTCTAGGAACCTCTACACCCGCGCTGTCCGGCCGCAATCGCGAGAGCAGGACTGAAATGGATGAAGGCCCAACCAGCTCAAGTTGGTCCATCCCGTTATCAGATTTAAATCTTGCCCACGCGCCCCGGGTTTCGGGTCCGATGAGTCCATCGGGCTCGGCCTGGTAGCCGAGCTGAGTGAGCGCTTGCTGTAAGGCCTTCAACTGCTCGAAGCTGAGGTCACCTAAGGATGTGGCCTGACTGATTGCTTGGAGGATGTTGGACATGGTGGCTACCTTCTCGTTCTTCAGGATAGTTGGGGCCTCAGCCGGGGACAACCTACGGCGCCGGGGGGGCGAGAAAATTTAGCCAAGTGGTCAGAGTTTTTGAGAACGGCCGTAAAAGAGCCGGTGTCATGCAATTATTGAAATCCCGCCACCATTTAAAACAAGTTTTCATTGGCGCCTTGGCGCTTTACGTGTCCGGTTGCTGCAACCTTGATGCTTATAAGAACTTCGCTAAGTCTGGTATCGCTCACTCAGAAAAAGTGGAGAAGGCTATCGCAGTTGCGGAAACAGTCCAGGTCGATGCGACCTCTTGGAAGTTGTTGGGGTTGGACCGCCTCAGTCCCGTGGATGACAAGATGTATCTTAGCAAAGCTCAGATCGACCGCGATCGATTAGAGTTGTACGCTAAACTCCGTGAGCACAACGCTCTGTTGAAAGCCTATTTTTCCGCTCTCTCCGATCTGGTCAACTCGGATGCCCCGGAACAGGGAGGGAAGGCCCTCGATGGATTGGCTGCTCAGGTTGGAGAACTCGGCAAGGAGCTTCGCGGCAACCCCTTCTTTAAAGACGAGGGGGGGCTAATAGGTAAAATAGGCCAAGCGATCTTTCGCGCTGAGTTGTGTGGGGCGTTGCGAGACCATTTTGAGCAACACGCTAAGAGTTTGGAGATTGAAGTTGCCACCCAAGAACTGCTCTGCGCTGCTTTGGCCAAGTCGGCCAAGAGCGATTTCTTGGATGCGGGCCAGCAACGTGAAGCCGTGCAGATTTTGCCCGAACTTCAGTCCGAGAAGGCGGTCGAGAAGCCGGAGGATTGGGTAAAAAAGCGCGCCGAAATTTATCAACTCTACAAGCCGAACTCGGATCTGCAGCAGGCTTCCGCTAGCGCCAAAGGACTTCGAGCCCAGTTTGATGCCATCGCTGGAAAACAGAATTAAGATTAGGAGTGCTTCCCATGTCTCAAGCCGATTTAGAAAAATTGCACGCAGATATGCTCCTCGTCAGAGATACTGCCTTCTCATTAACGGTCTTTACCTTTATTGCCAGCCGGCCACAGTCTGACCGGACCACCTTCGCAAAAGTCGCCTCTAAGATTGATGACCTTACGGAGAGAGTCGAGACCCTCTTGCTCGGGCAGATCCTCGCGGTTCTGCAGGCGAACGAAACCGGACTGTCCGCCGCCACGAAGGATGCTCGCGAGAAACTTGAGGCGTTGCAGGATTCGGTCGCCATCATTGTCTCTTTAACCAACTTCTTGAACGTGGTAACGGCCGCCTTCAAGTTTGTATTGGTCTGAGTAGATTAGAGGAAGATAAATGTCACAACGGATCACTTTCCACTGGACCGCCGGCAATTACTTGCCCAATTCGCTTGACAAGTCTGACTATCACTACCTTGTCGCCTACGATTCCCAAGCCGGAGTCGCCGAGGTGCGCAAGCAACACCCTACTGATCAGCGTCTGGCCCACACCTATCGTCGTAACACCGACAATATTGGTATTTCGATGTGTGCCATGATCGAGGCGAGCACCAACGACTACGGTGCGCAGCCGATCACCGCCCTACAGGTTGAAGCGGCAGCCTTTGTTGCTTCACAGATCGCGCTGGTAAAAGGGGTTGATCTAAGCCTGGTTCGCACTCACGCTGAATATGCCATGGATGACGGGTACTTCCTCGACAACGCAGACGGAGTGGATGTCTGGGGGGATCCTGTTCGCGGTGACGTGCGTTGGGATGTAATTCTTCAGGCCAGCAACGGAAGCGCTCAGGAACTGCGAGCGGTGGCCAAGGCCAGCGCTGAGCAGCTTCGGGAAAGGGTTAGCGCCTATCAGGCGCAGTTCTCTGATTTTGACGCGGCTTTTGCCCAGGTCATCAAGATGGGCCCCATCTATCGCGTGCGTGAGACGGGCATTGAGGCTCGCCAGTCAGACGAATCTTTTCTGCGCATCGGCGATGTAGTTCGCCCATTCTTGATCTGAGGAGCGTACAATGGCAATAACCCTTCGTTTTCGAATGAATCTTAGCGAGTTCAGAACCCAAGAATTTCTGCTGGGGACCCTTAGCGTGCTGGACGATAACGCTGTTGACACAGACCACTTTCTGGTCTCCTCCGGCCTTCCGAATTTCCAATTTCAAGGTGCGGAGGCTTTGCGAAAAAGGGGGCCGATTCCCCGTTGTCGTTTTGCCGGGGTGGCCAACTATGAGGTCTGGACTGATCCGACTTTTCAGCCTGAAACTATCGGTGTGGAAGGAACTTTTTATAATATTGATCCCCTTTCTGTGGTGGTAAACGACGGTTTTAGTGGCGACTCGATTAGTCGTTCCGAATTTGGCATCCACTTCGACCATAATGTACCGGGATCGGCTGGTTGCATCGTTTTTCAGCGCATGGCCGAATATCGAGACTACGAAAGGTTGATGGCCAACCTACGTAACTCGGGTATCCAGCGTGTTAATCTGGATGTGGATTATAACGTTCACGAGAAGACCTGGACCGTAATCGTAAAGGGAGACCAGTTTAAGAATTTGGATACTTTGGACGGGACTGTCTTCTTGCCCGTCCGTCAATTCGCAGAACGCTTCACAGGGGCCACTGTCGGATTTGACCCAGCCACCTCACAAGTGACGCTTAATGGCGCTGTTTTGAGTCCGATCCGCTTTTTGTCTGGCACCGCCTTTGCACCATTGCGAAAGATGGCAGCTATTCTTCGGGCGACCGTTACTGTGAATGGATCAGTCATTGATGTTTCGTGAATTGTGCGCCTGGCATGGCGCGCTGTCGTGCGTTCAGCTGGCTGTGCTCTGACCTACATGGCCTTTGATTACTATCGTTGATTGAAAGGAAGCGTTCACTCATGAACAGGCTTGCTCAGGGCAGTGTCTTGCTACTTATTGGACTCGGCGCAATCCTGAGTGGGGCTGCCGAGCCCGAGCACCCCCTGCTGCACAAGATCAGAAAGGCAGCCTTAGATTCGTCCATCTCCAATTACGCCTGGGCGGATCGAGGGCGTGCTCCGATTGGATATTACAAAGGGTTAGCTTTGAGCTACGGCCGGGTCTACTGCAAATTCAAAGCAAACGACCCTGCAGCGGTTGACATGGCTTCTGCAGCCACGGGACCCGGTCAAGATGGACTGGCCTATTATCAAGCCGAGTTCAATAAAGCTGGAATGTCAAACAACCAGGCTGGAGTGGATACTCTACGCCATCTTTTTGTGATGCTAACTGGCTTGGGGATGCGAGAAAGCAGCGGAAGATATTGCGAAGGCCGTGACCGCTCGGCTGAGAATACCACTGCAGAGACTGCTGAAGCCGGCTTGTTTCAGACGAGTTTTGATTCCAGCTCGGCCAGCCCATTACTTTCGGTGGTTTTTAAGGACTATGAGCAGCATCCCTCCGGATTCCTCGAGGCCTTCCGTGAAGGAGTGGAGTGCTCCGCTCAGGATCTTGAAAACTACGGATCGGGTGAAGGCCGAGAGTTTCAGCGACTTTCCAAAGCTTGCCCAGCCTTTGCCGTGGAATTCGCTGGCGTAGGCCTGCGTCACGTCCGCAAACATTGGGGTCCAGTGAATCGTCGAGAGGTAGAGATTCGTCCTGAGTCCGACGAGCTCTTTCGGGAAGTTGAGCGTTTGGTTGACGAGACTCCAGAAGCTGCGAGCGCACTCAGGTAACGAGATTTTCAATCGGCTAAACAAGTCCCCCTTTAAAAGCAGGCGGCCAAAACAAGAGAAGGCGTGAATCATACCCAGACCAGTTCGTCCAGGTTTTCTGAGTGAACAGGTCAATTTTCGACGATGTGTGGTGTGCTACTGGCGACTACGGCTCCTCGCGAATGTTGCGAGTTGAGGCAGACAAGGCAGTTGATGCTTATTCCACGGGAAGCCGCGCACCGATTCAGCAGAAGTCGATAGGGGTTTCCAGAGGAAGCCGATCGTGGATTCCGTTCGAAGGGCGAATCGGCAGTGTCTAATGGATTTAGGGTCTCGGGCGACTAATTTCTTTCAACGAGAATTCGACTTGCTCATTCGTCCCCGCATTCCTGTATTAATTCCGATTCCTCGCGTAGCGGCCCTGTGCTATCGATTCCTCGAAACCAGGTGTTCATGCTCGGCTGGTGGTTCCGCGGCCGAGCTAAAGAAGATCCCGGCCGGCAAGTCGTGGAGACTGTCCACTGGGAATTGTAGCTCGCTGCCGCGGATGAGCTTCAGTGCTCGCGTGAGCACTTCCACGTTGTTGTCAAATGAGCCATGGTCGGTGCGCATTTGTTGGACACCATCGGAACTGAATTCGTCTTCCAGGACTTTGGGTCCGCGCCCGCCCATCAAATCCTGCCACGCCTTCACCGAGGCCAATAGGTCCGGTCTACAAATTTCCTCGAGATTTTTTGCGGTGGAGCTATCCGGGTTGCGAACCCAAATGGGCTGCAAGCCCAGGATGGGGGTTTTGTGAAGCTCCTCCAGCGCCCGGCTGACCAGATAAAGTAGAGATTTGTGATAAGGTCCCGCCATGTCGCTCTTTTCGAGCGGCCAGCTGAGGGTTTCAACCGCCAGATTGTTGAGGGCCAGGCTGCCCTCAGCGATTGCAGATCCGTAATGCTCTTGGGCAAAGGGGACGCTACAGGCGGGGGCCCACAGAGAGACGCTGCGTGCTTTCTCTCCTCGCGATCTCAGTGAGCTAAGTAGATGCCCGTGCAGGATGGAGCCGGCCGAATGCCCCAGCAGGTGAATCTCGAGTCCGGGAACCTGGGCGCGGAGCTCTTGCAGATTTTGGGCCAGTAATGAGAGTGCCCCCCCGGGCCTTGCCCCCAATAGCGCGTTTTGTTTCATCTCGCTCCAAATAGCGCGCACGGGGGCCGAGTGTGCCAGTGTTTCGATGCTGCGGTCTAAGAAGTCGTCGATAGGTCCCGAAGCGAGCATCTCGTCGGCGGATCCAACTCGGTCCTGCAGGATGTCCAGCAGGGTCTCTCCGAGTCCAGTTTTCCATACAACGAAGAGCGGATAGACTCCGTTGGCGAGGTAGTAGGGCAGCATCACTCGGACTCTGCGGATGGCCCCTGGCTCGTCGTTGAGGCCGCCGTGGGCATAGATCGCAATCTTCCGATTTGCCTCTGGTTGCTGCCGAAGCCAGGCCAGTGGGAACTCCTGAGCTATCGCTTGAACAGCCATCTGTGCGTTCGCTCGATCGATCAGGCGGTTGATAGGAGTCCCATTGTTCGCCATGACAATGCTGTGGCGGAAGGCGGTTTCTTCTGAGACGGGCTGGGTTCGGGGATTCGAGGATAAGGCCGGGACCCGGCCTCGGATTCGAACTGGAGATGAATGCCGTGAGATGCTACCGGGCAGCAAGCTGCTGTCAACCTGCGTGGCCGGGACAGTCGTTGCCATGGGGGCCCCCAGGACGGCTACCCAGGAATCCATACCATGGATGACCCAGTCCTCGTAGGTCAAAACTGCAAAGCCGTGAAAACCCCAGTCTGGTCCCCACGAGTTTTGCACGATGAATCCATCGAGGTTATATCCCACCAGCGCGAATGCGTGGCCCCCGGTAATTTTTGCAGACGGGGGGATGACGCTGAGTCGGGCCTGCGAGCCCAATCGCCACCCTTCGTGAACCTGGCAAGAGACGTAGATGGCGCCGACCTCGTAAATAGCGGATTGGATGTCGCTAATGGATTCTTTCGGGATACGGTAGTAGGCACCCAGCGGTCGCCTGGCAGCATCTTGTTGCCATCCGGGAGAGGGTGGTATGAATTCAGGCTCTCCCTTACTGTTCCGGTAAGGCCAGATCTCGTCCAGGCAGATTCCGTGGCGGTGCCAGCCCTTCATCGCGCCCCGGCAGCTCGACCCCGTGTAGTCCTCTCCGGGCCACTCATCGTACATCCTGGCCAGGTGATAGAACATGCGAGGGCTGACTTGCTTTGAATTCGACCCTGCTATCTTCCAATTCAGGTAGTTGACCACTGCGGCCAGCCCGAAGCCGGTGCATGCGCCTTCGGAGCCCTGGTCAAGAATAAGACGGCGATAGTCGGGCAAGTATGCGTCAATATCCTGTTGTGTTGGATATTCGGGCGGAAGCGACGATAATTTCGGTGTATAAATCCTGTCCCGCAAGTCGATACGGTCAGGACGTGCGTCCAGAAAGCGATTGTCTAAATCAGTGGTCGACAAGTTTGAACCCTCCCCTTGTTTTGCAGGCCTTCCGGTCCGATCTGCCACCCCCTTTAGCCACATGGTCAGACTTTTTCGTCCTCAGCAATCGAAACCGGTCTTGAGTTTACGGTCCGCCGGCAGAAAGTCTTGGCCATCCAATCCAGCTTCCCGAAAGACTCTCAACATTCCAGGCGTACTTCCCGGATGCGCATCTGCGGGGTGATCTGGAGCATTTCTAGACAGCGAACCCGCGAATCAAGGTGACCAGACTGGAACACTGCGGGCTTTCCATCCGGATTCTCATCCTGGACCCGCGAGCCGACTCAACCTCAATGACGCACTTGTCCACGCCCCCCGTTGGCTGCGATCGGATCTCGCCGAACGCCGGGGGGCCCTGCACCGCGGAAGGCTTGGAGAGCTTGCCAACGGTCTCTCACTCCATGCCGATACGTTTGATTCGAGAATAATCGGGACGCCAATTTCCAGGTCACCTCCAACTACAAGACATCGCCCGCTCCACGGCAGCGGAGAGGTCACCGACCTGGCCTGACCCCCGGAGAAGTGAGCCCTCGTCGCGCGCCACGCCCTTCTAGCTTGTCATTGCGATGGGTGATGCGAAACGGTCGGCAAGCTAATCTCTCGGTGCGAGAGGTAAGCCGCCCTTCTGGAGAATCGTGTTGGCCAGGTCGGGGGAGGGCCGGTAGCGCATTTCGCTGTAGCCCTGCCTGACATGGTCTCGGTAAAACGCCACTTCCCCACACTGATAGCAGATCAGCATCTCAAAAACATGGCCCTTGTAGGGCGCCCGCAGCGCGTGTCGCGGACTGAACATACATCGGTTTCTGAGGAGCGGCTCCGGTCCACTGAGAGGCAGTTGAAGCTGAGCAACAATTTTTCGAAGATCCTCGGGTAGAATCGTCATGGAACCCAGGATCTCGTGCCCCTCGCACTGCCGTTCGGCAGGTATTTGCAGGGCCTGGACATTTCCGTCTTTGTCGAGTTCAGGTAAGTAGCGCCGGTCCGTTGGCCTGGGGTCGATCGAGAGGAACTCGACCTCGGGCGCCAACTCCAGCGCTTGGCGCAGATCGGACGGAATTCGGCTGCCGCTGCACAGGCAGGCTCCAGCGATCAGCAGCATTGGTAACAAGAGCGACTTTGCACGCTTCAAGATTCCAGATTAGCCTGTTGGTGACCTTAGAGCAAGATATCGAAACGACGGCGCCCGGAGTGAACACTGCGTTTCGAAATTGCCTTCGCCTAGGAACTACCGGAACATGTCGCCTTCGAGTTGATAAGCAGCCCAGAAAAAGGGATGTTTGCGCTTGTTGCTTTTGAGAAATTCGCGGGCGGTGGCATAGAGGGCCCCAGCCAGGGGAGTTTGGTTGCGCAAACGAGGGTAAAGCCGGCTAAAGAATTCGACGCTGGCTTCATCATCCACCGGCCAGAGTGTGGCCAGGACCTGGCCGGCTCCGCTGACGCGGAAGCCTGAGCCGAGACTGAGAACGTCCTTGCCAGGCTGCGCCTGGCCCTGCGCCGTCTGACAGCTGCTGAGCACAACCGTGGTTTGGGGTTGGAGCTTCAGTGCATACAGCTGGTTCAAGGGCAGCGGACCATCCTCCAATTCCACATAGCTATTCTGCAGTGCATTGCGATCGAGGCTGGAATGAGCGGCCAGGAGCCAGCGGTAAGCCGGTAACCAGCGGGACAGATTGGCCCGGGTGGCCTGGTTCCCGATCAGGCTTCGGCTGCCCGGGAGCAATCGTAGGATGTCGCGCACTTCGGGCACCACCCCTTCCAGATGGTTTTTGCCCGGCGCCGCTACCAGCAAAGCTGGCTCCACTCCGAGCTGCATCCGTGGCTTCGGGCTCAGTCCCCACCAGAGCCGGTGGCTGGCCCAGTGCTCCACCACGAACTTTCCTTGCTGGTCTTGCAGAGCCGGCCAGGGCAGGTTCAAAAGCTGCCCCTGGCAGGCCAGCCAGACCTGCCGGTCCTCGGTGGCCGCCTGCAGGGGGGCCAACAAATTGTCATACAGACGGCGCGAGCTGGCTTTGTAACTCCCGCCCGGTCGCGAAAGTCCGCGTTGAAGTTGCTGGATCTGCGACTCCAGGCTGCTGCGTTCAAAGAAGCCGCGGTGGAGATAAAACTTGTTTCGGTCGCAACCCATGATCACCACCTGGTGAGGCAGCGCGCTAAAGCAGAGAAAGATTTCCCGCGCCGACAGGCGGGGCTGGACCTCCAAGAGTGTGGGAACGGCAACCGGAGAAAGTTGCTCCCACTCAGGAAAGCGCTGGCGCAGGACAGCGGTTGCCGTCAAGAAGTCTTGCTTGTTGAAAGTAGGCAACGCCGGGGCGGGTTTGTCCTCACGAAAGGGCTGGCCGCTCAAGACTGCCGCGACCGCCGGTTGGCTCTGGAAGCGGGAGCGGTCTTTCTCCGGGAGCAACCCGGCCAGTTGCTGAAGTCGACTCTGGGCTTTCTGCAACAGCTGCCTGCGGGATTCGGGGTCCAGATGCTCGGGCCAGGCCAGCCAGAGTCGAGCGGATGCTCCTCCGTCCAGCTCGTCCGCCAGCTGGTCGGCGGCTTTAAAAGTCAGTTTGGCGGACAAATCCTGGTGCTGCTCCATTTGCAGCTCCCCCAGACCCAGCAGCAGGCGAAAGCGCTCCAGGGGCAAGGCCCTGGCAATTCTGCGTTGATACAAATTCTCCAAATCTTTCCAGCGCTTTTGGGCGCGAAGCAGTTTGGATCGCTGCCCATCGATAGTTTCCTGGCCGTATTTGTGCTCCGATGCCTTCACCTCGGCCTGGGCCAGGGCCTCTTCGGCCGCCTTGAGATTGCCCAGGCGGACCTGGCAGCCGGCCTGCCAGCTTAGATAGAGAACCTCTTCACCGTAACCATTGCCCTGGGCATCCAGGTCCAGGGCCGTCTGTAGCTCCCGCACCGCCTCTTCATCCTGACCGACCTCGATCAGAGCCACGGCCAGGTCGCGATGACGGAAGGCCTGTTCAGGCCGGGCTTCGACTTCGGAACGTGAGGCTTCCAGCGACTCTAAAGTCCTGTTTTGAAATGCGTAGAGGTCCCCCAGATGGCGTAGTTCCGAAGCTCTGTCCAGTAGGCCCAATGGCTTGTCCAGTTTTTGGAAACGATCGCTTTCGAAGCTGTCCAACTGGGAAGCCAACTCCATGCGTGCCGAATCGGCCCAAAAGGATGACCAGTCACTGCTCAGGGCGGCCGCGCCGGTCAGACCCGATCGGTAGAGACCGGCGGCACTATACACTGGTGAGGGCTGGGATAGGATGTGCTGATATTGCAGAAGTTTGGCTCGCAGCAGATCGACCAGTCTCCCATCCCTCTCGAATTTACGAGTGATGTCCAGCAGCAAGTTGTAACGTTGGAACGGCTGCAAATGGGCCGCCGCCCGCAGCGCATCCCAGAGCAGCGTGGCTCTGACCTCTGGCGCGGACTCCAAATCGGCCAGACGCTTGTAGTAATCGGATTCCTGCAGGTGGCTACCAAAAGCGGTAAAGGTGCGGTCGTTCTGGTGGGCCACTTCATATTCGTGCACGGCCAGCAGGTCGTCTTTTTGGGGCTGAAACTGGATCCGGTCGCGCCTCGAAATATAGCCTTCCCAGTCGGTTTGGGCTGCGCTGACTGGCGCACTCCAGGACTCCGGATCCTGCCAGCGGAACCAGTGCATCCCGCTCAGGTAGGCAAAGGGCTGAGAGCTGGATTGGGCCCGGTCGGCCAGCAGCGGCGCCAGTTTCTCCTTAGAAGCCACCCCACCAAAGCCGGTCGCGAATTGCTGCACGGCCGACCAGAGGTAAAGACGGCAGCCGGACTTTTCGGCATCGTCGAGGGCACCCAGGGCATACTCCAAGGTGCGGTCCTGGTCGGGAAGCAGGCGCAGTTGCTCGAAGATGGCCATACCGGCACGCGCTGCCCAGAACCAGTCTTGCCGCTGTCGGCAGCGCTGGCGCACCTGAAGTAAGCTTCCCCACTCCGGTTGGTCCGGGGTGTTGCAGCTGTGGACCTGGCTGCTGGCCAGGGCCACTTCAAAGTCCAACCAGGATTGGTCCACTTTCTGAGCACCGTGGAGGGCTTCGGATAGCAATTGCATCGCCTCGTTTTTGCGGCCGGCTTTGGCTTCGCTCATGGCCAGGGCGGCGGCCGCCCGCAGGCGAGTGACCCCGCTGGCGAGCTGATAGGCTCGTCGCAATTCCTGCGCGCCCTCGGGCGTTCTCCAGTGCAGTCGGCCGCGCATCAGCAATACTTCTGGTGAATCCGGCAGGCCCTCCAGTTGCTGGAGCACCCGCTGGCTGTTCAGGTAGTGAGGGTTCAGTTCCACCATCGCCTCGGCCCAGTCGAGGGTGGAAGGTTGCCCGGCCAGCACGGTTTCCGGCTGCCCCGCGCGTAGCAGCTCGTTATCGGGCAGTTGGGCCCAGACCGCCACGCTCAGGCTCAGGACCACCGCCACTCGCTTCATAGCCGGCCTTTTTAGGCACACGGCAACTACAGCTCGGAATGTTTCTCGAGCACGCCCTGGACAAACTTCTCCAGCCCATAAACGACGGCATCCAGCATCAACCCGATCTTCTCTTTGTCATAATCCAGACCGGCCAGGGCGTAGTCGTTCAGGTTGCATACCAGATTAAGGGTGGCCGTGACCTCGGCGCCATTCAGGTGAAACCGCATATTGCCCGGTTCTGACAGGCCTGCGCCGCGATTCAGGTTGTCGTGTGCGCTGAAGACCCCCAGCATACGGCCCACTCCCTGGCGCATCATACCGGCCTGAGCCGAGGCGATCACGTTGGGGTCGTCCACATGCTGGTTGAGGGTGAAGACGATTTCCGCCACCGGTCCCACGGCGCGCAGAAAGGTATGAGCAGTGCGGAAGGGTTCGACCCGCACCAAAAAGCGGTCGCCGTCCGGTTGCTCAAACTCCACCACCAGCGCTCCCTGGTTGGTGGTATCAAATCCCACCAGACGGTAATTGCGCTCGCGAAAGGCCTCGATCAAAGCCCCGCAGTAGGCGTGGAAGCAGGTGTCCAGGCGACGCAGCTGCAGATGCTTCTGGCGGGCCCCCCGGAAAATCTCTTTGAGGACGGCGCTGCTCATCGCTTAAACTTCCTCAACGCTTCGCGCACGTCGTTGATTTTGGCGTGCAGATCCTGCTCCAGCACTGGCCGGTTGACCTGACCTCGGCCAGACATATAGTCGCCGAGCTTTCTCACCCCAGCCGTGGTGGCATAGATCGAATTGTATTCGTGATTGATTTTCATCTGCCCAAAAATAGGCAGTTTCAGGATATTCTGGAAGTCGGTTTTGAACATGGAGATCATATCGTCCGGGTCGGCCAGTTGGTTGCGGCACTGACCGCGTAAGGTCAGAGTGCTGATGGCCGCTACTTTCTTGTCCAGGATGATCTCGAGGCTGTGCAGCACTTCATCTTTCATCAAAAAGCGCGCTCTCTGGTAGCCCTCCTGAGCGGTGAATCCAATCATGGGCCAGCCCTGTTCGATCATCCAGCGAATAATTTCGCCAAAGACAATCTCGTCTTTGCTGGTCATCTCCTGATAGGCTTGGAAAATACTGGTTAAAGCTTTGAGCATTTCAGGCCATGACCCCCGCAAGATATTTTTCCAGAGATTGGTAGACTGCCTGGCAGTGTGCCCAGATTTTCTGGGTATCCGGCAGAAAGGTTTTGGCGTCCACATAGTCCTTGAGTTCAACCAGAATCGAGGTTTCGCAACTGGCCGTGGTGCCCTCGGCGTCGATTTTGAAAACCCCCGGATCGGGAAAGTCCGAGCTCTTGCCCCCGGCCAGATTGCTCTTCAGTTCGCTCTTCATCGCCTTGACGATCTTGGAAATGTCAGGATAGCTGCGCTGAAAGGAAAGCTGCAGTCCGGCGATATTGCCTAACGTGCGCGCAAAGACGATATCTTCCCCGGCTTTGGACATCAGTCTAACCACCACCCGGTCTCTCTGTTCATTCACAAAGCGGGCATAGTGGCTGCTCCCGTCGCTGATGCAATCGAGCATAAAGAAACCGTTTTGAAGGTGGGCGGCGATCACCCCCCCCATCATCGCGTCATCGATCCAGGAGGCCTGCTCAAATTGGGAATACGTATCCCAACTGGATTGAACCAGTTGAATGAAACGGTCCTCCAGCTCTTGATTGAAAGTAACGTTGTTCATAGCCGGCCGTTTCGGTTGTGGGGGTGCGACCTTCCTGGCCGGCGGGAGTGCAAAAGTAAGCCACTGTTTGGAACGACACAGACAAGCCTCAGGCTAAAGATACTCCGCGATGATCGGGCCGCCACCGTTTCCAGATTCAGTCAGCGCGACCACCACCCCCTGCGCGGGAGTAGGAACCCCTCCCGCCGAAAAACGGCCCTATCAACCAGGATCATCCACCCACCGCAGCCATCCGCCTGCCCGGCCTGGACCGCGTCTGGGCTCGCGGCTACCGGGGCCAGGGCCAGACCGTGGCCGTCATCGATTCCGGTCTCTACGCTCACGAGGACTTCCGCGAGCGCATCCTGGCCTACCTCGACCTGGCCGGCGGCCACACCCGGCTCAAGGACGGCTGGGGCCACGGCACCCACATGGCCGGCATCATCGCCGGCAACGGCCACCAGTCTAAGGGAAAGGTCATGGGCGTGGCTCCCGAGGCCCGCCTGGTGGCCGTTCGCATCGCCACCATGGAGCAGGCTCAAGCGGGCCTGGATTGGGTTCTGGCTCACCGCCAGGCCTACCAGATCGGCGTGGTCAATCTCTCCATTGGCCAACCCGCCACCTGCAGTCACACCAGCTGCCGCTGCTGCCAGGCCGTGGAGCGGGCTACTCTGGCCGGTCTCACCGTCGTGGCCGCGGCCGGCAACGATGGCGCTCAAGGCCCTGGCAGCATCACCACTCCCGGCATTTCGCCCCACGCCATCACCGTCGGCGGGGTGGACGATCGCGGCACTCCTGATCCTGACGACGACGCGCCCTACCTGCGCGGCAGCCGGGGCCCGACCGCCTTCGACGGCCTGGCCAAACCGGATGTGCTGGCTCCCGCCCAGAATATTTTCAGCACCCTGGCGCCAGCCTGTGCTCTGGACAGCCACAAGCGCAGCCGCCAGGGCAAGCGCTATATGAGTCTGGGCGGCACCAGTCAGGCCACCGCCGCCGTCTCTGGACTGGTGGCCCTGTTGCGCCAGGCCCGTCCGGATTTACAGCCCCACCACTACAAAGCCATCCTTTGCCAGTCGGCCTACGCCGGCTCCATCGTGCAGGCCGAGGCCGCCCTCAACCTGGCTCTGGACTGGCCTTGAAGCCCGGACAAGGGAAGGTCCCCAGGTGCTGCACCGCCCTTGACCAAACCAGGGCCAAGCATTCCTCGGACGAAGAGCCCCCGATGCAATGGGTGATTCCTCTCCAGGACGAAGAAGGACTGCTCTTTCGGCGCAAGTCCGAAATGGCCGCCCTGGTCAATGATGGGTTCGGGCGCTGGCGCGTATCTCTGGCCGACGGCGGCGTGGCTTATTTGCCTGGTCCCAAGCCCGATGGTCCCTGGGTGCCCCTGCACCAGGCCTGGGTGCTCCCGCAGCTGCTGCTTCGGCAGGAAGACCATTGGGTCGACCCGGCCGGCTTCCGCTATCCCTGGGTTGCCCTGGAGCCGGTCGATCCTGAGGAACCCGACCCGGGCTCGGTCCTCAGCCTGATTTCCCGCGGCACCGGCTCCGTGCTCTACACTCTGGAAGGTGAGCAGACCAGTTCTCTGACCGCCGCCCAGAAAGCCCGTGAGGTTCCCGGTCTCATCCTGATCAGCCGAGGCAACTACATCCATCCTGCTCGTTTGCGTCGCATCCAGCGCGACCTCACCCGCCACCGTCTGGTGCTGCAGGACGGCAGCTCCATTGTGGTTTCCCACAAGTTCCATTTCAAGGCGGCCGAGCGTCTGGGTTTACCTCACTTCTTCCATCTGGAACCCCACCGTCCCGGCCTCTGGCGTGACAACAAGCGCGACTACCCCTATGACCTGATCACCGCCCCTGGCGCACAGCTCAAGGCCGACTTCACCAGCGCCCGCCATCTGCTGGCCAACATTCTCTGGCAGATCTTGCGCCGCCGCCTCCAGGGTATTGAAGACCACGAATATCCCGACTACCGCGAGCTCTGGTATTGGGCCGTGAAGGCCACCCTGCATCGGGCCGGCTTTCTCACCCGGGCCGAACTGGAGTGGGATCCCGATCAGCGCGGTCCGGGCACTCCCTCCTTCCTCTTGCTTCAGACTCTACTGGCCCAGATGGTGGGGGAGGACCGCCTTTGCACTTTCCGCGACATCGGCTTTGTGGACAAAGGCACGGAAGAATACAGGCTGGGCAATTCCGTGCTGATCGTTTGCGAAAAGGACAGCCTCAGCCCCAAGGTGCGCGTGCTGGCCGAACAATTCGGAGTGAGCTATATCGTCCTGGGCGGCCAGCCCTCACTGATTGGCACCGAGTTCTTCAGTGACAAAATCCGTCATCTGGCTCCCCTCTGGGTCATTGCCTATGTCGACTACGACCCCTCTGGCTGGATTCTGGCGCGGGCGTTCATCGATCAACTCTCCCGCTACGACATCGATTGCCATGGAGACGTGCAGGGCTGGTTGGTTCGGCCCGAATCCTTCACTCCCGAGGAGCTAGAACTCTTCGCCCTCCCCCTGGAGCCCGAGGGCGCCGCCAGCGCCGGCAAAATCAAGCTCTGGATGGAGGAATGCGGCGGCATCAACGGCCAGGAAATGGGCATCACCGCCAACCGCCTTCACCCCGTCGAACGGGTCGCGGCCGTGCTCCACAAGCTCTTGGGGGAGCCTCAACCGTGATTACCTCGAGCTGCAAGGTTTCAGAAAAATTCCAGCTGGCCCCGTTATACTCGGTCATATCTTGTTTGCAAGGGAAGCAATGCTGTGAACATCGGCCTCAAAACTCTCCGCGCCTCTGCTGTGGCACTGACGCTGACCTCGGCTGCGGCGGCCACTGTGGGATTGACCGGTTGCCAGGAGGTCAGGGAGCCGGAGCAGGCCCGGGATGAATTGATCTTATCCAAGTCCAGCTATAGCTCCGGCATCGCTGGCGTGTTCAACCCTGATAAGCAAGAAGTGGAATGGAAAAGCAGCTACAAATCCGGCGTGGCCGGAGTTTGGAATCCCGATAAGCACCTGGTCGAATGGAAGACCTCCTACAATTCTGGTGTGGCCGGAGTCTGGAATCCTGACAGCCACCAGGTGGAGTGGAAGACTTCCTACCAATCAGGTGTAGCCGGGGTTTGGAACCCTGGTGAGCATCGAGCGGAGTGGAGAACTAGCTATCACTCCGGAGTGGCCGGGGTCTGGAATCCCGAGACCAACCAGGCTGAGTGGAAGACCAGTTACCAATCCGGCGTGTCAGGCGCGTGGAGTTCCAAGCTGCACAAAGTCGTCTTCCAATCCTCCTACCACTCCGGCATCAGCCTCGTGTCCACGGATCCGGCCAACCCCACTCTCAGCTCCCATTCTATCTACGGAAACTTCGACGACTAGCGCACCCTCCGGCACCCAACCCGCACAACTCATCAGCCAGCTCAAGCAGGAAGAGGCCCTATGCAAGGCTGCTTCCACACGCTGAAGAAAGCCACCCTGGCTCAGTCCCGTCGGAAGGGCTGGGACGGGCGCGTCACTCCAAAACCGTCGCCGGGACTTGTGTATTCGGCGTAGCCGCCGCCGGGCCGACCCACCGAGTAAGAGCCACCCGAGCGACTGGGCGAGAGATTGCCGGTCATCATCGCCAAAATTTTGGGATTCTGGGCGTCTCCCGCTCCCGCTACCACCTTGATAGCGTCAAAGGTCTGGTGCAATTTCTCGGCGTCCTGGTAGAGAACTTCCACATGACTGTCCAGCTGGTCTGACCCTTCGCACTTGTGGTAGCGTTGACCCATCTGAGACAGTGCATTTCCGGTAATGAACTGCACGTTGGGGTCGTCCACGTGGGCCGAGATCTGCTGCAGCATGTTCATGCCCACCACATTGCTGTCGCGAATGTCCGAGAGGGAGGGGGTCGCGTAGCTCTGGGCTCGGGTCAAATCCATCTGGCGGTTGCCCAGGTCGGCCAGCACCACACCCAGGGGTCCATTGGCCACCCCTCCGGCCGCAATGTAGCCGAGCCCTTCCGACAAAATGCGGCAGCGGGACCCCTGGGCCCCGTCCTTCAGGGCCCTCTTGGTCAGGGCTTTTTGGGCCTGGGCTGCCTGGTTCAGAACGACCTGGGCCACCAACTGTTCGCCCTGGGTCGCGCCGTGCTGGCCGGCTACCGTTTGCAGGCCGATTTGAGCAATGTCAGCGCTCGGCTGGTAGCCTCGAGCGGCCTGGGCGGCTTTTTGAAAGGTCTCAGCCACCACCTTGCCCTGGCCGTGCGCTGCCGATCGCTGATAGCCCATCCCCGTCGAAACCTTAGCATTCACGGCACCTGTCATCTGCGCAACCCTCCATTCGTCATCGGCCGGCTTTGTTTCAACCGTGCCTCTTGATCTCGATATTAAACAAGCGAGGTGGTGAAATGATGGTATGGAGCTGCCAGATGTGAGGAGCTTGTAAAGACTTCACGAGCCTATTTTGCCAGTTCGCCCGCCCAATTAACGTTTGATTTCTCGCCCCCGATCCCAGCCATCCAGTCCTTCCTGAAAGCTCAGTTGGGCTGGTCGGAAAGAATGGTGATGGTCTCGCCCCTGCGTCCGAATTTCAAGGTGCCCTGCTGGTCTTGGACCTGGTAGACGGATTCGAAGCCCTGGGTGTTTTCTATCCAAAGAATCTTGCGACCGCCCGGGCCCTTTTCTTCCAGCTCCAGCTTCTGAGTCGACTGGCTATCGAGCATCGCGTCGATGGTCTCAACTCGCTTGTCGCAGCCCGGATGGGGCGCGGGCGGCCAGCTTCCGGTGTTGCCGGCATACAGCCCGAGCTCGGCCCGGCGAGCCCCCACCAGGATGACCACCCCTGGTTGGTCGTGGAGATCGCGCTCGCTCTGATCTTGAGCCCCGATGGCCGTCTTGTAGACCTCCACCGAGTCGATCAGCTTCTGAACACGGGGTCGGTATTTGGCTTGAAGTTTCACATAGTCTTGAGCCTCGGCCAGAGAGCCGGGGCGCGGTCCGATTGAAATCATGGTCTGCCTCCCAGTGAGCCTATCGATGTGTATGCGGCTTCAGTCTAGGCGGTCGAGGTGGTGGAAAGGTGTTTTAGAAAGCGGACTCTTTGCCGGCGGGTTAATCTATATCCGGCCTCGCCGCCGAAATGGGCGATCCGATTAACGTCCAATCAACGCCGTCTGTCTGACCAAACTTAGAGTTTCGTTTTCTCCCAAAAAGGTTTCGCTTGAGAGTAGAGCTTGAACCGATTAGACTGAGCGGACAGCCGGAGGCCCGGCAACCTTTGCACCTGGAGGTCTATTGCGAAACCGATCATTCTGCCTGATCCTGGTCCTGATGTTGAGTGGCTTAGGCTGGGCGGCCAAAGACTACGTCTTCACCCCTGAAGAGCAAGGAGTTGTCACCCCTCAGCTGGCTTTCGACCCGGACCAGGCAAAACAGGCCCTCGGGCCCGGGACCTGCAGCCTGAAAGGGGTCGCCTTTGAAGAGCGCTCGGGTAGCAAACGCCCCATCCCCACGGATTCCACCATTTATCTGTTCCCCTATACTCCCTATTGCCAGGAAGTGGTCAAACTGTTTCGCGAGTATTCGGTCCCACCTCTAGAGAAATCCATGGACGAAGTCATGCTGGAGTCTCAGTGCCAGGCGATGGGGGTCAAGCTGCCTGAGTTCCTTCCAGTCAAGCGGGTGGAGGTGGACCCCCGCTTTCCCAAAATCTGGCGAAAAACCAAAACCGACAAGGCCGGCAATTTTGTCTTCGATCACCTCAAACCCGGCCGCTATTACCTTCAGTCCCCAACTTTCATGGTGGCCAAGAATGAACACTGGAAAGAGAAAGTCGGAGAGGACGTTCAGGAATACTGGTGGTCCGACGGCGTCGTCACCACCGACTACACCCCCGTCTATGAGAACCGGCAGACCATGGTTTTGCACCAGGTGGAACTGGTGGGCGTATTCGAGCTGAATCAGGAAGGCGAGGTCCGCCAGATTGAACTGAATGAAGACTGGCATGACTTCCAGGCTCCTTGAAATTCGGCCTCGTTTCTAGCCGATGCTGCAGCCTCACAAATCGGATGAGCCTGAGTCCACACCCTCCCTGGACGCGCTCCGCTACTTCACGGTGGCTGCCGACTGCGGCAGTTTTCAGGCCGCCGCGGAGAGACTTCACGTCACCGCACAGGCCGTGGGTAAGGCGGTGGCCAGCCTTGAATCACGCTTTGGTCTTTTGTTCGTTCGCGACAAGCGCATCCGAGGGTTGACACCGGTGGGTCGAAACTTGCTGGCCGAAGCCCGGCCTCTAATCGAGAGCTTCTTGGGCCTGCCGGAACGTGTCGCACCAGCCTTTCATTCGGGTCCCAAGGGAGCTTTCGCAATTGCTTCGGCCGGTTCGGTCTCGCAGTACGTGCTGGCGCCGCTGCTGGCGCGTTTGTGCAAACTTCACCCCGAATTTCGACCTCAGATCTTCGTGCAGGCCCAGGACGCCATCGAGAGTCATCTTCTCTCCGGCGAGCTTGACCTTGGAATCCTGATTGCGCCACCCGTCTCCCAGGAGCTCTACGTGACCGCCGGGGCCGAGGCCAGCCCCGTGATCGTGGCCGCGCCCGAACATCCGCCCTCCAGCTGGGATGAATTGGGCTACGTCGTGCCGACCGGTGTGGGGATGGCTCCGCCCGCTCTCTGGCCCGACCACCAGTTTCCTAGAAAAATGCTGGCCGCGACAGACCATATCGAAGTCGCCATCGCTCTGGTTGAGGCCGGCCTGGGAGCGACGGTGGTTCCCCACTTTGCCGTGGCCGAGCGACTCGCCCGGGGGCGTCTAAAAATCGTGGCCCCTCTTCCCTTCCAGGTCCAAACCAGGCTCTGGATCGCCTACAAGACCTTGACGCCCACCTCCAGCTACATCATGAAAGCGCTACTGGAGGCCACTCAGCAGACCGAAGCGGAATAAGGCCAGAAATTGCCATTTGGAGTCTTGATTTGAATCGTCGAACTTTTTGTCAAAGCCTGCTCGCCCTGGGCCTCACCTCGCTGGCCCGGGCTCGTTCCCAGCAAAGCGCTCAGGATCTTCGAGCCGACTTTTTGAAAATGGGCTTTCCCGACTTTTCCATGGATTTGGAAGAAAATTTGAAGGCGCCCGCCCCTTCACTTTTACTCAAACAGAAAGACTGGCTGGAAGTTCAACGTTCCAAATACAGTCAGGACCCACCACTGTTCCATGATTTGCAATTTTTGTCCCTGTGGAATCAGTTATTGCTGGAGTTCTCTCAAAATCCAGCCGAAACGATTTCCTCTCGCATCGACCCGTCCAAACTTTCCCCGGCCGAGAGAACAGCTCTCGAGCCCTTCCTCAGCCCGCATGGGCTTCGCCAAGAACGCTGGCGCGGACTGGTTTGCCTGCCCTCGGCCAAACAATGGTATGAGCTCTATGTTGCCTTCTGGACCTCATTTTTCCAGTCCGACCGGTATCATCCCGTCCGACTCGGAGAGGTCGAGTTAAGCCGCATCCAGCAAGAACTCGATCAACTATCCGGTCTGAAAAACGCCGAAGATCGCATGACCGACGAAAGCGTTCTCCGAGCAGAATTCCAGAAACTTGACCAGAGAGTGCGCGCTCTCCAACTTTGGGACCAGCCGCCACCGGCGGTTAACTTTGCGCCCATGCCTCCGGGACCGGTCAAGGCGCCAGGCTTCTATCGAGACGGCACCTTCTTCTACAACCTCAGCCCTGGCGGCTTCCTGCTTCGCAACCTGAACTGGTTATATCTACACGAGGTGATGCCCGGTCATCATCTGCAGGTCACGGCTGCAGCCGGACATCCAACCCAGGCTCTGTTGACCTACCCCGGCCTCCAGGAAGGCTGGGCCGTCTACGCCGAACAGCTGGGTTCCGAGAATGGACTGCTCTCCGACCCAGTCCAGCGCCTGGGCTGGTTGCTTTGGGACCAGGTTCGCTGCGCACGCGTCCTGCTCGACTGGAGAATTCACGTGGATGGCTGGTCTCTGGGCCAGGCCATAGAATGGTGGAATGAAAATTTACCCGGCCAGCGAGAGCTGGCTTACCCCGAAGTGGCGCGGGTCCTTCGTTGGCCCGCTCAGTCTCTCAGCTACAAGGTCGGCGGAGCCGAGATGCTGCGGCTGCGCGCTCGCGCTCGCCAGGAATGGGGAGACACCGATGCCGACAGGCGTTTTCACAAAACTGTCCTCAGCTGTTCGTTCAATTCCTGGGACCAGTTGGAAGACCAGCTTTTTGGGTCCGCTTCAGGTTCGCCTCGGAAGGTGCCGGCGCACTGAATGGACTGGCTCCTAGCTGAAGGTCGAAAGGGGGTTCAGGCTCTGAACGGACGGCAGAGACAACAAGGCCTCAGCCGTGAACTCCATCGACCGGGGTGTGCCCAGGGCGATTGTACTCGGGTTGTCCTTGTGACTCTTAAATCTGGTGATGCCACCAATGACAAAGGCCAGGCCAGCCACGTAAGTAATGGCGAGTATAAGCCCGATCACTCCACTTGAGGAAGGCAGAGTATCCGCCACCTCTGCAACCGTCAGCCTACAATCATCGCTGAGAGCTTCCGCCATACTGGTGACACTGGCCAGGTCGTTGCGGGCAGCCAGGCCTTGGACCGTGAGCTTTTTGGTTAGTGCCATGCCCAGTTCGACCGGGATTTCTTTGCCGACTGCCAGTTCCAGCCAGGGCATGAAAACCGCGAAAACCATGGTGAGGAAATAGGTTGATTCGATCAGGCTTGTGTCGCCAGGCAAAGCGCTGGCCGGACCCAGCCCATAGAAGGTAAAGGTGCTTGAATCGACCGGGATATCCGTCAGCCTTCCATAGGGAGGGAGCAGTCGGTCCTGCGATGGCCCGTCGGTGACCATATATAGAAATCGCGGTGACTCATTTTTGATGGCTACTGTCCGAGCGTTCTCAAGGCTGCTCGAAGGAGGCGAGACCAGGTAGGGATTACCGAGCGAGTGTATCAGAGTCTCCAATGCAGCTACGTAGTCGGCGTCGCCACTCAGCAGCTCCAACCGCCTGCTTTGGGCGTTATTCATCAGAATTTGGACGAATGGAGCGAAGGCGCTGGAAGCGCGAATCCGGGCCTGCAAAAGTTTGGCCGCGTTTGGGTTCAGCTGCAGAAAACCAGGCTCCATGAAAACAATCGCCAGAGCCGAGTTTTCGGCCGAAAAGACAGGAGTTTCCCCCGGCAAAGTCAGGCTAAAGCCCCGAACTCCTCCGCTCCGATCGCCCAGCACCAGCAGCCCCACGGAGTTGGGGGAGATGCTGGTGGTGAAGGTGTTGCCGGCGACGGTCGACGGACCATAGACTGACCCCACCTCGGCGTCTGCAAAGACAAGCTCCGGGGCAATCCGCCCGCTAACCTGCTGGGCGGCACTGGCTGCGTCAGCACCAATCGGTTGCACAGCGCCGGTGGTCTGCGCGATATTCTGGGAGCCATCAGCCCCACATCCGGCCAGACCGGCGACCGCCCACCCGGCGGCTGTTGCCAAAAAAGAACGTCTCTTGATCGCAAGCCACCTGCCGTCCGATAAGCTTCCGTCTGTCTCTTCCCAGTCCGTGTGCGGATTTCCCCCCGTCAGAATCGAGGGGGTTTCCCTTCTCGATTCCTCACAGCGCAACCCGGTCCAGAGGGAAACCCACTTCGTTCGAAAAGTTTCTTGATATGAAATTGGTTGCAGTGGTGCAGCTCGTCCTGGCTCCCGAGTGGTTTAGCCTGAGTCAGGAACAACGGCTGGGCCAGCGGGAACGGTTTTTTGAGTTAATCGACGACCACCCCACGGTCGAAGTCAGGTGGTTTGATTCTGACCCCTGGACCGGAAGTTCCACTGAATTTTTGGTGTGTGAGTTTCAAGAGCTTGAGTCCTACTGGAAGTTTTGGGAGGCGATTCGCGAACATACGGCCCAACGCCGGCTTTACGCCAGTTTCCAGAGGGTCAGTCTGGGCTACGAGCGGCCGCTGACGATTGGTCTGGTGGAAACCTGATGGCCCGATTTACCGCCCTGATCGAGTGGCAGGTGAAAGCTAGCTGGTTTGAGTTGGATTCTCGCACCCGGTTGGACTATACCCGCCAGCTGCAGGATATTTTAGCGCGCTTTCCCGGGGTGCGCTTCCGCTGGTTTGACGCTGAGGCCTGGACCGGCAAGTTCACCGATTTTTCGCTTTGCGAATTTGAAGATCTGGATGGATACAACTCGCTCTGGGGGGCCTTACGCAGACACCCATTCTTAGCCACTCCATACGCCAGCGTATCTCGCGTTTTGATTGGAATGGAGCTGGTGCGCAGCCCTGTGACCACTGACCCGCCACCGGCCCCGGCTGATGCCGCGTCAGACGGCTTGCGAAGCTGCGGTCACTGCGGTCACTTGCTCAAAGTGTCCGCCAAATTTTGTGGCGGATGCGGCAGATCCACTCAGAAGAAGGCTGATTCCGAGCCGGACAGCTAACCTCCTAGCCCTCCCCAGGGCTGTCCATCGGCCTGCTCAAGCCCGGTCGGCGTAGTGAGTTCGAAAATCGTCCAGGGCCTGGCGAGTTTTGCTCTCTAGATGCTCTTCCAGGATCTTCCAAATGCGTTGCGCCAGCCGGTCGTAGTCCGAAGGGCAGCTGCCAGCCAGAGGTTTTCCCTGCACCCCCATATTCGTGCGCAATTCCGCCGGGATTCCCAGCACGGGCGGCAGGCGATTGGGAAAAACCCCCTGGGCGAATCGTTGCAGGCGCTCCAGGCGCTGGTCATCATAGTAGTGACTGCCCAAGATGGACCAGGTCATCAAGAACTCTTTCCAGTCCGCGTGGCGCCCCGGCTCCAGCTCCAGGGCCTGCCCGATCTGGTCGTCGGCATCGAAGGCGTTGAGGGTCAGGATCGGACGCACCGGACGGCGCCCTCGGCGAAACTGCTGATTGACCAGTGCAAAAGCCACCTCGTGCAGGCTGCCTTGAATGGAACCGTGTCCGTTCAGCACGACCACGGCCTCAAATGGGTGCCCCATGATTCCCCGCAGAACTTCCCGGAGGTAAGCTCGAAAAGCTTGGGCTGAGACACTGACGGTGCCGCAGTAGTTCACATTGGGCTCGGTGGTTGTATACGGCAGGCAGGGGTAGATGTGGCAGTGCCAGTCCTGCAGACGCGCGGCCAGGCCCTTGGCGGCCCGGGTTGCTATCAACATATCCGTCTCCAGGGGCAGAACCGGCCCGTGCTGTTCATAGCAGCCGACCGGCAAGATGGCCAGAGTGCGGCCCTGGCTTGTCCGCTCTTTCAGTTCAGTCCACGAACAACTGCTCATGAGTTCTCCTTTGGGGCGTAGGAGCCCACTTGATGTCCTTCCAACGACCACTACTTCGCCCCTGGACCGGCGGATGCTGGCTGAGTATTTTAGCAGGCGCCTGTGAAAGGTCATACACCGATCGCAAGAGCAACTGCATCGACTCCAATGGTCGCTCGCTCTCAGGCCGACCGAGTATAGCCGTTCAGGTCAATTCGGTAAAATAGATTTGTCAGAATGATTCGTTCTGTTTTTTGCTCTTAAGTGCGCGCCCAACGCCGTTCAGACTATTTTGAGCTGCCCATCGTTATAATGGTCAGGCAGTGGTTCAACGTTTTCCAACGATCACCCAAAGACTGAAGGTTCAGCAAGATAAGAACCATCGCTGGCACAGTCTGCACCAGCGGTTGGAGGCCATTGCTCCGCAAAACTCTTACGCACGGGAAATGCTGGAACTGGCCAAGGATCCCGATCACGGGGACCGCGTCGATTTTCGTTCACTTGAAGAAGCTTATCAGGCCCGCTATCTGGCCCAGGCCTGTATCTGGATCGCTCCCGTTCGCGGCCCCAAGGGGAGTGACTTCGCCTCGCAAGGACAGGCCTGGGATCTGAAGACCGAGACCTCCTGGCCCATTACGGTCAATGCCGGCTACAGCGACGAGCGCATGGTTGCCAAAATCGAAAGCAAACTGAACCGGGGAATCAACGTCGCCGTGGACCAGACCCACCTCAGTCAGGAAGACCGCAAGAAGCTGGGCGACCTGATCGCCAGCCAGAGCAACTGGGCTGGCAAGGTGATGGTTTTCCATCGGCGAGCCACTCAGGCCGACTTTGAGCGCTGGAAGGCTGCGCTCACAGCTCAGCCCTCAGTAGCGAGCCTGCTATAGCGGACCGAATTAGCTGTTTAAGGTCACTGACATAGGAGTTTCCGACTCTCCCGTAAAGAGCAACCAACCTCATCTTTGAAAGGGTCCGAATGAAACTCCACTCCATAGCTCTCTCGTTAGCCATCAGCGCCGCCATCTTCGGTTGTGGTAGCGAGGAGGGCGGCTTCTTCGCCAACCAGGCCTATCTGCTGAACGACAACTATGAGGCCTTCAGCGGAGCCACCCTACGCGTGGCGCCCGGGGTAGGAATTGGAGCCAACGATGCCCTGAACGGTTTCACTCTCCAGGCCGGCAGCTTTACCACCACTCAGGGTGGCACTCTCAACCTGGCCTCGGATGGCAGCTTCACGTATACTCCAGCAAGTGGCTTTACGGGCCTGGACAGTCTGGATTACCAGGTCGGAACCTCGTCCGCCCAGGTTCGTTTCAACGTTAATCGCCGAGCCTTTTTCGTAGACAACACGGCCAGTGCTGGTGGCAACGGTAGCCAGGCCAGGCCCTTCAATCGTCTCAGCGACGCATTAACGGCAGCCGATCGGGACAATGATTTGATCTTTCTCTTTCGTGGCGACGGCAGCAGCAACGGTCTGGGGGCGGGTGGTACCATTCGCCTCGGCCGCACCGGCCTCTGGCTGGTGGGTGAGGGAGCAGGTCTGACCACTGCCCAAGGAAGTATCGTTCCGTCTGGAGGCTTTCCGGTGCTGAGCGAACCCGTTCTGGCGGCGGCCAACTCGATTTCTATCTCCGGCATCGAGTCGCGCGCCGCAGTCGATGGCCCCATATCCGCACTGGATGTGGTCAACTTTAGCCTCACCAAAAGCCGGATCCTGAACAGCACCAGGCTAGCAGTACAGATCTCAAATGTGACCGGCAGTCTCCAACTCAATGCGAATCTGTTGGAGGCGCCCGATGGCCAGCGCACCACGGGTATCGACCTCAGGTTCACTTCGGGCAGCAGTCAAGTTCAGTGTTTGGGCAACTCCTTCCTGAGCCGCTCCAGCATTGGCGGTGACGGCCTTCGCATTTTCAACCGCACCAGCGCCAACGTTTCCGTTCAGGCGGACAACAACCTGGTTAGTGCCGCCACGCCCGGGAGCCTGTGGACAAGCGGTATCAGTGCACTCTCCAGGGACGATTCTCAACTGGTGTTTACGGCCAGCAACAACACCATCTCTGACACCAACCCTGGCGGGCTCTCTTTCGTTTTTGGTAACAACAGCCGCTCACAGGTCACACTCACCTCCTGCGAAGTATTCCGCTCAGCCTTCCGTTCTATCCAGTTTTCGACCAGTGACAGCGCATCGGCAACGATGATTGCTCGCAACTGTAATTTTCGAGGAGGTAGGGGAACCGCATCTTTTTCGCAAGGTGGCCCAGGCTTGCTCTCGCTGGGATTACGCGGCTGCAAATTCCTCGACGCGGCCGACCAACCAGCCGGCCTGTTTGTCGAAACCGGCGGAAGTGGCAACATGAATGCGGCGCTGACCAACAACACCGGTCAGGTCTTTTCTTTCGCTCAGAACGTGGCCAACCTCGGGGGAGCCTTCAAGGTCGAAGGCCTCAGTCAGATGACCACGCTCAACACGATTTCGGGAATCACGACCTCGGGGACGGTTATCGACGTGCCGCCGGGTAGTTTGAACATTTCCGAATAAGCTCGAGCGGCCAAAGTTCTTATCCGGGCAATGCCCGGTTCGATGTTTGTGGAGGGCGGAGTTTAGGCTTCGATTTGATACCAGGACGTGGGATTCACGCAGATCCAGACAGCTTGGTCAGCTCAGCCGCCAGCTGACGACCGCGCTCGAGCCCATTCATCTCTAGAGCTGGTTTCGCACCAGTCCTTCGCCTACCAGCTCGCCGGCGCGCTGTTCCCGCCCGGCCTTCGGCGCACTTCAGGCCTACCGGTCAGCGACCGACCAGCCGGTCTCTTCTGCCAGCCAATTAGCGAAGTCAACCTGTATTCCTCGGTTGAGCATTTCGGCCGAGGTCTGACCGAGCTCGGAAGTTGGGTGGAAAGCGGGGATCTGAAAGTTTCCTTTCAGGCTTTCCCCTGACCGAGGCATCCCAGGCTCACAAGGCTATCGCGGCTCGGCAAAACCACAGGTAAGGTCGTGCTGATACCCTGAGGCGGCTGAATCGAACCATGCTTGGAGCTACGGGTCTCCCATCCTTAAGCGCATCGCTGCGCCCCGCGACCTGGTTGCGGACCTCTACCATCCCGCTTGACCACTTAACCTTTGATTAACGGGGCGGCAGTTGCTGAGCCTGGACTCTCAGATTAAGGCGCTGCACCGCGACTAGCAACCGGTTGCCCGCCTCGATTTCCAACAGCCCTTCGTCCACCTCGTCCTTTAGAACAAGCTGAACGCCTTGCAGCCAGGCTTGCATCCCCTTGGTCAACAAGCGATGCGCCACCACGCTTTCAGCACTCACCTCGTGAGGCAACACAGACGACTGCTGATACTCGTGCAAGGTTTGCAGAATCAGCTCTTCACGCTGTTCCAGGAATTGAACGAAGGTCTCTTCGTCGATTTCGCCATTGTCAAAGCGCGCCATTTCTTGTTCAAAATCACAGAAGGCCTTTGTTCTCCACTCGTCCTCGCGGAGAGCGTCGGAAAGTTCCAACATCTGCTGTTCGAGCTCGGTCGCTTCCAAAGTCACAGCTCCTCACACAGGTTAGGGTAAGCCTGCCCGAGGCCTACCTTGCGAAGGCAAAACCCAGCGAGATCCTTGGCCCATGACGAGCCAGGAGGGCGGTGGTGCTTTGTCCTGCATTCCTCCGACGACCCAACCTTTGTTGATTAACGATCCGAAGCTCAGATCCCTCGAGCGCATCTATAACCTTTGGACAGGATTGTTCCTGTTCTTGTTGTGCAGCTTGTGTCGCGACAGCGAAGAACCTGGTCCAGGCAGGCCCGACTGGCCAAGGCCCGGCTATCCATCTCTGCCCGAGAAGAGGACCTCGCTCTGGAACTCCTGGTTGCTTTGCTGGTGGAGTCTCAGGAAAACTCGTCCGATCTCCTCAGGATCAAAGGCTCCTCCCGGCGCCACCTGCCCAAGGATCGTCAGTGTGCCCGCCTTGACCGGCCCGCCCTTGAGTTCTTCGCTCAACATGAGAGCGTAGTGTCTCAAGCCGGCTTTGCCAATTGCGGTCGAAGCCACCGATGGATCGGGGTAGAGGGCCCAACCTCCGCCGCTGAAAAGAAGGCTGCCTGACTTCATTCCAGGCAGCAGGCAGTTCACGGCCACGCTGGCCCCAACCACATTCACGGAAAAGTCGCTCAGGAGTTCCTGGGCGGTCAGCTGACTGGGATGTTTCTGCCGGAAAGCAACGGCGTTGTAGATCAAGACCTCGGGGGCGCCCAGCTGCTCCAGGGCCTCCTTCAGGCTGGCGCTCAACTGCTCGGGCTGGCCTGCGTCTGCTGCAAAAGCTCTGGCCCCCAGTGGAGCATAAAGCTCTTCCACGCGCCCGGGGGTTCTGCAAAAGAGGACCAGCTGATAGCCCGCCTCGGCAAAGGCCCGAGCCGCCCCGTGGGCGACGCCCGGGCCGTAGCCCACGATAAAGCAAGTTTTCATGGCTTCACCTCGACTGCGGCCTGTCGGCCCGGTGGGTCGATGTTCTCCTCGGGAATACCGCCCGAGACGGTCGGGTTTGCTAAATAGGCTTTCATCCTCAAAGCTTAGGAGCTTTCTCCCGCCACGGGAAGCGTTTTCGGGTTGACAGACTTTGGACAAAAGCGAAACAATCTCTTGGAGACGAGGCCTTATTCCGGCGACTTCCAGGCGTGAAAAACCATTCGATAGTTGCGCTGAACATTGAAAAAGGGAAGGAAAACATTCAAAAAGTGGTTGAGCCGTGCCAAGAGATTGCCTTTTGGGTGAACGCGTTGGATTCGGGCAAAGCCCGCCTGTTCAAGCATCGCGATGACTGCAGCCTCATTTGGAGCAAACCAGGTGGTCGAGTCTAGACGCCAATGGCGATACAAAGAAAACGGCTGAGAACGGCCCCGATGGAAGGTTAAGGCGGGTTGACTCATGAAAGTCAGGTCCACCAGCGTTTCAAGCACAAGCAACTCTTTTGTGACAGATGCCACTCTCTCGAGGGCTTGAAGGGGTTCTTTTAAGTGGTAGAGCACCCCGGTCAATAGAACAACGTCGAAGACCCCGACCGTCTCCGGAGAGATATCAGGAATATCGATGTCCAGGGCCTCAACCTTGGAGTTCAAGAGACGGTGGGCCAGGTCGAATCCTGCCCGAGTCCCCCAACCCTCTCCGCTCCAGCAGAAGTGATCGGTGGCCAGCACACGACGGGCTCCACGTCGCTCTGCTTCGAAGGCGTAAAAGCCATCCCAAGTGCCCACGTCTAAAACGGTCTTATCCGTCAGATCCTCAGGCAGTTGGAGCTGCTCCAGCGTCTGGGCCGTGTCCCAATCGCCCGGGGTATATCTGCCCTCAGGCAGCGGAATGCGATGTACCCAGTGGATCGCCATAACTTCCTGGTCGGTGGCTGACAAGGGGGGACGGGGTATGTTCAACTTTCGCAGCGATGCCCGCCTGGAATACTGTGCGAGCCACGATTCGGTTTCGTTTCGCAGGCGAACCAGCAGACTCACCGGCTCATAGCGTAACTTGTATAGAAAGCGTTGGAACCGGTTCACGCCCAAGCTTTTCTCAGCGAAGTCAGGAGTTCCTACGAGCCTCCGCCTGAATCGCTTGGATTTTAGGGATCTTTCAGGAGCCTCGGGTAGCCTTGCCTCGACACATCACACAGTACACACAGGACGCAGGGGAAACGACATGAAAAAGGTTGGTGACAATTGGGGCCTCAATTTTGATTTGAAGCTCAAGGGCATTCCAGGCCCCAGTATGCGCAAAGGTCTTCGTTTCGAAAAAGGCGGCGACTTGCTGAGAGATCGCCAGAATGAAGGAATTGAAGGCGGCTATCTGGTCAAGCGGGGCACTCAAAGTGACACCTGGGAACTGGCGGGCCCCGACCAATCAGGTGCCAGAACTTCCGAACTCGAGAATAACTTTGGAGTCTGGAGAACCAATTGCTTTAAGCAGCTTTTTACCAGTGAAGTGAAGAATGAGGACGTCACCCCACTCTCCGAGGTTTTCAGCAGCCCCAGCATTGCCGGGTCTGAAAGCACCGCCGGCGGAATGATCACCCATCAGTATCTGGGTCGCGTGGATGACGCGCTGCTGGTTGACCGCAAATCAAAGTACAGCGACATGGTTTTGAACGTCAGGGGTCCGTTGGTCGGCATCTCCAGTCAGGAAAACTACGACTATGATGACCCCTTTGAATTGATCCTGGTGGACCAGATGCGTCGCGAGCAGAAAGAGTTCTTCGGCCGCTGAGGCTGCTTTGGTGGCGTAAGCCAAAGCTCTTTCCAGCGTAAAAGGCGCGACCAGGAAGTCTCCAGCGTTGGCGTGGTGGTGGAAGGCGAACTGGACGGCGAGCGCTTTGGTGAATGGTTCCGCGCCCTCTTATCATCCGCAGCAAGGGTGTGGTTGCCGTCGCCCGCCAGGACAATCGGGTGGTTTTTCAGGGCGTTCACATGCTACTAGAAACCCAGCCGGAGCGCCCCTGGGGTGAAGAAGCTCGTCGCAACCAGCTGATTTTAACGGACGTAACCTCAACCGCAAGCAACTGACCTAGGGCGTGCTGGCGCGCAAACGGAAGCATTCCCTCGGCAATTTGCACCCTTCAGGACCAGGCCGGAAAAGGATCGGAAAGAGCTGACCAGGCGGCCTGCCCGGCGGCCATCTCTTCTTCCGTCAGAAGGCAGCCATCCAGCGCCGCTTCCACTTTCTGACGGTCCAGGTCTGCACCGATCATCACCAGTTCCTGGCGCCGGTCCCCGTGGGGGTCCTGCCAACGCGATAGAATCCAGGGGTCGTCCTGTGACGGCCAGCTTTCCTTGGGCAAATCGGCCCACCATTTGCCTTTGCTTTCCAGCCGCAAAGAGGAACCAGCCTGGGACCAGTAGCCCAACTGGCTGGCCCGGCTGGCCAACCAGAAAAAACCTTTGACTCGCAAGATTCCGTCCATAGAGTTCTGCACGACCTCCATCAGACGTTCCGGATGAAAGGGTCGACGAGCCTGATAGACAAAGCTAGAAATCCCATACTCTACGGTTTCGGGAATATGCTCGGCCGGCGTCAATGAGAGCAACTCCCGACTCCACTGGGCCGACTGCTCGGCCTGGACCGGATCGAAGCGAGAGGTAAGCAGAACCTTGGACGGTTCAACCTGGGAAAAGCTGCACTCGATCAGCTCCGCCCGAGGATTGAGCTTTCCCAGGACGGCTCGAATGTCTCGTAGCTCCTGGGGTTGCACCAGATCGATTTTGTTGAGCAAAATCACATCGGCGAACTCGACCTGGTCCACCAGCAGATCGACCAGAGAACGTTGGTCGCCGGCCTCGGCCCCGAAATCAAGACGATCGCAAAGGTCGTCCTGACTGAAATAATGCTCGAAGAAGCTCTTGCAGTCCAAGACCGTTACCATTGTGTCCAGTCGGGTCTTTTCGGACAGAGAGCGACCATTCTCGTCCACAAAGGAAAAGGTGGCCGCCACCGGCATGGGTTCGGAGATACCGGTGGACTCGATAAGGAGGTAATCGTAGCCGCCCTCCCGGGCCAGCTCACCCACCTGTTCCCACAAGTCCTCCCTGAGGGTGCAGCAGATGCAGCCATTGCTCATCTCCACCAGACGAGCCTGGGTCTTTTCCAGGCGCAGACCTTCCACCAGTCTGGCGTCGATGTTCAACTCGCTCATGTCGTTGACGATCAGCGCAACTCTCCGGTTGCGCAGGTGCTGCAACAGATGAGTCAGCAGCGTGGTCTTGCCGCTGCCCAGGAATCCGCTCAAAACCGTCACGGGCAATCGAGATTCAGCCATGGGATACCTCTATGTTCAAAAAGTCCTGACGCCAGGCCCGCCGGTAAGGGCGTAGGGCCTGGGGGCAAATGCGCAGCAGCCGGGCTCGATATCCAGGTCGAACACGCTGCAACCAGTTTTCATACTCCAGCAGGTGGTGGCGCAATCGCCGCCACCCTTCTCGGTACTTCAGTGGCTTCGCATCCTCAGGTAGTTGCGGGGGAAGCGTGCCCGGCGCTACTTCAAAGAAGCGAGATTTCTCTCGGGAATAGTAGATGCCGTCATGTGAGGATAGAGCCAGCTGATGCAGCCAGACCGATTCTCGGCGATAGAGGGCGGGAGCAGCCTTTTCAAAACCTCCCTGAGCCAACAGGCCCAATCGCACGTCCTGCCCTAGCATCCAGAAGTAAACTCTGAGTGGATTCGCCATTTCAAATATCCAGATCAAGCTTCAGCACCAGACTGGTGCCGCCACCGCCTGGAGGGCTCTTGTGGTAAAGGGGGGTCGCGTTGGACTGCTTGCCTTTCATCACGAGCACATCCCACTCACCCGTCTGGCGTACGTCTTGAGAACGCAGCACGATTTCCTCGTTGCTGGTACCTTTGGCTTCAGCCGCCCGAAGGTCGATATTGTCTTCCTCCAGCCAGAGGGTGCCCTGGCCCCGATAAGTGCAGACCAGGCGCAAGTTTACGTTGTCCGCGTGAAAGCGTACACAGGGCCGGTCCAGATCCAGCTGAACCCTGCACTGCCTCACTCCCAGATCGCGACAAAAGGCATCCACCAGACGGGTGACATCATCGACCCATTCAAAAGCCAACGGGCTTTGCCAGAAAGCGGCCGGTAAAGCCATAGCCAGCGCCTGCCGCACCTGGAGACTGGACAGGGTCTGACGAAAGGGGGTCAACTGAGAAGCGACCGAGTCCACCAGAGCCGCAAAGCCTGGGGGAGATTGTCGGGGCCACAGCGCCGCCGAGCAAGAACTCTTGCAAAATCCCAACAAATCCTGGGGCTTAGTGAAGGGCCAGATCGACTGCGTTTGCATAGACTCCTCCTTGAAGCGATAGTTCAGAATCGGTAAGCAGGCAATCGTCCAGTTGGGCGACCAGCCGTGCGCGTGGCAGATCTTGACCGATCAAGACGATTTCCTGACGACGGTCTCCGTAGGGGGTTTGCCAGCGCTCCATAATCCAGGAGCGATGAGCGGAGGCGGGCGGTGGCCAGCGGTCCATCCCCAGGTCGGCCCACCAGACCCCTCCGTTGCTCAAACTGAAGCGACTGCCCTCACTCGACCACATAACAACCTCCCGCCGGCCCGCGATCCAGGCGTAACCTTTGCTACGCAGGAGCCCAGGAAAGACCCCGAGAGCAGAGACTCAAGCCGACCTGTATGAAACGGTCGACGAGCTCGATAAACGAAGGAGGCGATGCCGTATTCTTCGCTCTCGGGCAGATGCTGAGAACCGTCCAGTTCTTTATACCAACCCGCCATCGTGGCAGCCTTTGCCTCACAAAAGCTCCCTGTGGATAACACCTCAGCCAGCTCCACTTGACAGTGGTCACACTCCAAAATCCGCGCTTCAGGATTGAGACATCCCAGAACCTTACGGATCTTTTGGCGCTCTGTGTGAGACACCAGACCGGCTTTGTTGAGCAGCAGAACATTTGCCAATTCCACCTGATCGGTCAGCAGACCGACCAGCGAGCGAGGATCATCCGCGGCCACTTCGGGCTCGATCAGATGCAAGGGCTGATCGTCGCGAACGTAACTGGAAAAACGCTCCGCATCGAGTACCGTCACCATCGTGTCCACATAGGCCAGGTCACTGAGTGACAATCCCGTGTCGGGATGGCGAAACGAAAAACTGGCGGCCACCGGCATTGGCTCAGAGATGCCCGTAGACTCGATGACCAGGTAGTCGAAGTTTCCTTCCTCAGCCAGTCGTCTCACCTCGACCATCAGGTCGTCCCTGAGGGTACAGCAAATGCAGCCGTTGGTCATCTCCACCAGACGGGGAGCAGCGCTACGCACCAAGGGACCATCGATGTTGACCTCGGCCATGTCGTTCACAATCACGGCCACTCGCAGCCCCTGAGTATTCTCAAGAATACGCTTCAAAAGGGTCGTTTTGCCGGCCCCCAGGAAGCCCGAGAGAACCGTAACGGGTAGTTTAGGGCTAGCCATCGACTAGACCGCCGACAAGGAGGTTGCTCGCAACCCTCTCGGGCCTTCTTCCACCGTCACCGAGACACGGTCTCCGCAACGTAAGCCAAGGCGAGAAAAGAGGGAACTGTGGACGTATACTTCTTGACCTCCAGGATTGGAACGGACAAACAGAAAACGCCCATCGCGATCGACCGAGATGACCTCCCCATCAACGGGAGTGCCTCTTTCGAAGGTCTGCCACCGTTCTGGCTCGCGTCGGCCACGAGCAGACCCGTTCCGCCCTCCATTGTCGCGAAACTTCCGCGGCCGGGGAGGTAGACTGGACTCGCGCGTGACCACCACATCGTAGGCTTCATCACCTTTAGCAGCAGCCCTCACTTTGAAGACCACGTCTTGACCTTCGACCAACTCCTCCCAACCGGGAGCTAGATTGTTCCGGTGGATAAATACATCTCCCTTGGGGCCTCCCGAAATAAAACCGTAGGCTTTATCGGGATCGAAAAACTTGACTGTTCCCTGGTATTCCATCTGACACGACCTTGAATGATTTGAGATCCGCCTGGCGAATCTTCAATATTGATACATCATTATCATTATCTAAGTCAAGTTCAGCGGAAGGACCAACCCCGTGAAACCCAATGTGCTGATCTTGTTCTGGCTGTTGCTCAGCAAATCTGGGCCGTGCCTGTCCAAGCTGTACGTTCCCTTTACTGGACCATGCTGAGCCAGGTGGGTGGGAAAGAAGGTCAATCGGAATTCGCCGGCCGGGAGCACTCCCGCACTGCTCTTTGCTGATCTACAGTCTGAGCGACACCCGCCAGGCCGGAGGTTTGCTGCGAGATCTCGCCCTTTGGCAGGATTGGTCGTGCGCGGATCGAGTCTATCAGGATATGATGGATGCAAAAACCTATAGCTACCTGCGCTTCTCGGCTTTGCGCTATCTGCTGGCCTGCCCCGAGCCACGCACTCGTGCCCGACTGGCAAGCCTGCGACGCCATCCTCCCGAGTGGCTGACCAGCTGGCCGGAGCCCTTCCGGGGAGGGAACCTGCCTTGAGCGCGCCCCTGGCGGTGCGCTTGCATGACGTCACCAAGAGTTTCCCTGGCACAGATGAAACCGTCCTGTCCATCGCTACCCTGGAGCTGAAGTCCAGCCAACAAATGGCTTTACGGGGGCGCAGCGGCAGCGGCAAAAGCACATTGCTCAACTTGATCGCGGGCATCCTGGTAGCCGACCACGGCCTGATCGAAGTGGCCGGGCGCGACATGGCTCGTCTGAGTGAACCCCAGCGCGACCAGTGGCGCGGACAAAAGATCGGGTTTGTCCATCAGTCTTTTCATTTGCTGAGCGGCCTGACGGTTTGGGAAAATCTCTGGGTGGCTTGCGCTCTGAGCGGCTCGCGAAATCACCACCGTATCGAGAATCTCATCACTCGGATGGACCTGCAAAAGCGCCGGGACCATCGACCAGCTCAACTTTCTCTGGGACAACAGCAAAGGGTGGCCGTGGCTCGGGCGCTGGTCCACCAACCCGCGCTGGTCCTGGCCGACGAGCCCACCGGCAACCTGGACTCCGAACTGGCGCAGACAGCGCTGCAACTGCTGCGCAGCGTCTGTGAAGAGAACGCCGCGGCGCTGCTGCTGGTCAGTCACGACCCGGCAATCCTGTCAGATTTTGAACATCGCCTCGACCTGACGGAGATTAATAAGCCGTGTTGATCCGTGCTCTCCTTCTGATCGTCCGCAAGAGCCTGCGTCAGCATCGCCTGGCCGGCGCCATCACCAGCTTCAGCATCGCCCTGGCAGCCGCCCTGATTTTGACCGTGGCTTCTCTACAACTTCAGGCGGTGCGGGTGTTGACCTCGCAAACGGGAGGATTTGAGGCCGTCCTGGGAGCTCGTGGCAGTTCTCTGCAACTGGTCCTCAGCGCCCTTTACCATCTGGAAAATTCCCCGGGCAACCTGGAATGGTCCAAATTTGTGGCCATCACCAAAGAGCCCTCGGTGCAGGCGGCCGTGCCCATCGCCCTGGGCGACAACTACCTGGGGTTCCGTATCGTGGGCACACTGCCCGAGTTCTTCAGCGCCTGGGGAAAAGGCCTGGAACTCGAGCAAGGCCAGGCCTTCAGTCACCAGGGTGAAGCCGTGCTGGGCAGTTGGGTGGCCCAGAAGACCGGGCTGAAGCTGGGAGACCGTTTCCATCCCTACCACGGCCTCAACTACGATCCAGGCGCCCAACACGCTGAAGAATATCAGGTGGTGGGCCTCCTAAAACCGACCAATACCCCTCAGGACCGGGTCATCCTGATTCCCCTGGAAGGGGTCTATCGTATGTCAGGACACGTTCTGAGGGGGCGAGGAAAGGAATATAAGCCCCAGGTAGGCCAGGCCATTCCAGCGGAGGACCAAGAGGTCAGCGCGGTTTTACTTAAACTGAAGAGCCCTCAGGCCGGCATGCAACTGGACCAGATGATCAACCGCCAGGGCAAAAGCGCCACCCTGGCCTGGCCGGTGGCCCGAGTGGTATCGGAGCTCTTTGCCAAAGTCGGATGGATCCTGAAGCTGATGCAGTTGACCACGGTGCTGATCCTGCTGGTGGCCGCCGCCTCGATCACCGCCAGCCTTTGCAACACCTTGCAGGAACGACGCCGAGAGTTTGCCATTTTGCGCTCACTCGGAGCCAGGCGCTGGTTTGTGGCCGGAGTGGTCAGCCTGGAATCGATGGTTCTCAGCCTTCAGGGCGCCTTCTTTGGTTTCTGGCTCCACCTTCTGATGATGCTGGGGGTGTGTAGCTGGCTGCGTAACCAGACCGGCATTCATTTCCAGGTCTGGTTCGCTCATCCATATCTGTTGCTGGTGCCGGCGGGCTGCCTGGGACTGGGCTTGCTGGCGGGCTTGCTACCCACCTGGATGGTCTATCGACGTCACCTCGGTCCCGATTTAAATGCCAACTGAATAGGAATTCTATTGATAAGTTGGGGGTGCGGCTCAGCTCGGTCACTTTGCCTGCAAGCCGGGAAAGGACCCCATACAACCCCACAGGACGTTTTGGCCCTCAATCATCGTGAGATTCGTCTCAGCGAGCAGGTGAGCATACCCCGGGGTCTACAAGTCTCAGATGGATTGGTCAGGCAGCCTGCTTTTGCTATACTGGATCCAATGGGACACAAGCGGGGGATGGGTCTGGCCGGCGTCTTGGTGGTCACCATGATGTGCTTCGTCCTATGCTCGGTGCTGGTCGGAACCACTCTGCTTCACTTTCGGGTGGCTCAGCACGGGGAAGATGAACTGCTGGCCCAGGGGCTGGCTGAGGAGGCCGTCGGTCTTGCCCTTGACCGCATCAACAAAGACCCACAGTTCGGCCTTCCCGGCAAAGCTGGTTTCCGTCAGCCCGTTGAGCCGCGACCGGCCTGGGCCAGGGCGGATATGAGTTCACGGCTGATTTTTGGCAGCAGCGGGTGCTTTTCCACCAACAATCTGTATCAAGATACCGCCACGCGCGGCTGGAATGGTACGGTTGTGCCCGCCCGCAGCCTGCATTTGGTGGCCATCGGTAAAGTTGGCTCGACCGAGCGCGTGGTCGAGGTTCAATATCAGAACAACCCCTTCCCTTATGCTGTCGGATCCAACTCGCCCCTGGTCTCTGAAGGGGATTTGCTGGTGGGTTCCCTTCCCGAAGGCAAGGTTCATTCTTTGACCGAGCCGCCTCCCGATGATCAGCTCAAGCCAGGTCATTTGCGCAGTAATTCAGCTGCCCAAGAATCGGTGGCTCTCAGTGATCGAACTCTGATTACTGGGAATGTCGAATCTGCCGGAGGTATCAAGCTCGACAAGGATACTCGCGTATTGGGGGCGGCCCGCCCTTTCGCCGGCACCACGCGCTTTCCAGAAATCGATGTTCATCGCTTCGATCCGGGCAGTGAGGCTCCCAAGTTGAGCTCTCAGATCGGACCTGAGACGCTGGAGGGGCGTTTTCGAGCGGATAGGTCCTTGCGTGTGGACGGGGATCTTACCTTGCAAGACGGTGTCCTGTACGTGGACGGTGACGTGCATATCTCTGGCGGCCTGAAGGGCAAGGGGGCCATTGTGTGCACCGGCAAGCTGACTGTTGAGCGGGCCAGCAACTTTGCCCAGGCGTCTCAAGTTGCTCTGCTGGCCAATGGCGACCTTGAGTTGCATGGTCAGGGAAGTGACCGTTCCTATGTGCAGGGCTTGATTTACGCGAAAGGTTCGGTAAAAACCAGCGATTTGACTCTGATGGGCAGTCTGATCCAGAGCGGGCGCAGTGATGGCCAGGTAGACGTTTCCAACAGCCACCTGGTCCACGTGCCCGAGTATTCAAAAATGCGCATCGACTTCGCCCCTCCGCCTCAGAAACCGCCCGCGACCGTGGACGCCCACCTTGACAACGCGAACATGCCCTCGCTGCTGCGCAGCTACAACGGCGGGCAGAATAGCGACTTTGTGGGCATCTGGCCTTCTTACAGTCTCAACACTTTTTACGACGCCGCCCAGGACCGCTACGTCGTGCCGCCCGACTACAAGAATCAGATGCTGATCAGTTTCGGCTCGGCCACCTATGTTAATTCTCAGCAGACTTCCTGGTCCAACCCCAACTATTCCCTGGCCCAGGCTCGCAATCTGGCCACCGACCCGCGCTGGGCGGCCGTGATCGGGCAGACGGGGATGAGTCTGGACGGGCTGGTGAACCTGTCTCTGCAACGCCTGACCGCTCAGGTCGAAAAGGCTGATCAGCAATACCAGCTTTGGAAAGCCTACCAGCAGCCCACCCAGAGCGGCTCGCGGTCAGGGGGGCCGTTCGTGCTCGACCTGAATGAGTTCCTCAGTCCCGGGGACCGGCTGCGCTTGCTGCGCTGGCACCGTCTGTGAAGTAGGGGACCAAAGCTGCCTCGACCTGGCCCAGGTCGGAATAGCGTTGGTCGGGCTGCTTGGCCATCATTTGTTGCACGATTGCTTCCAGCCCGGGTGCAAAGCCGGGCAGGGGTGGGGGAGGGTTGCTATAGTGGGCCATTGCCAACTGCATGAAGTCGCCTTGGAACGGGGGCTCACCCGTCAGCAATTCAAACAGCATCACGCCCAGCGAGTATTGGTCGGACCGGGTATCGAAGTCGGACTTGGAAAGGGCGAACTGTTCCGGCGGCATGTAGCAGGGCGTGCCCATGGCCGCACCACTGACGGTAATCCGGGTGCGGTTTTGTTGCACGGCCAGTCCGAAATCCAGGATCTTGATTTGACCGCGCCGGGTCACGATGGCGTTAGCCGGTTTCAGATCGCGATGCAAGACCCCCTTGTTGTGAGCATAGTGCATGGCCCTCAGCAGCGGCAGAAAGAGTTCACCCACACGTTTGGGCGAAAGGCGCTCGGCTTTGAGGAGTTCGTCCAGGGGTTGGCCCTCAACCAGTTCTACCAAAAGGTAAAGAAGGTCCCCCTGACTGCCTCCCCCGTACGTGCGCACGATATTGGGGTGATCGAGAGTGCGGCAAACCTGGATCTCGCGCAGGAAGCGCTGACGATACTCCGGGTCCTGGGCCAGTTCCGGGCGCATGACCTTGCACGCCACCGGGTCCGAATGAGCCGAGTTTGGCTCGGCCCGGTAAACCGTGGCCATTCCACCCCCACCCAGCCTTTGGACCAGGCGATACTCCTCAATGACGCTTCCCAGCAAGAAATCCTGGCCGGAAGCTCCAATGCTTTGAAGGCTTTCCAACTGCTGGCCGCGCCGCCTGGCCAGCCTCAAGGATGCGGCTGCCAACGCCGCCAGACCGGCTCCCAGCACTGCCAGAACCCAGCCGGCCGGCATCAGCCACAACCAGCCGCGCCTGGGAATCCGTTCCACCTGAGCGAGCCGGCCACGCACCCCCAGGTTGGGCAGTGGCAGCGGTTGTTCGCGAAAGCCCGCCCGGCGCAGTACCAACTGGCCGCGCAGCAAATCCGGCACTGGCAGCGAGTGCACCACACCGCTCGGCCCGATGTAGCTTTCAGGCTGAGCTCCCTTCAGGTAAAGGTCGGCTGCTGGCAGGCTGTGCACCTCAAGCTCCACTCGTAGCGGACGCAGGCGTACGGGTTGGGAGTAGCGAGTGGTCCCGGAGCCCGGAGCAGGCAGCTGGAGCTTTTCCCAGTCGTAACCCGGTGCTCCCAGGCGAAAGACCCATGGCGATTTGCCCAGGGGAGGCGGCTCCGGTAGCAGGAAGGCATTGTCCTGGCGGGTCAGGCGGGCCGAGGCTGGCTCCACCAGGAAGGCCTCAAGTTCCAGGCCGGCCGGCTCGACCGTGAACATCACCCGGGCGGGTTCACTCCAGACGGTCACGCTCAGGGCCAGAGTCAGCAGTCCGGCCTTTACCACGAATTCCTCAAGGAAACGTGTGTGCTCCAGCGGGTTACTCGGTCAGCCGATTTACTTTCGAGCTGGATCTCGATCTCGCGCCCCAAGCGCACGCCGATGCCTTCGTGGGTGATCGCGAAGTCGTCGATTTCGGTGGCCAGCAGCCGCTGGAAATGCTGCCGATCCTGGCGTAAGCTCAGCAGGTCGTCGGGTTTTAAGGTCAGCGGGGCGTCGGCTGTCCAGCCTGCCACCGACGTTGGCGAGCTCTTCCAGTCATAGCGGATCAATTCGCGCCGAGCGCGGTCGAGGCCAATCAGGCAAGGCCGTGTTTCCCAAGACAGTTCGGCGTCGGTCGTGACCTCGTGCACGCTTTGGCAAGAGAGTATGCCCTGGTCATAGTAGAGACCGCCGGACCCACTCGCCTGGAGGCACTCGCGGATCTGGCTCACCGCCAGCTGCAAGCGTTGCTGAGTCTGGGCTAAGGCCGTTTCCTTGCGTTGCAAGCGCAGACTGGGGATAAGCACCCTCTCGGCGAGGATGACCAGCAGGCCCAGCAAGCCGATGACCACAACCGCTTCCGCCAGCGAGAAGCCCTTCAGCGTTGCACGCGCCAAAGCGCCGTGCCTCCCTTCAGGCGACAATCGCGGCTACGAAACACCCAATCCACCTGGACCTGGAGCTCCAACGCCCGGTCCGGATCGGCGTCCTGCAGCCTGGTTATGACCACGCTGGGCCGAAAGGTCACCCCCAATTGACCCTGGACCGGCGCCAGGCTCTGGCTGCCCGGTTGCAGGCTGTCGAAGTTTCGCAGGCGGTAGCTTTCCAGAATGTTGTTCATGATCTGCTGTGCCTCTATGCGCACCTCGGCTTGTCGCGTGGCCAGGATGGAAGCCGGCAGCATCTGAAAAACGAAAATAACGGTGGTTATGAATATTCCAAAGGAAAGTAACGTTTCCGCCAGGGTTAGGCCTCGCCTCACAGCCTCTCCACCACCCGCAGGATTGGCAGAGCCGTAGCGATGATGAAAGCTCCAGCGGCGAATCCCATCAGCATCATCAACATGGGCTCCAGCAGGTCCAGAAAGCGACGGATGGATGTCTCCAGCTCCAGCTCAAAAAGCTGGGCCAGGCTCCTCAGCATGTCGCAAAGTTTGCCGGACTCTTCGCCTGCTCGCACTCCCTGCACCACGACCGACGAAAAGGCACCACTCGCAGCCAACCCTTGAGCCACCGTGGCACCGGCCAGCACAGCATTCATCGCCTCCCGACAGGGGGCTTCCAGGTCAGAGCAGCCGCCTGCCAGCAGAAGACTTTGCTGTAGAGGTAATCCCGTCTCCAAAGCCAGCGCCAGACTGCGCAGAAAACGCGCCTGCCGCAGGGTTGAAATGGTTGACGATAGCACTGGCATTTCCACGATTTTGCGAACCAGAAGATGCCGAAATCGATAAGCCAGAACCAATGCCAGGAACCATAAGAAGGGCGATCCCAGAAATTGGGAAAGGCCTAGAACGCAACGACTGAACCACGGTAGGCCGCCGTTGCCGAGCATGGGCCGCAAAGCCCCAAAAAGCCACGGAGGCAGTGCCACCACCGCCAGAAGGCACAGGCCAGCCAGGATGCACGGATAGGTCAGTTGGGCTCGCACTCGGTGTTGTAACGCGGCCAGCTTCTCCTCGTGTTCCGCCAATCGCGTCAGCAGAACCCCCAGTGTTCCCGTTGATTCGCCCAGCTGAACGAGCTTCAGGGTGAACGGCGAGAGCGGTGCCCGTGCCTGCAGCAGGGCGCGACTCAGCGAACTTCCACCCCTCAATCGCTCGCCGGTTTCTCGAGCCGCTCGCCTCAATTCTTGATGTTCACTTTGCCCCGACAAAATGTCGAAGGCTCGTCCCAAATGGATCCCGCTCAAGAACATCAGGGCCAGACAGCGGAAAAACACCGCCCGGTCCCCGATCCCAACCTGACGTTTGAAGCGCACCCGGGTTGGTTCCGCAAAAGCTCGTACTTCCCTATCCACGCGATCCTGAGCGGGACCTACACGGGATTTTGACCGATGGCAGGCCTCGAGGGATCAAAGCCTAAAACCTCCAGGTGCAATCTCATCCGCCCGAGAGTCTGCTGATGCCCTGCGGTTCCCCCTGGAAATCGCTGGCCAAAGTCTTGAGCTCGGTGCCCTTTCTGGCCTTTCTCAGCCTGGTGGTGACGCTCTTGGTCTGGAGAATTCGCAGCGCCGGGGACCTCCCGCTGGTTACCCACTTTCCCTTGACCTGGTTTTTGTTCTCCATGCCAGTGGTTTGGATGTTCGGGTTCTGGCTGGACCACAGCTACGAAATCGCCTACGAGTTGGACCCTGCAACTCACGGCGTCTACCTGACGCGGACCCTGGTCGGCCGTTCCTTTCGAATCCGGCTGGCCGAGTTGGCTCAGGTGTGTGGAGTGGCCGTAGAGACGCGCTGGTGGGACTCCAAAGGCAACCGGCACTGGGAATATGCGCTCTGCCTGGTGACCTCTTCCTGTCAGATCGTGCGCGTTTCCAGCTTCAGTTCGCTTCCGCCCAATGCCCAGGCTCATCAAGTCGCGGAAGTGCTCTCCCTGCCCGTTTATCCCTGCCCTGGCCAAGAGGGTGTGTTGAAGGTTAAAGCCGATCCATCCGGTACACCGGTGGTCTTTTACGCCCCGCCCTCCGAGGTCGAACATCCCGGGATGGAGGCATTGAGAATCGCATGCTTTGTCACCCTGGGTTTCCTGGCCTTCCTTTTGCTGATGACCCTCCGTCATCGATAGTTTGTTCAGTCCGTTCTCGAAAGCCCCCAGGTTGTTCAGGCAGGATTCACTGCTTGCAGCCCAAAAGGCGGGTCCGCGCTATGGATCCGGTTCGCAATCTTCTAGCCGAGGCACAGTTCGATTCAGGCGGGTGCTTTACGCTTGATTTCGCGGCTTCGCGCAAACGCTGGGAACAGCAGGCTCTGGGAGACCCGGCCGCCTTTCTGCGGCTCACTCTGCAAGCTTTAGTCGCACGCGGCTGCGATACCATTCGGGTCCAGAGCGACCCCCAGAGGTGCACTCTGAACTGGGAGCCAGAGCCGCTCAGCAAAGCCGAGCTGACCCAACTCAGCGAGTATTTTCAGGGCCAGTCCGACTCCTACTCCAGCCCGTGCCTCCAATTACTCAAGCTGGCGGGGATGCTCACCAGCTGCAGGCCCGACCTCAGACTTTGTCTGGTCGGGTTGAATTGGGTGCTCTGGCTCGACCATCATCAGGGTGCTCGACTGGAGAAATCCACGGGCCAACCTCCGGGGATTGAATTCTGCCGCCTCGACCGTCGCCCTACAGACCAGCTCTCGTCCGTCTACTCAGTGGACTTGCTGCATCCTCGGACAAGCAGTGCCTGGCCTGAAATCGGGCTGTTGGCACGGGGGTTCGGAGATCTTCCCACCCACATTACCTGGAACGGGAAGAAGAACTCGTCGGATTTGATGCAAAGGAACTGGGATGATAACCTTTTCATCTGCGAAATTGTGCGCTGCGCCATCGTGCACCCCGACGCCGAGCGCAATCGCCTGCGCTTACGTTGGACCTCTCGCAATCCCATGGAGGCTCTTTTCGGTCCCCATTTCCTCTGCTGTACTGACCCGGAAGGCTCGCCCATCCCGGCTCGAGCGGGTCAAACGGTTCAGTGCTGTGCAGCCGCCTTAGTCTACAATCGCAACGTTGTGCAGGGAAAATCCAATAGTCCGAGCCACTGTTTTCGATGGATGCTCAACGGGTGGCCTGTTGACCAGCCTCAGTTGGGAGCACCCAACATGAGAGTGGTGGCCGACGCCAGTGACCTTCCCACTGATATCACGGGAGCGCGATTGGTCCAGGGCGAGAAACTGCGGGCGCGGACCAGCGAGATGGGTCGCTGGCTGGCTAACAATCTGGCTTGCGCCGGTTTGCAAATCAGCCAGCGGACCGGCTGGATTCCGATGTGGTTCTGGGATCACGATCGTCAGGTCATTGATGCTCGTCTCCACTTCGAAAGCATGTCCAATCGGGCTTAAAAGATTGCAACGAGCAGGGAATCCCCATTTAAGAAGCCAAGCTGCAGAGGCATAATTGGAGGGGTTTTGAATCAAAAACACACAATCGTCGCCGCGCTGCTCGCTCTGGGACTGACCACTCGCTTGTGGGCGCTGCCGCAGGACCCCACACCGGTTCATGGCCAGGTTCAAATCCAAAACGGCGCCAACCTGGTGCAAATTTTACAGCAGACCCCTCAGGCCATCATCAACTGGGGCCAGTTCAGTATTGGGCAGGGAGAAAGCGTGCGCTTCCTGCAGCCCGGGCCTCAGGCGGCTATTCTCAATCGGGTCACAGGCCTTGACCCTTCGGTCATCCAGGGCGCTTTGCAAGCCAACGGCCAGGTCTTTCTGCTCAACCCCAACGGAATTCTTTTCGGGCCCGGGGCGGTGGTCGACGTCGGCAGCTTCACTGCCTCGACCTTGAAAATGAGCGATGAGGATTTCCTGAACGGCACCTTCAAGCTGACCCAGGACCATTCTTTACCTCTGGCCGCCCTGACCAATCAAGGCACCATCAAAGTCGCTGAAGGCGGCTTCGTGGTGCTGGTCTCCCCACTACTGGACAACCAGGGCATGATTTTGGCTCAGGCAGGGCAGGTGCAACTGGGGGCGAGCACTCAGGCCACCTTTTCAGTGGACGGGCGAGGGCTGGTCCAGTTTGCACTGCCCGATGGTTTCGATCCTCAGTTCCAAGGGGGAGGCTCAGGAGGCACGGTGCTGCTGCAGCCCGGGCAGATGTCTCAGCTGCTGAGCCAGGTTGTGACCAACCCGGCCCTGGTCGAAGCGGGCAGCTTTCAAACGCTGTCCAATGGCCAGGTGTTGGCCCACGGCGCCGAAGGCGTGCTTCTCAATAGCGGAACCATTGGGACCGATAGCGGAACCGGTCAGGGCGGAAGCATCCGTCTTGACTCCAGTCAGGCCACCATTTTGCCCGGTAGCGCCCGACTGAGTGCCAATTCTGCCAGTGGCGATGGCGGTGATATCCGGGTGCTGTCGGCCGGGCAGACCGTCCAATCGGGTTCCATCAGCGCCACCGCTGAAACCAACGGTCGGGGCGGCTTCGTCGAAGTGAGCGGAAAGCACCTTTGGCTCGTGGGCAGCGTGAATGTGTCCAGCGCCCAAGGGCCGGGTGGCTCAATTCTGCTCGACCCCACGGATATCACCATCATCGACGGGGCCGGTGGCAGCTTCGACGGCAATCTTCCAAACCCCAACAACGCCGGCTCGGGTTCGGTCAGTGTCAGCGCTATGCAAGGTTTTAGCGCTGTGACTCTCAATGCCAGCCACGACGTGATTTACAATGGGGCCGGCTTCAGTTTACCAGGTACCAGCCTGAGCATTCTGGCGGGCAACGACATCCTTTTTACGACTTCTGGCTCTATTCAGGCTTCCTCCATGAATCTGCAGGCCAGCCGTGATGTGATGATCGCGGGAACAGGCTCTCTGGGTCTCTCCACCAGCGCTGATTTGGTCATCGTGGGTGGACGAAACGTGGCCATTACGGCCAATGGGAGTCTTGGCTTTTCCAGTCCCACCCAGACCAGCCTGAGTGCCACCAACGGCCGGCTCGATCTGTCGGGTTCCTCCATCACCATCAATGGGCCGCGCAACAACTGGACGGCCGCTGGAAACCTGAGCCTCTCGACCATCAGCGTTGCCCCCAGCGTGGGCGCTGGAAATTTAACGGTCAACGCGGGCAACCTGTCCGTCACCACGCCCGGCGCCAATGGTTTCGCCCTCCGAGCCGGCAACTTTACGGTCAACGCCAGTCAGGATTTCGTGGCCAATACCACAGCCGGCAATTTCGATGTGCGCACCAGTGTCAACGGCCTCAATATCACCGCCGGTCAGAGCATCGCCATCAACCCAACCAGCGGCTATACCAATTTCCAGGCCGACAACGGGGGCGGAGTTTCCTTGACCTCGCCCTCCCTGAGTTTGCGGGGCACCGAGGTCTTCGTCAGCGCCCCCGGCGACATCAACCTGAGAGCGACCGGTGGGGACGCCTTGCTGCGCAGCAACAGCAATCGGGTGAGTTTGACCAG
>JAFEBA010000004.1 GCA_018266105.1 bacterium | reverse complement strand
ATCCTCGACGGCCTGACCCCGCGCGAGGCCAAGGTGCTGCGGCAAGCCCCATCCGGAGGTGCGCAAGCCGGAGCCTCAGCCGATTCAACCCAAGCTCAATCCTGAGGTGCGCCAAGCTGAGGTCCGGCCTGAGCTGCACAAGCCCGAGCCGCAACCCGTTCAGCCCAAGCCCCATCCTGAGGTGCGCAAGCCGGAGCCTCAGCCGATTCAACCCAAGCTCAATCCTGAGGTGCGCCAAGCTGAGGTCCGGCCTGAGCTGCACAAGCCCGAGCCGCAACCCGTTCAACCCAAGCCTGATCCGGAGTTGCGCAAGCCGGAGCCTCAGCCAGTTCAACCCAAGACCAGTCCCGAGGTGCGCCAAACTAAGGTCCAGCCTGAGCTGCGCAAGCCCGATCCGCAACCCGTTCAACCCAAGCCTCATCCGGAGGTGCGCAAACCGGAGCCTCAGCCTTTTCAACCCAAGATCAATCCTGAGGTTCGCCAAACTGAGGTCCAGCCCGAGCCGCGCAAGCCCGATCCGCAGCCAGTTCAACCCAAGCCCCATCCGGAGGTGCGCAAGCCCGAGCCTCAGCCGATTCAACCCAAGCTTGATTCTGAGGGGCGCAAGCCTGAGCTGCGTCACCCGGAGCCTGAACTCAAGACCCTCGAAGCCAGAGCCCAAGACGTGCCGCGGCCCGATTTGAAGTCTCCGTTGGAGGCAGCAAAAGCGCAGAAAGTTAAAGAAGCTAAAGCGGAAGAGGCTAGAGCCGCTGCTCTCAAAGCGGAGACGGCCAGGGCCGCCCCCGCCGAGGAACTTCTACGGGCCAAAGAGGAAGCTACGACCCTGCCGCTGGCGAATCAGAAGCCGCTCAATGCGCTCAGGACGCTGGCCCCGGTTTCCACCGTGAAGGCCGCTACTTTGGAAAAAGGCGGGGAGGCTCGCACCAAGTATCCGGAGTGGCTTCAGGTCAAGCTCAGTCAGGATGCCACACCTGCCTATATGACTTCCTTGCCCGGTCAGCAACGAACTCCCAAGCCGGTCGAAACCCAGCCCCTCACGCTTCCCGCCCAGGCCGTGGATGCTCTGAGCAAAGCCGATTTTCGGCGCACCGATGAACTTCGTGAGATCAGCAGTCAGCAGCAGAAGACGGTGGAAGCCATTGCCCAGCCGGCCCCGCCGGCCACGGCCCCCAAAGCCACTCAGCTTTTTCAGGCGGTGGTAGGCCAAGGCCTGATGGCCCCTCAGAAACCCCCTCAGGATGCGCCCAAGAGCCAGGAGTCTCAGCGACGCAGCCATCAAGAAGAGCAGAAGGACAAGGAAAGAGGCATCTCGCCGGTTGCGGGCGCAAGCGTCAGCAGTTTGCCTGGGGCCGGACGGGTCAGTGGCAAGTCGGAAATTATTGAATCGCGAGGAATGGGGGCTGTGCTCTCCGGCTCGGTCGGCAAGCGAGATGGAGCTGATGCTGGCTACTCGCCCCCGCCGCCAGTGAAGGCTCCCGAGTCGCCCGTGGAGACGCAGATCTCAAAGCCTCTGGCTTCGGAGCAAGCGGCCCCTCAAAAGACATCCAGGCCTATGGCCCAGGAGAAGCCGTCACTGCCTAATGTGGCGGCCGGTTGGGGTGATGCACCGGCGCCGGACAACGGAGCCCGCCTCTCCAGCGGGCGTGTGGCCACGGCCGAGAGTCCGATTTATTCTCCGGTTTTGGATGATCTGGCCAACCGTCTGAAGCAAGGTAAGCCTTTGCCTCCGGTTACCAACAAGGAGCCTGAACGTCCGCTCTTTTTCGATCAAAGCGAGGACCATCATAGCCGCCTGAGGGACGATGACGCCCGGCTGGAGCGTTTGGAGAAGAGCGGCGCCCTGGTGCAGGCTTTCCATCAGGCGGAGGCCAGCAATAATACCAAGAAGCGCGAAGAAGGCCCGCCTCATCCCAGCGCCAGCGCCGGCGGCGCGGTCGAAGAAGTTAATGACCACTCCAATCGGGGCGGTGGGAGTGGCGGGAGCGGGGGACAGCAGCGCGAGCGCGATCAGCAGGGCGGCCAGAGCGCTCAACATCTGCAGGATCAGCAGCATCTCCAGAGCCAGCGTCGCACCCAGTCCGACACCAAGATGGAGCTTCAGCGTCTGGAGGCCTATCGTTTGGCCAAAACTGACGAAGCCTTAAAAGTGGGACTGCGCATGAGTCACCAGCCTGAAGGCAAGCAGCTGGCCGAATTGATGAATCGTCACGCGGGGCACAGCATGGAGTCGCTGCTGAAGAAGGCCTATCGCCTGGATTCATTAGGCGAGCTCAGTCGCGATGATGCTGTCAACGCGTTGGGTCTGGTGCTTAAACTGGGCGGTGAATTCACTTTCGCGCACTCGGCCCGGGTGTTGGAGTTGGCCATGGACCTGGCTGATGAGGTCGGCTTGAGCGACAAGAAAACCCGCAGTCAGGTTCAGTTGGGCGCCTTGCTCAAAGATACGGGTGAAATGGCTTTGATGCTGGATCAGGCTCCGCCAAACAAGCTGGAGAAAATGAGCGACTGGCTGGGCTCACAGGATCTGCGACAGGCGGGTCTGTTACACGACATCGGCAAGACCCGTATTCCTCCCGAGATTTTATACAAGCCGGGTAAGCTGACTGACGAAGAGTATGAGCTGATGAAGCTGCACCCGATTATCGGTGAGCAGATGATCTACCCTATCGAATCGCTACGGCATCTTTGTCCCACGGTCCGAGGTCATCACGAGAAGTGGGATGGATCGGGCTATCCCGACGGCCTGAAAGGCGAGGATATCCCCTACGCCGCCCGCATTATCGCCATCGCGGACGTCTTCGATGCCCTTCATGCTGAGCGGCCCTACAAAGCAGGAATGCCCGTGGAGAGAGTGCAGGCTATCTTAAGGGAGGGGCGTGGAACTCACTTCGATCCCGATCTTTTGGACGCGTTCGAGCGGGTCATTCAGCGCCGCCACCCCGAATTGAGTAACCCTTTCGCTTAGAGGTGCTGTCGTGGTCTTCATTATCGCCTTTGTTTTCGCCATCTGGTTGGGTAGCGTCATCGAATGGGTGGTGCACAAGCACTTCATGCATAGCGTCCGCTTTATGCGCACGCCCCATGATCGTCACGCCGTGATGCATCATTCCGAACGTCGGGCGCCCGGCAAGTTCTTCGCTAAGGAAGAGGAGCTGAAGGACTATCATCTTTTCGAGACCTCCTTCATGCCGATTTTGTGGCTCCTACATACCCCTCTCTTTCTCAGTGTCTACTGGGCGCTCGGGGTCGCAGCTGGCCTGGGAGTGGCTCTGGGAACGGCCTGCTACGTGCTGGCCTACGAACTGATGCACTGGTATATCCACTGCCCGGACGACTTTCGGTTCCGTCATCAAGGCTGGTTTCGTTTCCTGATCGAGCATCACCGTCGCCACCACAATCGCTCCAATATCAACTACAACGTGGTGCTGCCTGTGGCGGATTTGATGTTTGGCACGCTGAGTTTCAAGGACGTCGCCCCCGAGCCCGAGCAGGTTGCTCCCCAGGCCGAGATGTTGCCCTTATGATCAAGCGCTTGTTGCTGATGGGCCTTCTGGCTACGGTGGGCTGGGCCCAGGAGCTGCCCCAGTTTAATGCCCCCACCCCCGGTCGCGAGCAGTTGCTTAAGATGGGCTACCCTGGTTTCTCCGAGTGGGCAAATGAACACGCCAGCTTGAACGAAGTCCAGGCCGACTCAGTGGCGGCCTGGTATGCCCGCATTCGCCTGGATGCCGACAAGCCACTCTTGAAAGATAAGCCAGGCCTGGTTCAGGCCATGAAAGACCTGAATGCCTGGAACGAACTCTACTATGAGGCCCTATATCTCTACATGGGAGGCGGCACGATGTACAGTCACGCCGCCAGTCGCTCGGTGGCCAGTCTGGCGGACGTTGAGGCCGAGGCCATTCAGGCCTGGCGCAAAGCGCCCGGCAAGAGCCCTGCCGGTCACACGTTTGCCCAGCAGCACCCCGACTGGAACAAGATCGACCATAATCAGGCTGAGCTCAAGAAGGCAATCACTCGCGAAGGAGTTGCCTACCAGAAGGCTCTGGCTTCTCTAAAGAAGCTTCCCGGGGGGGCCCGCGAGGTGCTGGCTCGTTATCTGGCGGACACCTCTGGATCCAGATGGGGGGAAAATTAGTTCGCGATGAGAATTGCCCGGCCTATGTTCAGGTTGTTGTTTCTACTACTTTTGAGTCTGACTGTATTCGCCGAAGAGTCGCCGGTGGTGGTTCGAGGCCAGTTTCATGGGAAGGTCCGTGACCAGACCTTTGAGCGCGATTTTGACGTGCGGATGGAACCAGGCGAGAAGAGCGACTTTCAGGTCGAGATGGAGAACATCAACCTGTCGCTGGGGATTGTGCCCAAGTGGCACTATGCCAGTGGCACCACTCCGGATGGCATTATGCTGAATTTCTTCGTAAAATGCTCGGCCAGCGAGCCTAAGATGGTGCTCCAGCGCACCGCCACCGTTTTACTGCAGCCCGGCCAGAAGTCGGCCATCGAACTGCACGAAAGAGACTCGGACAACGTCTTTTCTGTGGATTTTTCGGCCGACCGCGAGAACCCTAACGTTCCCTCAGAGCCCAAGCCTGAGCCCAAGCCGGAGCCCGGAGCCAAGTAGGACAGCCGGCCTGGGGGTAGAAATCGAGCAGGCCGTGAAAGTAATTCTCATTGCCGATGAAGACGTCCTGACGCGCAAAATCGCGCTTGGCGCCCTGTCCACTCCCGAAACCGAGGTGGTTGACGCCAGTTTTCCTGAGGAAGTTCTGAGGCGCATTCAGCAACACTCCATTGATGTGGCGCTGATCGATGCCGACCTGGTGAAACAGAGTCCTACTCTATGTCAGGAAATTTTGCGTCTGTCGCCACAGACTCGGCGGGTCGTTATGGTTCTTCCCGACCTGACCGAGGAAGAAAAGAAGCGCCTGGATGCGGATGAAATCCTGGAAAAGCCTTTGACCCCAATGAACCTGCTGCGCTGCGTGGCCAACCTGCTCGGCCCCACCTCGGAAATGGAGGCCAAGCCGCTCCACGACCTGGAGCGCCAGCAACTTCTGCAGTATGCGCGCCATCTGGCTCAGTTGCGCCGCGAGGATGAGCGGAAAAGCCAGCAATTGAAGGATGCGCACGCTCGCCTGCAAGAGTTCGAGAAAATGAAGGATATGTTCCTGGCTCTGGTCAGCCATGAACTTCGCACTCCTCTGACCGCCATCAAAGCCAGCAGTCACTTGCTCAATCGCATGCTGCGCGACGCTCAACCCGGCACCAAAGAAGAGAAGCTGGCTGGCGTGAGCGTCAGTCTGGCGGCGGCAACCAGCCGGATGGAGTCGCTCATTCAAGAATTGCTCAGCTATCACGCCGTGCGCAACGGGGTAGCCCCCTTCGAGCTGCGACCGGCTGACCTGGGAGCATTGGTGCTTTCCGTGACGCGGGAGCTCGAAACTCAAGCGGCTAAGAAGAACGTGGAAATTCGGGTGCACCAACAGGTTGAGAATCTGCCGCTGATCCAGGGAGATCAACCACGCCTGCGTGAGGCCATCCACCATCTGGTGCGCAACGCCATTCACTACAATGTGGAGGGCGGCCGGGTTGAGATTGGGCTCGAGCTGGTGGAGGATGGTTTGCAGCTCACCGTGACCGATACCGGTGTGGGTATCTCGGGTGCTCAACAGGAGAACGTTTTCTTGCCCTTCTATCAGGCCCACGATGTATTGACTCGTCGAGTGGAAGGCGTCGGCCTGGGGTTAGCCATTACGCGCCACATCGTCGAGTCGCACAATGGCAAAATCACTCTGGCCGGGGAACTGGGCAAAGGGACTGAAGTGCGGGTCTGGCTGCCCCTTGACCCCCCTGAGATTCACCTCACCGAGTTCACTCCCGTTTCGCCCGAGGAGGCCCAGCGCAAGCAGCCCGCCGGGGGGGCTGGAATGTTTGAATACTCGCGAGAGCTTTATGCGGCTTTGGAGGCGGAGCGAGTCAAGCGCCGCCACCTGGAGGACAAGTACCGCACCATGGAAGGCACTTTTCTGGAGACCATCACGGCCTTGGTCCAGCAGATCGACATGCGCGGCGCTCACAAAGAGTCGCACGTGGAACGGGTCATTCTTTTCGCCAATGAAATCGCTCGGCGGGTGGATCCCACTCTTCCCGACAACCGAGATTTTCAACTCAGTCTGCTGTTGCACGACATTGGCAAGATCGGTGTGGCCGAAAGTCTGCTGCAGAAAGTGGGCGCCCTCAGCTCGGATGAGCAGAAGCAGATGCAGGCCCACGTTTCGATTGGCAGCGAAATGCTGGCCAATATTCACTTTTTGCAGGCTGCCCTGCAAGGCGTACGCCATCACCACGAACGTTGGGACGGGAAAGGTTATCCGGACGGCCTGGCTGGCCCTCAGATTCCCTTGTGGGCCCGTATTATCGCCGTGGCCGATTCGTTTGACGCCATGACCCAGGACCGACCCTATCGCAAAGCACTGGAGCCGGAAGCGGCCCGGGCCGAAATTCAGAGCAAGGCCGGCACTCAGTATGATCCCCAGATCGTCTCGGCCTTCGTCGAATGCTGGGAAACGATCATGAATATTTCCCACAAGACTGAAGCCGCCGCTCGCGTGACCACGCCCGAATAGATGCCCTACGCGGAGATGCCTGCTAACGAGCGCGAGCGGGTGGCCGCCCTGTATGCGCGTCAGTTGATGGACACACCCCCCGAGGAGCGATTCGATCGGGTCAGCCGTCTGGCCACCAGGTCGTTGGAAGTGCCCATCGCCTATGTGGCCTTTCTGGATGGTCAGCGCCAGTGGTTCAAATCCGTGTGCGGCTTCAATCTCACCGAGATTCCTCGGCAGAGCTCGCTGTGTTCCCACACGATTCTTTCTATGGAACCCATCATCTGTCCGGACACTCTCCAGGAGCCCCGCTTCGCTGACAATCCGAATGTGACCGGCCCGCCCAAGATCCGTTTTTACATGGGTCATCCCTTGAGCACCCCGGAAGGTCTGAACATCGGGACTTTCTGTGTGATGGACACCACTCCGCACGAAGTGACCGAGGAAAAGCGACGGGCCTTTTTGGACCTGGCTCAATGGGCTCAAAATGAGCTCAATCTCATCGATGTGCTCACTTTGCAGGAGGCATTGCTGGAGGGTAAGGCTGAGTTGAGGCGGCTCAACTCCGAGTTGGAGAAGCGCAGTCATTTCATCCGCAGTGTTCTGGGCAGGTTTTTGACCGATCAGGTGGCTGACCAGTTACTGGAGCACCCGGAGGGCCTGAACCTGGGGGGCGAAGCCCGCGAAGTCAGCATTCTGATGAGCGATCTGCGCGGTTTCACGCCCATGTCCGAGCGTTCCACCCCGGCCCAGGTGGTGGATCTGCTCAATCGCTATCTGGCTCGTATGACGCCGGTGATTGAAAAGTACGGCGGAACGATCGATGAGTTCATCGGGGACGCGATTCTGGTGATTTTTGGAGCCCCCTTAGCCTGCTCCGACCACGCCAAGCGGGCCGTGGCCTGCGCACTGGACATGCAGCTGGCCATGGACGAATTTAATCAAGAGAGTCTGGCCATCGGGGTGGCGGCCATGGAGATGGGTATCGCGGTCAATACCGGCGAGGTGGTGGTTGGCAACATCGGCTCGGCTACTCGCATGAAATACGGCGTGGTGGGAAGCGCTGTCAACATGACCGCGCGCATTCAGTCTTTCACTTTGGGTCGACAGCTTCTCATCTCCGAGGAGACTCTCAAGCAGCTGGATGGCTTGGCCCGGGTGGACGGCCATCTACGCGTGAAGGTCAAAGGGGTTGAGGAGCCGGTTTGTATTTACGATGTCGGAGAGATCCGAGGCGATTACGCCATCAGCCTGCCTCTGCCTAAGCATCTGGTTACTTAAACAGGGCGGCGTAGTCCTGTTCTGCCTGCTCGGCGTAGCTGCTGGAAAACTTGAGTAAATTGCCGGCCAGATCGTCCTCACGGCCGTCGATCCAGTCCCTGATTTTGGTCGGGCTGGCACCATGAGCGTGAGCCTGGGCCAACAGTTGACCCATATGTTTGGCCACTTTATGGGCGTCTTCACTGCTGAGGTCTTCTGTTTTTAGAGCGTCTCGGGCCCGCTGCCGCTCGCGCAGCAAATAGACCCCATTGTCGCCCCGCACCACCCGCTGCCAGTTGTCCTTGGGCGCCCCCAGCCATTTGAAGCCGTCTTGAAGTAACTGAGCATCACATTTCTTCGGGTCGGGGTCGGAAGTCGCCAGCGCGCAAGGCAGAACTTGCTTGAGTTCCAGCACCACCGGCAGGCTTTCGCCCTCTTTTTGAGCCAGCAGGTAGTAGCGCTCCAAGCCTAAACTGCTGCCTCCCGCGTCCAGTCGGCAGCAGCGGTCCAGGAGTCTGACGGTGGCCGGCAGCCGAATTTCTTGGAGCAGCTGGTCCAGACGGGCCTGCTGCTGTTCATCGGGCTTGCGCAGTTCTTCACCCAACTTGAACTTGAGAGTGCCCTGCTGACCCATCTGGGTCCATTTGGCCAGGAGGTCCTCCTGACTTCGGCGCTCGGCCTTTTTGAGCAGGCTGTGAACCGGTCCCTCGGCCTCGTCCTTCCGGATTCCCAGCACCGGGCCCGGTTTTTCCTGGCAATACTGGCTGATGTGCTTGGTGTACTGGTGGGTCAGTTCTCGCACCAGCTGCCCGGCCACTCTGTGACTCCAGCCGCGCTCACGACAGAGCAACACTAAACTGGCGCCGGCTCGGCACAAATCCAACTCCGGGCGACCTTTGCCCACCTGATCATAGTCGTTCAGGCTCCAGACCAGATCGCGGTTTTGATTTCGCAGCGTGCCGAAATTGCCGAGATGGCAGTCCCCCGCAAGTGCGATTTCGGGACCTTTTTCGGGGAGAAGGCGAGACAAGGTTTGGTAGGGTCCTTGCAAATCTTGCTGAAAAAGAAGCGGATACATCCGATAGAGCATCTCGGGTCCGCCCGCTTTCAGGGCACTCTTGCGAGACGACAGGGCGCTTTCTGAAAGGCCGAGCTGGCCTTCATAGTCATTGCGCCAGCCAGTGACCCCGGAGGAGCTTCGCTGTGGTCCCGGGGCGGCCAGCCCTGAAACTCGCGTGCTATCGACTGCCTCCAAGGTGGGGGCTTCGGCCGGCCTCTGAGGTTTGATCGGAGTCGCTTGAACTCGCACAAGGGCGGCACGTGGCTCGGGCGAGCCTGCAGGGGGGATCATCATGGCAACATATTCTCATACAAGTAGATGTTTTGGGTCGGATTGTACTTTCCCAGACTCAACTGTTCATGGTGGGCCGAATTGATGGAGCCGTTGGGGTAGCGGTAAAAATCGAGATAGACCCATTCGTTCCAGGGTACGGTCAGACCCCGATACTCTTGAGGGTCGAGCACAGCGTACCACTGATAGTTCAGATACATCACCACTCGGCTGCCGGTATAGTTATAGATGGAAATATTGATGTCCGTGCCCAGGGCCAGAGGAGCCAGGCTGAGGACGAGCAAGAGGCGCAGCAGCCAGAGTTTCATGAAGCAAGAGTTGGCAGTCGCTGGCTGAAGGCCTGCCAGACAATTGGAGCGGGGTGTGCGCGGATCATTGCTGTTGTGGGTCGGACTGTTTCTACTTTGGATCGGGGGCGGCCTGGCCTGGGCTCAGCGTGAAAAGGTGCTGGCGCAAAGACGCAGCCCCTTTAATGAACTGAAGGTGGTTCAGGACGGTTACGAGCGGATTCTGAAGGTACGCCAGGGCAAGGTCTTCGTGGAGGAGTCGCGCTGCGACATGCGTCGGCCGGATCACTTATTGCACCAGTATAGCCGTCTGCAAATGCTGGGCACCCTTTATCCTGAAAAACTGGAGCGAGCTCTGGTCGTCGGTTTAGGCGGAGGCAGTCTGAGCAAAGCTTTGCTGGCCCAGTTTCCTCAACTTCAGGTGGACAGCATCGAGTTGGATCCGGAAATCGCCAAACTGGCGCGGCAATACTTCGGCTACAGGGAAAGCCAGCGATGCAGGACCCTTGTTTCGGACGCCCGCGAGTTTCTTCAGAAAAATAGCCAGCCCTATGATTTGATCGTGCTGGATGCCTTTGACGGCCTGGAGATCCCGGGCCCCTTGCGCACCCGCCAGTTTTACGAGCTAGTGAAGAGGCGCCTGAATCCGGGCGGGGTGGCCGTCTCCAATCTTCATCGTCGAAGCCGGAGTTACGACCGCGATCGGGTCAGCCTGAAGAACGTTTTCGAGGCGAGCGTCGGTTATCAAGGCACTGGCCTGGTGGTGGTCGTTTCCGGCCGTGGGCCCCTCGTCGCCAACCGCGCGCGTTGGTCCCAGAGCTGGGGATTTCCCTTGGAACCACTGGAGCGCCTGGAGGAGGGTCCGGGCAATTTTGACTCAACCGTCCTTCCGTTTGAGGATTAAGCAGAGAAGCAGCAAGGAGTTGTACAGTTTCTGCCAGAATGAGCGGTGAGCCATTGAGGAGAGACAGATTACAGGGCATGGATAGTACAATCGAGGAAACCAAGTCGGACCCGGCCAGTGAGGAGAAGTCGGCCGAGGCGACTGAAGGAGCCGAGGCACCCATGCGGACGCTGATCGCCATCGGAGACCTGCACGGTGACTATTACCGTCTGGTTCGCCTCATGCGCGAATCTGATCTCCTCCTGCCTGGCACTTACGCCTGGAATCCCCAACAGAATCAGGTTGACCTGATCCTTATTGGTGACTACGTCGATTGGCGCAATGAGCCGCTTGAAGGCCCGGACGATGAGTGGCCGCGCGGCTCGCGCAAGATCCTCGAACTACTTTACGCATTGCATCGCGAACTGGAGCAGCTGAGACTCACGGTTCCAGGTTTCAAGAGTAACCTTTACACTATCCTGGGCAACCACGACGAGATGATGCTGGAAGCTCATCAGATTTTCTCTTTCCTGGAAGTGGAGCGCCTGGACGAATTCCTCACCAACATGGGTCACAGTATTCAGGTCAAACACGCAATTCAGGCTCTTGGCCTGGGGCCGGGACAGGTCGAGCGCGTCCTCAAGTTTCTGAACTGGTACGTGCAGGGCGGGCAGGCGACCATCCAGGGCTACGAAGGCCTGGCTCGCTGGAAAGAAGAGATGGACGGGGAAATGGGCGCCTTCTTACGCCAGTATCTGCGTCTGGGCGTGGTTGTCAATAATCGTCTTTTCGCTCATACCGTGCCGGACTACCGTGAGTTCTGGCGTCCCATCGAAGAGATCGTGGCACTGCCTGAATCCGGTTATCGCCGCGCCAAGGAAGCATTTCTATGGAGTCGCAAGGTCTGGGGCTTTGACTACTGCACCGGATCTCGCACGGCCCCCTTCAGTTCCGAAGAAATCGATGAAATGCTGATGGGCATGGCAGTCGAGGGTCTGGTGGTGGGCCACACCCCGCTCCCGCATGACGGCAAGCCGGTCATCGCTCACGGCGGTCGCGTGATCAACATTGATCTCCACGCCTATCCGGGCAGTGAGGCCCTGATCCAGACCTACCAGCCCACAGAAAACGCATCCAGCGCTCCGTTGCGGGACGTCTCGCTCGGTCGCTAACCACTTGCCGTCCACAGTTCAGGAGTTTGGCCAGAAGCTCTGCGATCAGGTCGAACAAGTTATCCTCGGCAAGCGCTCGGCTGTACAAACGGTGGCTGTAGCTCTGCTGTGCGAAGGCCATCTGCTGCTGGATGATGTTCCCGGAGTGGGCAAGACCATGCTCAGCCGGGCCATCGCCCGCTCCTTAGACTGCAGCTTTGCCCGCATCCAGTGTACGCCAGATTTGTTGCCCGGTGATCTGGTGGGTGTGAGCATCTTTCATCCAGGAAAAGGCGAATTTAGCTTCCGCCCGGGTCCGGTCCACCATCAAGTGGTGCTGGCGGATGAAGTCAATCGAGCCACCCCCAAAACACAGTCGGCCTTGTTGGAGTGCATGGAAGAGCGTCAGGCCACCGTGGACGGCCACAGCTATCCAATGCCGCGTCCTTTCATGGTGCTGGCCACCCAGAATCCGGTTGAATTTGAAGGCACCTTTCCACTCCCCGAAGCGCAGCTTGACCGCTTTCTGTTGCGCTTGCACCTGGGTTACCCCGACCTGGACTCGGAAGTGCGTATGCTCGAGACCCACGCTCAGGAGGGCGCACTCCAGCGGCTACAGCCGATTGTTACGACACAGGAGCTGGCCGCCCTGAAAGAGCAGGTGCAAAAAGTTCGGGTCGAGCCCAAGTTGCGCAGATACCTCGTGGAGCTGGTCCAGTCCACTCGGCGTCAGGCCGGGGTGCGCCTGGGTGCCAGTCCCCGTGGTTCGCTGGCCTTGTTTCGAGCCAGTCTGGCCTGGGCTGCTCTGGAAGGTCGCGATTATGTGATCCCCGACGACATTCAGAAGATGGTCGCTCCCACTCTCGCCCACCGCCTGGTTGGCGCGGGTGGATTTGAGCAGGCCGAGGTCATCCTCCAGCGCATGCTGGAACAACATCCAGTCCCCCTTTAAGGAGTCCTTATGATCCGAGTTCGCTTTGCACCCAGTCCCACCGGCTATTTGCACGTGGGAGGACTGCGCACGGCCCTTTACAACTATTTGCTGGCGCGTCGCCACGGGGGAAAATTTCTATTGCGGGTAGAGGACACCGACCGCACTCGGCTGGTGCCCGACGCTGTAGACAACATCCTGGACAACCTGCGCTGGGCGGATATTTACCCCGATGAAGGGGTCGGCTGCCAGCCCGAGGGTGAACATGGACCCTACACTCAGAGCCAGCGCCTACCCATCTATCGCAAATATGCCGACCAGCTGCTGGAGGCCGGCCTGGCCTATCGTTGCTTTGCCACCGCCGAAGAACTGGCTGAGATGCGTCAGAATCACGGTGGCTATGATCGCCGCTATCGCGATTATGATGTGGCTGAGGCCAAGAAACGGGCGGACGCTGGCGAAGCGCACGTCATTCGTATGAAGGTTCCGGTGGGCGAGAGCCTGGAGTTTGACGACCTGGTGCGCGGCCATGTGCGGTTTGACAGCAATCAGGTGGATGACCAGGTGATTCTGAAGTCGGACGGCTTTCCCACCTATCACCTGGCGGCAGTGGTGGACGACCATGAAATGGAGATCACTCACGTGATTCGCGGCGAAGAGTGGCTCACATCCACTCCCAAGCACCTGCTGCTTTATCGTTTCCTGGGTTGGACCCCACCTCGCTTCGCCCACCTTTCGCTGGTGGTCAATATTCAGGGCAAAAAGCTGTCCAAACGGGATGGGGATGTCTCTGTCAATGAATATCGCGAGCAGGGCTATTTGCCCGCCGGCCTGCTCAACTTTCTGGCTCTTCTAGGCTGGAGTAACGGAGACAACCGCGAGGTCTGGTCGGTTTCGGATATGGAAAAAGTCTTCGCCTTGGAGCGGGTGCATCCGTCCCCGGCCGTTTTCGACTTCGATAAACTTCGCCACATCAATCAGCAGCATCTCTTCGCCATGGAAGATACGGCCATCGCGGATTTGCTGCCTGAGTGGTTTACCAAAGCCGGATTGCCGGTTCCCGAGCGCGACTACCTGGTGCGGGTCGTCGGCCTGATGAAGCAGCGCTGTAGCTTGCTTCCGGATTTTGTGGGTGGAGCCAGCTACTTTTATCAGGATCCTGAGAGTTTTGACGAAACAACCGCCAGGAAGCGGTGGAAACCTGAATCGGGTGAGCTGGTGCGCGAGTTCGCTGATCGGTTGCAGGCGCTGCCGGGCTGGACTGCGGTCGAGCTCGAGGCCAGTCTGCGGGAGCTTTGCGAAGCCAGGGGGCAGGGCGCCGCCGCTCTGATTCATCCGGTCCGACTGGGAGTTTCTGGCGTGGGTGGCGGTCCCGGACTGTTCGAGATGCTGGAGGTTTTGGGCCGGGAAGTTTGCGTGCGGCGTTTGCGTAAAGCGGCTGAGGTGTTGAAATGAAACGGGTTCTCGCACTAGATTTTGATGGAGTCATTTGGGACAGCGTAGGCGAGTGTTTTGTGATGGCCCGCCGCGTCTACACAGAAATGACCGGCCTACCATGCTCCGATCTTGAGGCCCCCTTTCGCCGGGGCCGCTGGCTGGTGCGCACGGGTGGCGATTTTTTGCTGATTTTGCAGCTGGCTATGGCCGACCCGGAACGGGATCTGACCCATTTCCCCAAAGCTGAATTCGAGCAACTCCAACAGCAGAAGGCTTATGAGATGGCTGAATTCGCCAAAGCCTTCTACGCTTTGCGCGAAAAGACCCGAGATGAGCATTGGGACGAATGGTCCTCTTTTCAGCAGCCCTACCCGTTGCTTTTGCAACAGTTTGGGGAGTTGCGCAAGGTGTTTGACACCATCGTGGTCTGCACCACCAAGGACACCCGCTCGGCTCAGGCTTTACTGGCCTCAGCTGGATTGGATCTGCCCATTTACGGGAGGGAGCTGGCCCTGCATAAGGGAGACCAGATTCAGGCTCTGTGCCGCGAACACGGGGTCACCCCGGCTCAGATTTTCTTCATTGATGACCTGGTGGAGAACCTGGACCAGGTGCGTCCGACCGGGGCTGCATGCGGTCTGGCCGCCTGGGGTTATAATACGTCCGCCGAGCGTGAGCGGGCCGTGATCGAGGGCTACCCGGTTCTGGAGGTTTTCTCGTTAGCTCAAGACCTCAAGAACCTGCTCACGGTGCCATGTCCGACTTCCGACTGATTCTTTTTGATATCGACTGCACTTTGCTTCGAACCGGCGGTTCAGGCATGGTGGCTCTCAGTCAGGCGCTGGCTCAGGTTTTGCAACGGCCTTTTCAACTGAGCAAGGTGCCGCCTTCGGGCCAGACCGACCCCAATATCGTACGCGCCATGTTTCAGGAAGTGGACCTGCCGGTGGAGCACTGGGAGGAATGCGAGCGTCAGATTTTTCAGATTTACCCTCAGCTGCTGGCCGCTCAGTTGCTGGAGCGTAAGCAGGATTCTCGGTTGGAACCGGGGGTCGACGCGCTGGTGGAGTTGCTGCACGAGCATCCGGAACTCCATCTGGGGGTGCTGACCGGTAATCTGGAAGTGACCGCCCGAATGAAGCTGGACGTTTTCGGACTCAATCCATACTTTCCGGTGGGGGCTTTTGGTTCCGACTGCGCAGACCGCAATCAACTGGGTCCAATCGCGCTGGAGCGAGCCCGCCAGCATTACGGGCGCGATTTTCGACCCGAGCGCACCTGGTTTATTGGCGACACCCATCACGATATCAACGCCGCCAGAGCCTGCGGAGCCAGGGTTCTGGCCGTAGCCACCGGCAGCTATTCACAGGCCGACCTTCAGGAATTTCTGCCCGACCACTGTCTTGAGCATCTACTGGAAGCCGAAAGAGTACTGGAATTATTGCTGGCACTGTAACATGAAGTTTACATTTCCAAGCCTGGTCTTATTCTTGTTTATGCCGCACTCAGTAATCTAAAGGTCAGACCAGGCTCGGAGGTAAGACAACATGGATCCCTTGGCAACTCTTAATCAGGCTGGTGCGCCCGGCCTCAATCTGACGGTTACCAGTCTCACCTTCAGCGCTCCCTCATTGAGCGACGCGGCCAGCTGTCGTTGCGGTTCTGGTCTGGCGCCCGCATCCGGCCTTTCTCCGTTCGGGCAGCCCGGGGCTGTGGATCCGATGACGCAGGGATTGCTGCGCACCGAGATGATGATGAATCAGACCTTGATGCAGTTGATGCAGTTGATGGTTCAACTGATGGCCAATCGAGGCGGTCAGTCTGGCTCCAGCAGCGCCATTCCATCTGCTTCCGGCTCGTCCGGTGCTGCTTCTGGCGCGGGTGGCTCGGGCGGTGGGTCCTCCGGGGCGGGTGCTTCAGCCACAGCCGGGATGCCTGGAGCGACCGCTACCGGCAGCAAACTGGCCGAGATTGCCCGGGCCGAGGCCAGCAACGGTGATTCTTCCGGCGGGCTTTGCTACCGCGACGTGGGCCGAGATCTGGCCAAGATTGGAATCAATGTGAGTGGAGCCAGCGCCTACATGGCCGCCGATCAGCTGGCCAAGAATCCCAAAGTCAAGGAGATGAAGGTCAGCCAGTCTGATCTTCCCAAGCTGCCGGCGGGCGCCATCGTGGTTTGGGACCGGGGAGCGGGCCACGAGCACGGACACATCTCCATTGCCACCGGCGATGGTAAGGAAGCCAGCGATTTGATGCGCAATCAGATTACCAATTACGGGACCAGCTTCCGCGTCTTCATGCCCCAATAAAGTGGCCGCTTAGCGGGAACGACCGGGTTCGGCGGCAAAAGTGGGCTGCTCATGAGCGACCCGCAGCAAGAATTGGATGAACTCCGTCAACAGGTGGCCCACCTGGACCGCGAAATTCTCGAAAAGATTGCCGAGAGGCTGCGCACCAGCCGTTCCATCGGCGAGGCCAAGCGCCGGGCGGGTCTGCCGATCCGGGATTTCCGGGTGGAAGCCAGCGTCATGCAGCGAGCCCGCCAATCCGCCAGCGAACTGGGTTTTGATCCAGGCCTGGCTGAATCTGTTCTGGAGTCACTGATCGAGGCGGCCGTGGCCACTCAGGTTGCCCACCAACCGGTCACTCACAAGGGCGATCTGCAGCGCATTCTGATCTTGGGCGGCGCCGGTCGCATGGGCGCCTGGCTGCGGCAGTTCCTGGCCGGTCAGGGTCACACCGTGGCCAGTTGTGATCCCTCCGGGGGTGAATTCCGGGATCTGGCGTCAGCCTCAGCGGAAAGCTGGGACGTGGTGGTGCTGTCCACCCCCCTGGCCATGCTTCCCGAGACCCTTGGACAGGCCCTGGACTTACCGGGTCAGCCTTTGATTTTTGACATCGGCTCGCTCAAGAGCCACCTGGTTGCTGATCTCCAGGCGGCAGCCGCGGCCGGTCACCGCGTGACCAGTCTGCACCCCATGTTTGCTCCGGGGACCGTGATCCTGACCGGCCGCAGCGTGCTGGTCTGCGATGCCGGCAATGCTTTGGCCACCCAGCAGGCCTGCGACCTGTTCCGCGAGACGGCAGTGAGCCTCTGCCCGGTGCCCCTGGATCAGCACGATCAGGTCATGGGCGCGCTGCTGGGCCTCAGTCACACCATCAACCTGCTCTTTGGACAGGCCCTCAAACAGCTGGGGCTCGGATTCGAAAGGCTTGGACCCATCGCCAGTACCACTTTCGCCAAGCAGGCCAAGACCGCAGCTGAAGTGGCCGCTGAGAATCCCGAACTCTACCATCAGATTCAGCATCTCAATCAGTGCACACCTCAGGTCTACGAGGCCATGCAGACCTCGCTCGAGCGGCTGCGCGGTGCGGCCCTGAGTCCCGAGGCCGAGCCCTTCCTGCAATTGATGGGAGAATGCCGGGCTTACTTCTTCCCTTCTTCATGATTCTTTCAACGGACTGGCCTAAAGTGTCTGCATGAAGATCATGCGGGCCCCCTCCTTCACTCCAGCTCAACTGGAGGCCAGGTGGCAGAAAATGGCCGAGAATCCGATGCAGCGGCCGGCCCACCTGCTTAAAAAGGACGACGATGGCAAGCTGCACGTGGAGAACGTGCGCTGGGGCTTTGACGAGACCTCGGCCGACCCCAAGCAATGGGCGCCGCGGTTTCGCGATACGGTCATCGATCCCAGCACGGTCAAAAACATTTACCTGGGCGAGGAGCCCTTCGCTCCGAAATATATCGGAGGTCACGGCTACGCCGTGATCGAGCTGGAACAGCCCATCCTCAACAGCGATGGCGAAAAAGACAATCGGCTGGTGGTCTCCATGGAGGCCTGGGTTCCGCCCGGTGAGACCTACAGCGCCAAGAAGGGCATGAAACCCAATTTCGGCGTGGTCTTCCAGCTCGGTTCGTTTGGCGACCGGGTGCAGCGCATTACCCGTAAAGAAGGCCGCAGCATTAACCTCTATAAGCTGGATTTGACTCAGGAGCAGAAGCAAGAGTTCACCGAGAACGCTTTGCAGGCGGCCCTGAAAGATCGCAAGGGTGAGTGGTATCACACCATGACCAACTCTTGCTGGGGCGCCCAGGTGGTGCTACTCAACACCGTTTTGCCCGAGAAGCAGCAGATTCAGCGGTGGACCAAGCTTTTTCATAAAGCCAAGATGTCGGCTGTGCTGCCCAGCGTTTCCGGCCTGGTTTTGCAGCGCAAAGGGATCTGGAACGAAGAACGAGCCACGGAGATCGTTCCCGATCGACGGATGTGGCCGGCTCAGAGCAAGACCTGGATCGCCAATCAGTCTCAGAAGCCCTGGTGGGGTACGGCTGGACGTCTGACGGGCGCAGCCGCCGCTGGCGGTCTGGCCTACGCCGGATTGGGCTGGCCGGGAGCCGTGCTGGGCGGTCTGGCGGGTTACTATGCCGGAGGGGTGGTGTCCGACCATCTGCAGATTCTGGAAGGCGGAGTCAAGACCAGTCCCGACGGATTCTATCCCGACTTTCTCAAAGCTCAGCTAGGAATTCCAGGAGCTGCGGCTGCAAACCCGGCCCCGCCGCCAGGTAGTTGGCCGAGCCCAAACCCGCCGACCCCCCCTGTAAATCGCTGACCACCCCCCCGGCCTCCCGCACAAGCAGCAGTCCGGCGGCCACATCCCAGGGTTTCAAATCAACCTCCCAAAAGGCGTCTAATCGTCCGCAGGCGACATAGGCCAGGTCCAGTGCGGCGCAGCCGCTTACCCGGAGACCGTGGCCGGCCGCCTGCAGTTTGCGACAGATTTCCCACTGGCTGGGGGGCTCGGGCGCGAAGCCGGTGGCCAGCATGGCGTTTTTCAGCTCGGTGCACTGACTGACCCTTAGCCGATGCTCTCCGCACCAGCTGCCCTCACCCTTTTGGCTCCAAAAGGTCTCTTTCAGGTAGGGGTCATGCACCAGTCCCAGATGGGGTTCCTGGCCTCGGTAGAGCGCCAATGAAATGGCCGAGCGCGGCCAGCCGTGCACAAAATTGGTGGTGCCGTCCAGAGGGTCGATCCACCAGGTCCACTCGGAGGTGGCTCCCCCCTCTTCCTCTCCCACCACGGTGCTGCCCGGCACCAGTTCGGTCAAGTAAGGACGTAACTGGCGCTCTAATTCAAGATCCAATTCGGTGACCAGGCCCGCCCCAGGCTTTTCCTGGACCCGACTGGGTCGCCCCTCCACCAGGCGCTGGCCCAGCAGGGACACGAATCCGAAGAGATCGTTTACTCGCAGTGGCGTAGGCAGCGGTCCCTCCCTACCTCGGTGAAGCCCAGCCGCGTGTAGAGTTCGAGCGTGGACGGCTGGTCACAAAATCCCCAGGTTCCCCGGCTTTGCGACATGGCCCATTGCAGCAGTCGCCGCCCGATGCCCTGGCCGCGCGACGAGGGGCACAGGGCCAGCAGAAAGATTTCATTCTCTTTCAACCACAAGTAACCCCGCATCCGTTGGCCCTGGAAAAGCAGCCAGAAGCGTTCCGGGGAAGTTTTCTGAAGTTGGCGCTGCAGCCGTTGGGGAGACCAGGCCCGGCTGGGGTCAGTTTGCAGGCTGACGTGCAGTTGATGCCAGGGTTCGGCGTCTTGAGGTTGGTAGGTGCGCAGGCTCCAGCCCTCCGGCCAGTCAGGTGGTTCCGGCCTGGCTTGCTGGAACACCATTTTAGAAAGAACCCGGTGGCTGACAAACTGGTTGCGCTCCAGCCAGGCTACCGTTTCGGCTCGGTCGCCATAAGCCCAGCTCGTGACCCTTGGAGCTTCGCTCAGAGCCCTGTGCAGCAACCAGTTCCCCCAGCCCTGTCCGCGCCAGTCAGGATGAACGAGAATTTCAAGCTGATACGTTCCCAGCTGCATATAGGCCCGGCCCTGCTCTTCCAGCCAGGCCCGGGCGGTGCCGGCCTGCACCTCCTGCACCAGGCTGTCGTCCAGGTTGCGGTGCCCGTCACGGGCGCTGCAACAGGCTGAAAGCTCCCAAACGGTTTGCATGCAGGGAGATTCCTGCCAGGAAAAACTCGTCTCGAAAGGAACCCGCCCTGGCGTGTGGCGCTGGTATGAGGAATTAGGGGACATCGATCGCTCCCTGTGGATGACGCGGGTGATGGAACACCCGCGTCCCAGCCCATTTCTCACTCCCACTTTTTTGCAGCCCTGGGCCAAGTCCTTTGCTCGACAACTGCGCCTGGGCGTATGGAATGATCGCGATTTGGTCCTCTTTCATCGAGCCGAAGACGCCTGGGAGCTGCTGGGCGGTCAGGATGTTTCAGATCGTCTCGACGGCCTGGGTGCTTCTGCGGAGTTTTGGGAGTCTTTGAGACAAGAAGCCTCCGGCTGGGACGCTCCGGTGCGTTTTCCCAATCTTGCTCCGGACGCCTGGGCTTTGCAATCACGCCTGCCCCAGGATGGTCTGGAAGTGACTGACCAATCACCTTTCGTCCGTCTGACCGGCGACTTTGAGCAATATCTGGCCGGCCTGGGCAAGAAAAATCGCCATGAGCTTCGACGCAAAATGCGTCGAGCGGAACGAATGGCTCAACACGGCCTGCATGTGACCCACGAGGGAGACCTGGAGACGTTCCTGAGGCTGCACCGCCAGAGTTCGGCCGAGAAAGCCGATTTTATGGGCGGCTCGGAGGAATTTTTTCGCGCCCTCACCGATTCTCTGCGTCAGGCCGATATGCTGCGGCTGAGTGTGCTCTGGGACGGTCAGGTGCCGCTTGCCTCGATGTACCAGATCCGCTTCAACAACGTCGTCAACCTCTACAATTCGGGCTATGACCCGCAGTATGCAAGTCTGGCCCCAGGCCTGGTGCTGCTGGGTTTCTGTATCAAGAAGGCCTGCCTGGACGGCAATTGCGAATACGATTTCTTGCGCGGTACCGAGCGCTACAAATATGACTTGGGCGGACAGGAGCGGCCTGTCTATCGCCTCACGTGGACTTCTTGAAGCACCTTCTCATTAGCTATCATACCTGCCCCACCGAGCAGCCCGGCCAGGACCTGTCCGGCGGTATGAACGTGCTCCTGCTCGGTTTTCTGCGCTATACACGCTTCCCCACCGATGTCGTCACACGAGGCTTCGGGGTGTATCAGGTGGAGGAACTGACGCCTCTGGTGCGGGTGCACCATCTCCCCTGCGGCGCCAATCGGCCCTGGACTCGTGAAGCAGCCTGGAACTGTCTCGGGGCCTTCAAGTCCGAGCTAAAGAACTGGTTGATTGGCCGCTCTTTTGATTTCGCCAGCGCTCACTACTGGATGTCGGCCACTCTGCTGGATGAGTTGGGACTGCCCGGGGGCATCATGTTCCACACCCTCCAAGCCCAAAAGGGCACAGCCCGCACCGAGCTAGAGCTGATCCGGCAAGACCGTGAAGCCCGACTGATCGAGAAGTATCCCAGCGCCTATCTGCACTGGCATGATCTGAACAATGCCCGTCGCCATCATCCCGCTCTGCGCGGCACGGTGGTGCGGCCCGGGGTCTCGGTGGCGCCGGCCCGCGAAGCCGTGGCCGGCCCTCCCTATGTCTATGGTTGGGCCGCGCGTAATGATCCGATCAAGAACCTGGACCAGGCGCTTCACTGGCTGGCCGGCCTGCAGGAGCCCAGTCAACTGCTGGTGGCCGGCATGCAGGACGGTCCTGAGCGCGAGAACGTGCGTTACCTCGGCGCGCTGCAGCATGCCGAGATGGGCCAGTTCTACGGGCAAATCCATCAACTGCTGAATCTGAGTGACTATGAGACCTACGGGCTGAGTCTGTTGGAGGCGCTGGCCTGCGGTGCCGCCGTAGGCGTGCGCGAGGACTCCGACTGGGCCCGCCGCCTGCGCCGCCTGGGACTGCCCTTCCAACCTGGAGCCCGCTTCTCCGAAGAGCATAAACGACGCGCCCGCATTCTGGCCGAAGCCCACAGCTGGCCCCGGGCCGTGAACAGCTGGGAGCGCTGGCTGAGCCGTCTGCTCAAAGGTTGAAGTGAATCAGGCATGAAAAAAGCCGGCCCCGATTGGGGACCGGCTTTTTTTGTGAGCTCGAAGCGGTTCAGGCTTTGACTGAGGAAAGCATGGGCTTCTTCAGCACTTCTTCCATTCCGTCCTGAGCGTCCTTGAAGGTCAGCTGAACGGGGGGGCGCTTCATGAAGAAGGCGCTGGGGGCTTCCAGCGGGCCAGCCAGACCGCGGTCCAGGGCAGCCGCGCAGTAACGGATGGCGTCCATGGCGCAGCCGGCGCTGTTGGGCGAGTCCATAACCGAGAGGCGCAATTCCAGCTCGATGGGCTGACCGGCGAAGCCTTCACCCTCGATGCGCAGGAAGCAGCACTTGTTGTCCTGCAGCCACGGCACGTAGTCGGATGGACCGATGTGCAGTTTTGAGTTATGTTCTGCCGGCAGGGCCGAGGCCACCGCTTCGGTCTTGGAGATGCGCTTGGACTTGAGGCGGTCCTGGCTGAGCATGTTCAAGAAATCGGTGTTGCCGCCGGTGTTCAGCTGATAGCTGCGCTTGACGGTGATGCCGCGCTCGGCGAAGAGCTGAGCCAGGGTGCGGTGCACGATGGTGGCTCCCAGTTGCGATTTGATGTCATCGCCGACGATGGGCAGCTTCTTCTCGCGGAACTTGTCGGCCCACTCCTTGTCGGAGGCAATGAAGACCGGCATGCAGTTGACCATGGCCACGCCTGCTTCAAGGCAGCAACTGGCATAGAACTTGGCAGCCTTTTCCGAGCCAACCGGCAGGTAGCTGATGAGCACATTGGCTTTGCTATCGCGCAGAGCTTTGACCACGTCCACGGCTTCCTGATTGGAAGGGCGGAAAGAGACGTCTTCGTCATATTCGGCCATATGGGCTGCCACGCCGTCGAGGATGTTGCCCATCAGCACGGTGACGCCTTCTCCGCTCAGGTCGCGGGTGAACCAGGGTGTGCAGTTGGGTGCGGCCTTCAAAGCCGTGCCCAGGGGCTTACCCACCTTGCGCTCATCGATGTCGAAGGCGGCTACGACTTTGATGTCGTTGACTGTGTAGCCGCCAATCTCATCCTGGATCAGGCCGCTCTTGTCGCCGTTTTTGTAATAATCTAACCCCTGCACAAGTGCACTGGCACAGTTTCCTACGCCTACGATGGCCAGGCGAATTTCCGACATTACAGTTCCTCCACAATGCGTTTGGCGTCCCATACCGTCCATCCGTGGGACATGCACAGATGGTGCAGTCCGTCCGGGTAGGGCCAGCCTGGATCAGGTTCCCAACGCGTCCATTCCGTTTCTTGATAGATTTCAGGGTCGAGCCGGTCCACTTGATAAACCAGCAGTCCGCCGCCGTATGTGCGGGTGCGATTTTGAGCGGGCCTCATCCAGCCCGATTCCGTCAGCCAGGGAAGGCCGCCGGGGCGAGCGAGATCGATCCGATGGATTGCGGGGCTCTGGCGATGTTGGCGCCACGGTCCCGTTAGAGTCGGGGCCCAGAAGAGAAACGTGTTGTCGCGTGCTCGTCTGGATTGGTCTCCGACCCACATCCACCAAAGACCGTCAGACCAAATTACCGTCGGATCGACTCCCGCAAACCCATCCAGCAAAACTGTTTCTTTTTTCCAGCAGTCAGGGAAGCCCAGACATCGATAAAGCGCCACTTCGCCAGCCTCAAACTGTTCGGGTACACAGAACAGTTGGCCCTGCCATTCGATCAGGAAGGGGTAGGAAAGGTGCCAGTTCAACCGTAGGGCTGGGCGCGCCTGGAAGTCGAGCAGAGGGCTGGCCGCGATGTGACCCCGCCTTCCGTCGTAGTCTTCAAAGAAAATCCATGGCTCATCTTGGTGCATCACCAGGAAAGGATCGGCAAAGATTCGGCCCGGTGGTGGGTGAATCCATGTGCAATCTGGTGAAATGGTTCCCTTTCGGTAACCTATGGCCCATCGGTCTTGCATACTCTGGGAACAGTGAGACTAGGCTACCGGAGCTGTCAAGAGGAAAATCGCCTGCATCAGGACTTGCGCTGGATCACGCGCGAGGGTGGGACTTTCTGCGTTATGTCCGGGTCAGCTTTGGAATTCTTGCCCGCCTACGTTCTGGCGCTGAGCAAGTCGGCTCTGGCCAGCGGGCAAATCGGCACGATCCCGATGTTTGTCGGTGCAGTGCTGCAAAATTTGGCGCCCGGCGCGCTGCGTTGGGTGGCGTCGGTTCGCCTCTGGTCCATGTTTATGGCCACCTTCCAGGGTCTGGTGCTGTTGGCTCTGGCTGTCGGCTCCACGCTGGGCCACCTGCCACTCTGGAGCGTCTTCACTCTGGTCAGTCTCTATTGGGCGGCCGCCTGGTCGGTGGGACCGGCCTGGAACACCTGGATGGACAGCATTGTCCCGGCCCGAGTACGGGCTACCTATTTTTCCCGCCGTACCGCCCTCTGCAATCTGGTGCAGTGGGGCACCATGATGGCTGCCTCGTGGCTGCTGGCCCGCGGCCAGCACCTTGGTATCACCGTTCCGATTTTCGCCAGCCTGTTTGCGATCGCCGGTTGCGCTCGGCTGGTCGGCGTCTACTGTTACGCTCGTCAGAGTGAGCCCGTCCCTCTGCCGGCCAATTACTCGGTGCTGGGCTTCCGGCAGGCGCTGGAAAAGATCCGAAAGACCCCTAAAGCTCGCCCCCTGCTCTATCTTCTGGGCGGTCAGTTCGCTTTGCGCCTGGCTGAGCCGTTCGTCTACGCCTTCCTGGTTCAGAGCAAAGGCCTCAGTTACGGAGCGGCTGCCCTGTGCCTGGCGGCCGGCACGATTTGCAAGGTCACCTTTATGCCTCAGCTGGGTAAGCGCGCCGACAACCTGGGCGCATCCAGCCTCTATCGAGGCGCCGGCCTGGGTTTGGCCGCCATCTCCTTGCTCTGGTTGCTTCCCATCAAGCATTTAGCTTTCTGTATCGCCGTCCAGGGTTGCGCCGGCGCCTGCACGGCCGCCTTCGAACTGGCCAACATGCTGGTTTACCTGGAAGCCGTGCCGGCGGCCGACCGGGCCAGCGTGTTGGCGCGTTTTGCCATCTTCAACAATGCGGCGGGACTGCTCGGCTCGGCCCTGGGCGGGGCCGTGCTGACCTTGCTCCCCGGCAATTACTCGGCTCTCTTTGCCCTGGCCGCCCTGGCCCGGGTGGCCGCGCTCAAGCTGCTGCCGGCCGCTACAGTGTCGGTCGCTCCCAAACGCGTGGCGCAAAAACGACGTCGTCCAGAAGACCTGGCTCAGCGCCTGGTCAAACCTTACCGAGCCCGGCGGCGCAGCCTGCGCCTGGAGGTTGGAGCCGCCCGCCGGCAGGTCGTCAGCCCTCAGCCTTAAAACCCACCAGCCAAATGAGTAAATTAGTTCTGATGGGTTCGGGCGAAACCGCACCCAGTCTGGTGGGTGTCCATCGTCAGCTCCTGTCCGGCCTGCCTCAGCCGCGCTGCGTCTGGTTGGACACCCCCTACGGATTCCAGGAGAACGCTGACATCCTCAGCGCCAAAACTGCCGAATTTTTTCAACAGTCGTTCAATCAGAAGCTGACCCTGGCCAGCTACCGTCACTCCGGGCAACCGGAAGTGGAGCTGCAGCTTTGTTACCGCACCCTGCGCAACGCCAATTACCTTTTCACCGGACCCGGCAGTCCCAGCTACGCCCAGCTACACTGGTCTCTCTCCGAAGTTCCCCTCATCTTTGAGGAAAAGCTCAAGCAGGACAGCAATGTAGTTATCTTCGCCAGCGCGGCCGCCTGCGCCGTGGGTGCGCTGTGCCTGCCGGTCTATGAGATCTATAAGGTGGGTCAGGAACCCCACTGGCTGCCTGGTCTGGAGATCCTGCCCTCACTAGGTTATCCGGCGGTGGTGCTACCCCACTTCAACAATACCGTGGGGGGCAACCACGATACCCGCTTTTGCTATCTGGGCGAACGGCGCTTGCGAATTCTGGAGAGCCAGCTGGAACCCCATCTCTGGATTTGGGGCGTGGACGAGCACACGGCTGTGGTTTTGGATCTGGCCGCCGACCGTTTTGAGGTTCATGGCAAGGGTGGCTTCACGTTGCGCCGGGAAGCTCAGGTCAGCTTCTTCGACAGCGGCTACAAGGGCTCTCTGCAGGAGCTGCGCCAACCTGTGCCCGGCCAGAGCGTTCAGGATGAGCCGGTGGAGGTAGTGGCGACCACCACTCAGGGCCTGGTGACGGAGCTGGCTCGACCCCTGGCTCAGCGTTTCGAGATGTCCTTGCACGCAGGCGATGGGCTGGGGGCGGCTCAAGCCTTGCTAGAATACGAGCAGTTGCTGGTGGACTGGAGCGGCGACAGCGATGTTCACCACTGGGGACTGGCACGCTCCCATTTCCGCAATCTGCTGGCCCAGATCGGCGAGAGCGCCCAGAAGGGGCTGCAGGATCCCCGCAAGCCGATCGAGCCCTTCGTGGAGGTTCTACTCAAATTGCGCAACGAGGCTCGGGCCGAGCGACAGTTTCAACGCGCCGACCAAATTCGTCAGATCTTGTTGGCTGCCGGTGTGGAGGTGCAGGACACTCCCGAAGGGGCGCGCTGGCACTTGCGCCCAGAGGCTTACGCCCTCTGATCGAATGGCCTCAGGGCATTCTCCGATAGTCGCTTCTGGCCGGGCAGGGTAGGCTGCGGTGAAAAGGCGAATCGGAGAATTCCGTGCTTAATGATCCGGCCCTGTGGCATCGCATTCAGTTTGCTTTCACCATCACTTATCACTATTTGTTTCCTCAGCTCACCATGGGGCTGGCCTGGTTTTTGGTCTATTGGAAATGGAAAGCTCTGCGCAGCGGGGACGAAAAATACAATCGGGCGGCACGCTTTTGGGCCAAGATCTTTGGTGTAAATTTCGCCGTGGGAGTGGTTACGGGCATTCCCATGGAGTTTCAGTTTGGCACCAACTGGTCAAATTTTTCTAAGTTTGCGGGCGGTGTGATCGGGCAGACCCTGGCCATGGAGGGCATGTTTGCTTTCTTTCTCGAGAGCGCATTCATCGGAGCGCTGATCTGGGGGGAAAAGAGGCTGGGTCCAAAATTGCATTTCGTAGCCGCTTTGGGCGTGGCGTTGGGCAGCTGGCTGTCGGGTCTCTTTATCCTGGTGACCAATTCTTTTATGCAGCATCCGGTGGGCTATACTGTGCTCGCCGACGGCTCTCTGGCCTTCGATGACCTGTGGGCCTATTTGCTCAATCCCTGGGTGTTCGTGCAGTTTGCTCACAATCAGTGCGCCGCGCTGGTGACCGGTTCGTTCGTGGTGGCGGCGGTGGGTGCTTTCTACGCCTTGCGACAGATTCACACAGAGCAGTCCAGACTTTACTTGAACGCTGGGACCTTGATGGGTTTGATTGCCTCCATCCTGGTGGCATTTCCCAGCGGCGATCAGCAGGCCAAATTTGTGGGGCGCTACCAGCCTGCCACGCTGGCCGCCATGGAAGGCCGGTTTCACGGCGGCCGCCTGGCCGACCTGGCCATGATTGGTCAGCCCAACGTGGCCGAGCAGCGACTCGAAAATCCAATCGAATTGCCCGGCGTCCTGAGTTTCCTGGCCTACGGCACCTTCACCAGCTACGTGCAGGGGTTGGACGAATTCCCGAAAGACCAGTGGCCGGACAACATCGAATTGCTCTACTACTCGTTTCACATCATGATCACGTTGGGCACCATCTTTATCGGCTTGATGGGCCTCGCCTGTCTCTTGCGCTGGCGCGGGCGTCTTTACACCAACACTCCCTTGCTGTGGGCCCTGATGCTGGCCTTCCCGTTTCCCTATATCGCCAACAGCCTGGGTTGGATGACGGCTGAACTCGGTCGCCAACCCTGGTTGGTCTACGGATTATTCCGCACCAGCCACGGCTCCAGCCCGGTGGTTAGTTCCGGCGACGCCATTTTTACCCTGATCGGTTTCTGCGGATTGTATTTTGTGCTGGGAGTTCTCTTTCTGTATCTGATTGCTCACGAGATCGCGCACGGGCCTGAATCTGCGTGAGCGCTCTCTGGTATGTCATCCTGGCCTTCATGCTGACCACCTACGTGGTGCTGGACGGACGCAATTTTGGAACCGGCATACTGCACTGGCTGGTCACCCGCAATCGCCAGGAACGGCGGCAGATCATTCGGGCCATCGGACCACTTTGGACCTGGCACGAGGTCTGGCTGCTGGGAACCGGAGGGGTCATGATGATGGCCTTTCCCGGCTTTATGGCGGTCGTCTTCTCCGGCTATTATTTGGCCTTGTTCCTGGTGCTCTGGTGCATTTTGCTGCGCGGAATCTCGCTGGAAGTTGGGGGACATCTGGATGATCCCCTCTGGCAGACCTTTTGGGACGCCGTTTTCGGGCTGAGCAATCTGCTGCTGGCCGTGCTCTTTGGGGCCGCTTTCGGGAACGTTATCCGCGGCGTGCCACTCAAGCCCGATGGCTCGTTCTATCTGACCTTTTTCACTACTTTCCGGGTCACCGGGCAGGTCGGTTTGCTGGATTGGTTCACCTTGAGCGTGGCCGCCTTCGCGGTGCTGATACTGACCGCCCATGGCGCGACCTACTTGACCCTGCGAACGGAGGGTCCGATCCACGACCGTTCGCGTCAACTGGCCTGGCGTTTGTGGCTGGCCAGCATCCCGCTGTTTCTTCTGATGACGGGTATGACCTGGACAGTCCGGCCGGAGTTGCTGAGCGGCTTCATGCATCGACCTTTCGCCTGGGTCAATGCTGGCCTGGCTGTGGCCGGTGGTGTCGCACTGGCCCTGGGATTCAAGCGGAACAGGGAAAGGCTGGCCGTGATTGGCTCCAGCGGTTTGATCTACGGAATTATTATGACCGGGGCGGCCACGCTTTATCCGGTGATGCTGTATTCGACCCTGCCCGAACGAGCCCACCTGAGCGCCGAAGCGCTCTGTGCTCCCGAACACAGCCTGCGTATTGCTCTGGTCTGGTGGATTCCAGCCCTGATCTTGAGCCTGGGCTACGTGGCCTTCCTTTCCCGCTATTACTCAGGTAAGGTTGGGGCGAGTTCCGAGCACGACTAAACGTGCTTATGGAGAAAGTCGAGCATGGTGCGCCAGCTTCGCTCGGTCTGCGCGCGTTCTGCCCGAGTCACATCGTGCAGGTACGGTGCGTAGACTAAAAAGCCGTGCAAGCAATCCGGATAGAGCTCGACCTGACAGTTCTTGCCAGCCTTCTTCAAAGCGGCTTCGATATAGGAGGCCTGTTCCCAGGGCACGATGTCGTCTTTCTTGCCCTGCAGGACCAGTACCGGACAGTTGATGCGGTTGGCCACCGCTACCGCGTTGCGAATGGCGAAAGAGTGAGGGCGGGACTCGGGACCGTCCCCATAGGTGCGCCGCGTGACTTCATCGCCGCCGATTTTGCCGGCCCGACTGAGATAGTCCCACCAGCGGTAGATATCCATGACCCCGTAGGCGGCCACCACCGCCTTGACTTCGGCATTCCGGGCCGCGGCCAGAAATGAGATCAGCGCCCCGTGAGAGGCACCGGCCAGGGCGATGCGGTCCGCGTCCGCCTCGGGAACCTGGTCCATCAGTTTGATGGCTTCTAGCACGTCTTCGACCTCGCCCTTGGCCACCTCAACCATTCCATCCGAGCCGTCTTCCCCGCGGTAGCTGGGGGCGAAGACCACGAATCCGGCGTTGGCCAGGCGCAGTGAGGAGAGTCTGTGTTCTTTGGAGATGCCATTGATGCCATCGTGAGAGAAAATCACCACCGGCTTTTTGCTTCCGGCCGCCACTGGCGGCACAAAGAGAAGGCCGCGCACGGCCATGCCATGGCTGCGGTAGGTCCATTGACGAACTTCGACTCCGCGTTCGCGCCCCAGGCTTTGGTTGGAGAGCAGTTGCGCCTGAGCGCAGCCCAACAGCAAGAAAAAGAACAGTAAAATCCTCATCGAGATGTTTGCATACCCCAGGGAATAGAAGCTGAATCCTGGCGACTGTCCGGCCATGTTGCGCAAATTGCTTTTTGTATTGAGCCTGACCGGTTGCGGTTGGGCCACTCCTCAACTCGGTGGCCGCGAATGGATCCCCTGGGACAGGGCTCGTGGCCAGGGTGAGCGGCCCATCCTGGTGCTGCAAATGCTTGGAGATCTCGACGAAGACTGGTGTTGAACCAATGCCCGCACCTTGAGGGCCGTGCTGCTCTCTGACGCCCGTTTCGTGCAAGCGACCCAAAACTGTCAGCTGGCCTGGCAAAATCTGCGACCCGCCCCCAAGGTGACCATTGATTTCGGCGACGGCCGCACCATGCAACGCACTCTCAAGGGGAGCACCGTCATCTATCTCTGCCGACCGGATGGCACCGTGGTGGATGCCTTTCCTGGAGTTTATACACCCGAAGACTTCTTGCCCGAGTGGCAGAAGGCGATGGCGCACTATAATGATGAGGACGGACCGTGGCGCTCCTGGCAACAGCAGCCGGAGCTGTTGGCCTCACAGCCGCGACTGACGGCCAGTAAAGCCATCATTGAAAGCCCCCTTCTCAAGGCTCTGGGTGAGCCGGCCCCGCCAGTGCCCAGCCTGGATCTCAGTCGATACCCTCTGAGTAAAATCCAGGTCAACCAGCAGTTGGGATTGCCGGTTCAGGCCAGTGGAGAGCAGGTGGTGATTGAAGATTCTCGTCGCTACCGTCGGGTCGCACGCCCAATGGCTCATCGTTGGTTGGCCGGGCACAGTCAGCCTCCTCGGCTGGAAGAGTGCACCGACCCCTTATTCGAAGAGGTGCTCGGGGTGCCCATCCACGATCCCTGGCTGGGATTGAAGGATGGAACGGTCCCGGGCACGCCGTAAGGTCCTGCAGGAAAGTTTTGCTCGAAGAAAAAATTTCAACGAGATTTTTTCAAGGTGAGGTCTTCATGCGTAAAACTCTGGTCGGTTTGCTCCTCTTGGCCGTTCTTCCCTGGGTCTCGGTGGCTGAGGAATTCAGTGTTAAAGCCTCCGACATGCGCGGGGATATGGGTCTGATGGAGGACTTTGGTCCGACGGGGGCCGTTTTTTTGCCTGACGGTAAAGTGCTGGTGAGTGACCGCGCCTATACGGTTTTCCATATTTTCGACACCGAAGGTCGACGCTTTCGCTTCCTGGACCATCCTCAAAAAATGGGAGAAGCCAACTTTAGCGGACTCTGCTGGTGGAAAGACAATCGCTACTTCGTGACGGGTAGCCACTACCACATCAAAAACAACACGCGTTTTGTGGAAAATCGCTCGATTATGCATCAGATTGTTCTGCAAAACGAGCAGCTTGATCCCGAGTCTGGCAAAGACAACTATCATCCCGACACGGCTCTCCGCTCTTGCGGCTTTTATGGAGAGTCTTGCGAGAATCCGGGTGAGATCACCGGCATTGCCATGGACCCCAAGCACAACCGGGTCTTTTTTGGCTTCGACAAATGCCTGGCTAAAGACGGCACGGTGGTGCTGTTTGAGGGCCAGCTGGATAAGTTTTTGGCTCGCTCCAACGATTTTGACCTGAAGTTCGTGAAGACCGACCTGAAACCCGGCACCGATCCGGCCACCGGAACCCCGTATGAACTGACTGATATCGCCTATGTGCCAGAAAAGGGGTTGGTGATGCTGATGAGTGCGGTGGGTAACGAAGGAAAGCAGTTCGGCTCCAATCAGATCTGGTTTTTGAAGGCCGGTTTCGGTCCGGCCAGGCTGGTTCAAAAGGACCTTTGCCCGGGCAATCACGGCAGCGGGCTGGCCATTCGACCAACCAAGGGGGACGAGTACGAGGCGGCCATTGTCTGTGACAACGCCATGGACGAAACTCGGATCCCGAGCCGAATGCTCTATCTGCGCGGTTTGCGCCTGCCCATGCGCTGAAAATCCTTCATTTTACACAGTTGGGGAGGGGCTTCGAACCGAGATTCGAAACCTATTTTTCGGTTCAAACCCTTGTTTGTATTTGATCAGAACTCACGCAAGACTCTCAAGGTCATCGCCCTGATGTGGGCGATCTTCCTATGTCTTTGCCTGGGAGCCGGATTGTACTTGAGCAGTCTGGTGCGACAGGTCGAAAGCGAGCGCTTCCCCAGTCTGGCCCAACCCTGTTGGTCGGAGAGTGAAGACAAGCTGGCCTACCTGGCTCGCGATCAGGAGGGGAGCCCTTGGCAGCTCTGGACAGTCGGTCCAGAAGCGCGCATGGTCTGCCAGCTGGAACCGGGTGAGTGGCAGTTGCTGGGCTGGTTGGACAATGATGCGCGGTTGTTGCTGCAGCCCAAGAGTCAAGGTGTGCCCCGGGTCACGGTGGTGGAGGTTGCCTCCGGCCAACAAAAGGAGATTCGCTTTGAAAACCAGGGCATCGAACTGATCGGTGTGCGCGGCGGACAGATGTTTTTCCAGCGTTACGAGAAGCCAGATAAGGACTCGGACGGCCTGAGCAAGTCTTTGAGTCTGCTGCGCTGGAGCCCGGGTGACGACCGCCTGACCAAGATCGTCAACATTCCATATGAGACCGAAAAGCTACACATCGAAAAAGTCTGGCCCTCGCAAGACGGCAAGTGGTTTGCCATGGTTATTGTGATGGGTGACAGCGGGGATCGAACTCTGTGGTTTTATAATCAGGAAGAGGACCAGCTCACCTGGAGCGGCATCCGAACCCAGTGCATCGCAGTGCGCAGCACCTGGTCTCCCGACAGCTCCGGTCTGGTGGCGGCCATTCAGACCAAGGACAGCTGCGATCTGTACGCTTTCTGGGACGTACGTTCCAATCAGTTCACGCGCCTGAGCTCCGGAACGGAGTCCCACGCCTATCAGCCCTTCTGGCCGCGCGAGGCGCGCTATTTTTTGCTTTTGGAGAAAAAGCGGGTCTATCGCTTCGAGCCTGAGAATTTGCAGGCGACCCAGCTCAGTGCTGAGGGTTGGGATCGACCCAAGAGCCGCGATCTGGCGGTCTCGCCCCGCGGAACCAGCGCCGCCTACGTTGGCCCGGAGGGAGACGACGACCAACTTTACAAGGTGGACTTTCGCGCTGGCCAGACCCTGCCGATGCTTCCAGTGCATGCCAAGACGGCTCAGCAAAAAGAATGGTGGTACGTAATGGGCAGCGCCTTCCGCACCGCCGTGCAGGCCTGGGCGCCCCTCTGACGTGGCCGTCTGGTGGTTTACCTATCCGCCTTTTGATGAGCACGATTTCTTCGCGCGCGTGCTCGGCAGGGCTCCCGATATGATTCCGGCTGTTCTAAATGACTACAAGTTAGTGGAGCATCCCGCTTACACCCATATCATTCCACACGAGGGCGTGTGCGTGCAGGGGTCGCTGGTGAATACTCAGACCGGCGACGACTGGATGCTGGAGGCCGAGTTTGGAGTGAAGCAGGGCTACTACCGACGCCAGCAATTGTCGGTGGAAGTGGGCGACCAGACCGTGCAGGCCTGGGTACTTGTCGCAGGACCTTCCCTGGCTTGGGCGGTCCAAGGGCAGGAGGATCCCACTTGCACGTAGCAGGGGTGAGCAGCAAAAACAGCGAGGAGTCCGTCCGGTGAGTTATCAGAAGCACCTTTACGCCATCATGTATCCCAATTTTGCGTTGGTGGCTTCGCAGTTAGAACCGGCGGATTTCGGCCGTTACTACTCTGTGGGGTCGGCACGCTACTACTCTGGCAAGATGATCTTTATCGAAGTTGATATCAACTATCGCAACGAGAATCTTCCCATCGACGAGTATCTGGAGCTGACCAAGGAACACCCGGACGGCAGTCCCAAGATGACCAAGTTCATCAGCTCCTACCGAGTGCTGGAGCATCTCAGCGTGGGCTGTTTGGGCTCCCTCTACGCCGCCACTGTCAACGGGGATGTCCTGTGCATCGAGCCTCAGACTTTCACGCCCAGCCCCAGCAATTCGCGCATCAACATCATCCAGGAGCTCAATCCCGTGCAGTTGCTGGTTGCCAGCAGCTATGACCACGCCGCTCTGGGCAAATACCTGACCACCCCCGGCAATCCGCGCGGTTGCCCCAAGCTGTTCTTTACTCAGATCGATCTGGATGTGGACAAATTCCTGGCTGATTGGAAGCAGAACCCGTTCCTGGCGGCTCCCATCCCGGGCGTTCACCCGCAGAAGTTGGCCACCGTGCTCGAAGCGCTCAAGGCGGACAATCAGCCTCGCACCAAGAGCATCGGTATTCAATCCATCTTCGACCGGCTCAGCTACTCGCGCATTCGCAACGGCTTCTTTGTTGTTGCCGGCGACGAGCTGAAATACTACCCTATGCCCAGTCAAGAAAGTTTGCAACGCGACCACTACAGCTGGTGGAAGCACAGCGATATGTAATAGAGGGAGGGCCCGATGCTCAAACGATTCACCATCGCCGCTCTAGTTTTTTCCTGTCTGGCCTCCGTCTGGGCCGATCCGTCTTACGAGGAAGTCCGCAAAAAGGGCGACCAGGCGCTGGCCAAAAAAGACTACGCCACCGCTGTTCGGGAGTTTGAACGCCTGGTTTATCTCTATGGCGAGCGCCCCGATGCCTATGTGGCTTTAGGTTACGCTTGCTATCTGGATGGTCGTTACGAGCGCGCCATCCTGGAGTTCAAGAAAGCGCTGAACTTCAATCCCAGTCATCCTGGCGCCCTGAATAACCTGATGCTGGCGGTGGGCAAGCGAGCTTCTCAGCAAACCCAGGAGTTGGAGTTTTCTGAGGCCATCAATTTGCTGGCCAGCACCGAGAATCTCTACCCCACCCACCCCCAATCGGTCGTATTGCACTACTCCCAAGGCCAGTTAGAGTTCTTCCGCGGAAATGAAGCGGCCGGCCTAAAGGACTGGGAGCAGGTCGCTCAGCGAGTGCCCACTTCAGGCACGGCCAAGTTCATCGAGGCTTACAAACTCTATGCCGGTGGCCGTCCCAAGCAGGCCTTGCCAGCCATGCAAGCCGCCCAGGCCCGCCTGCCCAAGGAGCCAGTCGTGCGCAACTACCTGGCCCTCGTGCTTTCTGAGCTCAACCGAAATAAGGAGGCTCTGGCTCAGTTACAGAAGGCTCAGGTCGGCAACCCTCCTTACATCGATCTCTTTCTGAATCAGGCTGCCATCTCGCTCAAGATGGGCGACCTTGAAGGCGGTCAGGCGGCCTTGATCAAGGCTCGTGATTTGCGTCCGGACTACGCTTCAGTCCACCTCTGGCTGGCCGCGCTGCGCCGCCACGCCAATGACAGCGAAGGCAGTAAAAAGGAAGTTGGGCTGGCCCTGGCCGACGTCCCTCAACCCGCCTTGTTGGTGAGCGGAGAAGTGGGCAAGTCGGTCTGGGTGGACAACGACTACCTGGGCGTTTCGCCCGTGGGAGCGTTCGTCAAGCCGGGCAAACACAAGCTGAAAATCACTGCCAAAGGCCAGCCGGCGGCCTTGACTGATTTCACCATCGGGGCTGACCAGGTGGCTTATGCCAGTCTGGCTCCTTTGGGCGTGGAGATAGAAGGTGCCAGTGCCGCCTCACCCTCCACTCGCGCCGCTCGCAGCTTTGCTCTGCGTGACCAGAGTAACCATTACTGGCGTTCTTTCCAGCATTTTCACACGCGCCCGGTGGTGCTGCTTTTTTGGAAGGTTGGCAATGCCGATAACGACAAGACCCTGAACGCACTCAGCGACCTGGGCAATCGCTACGGCACCAAGATCGGTTGCGCGGTGATTCACGTGGACACCGAGAGCAAGAACTCGGCCATCAGCCAGATGATGTCCTTGCCAGCGACTTACGCGCGACTCTTTGACGACGGTTCCGTGACCAAGCACTACGGTCTGACCAATGATCAGCTTCCCTGTGTGGTCGTGGTCGACCTCGATGGCTACATCGCCTCTCAAGCCAGCGGCGTGGAGGGTGTCAGCAAGGCAATCCAGGTGCTGGATGGAATGGGCCTGGCTCCGCCGCATCCCTAAGAGACTCTTGCGGAAAAGAAGAAGCCCGCCGAGAACGGCGGGCTTCTTCTTTTAGATGCCTGGGGCTGGAATCTGGTAGGAACCACCCGAAGGGGCAGGAGGTGGGTAGTAGGGGGCCGGAGCGGGAGCGGAATAACCGGGATCGTAGGCCGGTCCCGGGGCAGGGGCGGTGTAGGTCGGCTCGGGGGGCGGAGGGATTCGTTCCAATCGTACCGAGAGCTTGTGTTCCTTGCTGACTTCCAGGTTCTTCTTCGTGAAGGTCTCGTAGCCGTTGGCGATGATCTTGAGAGTGTAAGTGCCCTTTTTGACCTGCTGCAGGCGAACACTTCCAGAGCTGTGGTCGGAGTAACGGTCATTCTCGTTGACCAGATAGACCTTGGCGTCCACGTCCGCAGGAGAAACGCTGATGCGAACGCTGCAGTTCGGCTGGTCGCTTTTGGCCGGGGGATCTTCGACCACCGGCTTGGGGGTGTTGATGGCCACTGGCGTGGGGGTATCGGCGGGTCTGGGGGTTGCGGTGGCGACCGGCTTGGGCGAAGGCTTGGGAGTTGCTGAGGCGACCGGCTTGGGAGTGGGTCGCGGGGTCTCGGCCACCATCGGCTTGGGAGTCTTCACTTCGGCCGGAGTCGGGCTGGCCTCAGGGGTTTCCGTGACGGGCACCGGAGTATTGGAGGCTTCGGGAGTCGCCGAGGGGGTTTCGCTGGCCCGGGGAGTTGCCGCGGCCAGGGGGCTGGCTGTGGGTGTTTTGACCGCCACCGGCGCCGAGCTCTCGCTGGCGGACGGGCTGGGCGGTGCCACCGCCTTCTTGGGTGGCCAGATCACGACCGCCAGCAGCACAGCTGCGAAAGCGGTGACCAGAATGACCGGGCCTTTTCCCATAGGGGAGCGCTGTGGTTTAGAACGCGCCAGAGGACGACTGGTGCCGCCGGAACTGGATGGACCATTGGTCTCTCCCCAGGAGGCTTTGGAGTCTGTATCCATGCCACCGCGCGAGGGGGATTCTTCGATTTCGGGGGGTGGTCCCAGCGGCGCGCGCGGACCTTCCGGGGCGCGCAAAACGGCAGAGTTTCGGCCCCTTGCTCCCGAAGATTCGGGACCGGGCAAGAATCGAGGTGAGGGAGCCTGGTCGATCGGCACCGTTCCGGTTGGGCCCTCCTGGACATCCACTTTGCGAGGCGGCCAATCGCGTGGCACGACTCCCGAGGGGTCCTCGGGGGGTTTCTCGGCCGATTTGTGATTGACCGGTCGGGGCGGAATATTCACGCCGGGGGGGGTCCCAGCAGCGGTCTGCCCCTTTGCTCCTTTGAGCTCCAGTTGCTGGAATTCAATGCGGCTGGGGCTGGCAGAGGCAGGCGGCAGGGGGGCTCCGGGCGGCGGAGCGGTCGGGGGCTTTGAAGGGCCCGCCTGAGGAACTTGAGGCGGAGCGGCCGGAGGCGAGGCCGACTGGGACATCAGGCCAGGCGGACTAAAGGCAGGGGGCGCTCCCGGCGCCGGTCCAGGGGCGGTCGGCCGAGCCTGACCAAGGTATCCAGAGGGCGGGGGCGGCGGGCCCAGTGGGGGGCTGGCCAGCCCCCCACTGGATCCTCCGGGTGGGGCTGGAGGGCGCGGCGGACCGGCCGGACCTCCGGGCGAACCCGGCCGACTCAAAGGTTGCAGCTTGAGCGGAGCCGGCAATGGGCCAGAGCCCAGGCTGCCGGAGGAATCGCCCGGACGCAGACTGATCGGCCGAACCGCCGGTCGTTCTGCGGAGTTTTCTGAATTGTTCTGGTCGGAGCCCTGCTGCGACACCGTCTTCTGGTCCTTCTTCGCTTGATTGCAGGTACTTCGGTACTTTGTTCGGTGAGTCCCTCTAAGCTGCTTGGGATTGTTCTTCTTGGAGGGTAGCCTGGTAGGGCAACGAAGGGCGTCAAATCTGGAATAGAGGAAGGAGCGCTCACGATGGATATCATCGAGGCGCCCGGGAACGCGCCCGTGCAAGCAGCCGAAGAGTGGAATGAAGAAGAGATCAAGGAACTGGAGAGCCAGGAGTGGATTGACTCGCTGGACTATGTTCTGGACAGCGGCGGCCATCAGCGCGTAGCCGAGATTCTCAAAGAGTTAGCCGTTTCGGCTCATCAGAAAGGTGTGGAGCTACCCTTCTCGGCCAACACGCCTTACATGAACACCATTCCGGCCAGCAAACAGCCGGCCTATCCAGGCAGCCGCGAGATCGAGCGTCGCATCAAGAGCCTCATCCGCTGGAACGCGATGGCCATGGTGGTGCGTGCCAATCAGCAGGAAAGCGGTATCGGCGGCCACATTTCGACCTTCGCATCGGCAGCCAGCCTTTACGAGGTTGCATTCAATCACTTTTTGAGAGGCAAGGATTACCATCGTTCGGGCGATATGGTCTACATCCAGGGCCACGCCTCACCCGGCATCTACGCTCGCGCCTTCCTTGAGGGTCGCTTGAGCGTCGACCAGTTGGAAAAGTTCCGCCAGGAGTTGGTCGGCGGACCCTCTTCCTATCCGCACCCCTGGTTGATGCCTAATTTCTGGGAGTTTCCCACCGTGTCCATGGGTCTGGGCCCCATTACAGCGATTTACCAGGCGCGCTATAACCGCTACCTGGAGAACCGTGGCCTCAAGCCCAAGGACGACTGCAAGGTGTGGGCCTTCCTGGGCGACGGTGAGACCGACGAGCCCGAATCGCTGGGCGCCATTACTCTTGCTTCACGCGAGAAGCTGGACAACCTGATTTTCGTGATCAATTGTAATTTGCAGCGTCTGGATGGCCCGGTGCGCGGCAATGGCAAGATCATCCAGGAGCTGGAAGCAGCCTTCCGCGGTGCCGGCTGGAACGTCATCAAGGTCATCTGGGGCGACACCTGGGACGACTTGATGCGCAGCGACAAGAATGGTTTGCTGGTCAAGCGGGCCGGCGAAGTGGTGGACGGCGAGTATCAGAAGTACATCGTCGAATCAGGCGCCTACCTGCGCGAGCACTTCTTTGGCAAAGACCCCCGCTTGATGGAAATGGTCAAGCATATGTCGGACGACCAGTTGGAGAGACTGCGTCGCGGTGGTCACGACCCGGAGAAGGTTTTCGCCGCTTACCACGCGGCCGTGCGTCACAAGGGCCAGCCTACCGTAATTCTGGCCAAGACCATCAAGGGTTATGGCCTGGGCGAAGCCGGCGAAGGCCGCAACATCACCCACCAGCAGAAAAAACTGAACGTGGAGGAGCTGAAAACCTTCCGCACCCGCTTCGGGATTCCGATTTCGGACGACGAAGTGGTCCACGCGCCCTTCTACAAGCCGCCGGAGGACAGTCCGGAAATGCGCTACCTGCGTGAGCGCCGCAAACAGCTGGGCGGTAGTCTGCCGCACCGCATCGAGGCCTGTCCCAAGCTGCCGTTGCCTCAGGCAAGCATCTTTGACGAATTCAACGGCGGATCGAACGGTCGTGAGCTGTCCACCACCATGGCCTTTGTGCGCACTCTGACCAAGCTGCTCAAAGACGACGGCATGGGCAAGTATGTGGTGCCGATCGTGCCCGACGAAGCACGCACTTTCGGTATGGAATCGCTCTTTCGGCAGTGCGGCATCTACTCCAGCGTTGGCCAGAACTACGATCCTGTCGACTCGGATAGCCTGCTTTACTACAAGGAAACGAAAGACGGTCAAATTCTGGAGGAAGGCATTACCGAAGCCGGCTCGATGTCCAGCTTTGTGGCGGCCGGCACGGCCTACGCCACCCACGGAATCCCGACCATCCCGTTTTTCATCTTCTACTCGATGTTCGGCTTCCAGCGTATCGGCGACCTGATCTGGTTGGCCGCCGACTCGCGCTGCAAGGGTTTCATGCTGGGGGCCACGGCCGGTCGTACCACTCTCAATGGTGAAGGCTTGCAGCATCAGGATGGCCACAGCCACGTGCTGGCCTACCCGGTTCCCAACCTGATGTGCTATGACCCGGCCTACGCCTACGAGTTGGCCGTGATCATCAAGGACGGCATCAAGCGGATGTACGAAGATCAGGAGTCGATCTTCTACTATCTGAGCGTCTACAATGAGAACATGGCCCAGCCGGCCATGCCGGCCGGCTGTGAGCAGGGGATCCTCAAAGGCGCTTACCGACTGCGCAATTCCGAGGTCCATCGCGATAAGCCAATGGCTCAGCTGCTGGGCAGCGGTCCTTTGCTGAATGAATCCATTAAGGCTCAGGAACTGCTCGAGCAGAAGTATGGGGTGTCGGCTGAAGTCTACAGCGTGACCAGCTACAAAGAGCTGCGTCGCAACGGCAAAGAATGCGACCGCCACAATATGCTGCACGCTGGCGATAAGAAGCCTAAAGTTCCCTATATCACCGAGCTTCTGGGCAAGGAGCCGGGCGTGGTGGTCGCGACTTCGGATTACCTGAAGATGTTGCCCGACTCCCTGGCTCGCTGGATTCATAAGCCGCTGGTCTCTTTGGGCACGGATGGTTTCGGTCGTAGCGATACCCGTAACCGTCTGCGCGATTTCTTTGAGGTCGACCATCGTTTCGTGGTGGTGGGCACCCTGGCCGAACTGCTGCGTCAGGGTAAGGTCAAAGCCGATGTCTACAAGCAGGCCATTAAAGACCTCGAGGTCGACGTCAACAAACTCAACCCGATGATTTCCTAGGAGACGCCATGTCGATCGAGTTCAAACTGCCTGATCTAGGCGAAAACATCTCCTCGGCTGGAGTGGTGGCCGTGCTGGTCAAGCCGGGTGACACCATCAAGCCGGATACGCCCGTGCTTGAAATCGAGACGGATAAGGCCACCATTGAGGTGCCTTCCACCGTGAGCGGCAAGGTCAGCAATGTCCACGTCAAGCCGGGTGACAAGGCCCAGGTCGGACAGGTGGTGTTGACCTTGGAGGGCGAGGATGCCCCGCCGAAGCCCCAGTCTCAACCCAAGGCCGAAGCGCCCCAGCAGCAAGAGGTCAAGGAAGAGAAACTGCGTGAGGAGCCCAAGGCTCCCTCCAGGCCAAGCGGACCGCAGGAGGTCAAGCTTCCGGACCTGGGTGAGAACATCACCTCGGCGAATATCCTGAACGTGCTGGTCAAGCCCGGCGATAGGGTGACCGCCGACTCCGGCATGCTGGAAATCGAAACGGACAAGGCCACCATCGAGGTGCCCGTGGGCCTGGCCGGCACGGTCGACAAAGTTCACGTCCAGGCCGGTGAGAAGGCGACCCCAGGGCAGGTGATTCTGACCCTGTCAGGCGCTGTGGCCGAGGCCGAGAAGCCGAAAGCCGAAAGCAAAGCAACCGCTCCAGTGGCGGTGCCCCCCAGTCCGGCCAAGGCTGCTCCGCCCAATGGAAACGGGGGCCGCAAGCCGATGTCGCCCCCCGTCAAGTCTGGCCGCGCGGTGGCGGCTTCGCCCACTGTGCGCCGACTGGCCCGCGAAATCGGAGTGGACATCAATACCGTTCGTGGAAGCGGCCCCAAGGGACGCATTTCTCACGAGGACGTGAAGGCGACCTCCCGGGCTCTGCTCAAGGCGCTTCCGGCCGCTGGAGCGGCTCCCTCGGCGGGCGTCTGGCGAGGTCCGACCGTGCTGCCTCTGCCTGACTTCACCAAATTTGGTGACATCGAGCGTGAGGGTATGAACAACATCCGCAAAAAGACGGCGGAGAACATGGCTCAGGCCTGGTCCACCATTCCGATGGTGACTCAGTTTGACAAAGCCGACGTGACCGATCTGGAAAAGCTAAGGGTCAAGCTAGATCCCAAAGCCCGCCAGGCGGGCGGCAAGCTGACCGTCACGGCCATCTTGATGAAGGTCTGCGCCTCAGCCCTCAAGCGTTTTCCCAAGTTTAACGCTTCCATTGACCTGGCCAAGGAAGAAGTGGTCTTCAAGAAATACTTCAACATTGGCGTGGCCGTGGACACCGAACGTGGTCTGCTGGTGCCGGTGGTGAAAAACGTCTCCAGCAAGAACATCTTCGAGATTTCCGTAGATCTTCAGGTGATTGCAGAAAAGGCCCGCAATCGCAAGGTCTCTCCCGACGACCTGCAGGGCAGCTGCTTTACGATTACCAACCTGGGTGGCATTGGCGGAACCGGCTTTACCCCCATCGTCAACCCGCCTGAGGTGGCCATTCTGGGCGTTTCGCGCTCTTCGGTGGAGCCGGTCTGGCAGGACGACAAATTCGTGCCGCGCAGCCTGCTGCCGCTCAGCCTCAGCTACGACCACCGTCTCATTGATGGAGCCGAGGCAGCTCGCTTCCTGCGCTTCGTCTGCGAAGCGCTGGAGAACCCCGCTCTACTGTTGTTCGAAGGGTAAATTCCGATGGCTACATTTGAAAAATCCACCCAGGTGCTGGTTCTGGGAGCCGGCCCGGGCGGCTATGCGGCCGCCTTCATGGCGGCCGACCTCGGGATGGAGGTCACCATTGTCAACCGCGAGGCCAACCCTGGCGGGGTGTGTCTCTATCGGGGATGCATTCCCTCCAAGGCTCTGCTGCACGCGGCCAAGGTCATCAACGAGGCCCGCGAAGCCGAGCACTACGGTGTGACTTTTGCGCCCCCCCAGATTGACTTCGACAAACTGCGTGCCTGGAAAAGTTCGGTGGTGGATAAACTCACCGGCGGCCTGGGTGGCATGACCCGCCAGCGCAAGATCACCTATCTTCAGGGTGAGGGAAAGTTGCGCGACGCCCACAGTCTGGACGTGGTTTTAAGCAACGGTGATACAGGCGTCGTCAAGTTCGACAAGGCCATCCTGGCCACCGGTTCGCGCCCGATCATGCCACCCACGTTCAACATTGGATCGCCTCGGGTTTGGGATTCCACCGGCGGTCTGGACATGGAGGAGTTGCCCAAGCGTCTGCTGGTGGTGGGCGGTGGCTACATCGGCCTGGAGTTGGGCAGCGTCTACGCCGCTCTCGGCTCTGAAGTGACGGTGGTTGAGGCGACTTCCGGCTTGCTTCCGGGAGCCGATCGCGACCTGGTCAGGGTGCTGCAAAAGAGCGTCGAAGAAAAGATGTCACGGGTGCTTCTCAACACCAAGGTCACGGCCATGAAGGACGTGGGCGGGGCGGTTGAAGTGACTCTGACCCCCAATGAGGGTGAGATCTTCAGCGAAAGGTTTGAGCGTGTGCTTGTCTCCATCGGCCGGCGCCCCAATACCGAGAACCTGGGCCTGGAACACACCAAAATCGAACTGGATGGACGCGGTTTTATCAAGACCGACCGCCAGGGCCGAACCACTGAACCCAGCATTTTTGCAATCGGAGATATCTCTGGCGATCCCATGCTGGCTCACCGTGCCACTCACCAGGGACGTCTGGCGGCCGAAGCCATTCATGGCAGCAAGGCCCTGTTTGAGCCTCAGGCCATCCCGGCCGTGGTGTTCACCGATCCCGAGCTGGCCTGGGCCGGACTGACTGAGCAGCAGTGCAAGGATCAGAACATCAAGCACGAGGTGGCTCGCTTCCCCTGGGCCGCTTCGGGTCGCGCCTTGACCCTGAATCAACCCGGCGGCCTGACCAAGATGATCGTCGATCCAGAGGATGGACGACTTTTGGGAGTCGGCATCGTGGGCTCAGGCGCGGGTGAACTCATCGCCGAAGCCACTCTGGCCCTAGAGATGGGAGCGTTGGCAGGAGACGTCGGTCTGACCATTCATCCTCACCCGACCACCTCAGAGACCATCATGGAAGCGGCCGACCTGTTCTTCGGCAACTGCACCCACCTCTATAAGCCCAAGAAGGAAGCCGCCAAGGGTTAGCCCGGGATTTGAATTGGGCCCGAGTTCTGAGCTGACCGCTAGACCGGCTTCAGCACCAGTAGAGGAATCTTACGGTCGGTCAACTTTTGGTATTCGATGTAGCCGGGATAGTAGCGGCAGAACACCGGCCACATCTTGTCGCGAAATTCGTCGTCAGCCAGCTCGGCTCGAATCTCCCAGTGATGCGGGCCGATCTGAACCCAGCCCTGCGGGTTGGCCATCAGGTTCTTGGCCCAGTGAGGGGCCTCCGCCTGGCCTCCATAGGAAGCCACCACGACCAGGTTGGGCCCGTCTGGTAGGGTCAGCAGGGGAGTGGTGAAGCGCTTGCCTGACTTTCGCCCGGTGGTGGTCAGTAGCATCTGGGGCGCCCCCGCGAACAATCCGCCGATGACTCCGCCGCTGATCTTGTAAAGATAGGTATGAAAGCTCGTGATCCATCGAATCACGTTGCGATTGTGCTTTTTGCCTCGAGTGCCAGATTCTAGTTCCATATTGACCGCTTTAGGCGCCTGCCGCCCGGCACCTTTGCGTGTCAGCCGGGCATTGGCCCGACGTAGCGCACTTCTGGTCGAATCAGGCGGCCCTCGCGCTCTTGCTCAAAGATGTGCCCAAGCCATCCCAGCACCCGTCCGCAAGCGAACACAGCCGTAAATTCATCGCGCTGAAAGCCAATCGCTTCAAGCAGCAGGGCGGTGTAGTATTCCACATTGGTCTGGAGGACGCGGCCGGGCTTGTAAGCAGCCAGCGCGGCCGTGGCCAGAGACTCCATTTTTTCGGCGAAGCGTAGCCGTTCGGCCAGTTCTGGCGAGTGTTGGGAGAGTTTCTGACAGGCGATGCGCAAGACTTCGGCTCTCGGGTCGCGCACCCGGTAGATGCGGTGGCCGAATCCCATCAGCCGCTCGCCTCGGGCTAGCTTGGCCCGGAACCATTCGGCCGGGTCAGCAGCCTGTTGCAGTTCGTCCAACATGTCCAGCACCGGGCCCGGGGCACCGCCGTGCAGAGGTCCCTGCAGGGCTCCCAGAGCTGCCGATAGGGCCGCACGCTGGCCAGCCTGGGTTGAGGCGACGACTCGGGCCGTGAAGGTGCTGGCGTTCATGCCATGCTCGGCCACGCAGATCCAGTATCGGCGCAGTCCGTCGGGCCACTTCAGGCCGGCCATGTGAGCGATATCGGTCACGTGATCGGACTGGGCATTCGGCTCGGCTGAGGCGTTGCGACGTAGGGCCAGAGCAACTCCTAGGGCCGCCACCCAATCGGCCGGGTCCTTTCGGTCAGGCAGGCGGTCCAGGGCAAAGCGCAGCCACTCGATGGTGGCCAACCCCTGACCATAAGGCAGCAATTCTCGAATCAGAGGTGCCACCCGGAGGCGCGCCTCTCCCAGTCCAATCAGGGGTGCCTCCCACAGAAATCGAGCCAAGTCCTCAAAGCTCTTCTCGCTCAGGTCCTGCAGGTGAAACCCCCGTAGAATCAGGCGTCCCGCCTGTCCATCCACCAGGCTCAGGTGGCTGTCTCCTACACTGACGCCTTCCAGTCCGCTACTCGTGACCATGTTTCGCATCTCTTCCTCTCAAGTTGTCTCCACTGAGCCTGATGCATTGACATGACGAAGTCAATCTTGATTAGATAATCAATGTGAAATTGCTGACATCGGAACAGGCCGCTCAGGCACTGGGCGTTTCCAAAACCACGCTTTACGCTTACGTCAGTCGCGGCATGCTCGAATCAGTAGAAGGACCCGATCGCAGCAAGCGTTATAGGTGGGAAGAAGTGGAGCGCCTGCGCCTGCGCAAGCAGCGTCCGCTAGAAGCGGCTGAGAACGCACTCTACGGTGGCCTTCCTGCGCTGGAGAGTCGAATCTCTACGATTGAGCCTGATCGTCTGAGCTATCGGGGCCACGAGGTTGTGCAACTCTCCCGTACGGCCAGCGTGCGTCAGGTGGCGGCTCTGCTTTGGACTGGTTGGCTGGACCACCCTCTACCCGAGCAAAGTCTGCACACCTGGAACGGGCCCTTTCTCAGCGGGGCCTTGGGCTGGTTAGCAGCTCAGCTTGAGGAGGATTGGTCGGCCTGGGACCTCAGTCCGGATGGAGTTCGCCGCACCGGCTGGCGAATCTATTCGGCTTTCCGCGCGCAACTGCATCAACATCCGCGATTGGAGCAGGCTTTGATCCTCCTTGCGGATCACGAGCTGAACGCCAGCACCTTCGCTGCCCGGGTAGCAGCCAGTACCGGCGCCAATCCTTACGCCGTGGTCAGCGCCGCTCTGGCCGCCCTCAGCGGTCCCAAGCACGGGGGGGCAACCTCGCAGGTGGAAGCGCTCTTTGCCGAGGCTGACGCCTCCAGTCCGCGCCAGGCGATTGGCGAACGCTTACGCCGAGGCGATCCAGTGGCCGGATTCGGCCATCCCCTTTATCCTCACGGCGACCCGCGGGCGCGGGCGCTTCTGGAGTCGACGCCCGAGGCTCAGGTCTGGGTGGAGGCCGGCCAGCAAATGCTGAACGCTTATCCCACTGTCGATCTGGCCCTGGTGGCTCTAGGCTTGCCTCGAGGAGCGGCGTTTCAGGTGTTCGCCACCGGCCGCTGTTTGGGCTGGATTGCACACGCATTGGAGCAGTACGCCGATCCTCGGATGATTCGACCGCGTGCGTTCCACCGAGGCCACTGAGAGGGGAAGTGGAAGGCTAACGCGAGGCGGCCAGGTATGCGGCTGCCCCACGGCCCGCCACCAGGCCGCTGGCCAGGCAGGCGGTCAGCAGGTAGCCGCCGGTCGGGGCTTCCCAGTCGATCATTTCTCCGCAGCAAAAGACCCCCGGCATACGCTTGAGCATGAGCTCATCGCTGAGTTCCTCAAAGCACACCCCGCCGGCCGAGCTGATGGCTTCCTCCAGCGGACGAGCGGCCATCAGGCGCAGCGGCAAATGCTTGGCGCAACTCGCTACCGCCGCGGGGTCGCTCAGATCGGTCAGAACCTCCCGAACCAGACCGGCCTTGACGCCTTCCAGGCCGGCCCGAGCCAGGTGTTTGGCGGTGCTGTGGGACCCCCGCGGGCGAGCCAGGGAGGCCGTCAGCTTTTCCAGCGATTGTCCCGGCAGCAGGTCCAGGTGCACGATAGCCGAGCCCTCACGAGCGATTTCGTCTCGCCAGGCGGGGGAAAACGGGTAGAGCAGGCTGCCCTCCAGCCCATAGGCAGACACCACGCATTCGCCTCGCCGTCCTTCAATCTCCACTGATTTGAGGGCCGAACCCGCGTAACGGCCTTGAAACACCGGGCTCCAGGCCACTTCGAAACCGCAGTTGGAGGGCTGCAGGGAGGTCACGCTCAGGCCGCGATTCCGCAACCAGGGCACCCAGGCCCCATCCGAGCCAAGCTTCGACCAGGAACCTCCGCCCAGAGCTAAGACGACGGCATCAAAGGCCACCTCCTGTGGTCCCTCGGGGGTGGCAAAGCCAAGCCGGCCGTTCTCTGTCCACCCCTCCCAGCGCCAGCGAGGTTGAAAGTCCACCCCTCCGGCGCGCAGCCGGCGCACCCAGCTTCGCAATAGCGGGGCCGCCTTCATCTCCTTGGGGAAAACCCGGCCCGAGCTCCCCACGAAGGTTTCCACTCCCAACTCCCGTGCCCACCCGCGGATTTGTTCAGGGCTAAGGGCCTGCAGCCAGGCGGCTGCGCGCGGGTGACTGTAGCGACTGGCGAATTTGTCCAGCGGCTCAGAATGGGTTAAGTTCAGTCCGCCGCGACCGGCCAGCAAGAATTTCCGGCCCAGCGAAGGCATGGCGTCGTAGACCCGCACGGACACTCCTGATTTGCAAAGGGCCTCGGCCGCCATCAGGCCAGCCGGACCCCCACCGACGATCAGGCAACTCATACAGCCCAGGAACTGACCCTGAGTCGTCCGTAGTAGCCCGAATGAAGAAGATGTTGTTCGCATTGGCACTGGTGGGACTGGCCTGGGCCGAGCCCCACCGTCATCACGATTTTAAGGATGTTCCACACTGGGTGGAAGCCTTCGAAGAGAAATCCCGCGACGCCTGGCAGAAGCCACAGGAAGTGGTGGATTGGCTGGAGCTAAGTCCCGGACAGGTGGTGGCCGACCTGGGAGCGGCCAGCGGCTACTTCAGCCGCCCGATGGCTCAGAAGGTGGGTCCAGCCGGTTGGGTTTTCGCAATCGAGGTGGAGCCGGGTTTCTTCCCTCCCCTTCATCAACTGGCTGCCAAAGCCGGGATTCACAATGTTGCAACCGTGCTGGCCAGCTTTGACGATCCCCATCTACCTGACGAATCCACCGACCTGGTCTTCATTTGTGATACTCTGCACCACATTGAGGGACGGCCGGCTTACTATGAGAAGCTCAAACGAGCTCTCAAGCCACACGGTCGCATCGCGGTAGTGGATTTTTTCCCCGAACGAGACATCCCGGTGGGTCCCAAGAAGTCCGAACGCCTGAGCGTCGAGCAGGTCACCAAGGAGTTTGAGGATGCCGGTCTGGAGGTCAGTTCCAATCTGACTCTGCTGCCTTACCAATACATCATCCTGGGGCAGAAGAAGTGAAAGCTTGCGTCTTTTGTGCCGGGATGCGCGGCGAGGTGCCGTTGGCTCGAGTTTATGAAGACGATCAGCTGCTGGCATTTCTGGATCATCGTCCGGTCTTTCCCGGACACGTGTTGCTGATTCCCAAGCGTCACATGGTCACTCTGGATGAATTGGACCCGCAGGAAGTAACGCCTCTTTTTGAACTGCTCAAGGTGTTGAGCCGGGCCGTGCCGCTGGCCATGGGCGCCCAGGGTTGTTTTGTGGCCAATAACAACGTGGTCAGCCAGAGCGTGCCCCATCTGCATTGGCACGCCGTGCCGCGCAGCAAGGGGGATGGCCTCAAAGGCTTTTTTTGGCCGCGCCACCCCTACGCTGATGAGGCCGCTCAGGAGGCTACTCGGGCCCGTCTCGAGGACACCATCTTGCAGGAGCTGATCCTGGATTTCTGGTTTGGACCCGGAGCCGGGCCGTCCCCTTCGCACTACGTCAGACGCTGGTTCACTCAGGATCCGGAGTTCGATGCGGCGATACAGGGCCGCTTCGGAAAGGCGATGCGGGCGGCCCTGGCGGGTGGGTTGAGCAGTTGGGAAGGCACCGCTCGGGGCCGCCTGGCCTTGATTTTGCTGCTCGACCAGTTCACTCGCAACCTGGGCCGGCATACGGCCGCGGCCTTCGCTGGAGACGAGCGCGCTCAGCGCCTGGCCCGAGAGATGGTTGATCAAGGCGTTGATCAAACATTGACTCCCGATCAACGTGTTTTCGCCTATCTGCCCTTTGAGCACGGGGAGTCGGCCGAGTGGCAAGACTTGAGTCTGGAAAAGTACGGCCAGCTCCGTCAGCAGGCCGGGCCGGATTATCAGAACTATCTGGACTACGCTCATAAACACGCCGTCATTATCAAGCGCTTTGGCCGCTATCCTCACCGCAATCAGGCCCTGGGGCGTGAAAATACTCCTGAAGAAACCGCCTTTTTAAACGGTCCCGACTCCACTTTCTGGTAGGTTCTTTTCAGGGTTGGCTTCTAAACTGGCAACGTGATCAGCCCACTCCAGGGTCTCGCGCCCTTCGTTCAGGCCCGCCCTCCCAAGCCGCCGGCTCCGCCCTCTCAGCCGGAGCCGACCGATCAGGTGCAGTTGACCCGCTCTAAGAAGGTCAGGTTATACGCGGCCATGGGTCTTGCCATGACGGCCGGTTCGCTGGTCCCAGCCGTGGCTGCCGTGACCGCCCATCCCTCTCCGGTGGTCTATCAGTGTCTCAACGGACAGGTGTCCGAGGCCCATTCCCCCAGTCTGCTGGACCAGATTTTGCACCATACTCAGGCTCCCAAAGCCCGGGCCGTTATGGCCTGTGAAGGCGTCAGTCAGCCAGCCCAACTGCAGCAGCCGGCCAATCGAGCGGCCTTTGCTTGGGAAAGCCTGATCGTCAGATTGGGCAATGGTCCCACGACCTTGAACGATCACGTGGGCTCCAACGGAGCGACGGCCTGGCCTTACGGACAGGCCATGGTGGCCGCACTGGATCAGGCCAAGCTGAGTGGCGATTACACTCAGTTCAACCAGATGGTGGACCACTTGGAGAGCTACCGCAATGCCCAGGGCGGATACAACCCGACCACTCACGGTGGCGACCGCTATTACGATGACAATGCCTGGATCGGGCTGGCTCTGATGCAGGCCTACCACCAAAACCCCCAGCCTCAATATCTCGAGAAAGCCGAATCCGTGGCTCAATTCCTTCGCACCGGAATGACCCACGATGGTGGATTGCTCTGGAAAGAAAAAGCGGCCCGCCCGACCTACAATACCTGCGCCTTTGGACCCAGCATCGAACTTTTCATGCATCTCTATCAGGCCACGGGTCATGTTCAGGATTTGAGCACGGCCCGGCAGCTGGATCAGTTTATGGACGCGCAATTGCGCCTGCCCAACGGGCTCTACGGCGACAATCGGGCCGCCGACCTGAAGAGCCCGCTGGACCCTCACATCTATGCCTATAACCAGGGCACACCGGCCGGAGCCAAGCTCTTGCTGTATGAGGCCACTGGCGACACTCAATATCTGCAAGACGCCCAGCAGACGGCTCGGGCCGCCCTGAGCTACTATGCTCAGGGGGAAAGGCTCTGGCAGGAGGCCCCCGCCTTCAGCGCCATCATGTTCCGCAATCTTCTGCAGGTGCCGGGCGTGGATGCCCGGCCTTTGATGAACCAATACTTAGAGCGCAACTGGCAGCAAGCCCTCAATCCGGAAAGTGGATTGTTCGAGCAGAAGGCCGGGCAGGGTTCCTATGACCGTCCGAAGGGGTTTCAGATGATCGACCAGGCCGGGTTGACTCAACTCTATGCGTTGCAGGCCTGGAATCCGAGCGAGCTGGGCCAGGTCACTTAAGTTACTTCGGCGCGGTCGGGGTCTCGGGCTTGATGTCGTCCAGCGCCTTGGGGGTCTTGGGTTGATCACCCCGTGGCATCTGCTCCATCTCGATACCCTTGGCTGAGGTGTATTGGAAGGTCTTCATGCCATACTTCTCAGGGTTGGGGCAGCCGATGACGTAGCCGTCCACCAGCTTCTTGTAAAGCAGGTTCTTGCCGGTCAGCGGGTCGCTGGGCATTTTGGTGAAATACTTGGGCAACATGTCGTCCAGGCTATTGGGGTACTGACCGCTATGGTCTTTGCTGTAGTATTCCACCTGGGTGGCCACCACTTTCAGCAAATTTTGCTGGGAGCGCACAAACTCGGTGAAACGTTCCAGGTCGGCCAGATCCTTCAGGTAGCCCCAATCCATAGGGGCCAACGCGATGCGGGTTCCGCCATATTTACCCGGGTCGGGCACGGCCAGTGAGTATTTGCGGCCGTTCTGCTCCAGCTTGTAGGTAAAAGGCTGATTGGTGGCCGGATCGATGGGCATGGCCAGAGGCTTGGCACGCGGCGCCTTGTTGCGGAAATACTGATCCATTTCGTTCAGGTCCAGCGGATAGACGCCGGTCTCCATGAAGAAATGCTCGACCAGACATTGCAAACGGCTAATCCGCTGCCAGGCTTCGGTACTTTTGTCTTGGGCTAGAGCCGGCGCGGGGGCCAGCCACAGCAAGGAGCCGAGTAGAGCTGCCTTTACTGTCCCATCCAGTAATCTTTGAGCCATTTGCTTCGCGTAGGATGACGCAGTTTGCGCAGGGCTTTGGCCTCGATCTGACGGATGCGTTCGCGGGTAACCCCGAACTCCTGACCCACCTCTTCCAAGGTGCGCGGGCGACCGTCTTCCAGGCCGAAGCGCAACTGAAGAACCTTCTTCTCACGCACGGTGAGGTTCTCCAGGACGTCTTCCATTTTCTCCTTCAAAAGCTGTGTTGAGGCGGCTTCGGCGGGTGCGACCGCGTCCGCGTCCTCGATAAAGTCGCCCAGGTGCGAATCCTCTTCTTCGCCGATTGGCGTTTCCAGAGAGATCGGCTCTTGAGCGATCTTCATGATCTCTCGTACGCGCTCTTCCGCGAATTTCTTCTTTTTGCGAATCTCTTCCTGAACCATCGGATCTTCGGCGCTGTATTCGCGGCCGAACTGCTTGGAGAGCGAAGAACGCACCTCTTCCACGTCGATGGGATACATTTCGCGCGTGATTTCCTCGACGCTGGGGTCGCGGCCCAGATCCTGCAGCAGCTGACGGCTGATGCGGATGAGGCGGTTGATGGTTTCGACCATGTGCACCGGAATACGAATGGTGCGGGCCTGGTCAGCCAGCGCGCGGGTAATGGCCTGGCGAATCCACCAGGTCGCATAGGTCGAAAACTTGTAGCCTTTGCGGTAATTGAACTTCTCCACCGCGCGGATCAGGCCCAGGTTGCCTTCCTGGATCAGATCCAGGAAGAGCATGCCGCGGCTGATGTATTTTTTGGCGATGCTGACGACCAGACGCAGGTTGGCTTCGATCAGCTTGCGCTTGGCCTCGGCCCCGTCGGCGACCAGCCATTCCACTTCGGCCAGGCGGTTCAGGTGGGCGCGGCGTTCTTCGGTGGTCGCGCCGCCGGAGACGCCAGCGCTGACATCGTCCTTATAAACTTGCTTGCCGCGGCTCCAGAAGCGCTCGATGTGCTTGTGCTTTTCCAGCAATTCCTTGGTGTCATAGAGCGATTCGGGGCCGTATTTGGCGGCTTCCAGGCGGTGCTTCACCTGGGCGGCAGATTTGCCGTTGGCCGAGGCTTTGTGTAGCGACTCGTCCTCATCGTCCTCGCCCTGGTCTAGGCGGGACTGAGCCTCCAGGCCTGCGGCCACTTCCTTGTCCAGGGTGGCCCAGACGCACAGCCACATGGGCTCGAGCTCAAGCAGCTCGCCCATAGCTTCGTCGCCCTTCTCGATGCGCTCGGCCAGCGAAACTTCTTCTTCTGGGCTCAGGAGATCGACGCGGCCGATCTCCTTAAGATACATGCGGACCGGGTCATCCAGGGTGATGCCCTCGGGCACATATTCTTTCTTGGCGGCCTTCTTGGTGGCCTTGGCCGGCTTGAGGTCTTCCTCGTCGGGCTCATCGGCGTCATCGACAACCTCGACGCCTTCATTGACGAAGCGCTCTAAGATTTCATCGAACTGGTCCGGGCTGACGTCCAGCGTGGAGAGTGCCTCGATGATCTCGTCATGAGACAACTGGCCCTTGGCTTTTCCCTTGGCCAGCAGTTTTTCTAGAGCCTGGGGGAGATCCAATTTCTCGCCTGTTTCAGGTTTTTCAGGTTTAGTGGGCATTTTCTTTGTCATCGAGCACCTTTGAGTCTACGCTGCAGTTGGAGGTATTCCACGTATCGTTCGTCACTGGAAGTCATGGTTCCGGCCTCCAACCCGTCCCGCACGAGGCGGCCCAGGTTTTCTAGCCGTTGTTTGTCATACTTGTCGCGGAGACTCTGGACCAGTTTCTCCACATCTTCCACGGTACTGGTTGGGGGCGGCTCCAGGAGCAGCTCCGTCAGGTCCGCGGAAGCTTCGGGGTCTTCGAGGTAAGGAGATAAATCCTGCAACTGTATGGGTTGGTCGCTGACCCGCACTTGCCAAAGAGCGGCAAATAGGGGTCTGAATCGGTCGCTCGTGATGAGGTCGGGAGCCATCTTGGTGCGCACCTGCTCGAACCAGTCCGGATGAGCAATGCAAACCCGGAACAGTCGAGCTTCCGGGCTTCTCGAGTCGATCTGACCGCGATGACGCTGTAGGAGGGCTCCTTGTTGTTTGCTTGACACCCTCCATTGCAGTCGGTTCTCGCTAATTCCGAGCACCCGAGCCACGCGAACCACGTAAGCCTGTTGGCGCACGGGATCCTGGATCTTGTCAAGAGCGGGGAGGACTTCGCGCGCGAAATCCTCCTTACCTTCGGGCCGGCTTAAATCAAAACGACCCTCGTTCACTGAAATCAGATAGTCGATGACGGACTGAGCTGAGGCCAGCATTTCCTCCAGACCGGCCTTGCCCTGACGCCTGGCGATCGAGTCGGGATCGTCACCGGCAGGCATGGATGCGATGCTGACGCGCAGGCCGGCCTGCTCGAAAAGTTCGATGCCCTTCACAGTGGCATTCTGGCCGGCGCGGTCGGCGTCGTAGGCCATGACCACGTTGCGCGTGTAGCGACGCAGCAGAGCTGATTGCTCGGCGGTCAGAGCGGTGCCCAGGCTGGCCACCGCGATGCCCACTCCGGCTTTGGCCACCGAGACCACGTCCAGGTAACCTTCCACGATCAGTGCCCGGTCTTGCTTGGAGATTTCTCCTCGATGCAGCTGCAGACCATAAAGATTACGGCGCTTGCTGTAGAGAAAGGTCTCCGGGGAGTTCAAATACTTGGGTTGGGAGTCATCCAGCACGCGTCCGCCGAAGGCCACCACTCGGTCCTGGATGTCGAAAATGGGAAAGACCACGCGAGCCCGCAGCATGTCGCTATAACGACCGTTGCGCTCGCGCAGCACGCCTACTTCCTCGCCTTCCTCGGGGCGGTAGCCCGAGGAGCTGAGTTTTTGCAGTAGAGCTGTGCCGCCGTTGGGCGCCCAGCCCAGGCGAAAGCGCTCGATGGTAGGCATATCCAGGCCGCGGCTGTAAAGATAGTCAAGCGCTTCCCGGCCGATGGGACTTTTTATCAGCAGTTCATGATAGTAGTGGGAGCAGCGTTCAAGCAGTTCCAGCAGGCGCTTGCGGCGCGTGGTTTCGGCGTCGTCGCTCTCTTCGACCACGATTTCCACGCCCACCTCGTGACCCATTCGTCGTACCACCTCGGGAAAGGGTAGACTCTCGATTTTCATGAGAAACTGAAAGAGTCCGCCGCCTTCACCGCAGCCGAAGCATTTGAAGGCGCCGCGCTCGGGGTTGACTCGAAACGACGGCGTTTTCTCGTTGTGAAACGGGCACAATCCCACAAATGCCGCGCCGTTCTTGCGCAGCTGAGTGTAGCGCCCGACAACCGCCACCATGTCGGTGCGGCGCAGGATTTCGTTGAGAGTTTCGTCAGGAATGCGCGGCACGCAAGGCCTCCACTTCCTGCTCGCTGAGAGCCCGGCACTGACCCTCGGGCAGATTGCCCAGGCTGAGTGGCCCGAAGGAAACTCGCCGCAACCATTCCACCGGGTAGCCGACCGAAGCCAGCATTCGTCGCACCTGGCGCTTGCGGCCCTCGCATAGAGCGATTTCCAGGCAGCCTCGAGTCCATTGGGCTTTGCAGGGCGAAGTGGGCCCATCTTCCAGTTCCAGGCCGGAGCGCACTCTTTCCAACACCGATTCGGGAGGCTGGGAGCGCAGTCCACAGTGGTAGGTTTTCCAGACGTGTCCGGAGGGGTGCAGCAGTTTGTAAGTCAGATCGCCATCGTTGGTGAAGAGCAGCAATCCCATGGAATCGAGGTCCAGGCGGCCGACGGGGAAGATGCGCGGCAAATGTTTGGGCATCAAGCGCATGACCGTGTCCCGGCCCTGAGGGTCGGTCACGCTGGTCACGTAGCCGACCGGTTTGTTGAGCATCCAGTAATGCAGCCCGGAGCTCAGGACCACCGGGCGCTGGTCGACCAGCACCTCATCTTGGGCTTCGACGCAGGCCCCCAGGGCTACCACCGAGCCGTTGACGCGCACGCGTCCCGCTTCAATCAGTTTTTCGCAGGCGCGTCGCGAGCCCACTCCGCAACGCGCCAGATACTTTTGCACCCTCTCGGCCATCGGGCAATCTACCCCGTACCTGGGCGCGCGTCCTGTCGCAGCAGGATTATGGATGAGAGCTAGAAGAACCTTACTTTACAAACCAGAAACCTCAAACCCGAATTTCTAAGGGAGGTCCTCGATGGCGGACGATAAGATGGCGATTATGCAGCGGCAGGTCGTCTATGACGCGGATGACTACAATTCGCGTGACAGCTTGCAGGCTGCGCTCAAGCCGGAACTCGACCGTCAGCAAGAACGCATCACCGAGCTGGAAGGTCTGAAGAAGACTCAGGACTCCATCGCGAAAGAGATGAGCGAGGACCTGGTCCAGCAAAAGCCGATCTGGGAATGTCTGCGTGAAGCCGCCAGCGGTGACCGTCAAAAGTTCGGACTGGCTATGCGTGGTCTGTTGGAGCGGATTCCCGTGTTACGCAGCAAGCTGCCGGAGCGTCCGCTCTCCGAACTACTTCAAGAAAAGATTCAGATCACCGAGACCCGCGTACGCGAAGTCGGCAGCTTCCTGGACCGCATGGAGTCGGAAGTGGAGAACGTTCGTCAGGACATTTCCCGTCTGAACAAGAAGATGTTGATGGCCACTCAGAACAAAGAGAAGGCCGCCCACTATATTCTGCAGCTCAAAGAGATCGAGAAGCAGTTGACGGCTGAAGTCGAAGCGATGGGCAGCGAGACCACTGTGGCCAAGCGCGAGAAACAGACCGAGCTGGACGAAGTCCGCCGTCTGATCAGCGAACACGGCGGCAAGCTCAGGCTTTATGCCAATGCTGACGAGCGCATTCACAGCATCGTGAAGATGAACAACAACTTCCTGGAGTTGCTCAACAACCTGCACAACAACATGCAGAACATGTATGACTCGGGCCAGGAAGTTTTGGACGAGCTGCGCGGCAACCTGGCCTCGCTCTCTACCGCCACCGAAGCCAGCGAGATCACCATGGATATGCAGAAAGCCATGTCCTCGCTCAAGACCAGCGTCAATAAGGTGGCTACTCTGGCTTCCCAAACCAGCCTTTACCTGACCTCCAACGTCGAGAAGCTCACTTCGGAGATGCGTATCTACGACGAAACCACCCAGCAACTGGTCGAGCAGAACCTGGCCGCCGAACGGGCCATTCAGGACAAGCGCCTGGACGAAACCCTGCGAATGGCCCGCGAACAGCTGAGTGGAGGGGGAAGCCACCAGGCCGCACTGCCCGGAGAATAAATGGCAATTCCCGCCCCCGAATACGAGCGTGAAAAACCCGAGCCGGTCCAGACCTTAGGCATCGATCCCACCCAATATCGCATCCTCTTGAGAGATGAGGATGCCGATCACTTTTTGGAATTTCTGCGTAAGCTGGTCAAAGGCGGGCGTCTGAATCAGTTTTATCCAAATCCCAATGCTTTGGATAATCTCTATCGCCTTATGGCACCGGGCGGCAACCTGGGCATCGATCCCGAGATTCGCATCAATCCACGTTGCGGCTTGCCCTCCGAGCCGGACATCGGGCGCGTTCTGGCTGACAAGGAAGCCGCTCCGCGTTTTCTGCAGAGAAACGATACGGCTGAGGTCAATTCGCGCACGGACGAGGCCAGCTTCAAGCTGCACCGCCGCCTGCAGTATCTCCGAGACGTCAACAAAAGCGATCTGCCCAAGCGTATTCACCACGAGCTGAAACTGCGCCGCATTGACCTGGCCACCAAAACCGCCTCGTTTTATTCCATTTTCGAGCGCTACGATCCGGGTGAAGGCGTATTCACTCGCTATACCATCACCTTGCAGCATCAGGACTCGCGCTGGAACAAAGCTCAGATCGAGATGCAGGGCGATGATCTAAAAGCCACTGAGGCTTTTCGCAACGTCATTTCGCGCTACCACTCGGATGAGGCCGAGTTTGCCTTCATTTTGCTCTCGGAAGTTCCGGGAATCAAAGTGGAAGAGGTGGTGCGCGGACGGGTGGGGCCACTCTGGTTCAAAGAGGCCGAGACTGTGCCGGATGAAGTGCGCGCTCTTTTGGAGCAGTATCCTGGGAATTTTATTCTCAACTTCCCGCTGGAGCGGGTGGTCATTAACTCAAGCGCCAAGGAAGACTTAATGGCCGACCCCTTCTCTCGTCTTTATCGCCATACGGTGGACGGTGAAGCCCGCCAGTTCGCTCTGGAACGGGCCGAGAAGTTGGGCTACCGGGTCTTTAAGGAGCGCAAGTTCTGCGTCACCAAGGCCATCGCCCAGCCTTTTCAAGAGTTATTGGCCCAGCGCAACGCCAAGTGCATCGTGTATACAATCTGATGAATCTGACCGTAACCGACGAGGACCTGCAACAAGAGTATCCGGTGGTGCGCTCGCTGATCAAAACCAGCATGGTGCCCGAGCGCCTGGCCAGCCTGGTCTGTGGTCCCTATGGCTACACCCACCAGCATCTCAACCTGCTGGATATCATGGAGCGTTACGGCGCCATCATCATGGAGATTCAGAAAGCGCTGGCCCATCGCATCTCGGCTGACCGAGACAGCGCCGGTTTTGGCTTCAAAAACAACCTGGATCCGGTCGACTGGGCTTTTTGCAATCTTTATGCGGCCTACATTTCGGCAGAGCACGCCGCCGCCAGCTGCACCACTCATCTGGGTAAGGCGCCTGAGGTGCGGGGAGCGATGAAAGCCCCCTGGGTCAAGCAGATTCGCGACTTTGAGGGCAACACTCTGATGCAGACCTGTCTGCAAGAGTTGACTGCCTTCCTTGATTACCACAAGCATCATCCCGATCCGGCTCGCAGCATTACCGTGCCCGACCAGCTGCTGGAAGTGGCCTCGGCCTTTTTCCAGCTCAAAGGCAACGCCGTCAAGGGCCAGATTCAGGATGTCGAGTTCGAACGCCACCGGCGCGCCATCGAGAAGCTCCCGGTGGAAGTGTGCGGCCGCGGTTACCGAGGTCTGGATCCATCCACCACCGCCAAAGAGGAGGAACCGGCCGAATTGTTGCCGGTCTGGCCCGAGGATGTGGTGGGTAATAAAGAATATCTGGCGGCCGGGCTGCGCCTGGCTCGAGACGTGGCCGGCTACGACTTTGAGGTGGGGCGCAACCCCAAGAAGCTCAACCCGGTTCTTTTCGGACAGGGCTCTCCAGGCTGCGGTAAAACCATCACCGCCCACGCCATCGGCAATTATTTCCTCAAGTATTGTAAAGAACGAGGCGTGAATGCCCGCTTCCTGGTCATTCGCCGCACCGACTGGGCCTCGTCTTTCCAGAACGCCAGCGCCACCCAATTGATTAAGATTTTTAAAGAGCAGGTGCACGGCTTCAACGGAGTGGTCGGTGTCTACTGGCCCGACATCGACACCGCTTTCGCGGCTCGCAGTGACCCGGGGATGCGCTCGGAAGAATCCAATATCTTAGGCGCCAGCTTCGGCATCTTTGACGGCACGCTCATTCCCAAGAACGGGAAGTGGTTCCTGATGTGCGATGCCAACTACATGAATATGGATGAGGCCACTCTGTCGCGCATCTCTCAGGATCCCCACAAGATCAAGGGGCCGGACTCGGCCGAAGATTTTGTGGAGCTGATGCGCGACAAGAAGCTCAAGGAGTTTGGCGACATGCTCCACCTCAGCGAGCAGGAATGGCTCAGAATCGGTCAGTTGTGCATCGATTTTGAGTTCTCCGGGCGCAATGTGGAGGCCATCTGCCAGAACATCCTGACCAAGATTCAGGACGTGGAGCCTCCGGCGGAGTATTACCAGGTCGGCTTTGCCGAACGCCAGCGAATTCTGCGCGAGTTGGCCCGCCCCATGACCTTCGATGACATCCACACCATGATGAAACGCTTCAGCGAGTTCGAGCTGGCTGCGGATGAACAGAACCAGGCCGACCAGTTCCAGAGCCGTGTCAAGGAAATTGTGCTCAACCTGTCCGCTCAAAAGGCGGCTCTACAAACCTTAGGAGAGAAGTAGCATGGCCAGCGATCCGAATATTGCCATTGAAGCCGGCGATACCCTCGACAATCTCGTTCAGCAATTTTCTGATCAGTTCGCCTTCTTGCGCGAGTTGGTGCAAAACAGCATCGACGCCGGCTCCACCCGGGTGGATGTTGACTTCGAATACACCCCCAACAAAGATAACGACAAGGGCGTGTTCGTGCTGCATATCAACGACACCGGCGAGGGAATGACGCGTGAGGTCATCGATACCAAGCTGACCCGCCTCTTCTCCTCTTCCAAGGAAGATGACTTCACCAAGATCGGTAAGTTCGGCATCGGCTTCGTCTCGATTTTCGCGCTCAAACCCAAGGCCGTCTTCGTGGACACCGGTAAGGACGGCGAATACTGGCGAATTTACTTCAAAGAAGACCGCACTTTCGACCGTCTGGTGCTGCCTCGTCCGGTCGAGGGAACCCAGATCAAGTGGATCAAAGAGCTGAGCGCGAAAGACAATGAGATCTATCGTCAGAACTCCCGGGATACCCTGAAGAAGTGGTGTCGTCACGCCGAGTCGGAGATCTACATTGACGGCGAACTGCTGAATGAGCCTTTCGATTTGCCTCATCCGCTGGCCGTGACCATGGAGAGCCAGGGCACCTATATTTCGGCCGCTCCCACTTTTGATGAGCGACCCAAATTTGCTTACTTTAACCGCGGTCTGACCCTGTTTGAAGGGGAAGAGGCCATCGTGCCGGGCGTGACCTTCAAGATTCGTTCACGTTATCTGGAGCACACCCTGACCCGCGACAACATCATCAAAGACAAGAACTACGACAAGGCCATGGCCCTGCTCAAGGAGTGCGTGGAGAAAAAGCTGCGCCCGGCCCTGTTTGCGGCCGCTCAGCAGCAGAGCGACGATAACATTCTGGGTTATCTGGCCTATCATGTGGCCAAAGTTCCGCCCGAGCTGGAGCAGCAGCCCATCATTCCAAGCCTGGGCTCTCGTAAAATCAGCATTCGCGAGCTCAAAGCGGAGGTCAAGCGGCACAAAGAGCTGCTCTTCGAGGAGCAGACCAATGCCGTTGTGCAGCGCCTGGTGGACGACGGTCGCCTGGTCGTGCGCTGGAATCCCTCCAAGGAGCCGGGCCTGGGTCAGTTGCTGGCCAAGCTGGCCGGCAACATTGTTCCAACCAAGGCCAACGAAGTTTATGCCAGCCCCACCCTGCTCACGGCTCTGCCCGAGTCTCAGGAGAAGATGATCCAGGCCGCCATGCGCATCCTGCATCGGGCCGGCAGCCCCTACCGCAAGGTGGTGGCGGGCAACTTCAACTATCCCAATTCCAGCGTCAGCAATCGAATCTATCTTGCTTGCGATAAGCCGGACGAGGTCATTCGTTTCGATAAGATCGCCCCCAAAGGGATCTTCGAACGACTCTTTGGCTGGAACAAGAACACCACCGTGATCTTGAACGTGGCCGACCCTCTGATCGAGCCGCACTTCCGCTTGAAGCCCGAGTATCGCAAAGAAGCCCCCTACTTACTGGCTTCGGCCATCGTCAGTGATGACGGAATCGACGAGAAGACCTGCACCAAGCTTTTGGAAGCCTACCTTCAGGAAGAAGACGAAGTTGGAGTTTGAGACCCGCTTTCCGGTCGGTGTTGAGCAGGAGGTGGCCTGGGGCGAGCAAGATAAGCTTGGCCATGTCAACAATACCGTCTATTTCCGTTACTTTGAGAATGCCCGCATCGCCCAGTTCGCTCGCCTGGGGCTTGGCCTGCCCGAGCCCGGACAGGTGGGTGAAGGGCCGATTCTGGCCAGCACCACCTGCGACTTCCTGAAGCCGCTCCAATTTCCTGATCGGGTGCGCACCGAGATCGGCATTTCGCGCCTGGGGAGGAGCAGCTTTATCCAACAATATCGGATTTTCAGCCTCACTCAGCAGGACTACGTGGCCAAAGGCACTTCGGTCTCGGTTTACTACGACTACGCCGCGGGCAAAAGCGCGCCCATCCCGGATCGCTTGCGTCAGGCCATCATTGAGTTGGAGAAGTCCGCAACCTAGGAGGCTTGGCCGGAAGCCGGCATTTCTGCGGGGCGGGCGCTCCAGCGCAGGGGAACGGACAACGACAAGGGCGGAATTTTCCAGATTCGCCGCGGATTTGATATCAGGAGTTGGACTCACGCCTGTCAGGCGAGTTTCCGGTGGCGAACTTCGGTGATTTCCCACCGAAGGCTACAATGCTAGACTGGCTGATGCCCCGTATTGAACTGGTTGTTTTATTGAGCTTAGCTCTGCTCTCTTTGCCCGGCTGCAAGCAGGATGCACCCGTCGCGAGCGTCACCCCCAAGGTGACTCCCACGCAAGTCCCCGTGCCCAAGCCACCCGAGCGCAAGTTTACGGCCGCCCAGATGAGGGCCGCCCTGGAGCGCCAGTATGCCACCCTGGATAAAGCCCTGCACGTTCGCGACCCGGATACGATCCTGGACCTCTTTTCCCGCGGCTATAGGGAGAATGGAAGGGTTCTCGACCGCAACAAGCTCAAGCGAATCATCGAGAAAGACTTTGCTGAAGCTCTCAAGCTGGAGAATGAAGTCGGCGCCATCGACATGCGCAACCCGGTGAAGATTCTCAAGGTAACTCCGTTGGGGCCTACCCGCTGCAAGGTTCACTATCGTCACACCCGCATCGAAGAAGCCTATGAACTCAGGATCGAGAAGGAGTTTGATACCACTGACGTCTGGCAGTTTGAGAGCGATGAAGAGTGGCGTATTGTTGAAAGTCTGGATGACAAGCCTCTGCGCCACCAGAAGTTTATCAATGGCAAACTGAAAGCCAATCTTCCCCTCGAGGAATAGAGTGGGCCCTACTGTAAAAAATTTCAATCAAGCCGGGGAGTTTCGAACCCCCTGAATGAGCGCTCCAACCCCTGATTTGGCGGGCTTTCTGGGGGGTGTTCGAAATCTTCCCGGGAGGTGTTCGACGAACTTTTGTTCTTAAGTTGAGAGGGGGTCCATGCTGTTGAATGAATTTCAACGGCAGGAGGATCCCATGCTGATCGCCTTAGATGTTGGATCATATCAAACCCGTGTAGCAGTGGCCGGAAAGAACGAGGTTCTCTGTGAACCCTCGTTGGTGGCCAACTGTTGGAGTCTGCCCCAGGCGGTTGCCGTGGGTCAGGTGGCAGTGCCCATTATGCAAAGAGCGCCTGAGCGGATCCAGGTTTTCCAACCCGTATCCCAGGCTCATCTGGCCGCCCCCGGAGCGGTCCAGGAACAGCTTCGTCAGATGCTGCGTCGCCAGGGCATGCGCGGCTGGTCGCGCCCGTCAGCACGACTGGTGCTGCCCAGCGTGGCCTCTCCCCTGGAGCGGAAACAGTGGGCCGAGCTGCTCAAGGATCTGGGCTTTCTGAGCATTCGCATCGTGCAGATGCCGGTGGCCGTGGCCTGGGGAAGCACCAGCGGTGAACCGGCTGTGGCGGTGGTGGACATTGGGGCCACCACCAGCGAGATGGCCCTGGTGGCCGCCGACGTGGTGCTGCGACGCTCCATTCGTTGGGGCGGAGACGATCTGGAGATCGCCATTCAGCGCTGTCTCTATCAGGAGCACGGTCTGGAAGTGAGCCAGGCCACCGCCCGTCACCTCAAGCATCAGATTAGCTGTTGGGCCGAGCACTGGCCCGAGCAGACTCTGGAAGTGCGCGGTCGCGAACTGGCTACCGGCCTGCCCATCTACCGCGACGTGCCCATGGATAGCCTGGGCAAAGCCCTGATCGAACCGCTTCAGCGTCTGCTGGAGCTGATTCGCAGCGTGCTGGATCAGATGCCTCCGTTGCTGGCCGAATCGGTGCTACAGCAGGGTCTGATGTTGACCGGTGGAGCGGCCTACTTACAGGGCCTGGAAGCGTATCTCAAGGAGCAGGTGGACCTGCCTGTGCAGCGGGCACCGCGACCAATCGAGAGTGGAGTTCTGGGGGCGCTTCGGATTCGATCCGAACTCGCCTTGGAACCTTAGGAGGAGCCGAGTAATGCTGTACAGTGAAAGCATGGAGGGAAGGGCCCTGGCGGTCACTCCCAGTTGGAGTCAGCGGTTTTCCTGGGCGGGTGTGCGCACCTGGCTGGAGGCCCCGGGCTTCGACGCTGCTGTGTCCGTGGGTGGATCCCAGGTTTCCGTCACCGGAATGACCAAAGCTCAAGCCTTCCCGGCTCTGCTTGCCTTTAACAACAAGCAGCGTTGCGTGGCCATGGGTGAAGCCGCTCACGGGCTGGAGGGCAAGGAGCCCGAGGGAGTCACCATTTTCCAGCCCATGAAGGGCGGTGCCGTGCACGATCCGCACGGCGCCAAACTGCTGCTGGAACAAGCCCTCAGGCGTGGCCACTGGGGCACTGCTCCGCGGCTGCTGCTGGCGGTGGGAGCCGATCCCACCGCATTGGAACGAGAAACCTGGGAAGCCCTGGGGCGTTCAGTGGGGGCGCGGCAGATTGCCTTGACCAGCGAACTGCTGGCCTCGGCCATCGGCGCCGGTCTGGACGTGTTGCGGCCCCGCTGCCATATGGTGCTGCACATTGGGGCCGGTCGCTGCGAAGTGGGCGTAATTGCTCTGGGAGCCTGTCTGGCTGTGCGCCGTGGTGAACTGGCCGGCTGTCAGGTGGATGAAGCCATCCAGGAATATGTGCGGCGCACCTATCAGTTGTTGATCCATCGTCAGGACGCGGAACGCCTCAAGATCGAACTGGCCAATTGCAGCTCGGAAAGCGAACTACCCGTGAGTGGACGTCATCTGGAGAGCGGAGCGCCCCTGCGCGTCACCCTGCGGGCCAATGAGCTGTGGCCAATCGTAGAGCCGTTCCACGCTCAGTGGGTGCATCTGGCGCGCAGCTTCCTGGCCGAAATCCCGGTGGCCTGGGTCGATGATATTCAGGACCAGGGAATCCACCTGACCGGCGGCAGCACGTTGCTCTACGGATTTTCCCAGGCCTTGCGGCAGTCCACCGGACTCACGGTGGTGCAGCCCGAAAAGCCGGGCGACTGCACCTCCAGGGGCCTGCAGATGATCCTTAAGTCAGCCGTGTTGCGCAAGGCCCTTTTCTCACAGTTGCCCAAACCCAAGGACGACTTTGCTCCCAAGAATCTGGTGATGCAGCGCACCTCGCTGGGCTGGAGCGCGGCCGCGGCTCTGGTTGCCATCAGCCTGTTTGTCTCGGCGGCCTCGGCCAACGCGATGGGGGTAGGGGGCCCCGATCCGTGGTTCGGCAAATTCAGCGCGGCGCTGAATGCCGGTCTGGCCAGTGGTCAAAAGCAGAGCACCGACAGTCGCGCCCTCAATCAAGAAGAGAAGCGCCAGATGCAGCGTCTGCGTTCGGAAAACCAGCGACTTTGGAAGTGGCTCGGCAAGCGCGAGATGAACCTCAAAGGGCTGCAGGGCGGCACCCTGGCCAGAGTGGTGGGTCGAGACCCCCACGAATGGCTCTCCGGTATCCGCCTCAACGTGGGTAGCGCGGATGGAATCAAGCCGGGCAACCTGGTGATGGCCGACCAGGGTCTGTTGGGTCGGGTGGTTCAGGTCGATGAGCATTCGGCCCGAGTCAGCCTGTGCCTGAGCCCATCCTCCAAGCTCTACGGTCTGGTGGCCAATCGCAAAGCTGGTGGGTTGCTGGAGGGCAAGGGCATCGGCATGATGACCATGCATTTCATCGACCCGGATGCGGGCGTGAAAGATGGCGACCCGGTGGTGACTAGCGGGCAGGACGGTCAGTACCCACGGGGTCTGCCTATCGGAATGGTGCGTCTGGTGCACCGCAGCAACGACACCAGCTTCTTGGAGGCCCAGGTGGCTCCCTATGTCAAGCTGGATGATGTGGCCGAAGTGATGGTGCTGCCGTGAGTGGTCTGCTGACCATCGCCTTTCCGTTGCTGGCCATTTTCTGCTCCAGTCACTACGCGGCCCTCAGCCTGGGGCTGGTGTTGCTGGCGGCCTGGCGCTATGGTCTGACAGGTGCCTGTCTGACCGGCGCTTGGGCCGGCCTTTGGGGTTCCGTTCCCTGCGGCGCGATGTTGCCCAGCATGCTGCTGCCTCCGCTGTTGGTGGGCTGTCTGGCGGGCTATGTGGTGGAACGCAGGCCAGTGCTCAGTCACAGCCAGAGGCTGGTCATGGGTGGGGCCCTGAGCGCCCTGGCCCTGGTTCTGCAGTTGGTGCTGAGCGGCTACGGTCCCCTGGCCATCGGTCAGACCTTGCTGGTCACTTGGTGGAGCTTTGCTCTGCTCAGCGCCGGTCTGTTCTGGGTGACCAGCTTTCTGTTCCCGTGGCGTGAGTGGTAGCAGTCGGTGAGTGCCGAGGAGACAGGTCTTGGACTGGGTGGGCGGCGTCGCCTGATGAGTCTGGCCGGGCTCGGAACCGCCGTCATGCTGGTTCTGGGCGGTCGATTCTATCAGCTGGAAGTGCTGCGCCATAAGGAGCTGCTGCACAAGGCGCAGTCCAATTCCGTCTTCACCGAATATACCACCGCCCCGCGCGGGCGCATTTGGGACCGCCATGGCAAGCTGCTGGTCACCAACGAGCCGGATTTTCAGCTGGAGGGGATTCCCTTCGAGGTGCCTCACGATGCTAAACATCTTCAGCAATTGGCCCTGGCCACCGGCCAGCCCCCTCACAAGCTCAAGGCTCGTGTGGATAAGGCCCTGAAGGCTGGACCGCTCGAGCCTTTTGTCTTTGCGCGAGCTCTCAATACCCCACAGGTGGTGGCCGCCACCAAGCTCTTGCCGCAATACAAAGGCCTGAAGCTGGTGATCCGCGAGCGTCGGCGCTTCGCCGGCGGCCTGCACGCCACTCACAGCCTGGGCTACATGGGCGAAATCACGGCCGAGGAACTCAAGGAACTGCGCCCCAAGGGCTACATGGGCCTGGACCGGGTCGGCAAGGAGGGCTTGGAACGCACCTATGACGGCTGGTTGCGCGGCTACAAGGGAGTCTCCAAGATCTCCATCGACGCCCTGGGTCGCACCGTCAAAACCAATCAAGTGCGCCCTCCCAAGCCCGGGTGCGACCTGAAACTGGCTCTGGATTGGGAACTGCAGAAGGTGGCCGAAAGCGCCCTGCAAGAGATGCTGGACACGCTGCGCAAAGAGAATGGCGAACTCTCGGGTGGGTCGGTGGTGGTGATGGAGGCTCAGACCGGAGCGGTGCGCGCTCTGGTGAGTCTGCCCCAGTATGATCCGCGCCCTTTTGCACGTGGCATCACTCAGAAAGAATACACCCGGCTGATCAACCAGCCCAATTTGCCCCTCTTGCACCGGGCCGTGCAAACGATCGCCTCCCCTGGCTCCACCTTCAAGCTGGTGACCAGCAGCGCCGCCCTCAGTCACGGACTGTGCAGCGCCGGCACGGTGTTTTACTGCGGCGGCAGCTATGCCGGGGCCAACTGCTTCGTGACCTCAGGTCATGGCTCGATCGGCTTTGAAGGTTCATTGGCGCATTCGTGCGACGTGGTCTACTACATGCTGGGGGTCAAGCTGGGAGTGGACCGGCTCTCCAGGCACGCTCAGAATATGGGTCTGGGAGCCCCCACCGGCATCGACCTGCCGGGTGAATCGCACGGAATTTGTCCCACGCCCGACTGGAAGTGGAAGAACATTGGCGACAAATGGTATGAGGGCGATACCGTTAACTTCTCCATCGGCCAGGGCTTTTTGCTGGTCACCCCGGTGCAGATGGCGGTGGTGTGCGCGGCCGTGGCCAACGGCGGCAAGATCGTGCAGCCTCATTTGGTGCAGCAAGTGGTCTCCTATCAGGGCCGGATCATGGCCAGGCCGGGCTTCAAGCCTCGCCGCCGGCTCAAGTTGGCCGGCAACCTGTGGGCGGCCGTGCGTCAGGGAATGAGGGGGGCCGTGCTTTACGGCACCGGAGGCGCCTGCAATTCGGAATACGTGCACGTGGCCGGGAAGACCGGCACGGTTGAAAACATGCCCAACAGCGAGAATGTGCACGGACGGAATCACACCTGGTTCGTTTCGTTTGCGCCCTACGAGCACCCCGAGATTGTGGTGGTGGTCATGTGCGAGAAGTCGGGTGGATACGGGGGTAGCCGTTGTGCCCCGGTGGCGCGCAAGATCTACGACTACCTCTACGGTCCAAGCCAGGGGATCCGATGAGCCTGCGTGCGGTTGTCTGTTCTTTGCTGGGTTTGCTGACGGTGGGCTGGCTGGCTGTCTGGTCTTCGGCTGGGTGGGCCGGTGAGGGCTCTAAGCAGCTGACCCACATCATCATGGGCCTGGGACTGCTGGGGCTGTGCGCCCAGAGCCGTCCCCTCTCCATTCGTTGGCTTTCGACTCCCTACTTCTTTGCCTCGGCCCTGGCCTTGCTGCTGGTGTTGATTCCAGGTGTAGGTCAGACCGTCAACGGCTCTCAACGCTGGCTCAGTCTGGGACCGCTGGGGACCTGGCAGCCTTCCGAGTTTGCCAAGCTGGCTCTGATCCTGATGTTGGCTCGCGTCTACCAGGGTCGCAAGCCCGGTTGGAAAGCTTTCTTCACGGCTGGAGCTTGCACCGGTCTGCTCTTCGCTCTGATCGCCAAGCAGCCCGACCTGGGCACGGCCCTGGTTTTGGGAGCCATTTTTGCCGGCATGAGCTGGGTGGCGGGAGCTCCTTTCCTGGGGCTGTTTACGCTGATCGTGGGTGGAGCAGCCCTGGCTCCCTTCGTGCTGCATGACTACCAGAAGAATCGGCTCTTGATCTTCCTTCATCCCGAGACCGACCCGCGCGGCCTGGGTTATCACATTACTCAGTCGCAACTGGCGATCGGTTCAGGGGGTTGGGTTGGCCAGGGGCTGGGCCAGGGAGCCCTGTCGCAAAATGGATTTGTGCCCGAGAACTGGACCGATTTCGTGTTTTCGGTCATCGGCGAAGAGCTGGGTCTGCTGGGGTGCTGGGGACTGCTGGCTCTGGGGGCATTGCTGGCGGTGCAACTGCTCAGGGTCAGCTGGACCTGCCGCGACCGCTATGAAGCATTGGTATGTAGCGGTGTTTGCACTCTGTTGGGCTTTCAGGGGCTGACAAATCTGTGCATGACGGTCGGGCTGGCGCCGGTGGTGGGCATTCCGCTGCCGTTTTGCACCTACGGCGGCAGCGCCATGCTCATCAATCTGGTGGGCATCGGTCTGGTGATGGGGGCGGCGCAGGCCGACAACGCCGCGCCCAAACTGCAGGAGTTGCTGAAAAAGACCGAACCTGAAGCTCGCTAGAGTACGATCGCGTTCTCGAAGGCCGCGCCGCCATTCAACCAGTCGGCCACCATGCCTTCGAAGTCATTCTGCAGGGCCACTACCGCCAAGCCCAGCACCACTGGTCGACAATCGATACCAAGTTGCTTAAGCACGTCTTGAGTCGCTAGTTGAGGCATGCCTACCAGGCCGTAAAGGTCGACGTCCATGGGGGGCTCCAGGCTCGGGTTGCGCGAGTCGAAGCGCTGCTTGCAGGCTCCTACGTCGAGCGAGTGATAGCCGCGACAGACGACCGGCCGCTGCGGGTAAACCGAGCACTGACCCTCCACCAGCAGGGGGCAGGCTGCGAAGTTGGACAGCAGACTCGGGCGATCGCGATGGGGTAAATCGTAGTCAATCAGTTGCGAGAGCCGGGCGGCGGCGGCTCCGATGGCGTCCAGGATGGTGGAGCGCACGGGGGTGTGACAGCACCAGGCGCAACCGGCCTTACAATCCACCCTGGCTTTGCGCAACTGCTGACTGACCGTCCAGGCCTGCTCACTGGCCTCGTGCACGCTGTGGCAGAGTCGAATGGCGTTGAGGGCGGGCTCTTCGGGGCGTTGCAAAATCTCCAGGCTTCGCTGCCACTGGCGTTGATAGAGAGTGTCGGCCAGTTCCTGCTGGGGGGTCTCCCGGCGGATGGCCGGACCCCTGGACTCGGCCAGGCGCTGCAGGCGTTTGCGCATGGAACGATTCATAGGTACACGCGCGGTAGATGGGCGGGCAGCCGGGTGACCACCTCGTAGTTGATGGTGCCGATGCGGCGGGCCCACTCCTCGGCGCTAACCTGCTGGCTCCCTTGCCGGCCCAGCAACACCACTTCATCGTCCAGCGCCACCCCGGCGATGTCGGTGACATCCACGGTGATCACGTTCATGCACACCCGCCCCAGCACCCGGGCCCGGCGGCCGCGCACCAGCACCTCGCCGCAGTTAGAGAGATGGCGGTCATAGCCTTCGTAATAGCCCACCGGTAGCACGGCCAGCGTGGTAGGCCGCTGGGTCACGAAGGTGCAGCCATAGCCGATGGAGCTATCGGCGGGTACGCACTTGAGTTGGGCGATGCGCGTCTTGTAGGTCAGGGCTGGCTGCAAGAGGTCATCCAGTTGGGGAGTCAGACCTGATTGGAAGTGCAGGTTGAGTTCCTGAAAGAGATTTTTGCCTCTGGATAGCAGCAAGAGCCGCGTCTCATCGGCTGGCCACAGCCCGTACATGGCGATTCCCAGGCGCACCGCGTCCAGCCGGGCCGGCTGGAGCAGCATGCTGGCGGCTGAGGCCGAGAGGTGGGCGATTTCCGGCTGAATCCCTAGCTCGGCGGCCACCTGCTGCACTTCCTGAAAGCGCGTGAACTGCTGCAAAGTATAACGCTGATCCAGGCCCTCGGCGTCGGCCAGATGGCTGTAGAGGCCTTCGATCTGCAGCCCGGGCGTGTCGCGCACCAGGGTCAGAAATTCGGGTGCCTGGTCGTAGGGCAGGGCCAGCCGACCCAGGCCGGTGTCGAATTTGACGTGCACCCGCGCGCTTTTGCCCAGGCTGTTAGCGGCCTCGGCCAACTCCCGCAGCCCCTCGTGACTGTAGACGGGAAGGCTGAGCTCGGCCTGGAGCGCCGCCGCTAATTCGTGAGCAAAAATGGGTCCCACGATCAGGACCGGGCAGGTCAACCCGGCCGAGCGCAGGCGCAGACCTTCGTCGATGTTGACGACGGCCAGTCCCCAGGCGCCTTCGGCCACGGCCACTTTGGCAACCGCCTCCATGCCGTGCCCGTAGGCGTCGGACTTGACGACCGCCATAAAGCGAGCGGGTGCGGCCCACTTGCTCAGCCTCTTGAGGTTATGGCGAATGGCGCCCAGATCGACTTCGATCCAGGCTCGGTAATCAGGCATCAGCGCGCGGACGCATCAGCGGGAAGAGCAAGATATCGCGGATCGAGGTCTTGCCGGTGAGCAGCATGATCAGACGGTCAATGCCGATGCCAATGCCGCCGGTGGGCGGCATGCCGTGCTCCAGAGCCAGCAAGAAGTCCTCGTCCAGCGGATGAGCCTCCTCGTCGATGTCCTTGAGGGCCTGCTGGGCTTCAAATCGGCCACGCTGGTCGTCGGGGTCATTCAGCTCGGAGAAGGCGTTGGCAATCTCTGAGCCACACACAAAGAGCTCGAAACGATCGGTGAGGTCCGGGTCATCGGCCTTGCGCTTGGCAAGCGGTGAGAGCTCGATGGGATACTCGGTGATGAAGGTGGGCTGAATCAGGTGCGGCAGCACGGTTTCGTCCACGATTTTATCGATGGCGTGAGCCACCGTGGTGGTTTTGGGGTCCAGCCCCAGCTTCAACTCGCGCGCCTTGGCGAAGCAGGTGTCGGGGTTGCGCAATTCGTGAATGCCCACCCCGGCATACTCGCGCAGCAGGGAGTCCATGCTGGCCCGGCGGAAAGGCGGGCGCAGATTGACGGTGTTTCCGCCAAACTCGACCGTATCCGCACTCAGCACGTTGTCGCACAGGTGCTTGAAGATGCCTTCAGTCAGCTCGATCATGCCTTCGAAGTCGGAGTAGGCTTCGTAGAGTTCCATCATGGTGAACTCGGGGTTGTGGCGGGTGGAAATGCCTTCGTTGCGCCAGATTCGTCCAATTTCGTAGACCTTTTCCAGTCCGCCCACGATGCAGCGCTTGAGATAGAGCTCGGTGGCGATGCGCATGTAGAGCTTCATGTCCAGGGCGTTGTGGTGGGTCATGAAGGGGCGAGCTGAGGCTCCACCGGCCAGGCTGGCCATGGTGGGGGTTTCCACCTCCATAAAGCCCAGTCCGTCCAGGTAAGTGCGAATGGCCGCGATGATGCGGCTTCTCAGCACGAAGGTGTTGCGAACTTCGGCGCTGGACAGCAGATCCACGTAGCGCTGGCGATACTTGGTCTCCTGATCTTTGAGACCGTGCCACTTTTCTGGTGGCGGGCGCAGCGACTTGGAAAGCGGAGTCCACTCCTGGACATGAATGGAGAGCTCACCGCGACGGGTGCGGAAAACCTTGCCCTTGACGCCCAGGAAGTCGCCGATGTCCAGGTTGTTGAGCTGGTCATAGCTCTCTTCCAGGTCGTTCTTGCGGAAATAGCATTGAATGCGGCCACTCAGATCGGTGATGTCGATGAACGTGGCCTTGCCCTGATGGCGATGGGCGGTGATGCGCCCGGCCACCGATACGATCGGGCCTTCCTGCTCGGATGTGAGCTCGGCGAATTCCTGATGGATGGAATCGGCGCTGCGGTCGCGATGATAGCGCTGACCCCAGGGGTTGAGACCGGCCGCTTTCAGATTTTCCATGTGTTTGCGGCGGTTGGCGATGAGTTCTTCGAGGCTGGAGCCTTCTTCTTCTTCGTTGGACATAAGGGGAGATCTCGCAAAAGCCCGGCAGAATCCTGCCCCTGCCGCTGCGAACTGAACGCAAGGCCTTGAACTTGGCTCTTAGCCAGCTCGTATCCTCAACTTCGGGATTGGCCCAGCTTCCTGTTGAGCAGGGAGACGGCCTGCTCCACCCCATCTTCCTGGGCCATCTGCAGGCCAAGCAGGCGGGCTCTCTGCCGGACTGCGGGGTCCAGGGCCTGGGTCATCGAGTGGGCCAGGCGTTCGGCGCTCAGTTCTCGTTTGGGCAGTGGCCGAGGTGCAACCCCGAGTTCCTCGAGGCGCCGCCCCCAACCCGGCTGATCCCCCATATGGGGAACAATCACCGCGGCTTTACCAGCTCGCAGCCCCGCCGCCACGGTGCCAGCCCCGCCGTGATGCACCAAGGCCGCCATCTGGGGGAAGAGCCAGGCATGGGAGCAATTGCTTAGCAAAAAGACCTCAGGCGGGAGCTGGATACCCTCGGGCGGATGATTCCAGCCGCTCGAGATCACGAGCCTCTGGCCGCTCGAGGCTCCTGCCTTGACCAGAAGATCGAGCAAGGGCTTGAAAGAGGAGGCCTCTTTCATGCTCCCAAAGCCCACGTAAACCGGGGGTGGGCCGGCTTTCAGAAAGTCCAGCAGCTCTGCGGATGGAGTCCACCCCGGCTCTTCCTCCAACTGCCAGGCGCCCGTGACCTCGATGTTATCGCTCCATTCAGGTGGCCTGGGGAAAAGCAGAGGACTGTAGCCGAAGAGCACGGGCAGGCCACTTTGCTCTTGGCGACGGGTTAGCGAGCTCAGGGGCACCCTGCCGTGGGGCCAGAAGGACCGAAAGGAAGGGCGGGAGATCCACCAAAAGAGGGTTTGAAAAAGCAGATGGCTGGCCCGGTTATACAGGGAGCCCAGCCTGGGGCCGTTGTAGAACAAAAGGCAAGGGTAGCGTCCAGTGCTGGTGATGGGAAACGGGCTGGCCAGCACGGTCGGAATGCCCAGGTGGCGCCCGATGAGATAAACCCCCTGTTGGCCAGGATGATAGATTAAGGCGTCACGGCCCTGACAGGCGCGAAAGATCTCGCTCTGAACATCAGCCATTTGCCTTTGTAGAGACTTCACTCCCTTGAGATGAGTGCGGAAGAACCTGAGCGGACTGTCGCTCTGAGCCATTGCTTTCACTTCAGGGCTCTCGATGGCGGCTCGGATATCCACCGGTAGGGGCCAATGGCTGAGATTGAGCGCCTGGACAAGTGGCGCGTCGTTTTGGGGCGAGACAATCAAGACCTGGTGACCTGCACGTTGCAGTCCCAGTCCAAGGGCCAGATAAGGCTGCAGGTCGCCGCGACTTCCGACCGCAATCAGGGCGTATTTCATGAGCTATGCTACGCCCGAGGTGGCCGAGTGGTTCGAGCGCAATTGAGTTTTAGTTGGGGTTGAGTTCCACCACTCGCGGTTCCCAGTCCAGACCGAGCAAGTCCTCCGGCGATTTGCCGGCGGCCAGCAGCATGGCTTCGAGCACGTTGGTACCAAAAGAGCGGCCGCTAAACGCAGGTGTGGTGGTGATCAGTCTGGCCACGCCGCGGCTGCGGAGTTCTTCGATGTCGTCCCCCGTGATGGTGTTGGTGAGCACGGTCTTGCCCGCCAGCTTCTCGGGTAGGCGGCGACGGATGAGGTGGAAGTCTCCGCAAATCCAGTCGGCCTCCAGCATGTAGCCGGTGGTCAGGGGCTTGGGTTGGATGCTGGTCTGGCTGGGGCCCACCGGATAGAGCATGCTGATGGGCAGTTTGCACAGTTCCGGTAGCAACCTTTCGGCTTCGCGCTCGAGGGCTTCCAGATCGTGAATAGGCTGGTCCAAATCGAGGGCAAAGATTTTGTCCCCGAAGGTGCAGTCCGCCCCCTCCTGCACCAGCGCCTCGGCCAGGCCGAAGCGATCCAGGGCCGAGACCACCAGAACCTTTTGGCCCCGCAGTGATCCCTGGCCGGCCAGCTGATGCACCACAGCCGCTTCCAAAGTGTCCTTCAGGCCGCTACCGTCGGCCACCGGAGTGTGTTGCACGCAGTCCAGTAAGCGCTTGCCGTCGCGCAAAACATAGCGTCTGTCGCGGCAGCGCAGGTAGATGTCCACACCCCCCAGCCCGATGGCATCCACCTGTCCATCTAACTCGCGCAGCAGGGCCTGGGCCGTCTTGAACTTGCCGTCCACGCCCCGGCGTTCGACCACAAAGGATTCGCCCAGAAACTCCACCTCGGCCCGGTGATCGCGACTCGAGGAGCCGAGACTGACGCTGACCACCCGTTTCATCGAATGACCGAGAGCCCCCGACGATGATCGCGCAGTCGCGATTTGACTTCCTCGATCTTGTCGGCCGTGACGGGCTCGTCGAAGGCACGTAAACCGGCGGTGCGGAAGCCATGCTTGAGAGCCAGCTGGCTGATCTCCTCGACTTTATCCAGCTCCAGCCCCCGGCCCAAGCTGTAGTCCTCAAAGCGCCCTTCCAGGGTCAAGATCATGGTTTCGGCCATGCAGGCCAGCGAATGTCCAGGGGGGTAGCCAAAGTCGAAATTAAACTCAACCTCGCCCGGCACCTGAATGACCCCCCCCTCGATGACCAGCACGTCCGGCCTCTGGCGAGCGACTTCCCGGCTGATGTCGTGGGGCAGAGCCACATCGCAGATGACCACGCCCGGCTTGAGGATGTCCGAACGCAGGATGCCACCGCCTGAGGAGGTGGCGCTCACGATCACGTCAGCCTCGCGCACGCCTCGCTCCAAGTCGGTGTCGATGGAGACGGCGCAGGGTCCCTCTTTGTGAATTCGCTCGGCCAGAGTTTGGAGGCGCGAGCGGCTGCGGGCCACCAGAGAGAGGCGGGCCACCTGACGGGCCAGTAGACGGGAGCAGACGCCACCGATGGCACCTGTGGCCCCCACCACCGCCACATTGCTCCGGCTCATATCCAGGTCCATGGCCCGGGCGGCGGCCAGGGTGGCCTGCATGGCCGAGGCGACCGTGTAGGAGTTGCCGCTGGTGACTCCGACTTCCAGGCGCTCAGCAATGGCTTTGCCGGCCTCTCCGACCACCGAATTGTAGCCACCCAGGCCCACGATTTGGGCTCCGTTATTCTGGGCTAACAGAGCCCCCTGAAGCACCCGATCAAAAACCCATTGGCGGTCCTTCTCCAGGAACTGCTGGGGCAGCATCGGTATGGTGATAAACTGGCCTTCGATGGGCGTGTCCACGGCTTTGGAACGGACGCCGGTGATGGTGGAGGCGCGATACGGAGGCATCCACTCCAGGATTTTGCTGACCAATGCTTCGCGTTTGCCGCGCGCGTTGGGGGCGTAGCGCACGACATCCTGCATTCCAAGTGGGTGGATCAGAAAACCGAAGCGATTCATGCTCCTTCGATTCTTCGTTTCATACCTTCAAGCATCATTTCCGAATTCTCACCGACTTTTTGCTCCAGGGTGGGGCCGATCAGGTTGGTGAGTTCGGGTATCCCAAAGTCGTAGTCCACGGTGAGAGTGACCTGGGTGCCGCTGCCGCAGCGCACAAAGCGCCACTGGCCCTCGAATTTGTCCAGGTCGCCCTCGATTAACTGATAGTCGATCACGAAATTTTCGTCGTCGAAGCGGTCTTCCTCGGTCCAGAGGATGGGTGTGCCGTCCACGCTGGTTTCCCACTCCGTCACGGTGCGGTGAGGTTCGCGTTCAATGACCTTGACGCTCTCTACGTCAGGCATGAACTCAGGGTAGGCTTCCATGTCCTTAGCCAGCTCATAGACCCTTTCGATGGGCCCTTCGATCAGGATGCTGCGTTCGACGTATGCCATGGCTAGAGCGCCACCAAGGCGGCGCGCCAGGCTTCGACGGCTGCATTCAAGTCTGCTTCAGAGATGGTCAGAGGCGGCTCCAAACGGATAACTTTGGGTTGATTGAGGGTGTAGACGGCCAGCACACGCTGCTTGACCAGTTCGCTGATCAAGGCGCCAGCTTGCTGCTCTGCGACGCACTCCACCCCGATCATCAATCCCAACCCCCTGACCTGTGCGATCAAGTGGGGAAATTCCTGGCGCATTTTGTCCAGTTCTGACATGAGCCAGCTTCCGTTGTGGGCTGCTTTGGCAGCCAACTGGTCGCGTACCAGGATCTCCAGGGTTTTTCGCCCGGCCACACAGGCCAGCGGATTGCCCCCAAAGGTGCTGGTATGGATGAGCGGTCGCCCTTTCAGAGCTGACCACACTTCAGGCGTGCCCAGGATGGCGCCCGCCGGCACCACTCCTCCGCCCAGAGCTTTGGCCAGCACCAGCAGGTCGGGCTGGACGCCCCAATGCTCTACTGCAAACATGCGCCCCGTGCGACCCAGGCCGCACTGAACTTCGTCCGCGATCAACAGCACGCTCCGCTCCTTGCAAAACTGTTGGGCCTTTTGCAGGTAGCCGTCGGGAGCCACGTGGATACCGCCTTCTCCCAGCACGGGCTCAACCACGAAGGCGGCTACGCTTTCGTCCAGAGCCTGATCCAGCTGATCGACGTCCCCGAAATCCACGAAGCGAACCTCGGGGATCAGAGGCTCGAAGGGCTGGCGATATTTTTCTCGGCCCGTGACCGACAGGGCCCCCAGAGTTTTTCCGTGGTAGCTGTTGTGGCAGGCGACCAGCCCGGTGCGTCCGGTGGCCAACCGGGCCAACTTGAGGGCACCTTCGACCGCTTCGGCTCCACTGTTGCAGAAGAAGCTGAACTGCAGGCGTCCGGGTGCCAACGCGGCCAGGTCGCGGGCCAGGTAGGCCTGTTGAGGATTAAGCAGGACTCTGGAGGAGAGGGGCAGGCGTGCCAGTTGTTCCTGGACGGCTTCCACCACCTCTGGGTGAGCGTGGCCAAGGGAAAAAACTCCATAGCCCCCGGCCAGGTCCAGGTAGGAGCGTCCCAGATGGTCCTCGACCCGGCAGTCTCGGGCGCCAACTTCCAGACTGCCCGGGCCTCCAAACTTCATCAGTCGGGCCAGGTCCGGGCTGATGTGCTGGCGGTAGAGGCGGCTGACCTCGTGCAGTTCTTGATTGCTCAAATCCATGGCGGAAGGGTTTAGCCCCGGCCCCGAACCCTACCTTCCACTGGAGCCGCGCACGACCGCGAAGGGCAGGGTGATGAGCACGGCCACAAAGGCTTCAGGGCACCCGTGGAAGAGTATGACGGGCAAAACCTCGCTGGTGGGCATTAAACCCTTTAGAACTCCGCCCAGGATGACGCCCAGAGTGTTGGTGAAGCTGCCCGCCAGGGCCGCGCACAGGGAGCCAACCGTAATTTGCGAGTGCGGATTGCCGAAACGGCGAGCCGCCCAGAAGGTCAGACCGGCCACCAGTCCCGATAAAGCGCGGGGCAGAACCTGCACCAGCGGGTCGTGAGGGGCAACTTGCCAGCAGTTACCCAGCCCGAACAACAGCCCCAGCATCATGCCGATCAGTGGTCCGCACAAGACGCCGCCAAGCACCACGGGGATGTGGGCGATCGTAAGGAATTGGGCCGTACCAGGCACTGGCAGATAGCCCAGGGGAGTCGCGCCCAAAACAATCGTGAGCACCCCGAGGGGGAGCCATGCCAGCGAGGACGACTCTTGAGAGCGTGCCACAGTTCAAAGTTTCGTTTTAGCTGATTGGCTTCCCCTTTTGAAAAAGGAATTGCCCGTCCGGGACAGAGAACACGGCCCAGATTTCCCACGCTGAGAAGGAGTTTTTCATATGGGCCAGGTTCTACGTCTCAAGTTCAAAACCGATCAGGTTCTTAACTATGTCTTGAACAGCAAGTCCAGCCAGACGGCCAGCCAGGAAGGCAAGAACGTCGGCGAGGAAAAGGGCGGCTTCGAAGCTCGGCTCACCCAGACCGTGTTGCGCTCCCAAGATGATGGAACCGGCCACGTGGTCAGCATCACCGTTCCTAAACCCGGCCCCGGCATTCCTGAGAATGCTCGCAGCGTGATCTATCAGCACCTGGGCGCGCGCGGAGAAGTTTTGGAAGTTTCCGGACCCAATCAGGGCAACGCCTTTTCCTTTCCAGAAGGCTCGGTGGACAAAGGTGCCACCTGGGAGGGCCAGACTCAAAGTCAGCTTCCGAATGTTCCGCAACCCGTCACCATGAAGTATGTCTACACCTACGAAGGCGACGAAGACATGCTGGGTAAAGCCTGCGTGCGCATCAGCTTCACTTCCGAGCCGGTTGAGTTCCAGGTTCCGCTACCCAACGGGCAGGGAGTCAGCAACGTCAAGACCGCCTCGGACGGCACGATGTGGTTTGACAACCAGCTGGGTTGCCTGATCAAACTGGAACTGACCACCCGCACCAGGCCCCAGGTGGGCGCGATGTCATTCGACATCGAGAACACCACCATCCAGGAATTGGTCGGCTAGTCGGCGGAGACGCCTTCTTCGCCTTCGCCGATCCCCAGGTCTTCATCGGTCCACTCGTCCTCCTCGCCCGGTTCACGCCATTCGTCGTAGACCTGGTCGGGGTTGGCTTTACGTTCGCTGAACATGGCTTCCAGGAAGGCGTTGTCGAAATCCGTGATCAGGTCGCGCATGTGTAACAGGGCCATGCGCAGACCGGAGATCTCTTCTTCCAGCGGCAGTTCGGAGTTGACTTCCTTGGTCAGGCGCGGGAGCACCTGGGTGTAAAGATCTTTGGCCTGAACCATCAATTCGGCGATTCGGTAAGCCACGGCTCCACGTTCGCCTGCGATCAGGCTGTTTTCTTCTTCCATTCGACGGTGCAGGACCTGGGCGATGACCTGCTCGGCTGGGGCGGCGGCTTCGGGCATATTAGTTTCCTTGCGTTAAAGTGCTCGCCACCCGCTCCACTTCGTGAATGACTGCCGGCCAGAGACCCAGGACCACATTGGACCACAGGCAGACTTGAAAGGCCAGTTGTTGGGCCATCGGTAAGGACGGACCGGCGGAGGGCGCTTGGGGGGACGAAGTCCCACCCTCCTCTGCTTCCACAAAATAGGCCGCTTTTAACACTCTAAAGTAATAAAAGAGAGAAATCACTGAATTCAGGATGCCCATTACCACCAGGAACGGCAGGCCGGTCTCATAGATGGCTCGGAACATATAGAATTTGCCCATAAACCCGGACAGGGGCGGCACACCCGCCAGGGACATCAAGCACAGGGCCAGACAGGCAGCCATGGCCGGGTGTCGGTGATGCAGCCCGCGCAGGCTGTCCAGGTCAAAGCGTTCCTGGTGGCGGGCCAGCACCGCCAGCACGGCCCAGGCCCCCAGATTGGAGAGTCCATAAGCACAGGTGTAGAAAAGGACGGCGCTCAACGACTGCTGCGCGTGTGCATTGTTACAGGCAGCCAGGCCCATAAAGACGTAGCCCATCTGGGCCACACCCGAATAAGCCAGGATTTTGCGCACATCGGTCTGAGGAAGCGCGCTCAGGTTGCCTACAAACATCGAGCCGACAGCCAGGATCGAGAACAGAAAGACCCAGTCCACGGGCAGATTGAAGAACTGGCCCGGGGTGTTCAGGCTCTGCCAGAACAGGCGGATCGCGAATCCAATGATGGTGACTTTGGGGGCCGTGGCCAGGAAAGTCGAGACGGCCGGTGGGGCTCCGGTATAGACGTCGGGCGCCCAGGTGTGGAAGGGTGCAACCGCCACCTTGAATCCCAGTCCGCTGAGCAGCAGCAGGCAGCCGACCAGAAAGCCCTGGGGGGGGCTGGGCGCCAGAGCGTAGTTTGTCATCAGGGTGGGTAGATGGGTGCTTCCCAGGCTGCCATAGATCCAGCTGATGCCGTAGAGCATCAGGGCCGAGCTGAGAGCGCCGTTGACGAAGTATTTAAGACCGGCTTCGGCTGAAGCTGAATT
>JAFEBA010000049.1 GCA_018266105.1 bacterium | reverse complement strand
AGCCGAGGTCAAGAAAGTCAAGGATGCGGTCACCGAGCAAGTGGCGCCCGATTGGGGAACCCGGTTGGACGAGGAGATCTCGAAGGGTCTGGCTGAGGGCAAGCTGCCCGATCCGAAAGATCTCTCTGATTCGCTCTTCCCCACCCAGTGGAAAGACTGGCAGGGCAAAATCGAGGGAGCTGTTCAAGGCAACGAAAAGGTCAGCGCTCTCAAGCCGGAGCAGCAGGCTGAAGTGTTCGGCGAAGAAGCAATGAAGAAATGGGCGCAGACGGCTCCGGCTGCGCTCACGTTCGGAGAAACCTTCGCCTCTCACAAAGTCGAGCCCACTCGCATGAATGGGACGGACGACAAGGATAAGGAAGCCCGCACCAAGACCATCAACAACCTGGTCAAGTTTCAGCTCCCGGCCGACGAGCGCGATGCCGACCTGCTTAAGCGTACTCTGGATGCGCTGCCCACCGGGCTGTTGCAGGAGCTGGAGCGGAACAAATATAGCGTCACCGTCACCCGTGACCGTGTCTCCAATGCCGCCAGCAAGCTGGAGGGCAAAATGGAGAACGGTGCCCTGGCCGATATGAACGAAGGCGCGCATATCGTCGAGTCTGGCCAAAATCCTCGAATCCTGGTGCGCTCGCACTGGGAACGCGGCGAGCTGGAGATCGACCCGGATACCTTGTTGCGCGAGATCGGTCGGGCCTACGATCAGGTCATCAACGTACGCAGCAAGCCGAGCGCTCAACTGGCCGATGCCTTCAAGACCGAGGCCGCTAACCTGCCCAAGAAGTTCCAGGGTAATGTGGCCGATTTCGCTGCTGAGATTTATTCCCGCTGGCAGCTGGATCCGGAGCGTTGCGCTCGCCAATTCCCGCTCAGCTATGCGGTGATGGAAAAGGGGATTTTCGGAAAGCACAAGATCAACGCTCCGGCGATGGCCGAGCTGCAGAAGTCGCCTCGTCCGGTGATCAACATTTCCCCCGACCCCTATGAGGAGCTCAAGCAGCTGGAAGAGCTGAACAAGGTGCAGAAGGCCAAGGGACTGCCGGTGCTGCCCTACCGCTTTGAGATTCAAGGCGAGGCCAGTCACAACGTGGGGGCCCTGATCGACAGTCTGGGTGATGCCCTGCGTGAAGCTCGCAGCCCCGGCTTGCCGCGTTACGCCGCTGGCGAAGGGGCCGTGCGCATTTCAGCGGCCACCTTCAATAGCCAGGCCGACCTGGAGAAGTTGCTCAATGATCAGGCTCAGAGCGGCCGTGGCGCCTTCCTGGTGCTGGACGACCTGGCCAGTTTGCAGCCAAACAGCGCTGGATTCGGCATTCTGGCCAAGTATATGGAGCGATTTGGTGGTCAGACTCCGCTGATCATGCAGGGCTCGAACTCCGACCTGAACCGCCTGCGCGAAGCCCTCCCGACGGCCGTGCAGAAGCGCTTTTCCACTTCGCCCCTGACGGCCGAGATGATCACCGAGCTGGTGGCCCAGAGCGCCACCTCCGAGGGCTATGATCTGAGCGTGGAAGCCAAGCAGGCTCTGGCCGGCAAAGCTAAAGACGGTGAACTGAGTCAAATGTTCGGTATCTGGAACGGCGTCAAAACGGCCCAGACCGATCGCGCCACTGAACTGTTGCCCTTCCTCAAAGCCAATCCGGCGGCGGTGCGCAGAGTCACCAGCACCGACATCAAGAACGCCAAGACCTCCCGCGAGAAGGATCCACTGGAGGAAATGGAGCGTCTGGTGGGTCTGGGCAACGCCAAGCGCGAGCTGCGCAGCGTGTTGGCACAAGTCAAACTCCAGAAGCAGCAGGAAGAGTTCGGCATGACAGCCGAGCGTCCGCGGCTCAACCTGCTCTTCGAGGGCAATCCCGGCACCGGCAAAACGACCGTGGCCAAGCTCTTCTCGGACGCGCTGACGCGGGTGGGCTACCTGAAGAACAACAAGTTCAAAGAAGTGCGCGTGCAGGACCTGATCACCGGCCGCAAGCCGGAGGAGAACGTCAAAAAGCTCTTCGAAGAGAACAAAGGCGGCGTGATCTTCCTGGACGAGATGCATCAGCTCAAGGACAGCCCCGAAGGACGCCTGGCCTTCCGCGCCATGATTCCCTATCTGGGCCACCCCGAGTATGCCGATACGGTCTTCATTGGAGCCGGCTACAAAGGCGAGATGCGCGATCTGATCCGCGACGTGGACGATGGCGCTGAGCGGCGCTTTACTTCGGTTCCTTTCGACGACTACAGCAAGGACGAGCTGGGCAAGATCCTGGATAAGATGTCCGTGGATAAGCAGCGCGTGATCGATGCGCCCACTCGGGAAGCGGCTCTGATGCGGCTTGAGCGCGAGCGTCGTAAGATGAAGAACTTCGGTAACGCCGGCAGCGTGGCTTCGATGATCGAGGTGGCCATCAAAAAGCAGACCACCCGACTCAGCCAGCCGGACGTGGCTTTGACTAAGGAAGCGCTGATGCAGCTGGTTCCCGACGACTTCGCTGCCGAGAAGGTGCTCTCGCCGGCCGAAGTTTGGAAGGAAATCGACGCGCTCGAGGGTCTGGATACCCTCAAGAAGGAATTGCGCACCATCTGCGCCTCGATCGAATACGACCGCGAGATGGGCAATGACCCGCTGCAGAGCTTCGAGCCTTACTTCATCCTGGACGGACCTCCAGGTACCGGTAAGACCACCATGGCCCGCCTGATCGTCAAGCTGATGGCGGCCTATGACATCATCCCCTCGGCGGGATTGACCGAAAGCCAGGGCGCCGATCTTCAGGCCGGTTTCATCGGCCAGACCACCACCAAGGTGCAGAAACTGTTTGAAAGCATGTGGGGTCAGGGCGGATTCATCGACGAAATCGGTGGACTGGCGCGTGCACCTGAGGCTTTCCAGGCTGATGCCGCAAAAACGATGCTGAAACAGATGGAAGATCACCGGGGTCGATTCATCCTGGTGGTTGCGGATTATGCCGACCGTGTCAACGAGTTCCTGAATATCGATCCCGGTATCGCTCGTCGCTTCGGACACCGCTTCAGCCTGGAGCCGCTCTCAGCCGAAGGCGCGGTCAAGTCTCTTTGCAAGCAGCTGGTGGCGAAAGATCTGCAACTGACCGACGAAGTCAGGAGTCAGATTGCCACCCGAATGAACGACCTGCATGCCGCTCCCGACTGGGCCTCCAGTGGTGATGTACGCAAGCTAATGAACAGTATGATCACCCAGCAGAAGACCGCCTTTATCCAGGCCCGTAAGGCAGGCCGCAAGGTCGACCCCAAGGTGCTGTTGCCGGAAGCGGTGGAGGCCGGATTTGCAGGACTGATCAAGGAAAAGAACGCCAAGGGCCCGCAGCGTAAGTCTTTCGCAGACGAGATGCGCGAGTTCTTCAACAACCGCCCGCGCTGATGAGCATTGGCGGCTTGGGACCAATCGCGCAGAAGGCTCAATCCGCTCTGCAGGCATTGTCTCAGGCCGGTGGGCTGCGTGAGCAGTCCACCGTTGGCGATCAGCATCTGGCCGATCTCGTCCAGGAGAGCAGTGATCCGCTCGAGCAGTCGCTGTGTCGGGTCAGCGGCGATGCCATTTCAGCCAGCGGCCTGTCGGGCCGGGTGGCCATTCATCAGGCCACCTTCGGGGCCCTGAGCAAGGGTGTGACCGGTTCCACGGGAGGTGTGCTGGCGGCTGTGGCTCTGGATGCGATGTCCCGGTCCGGAGACCTGAAGGACCAGTCCAGCCTGGCCACCTACTTCCTTTTGGGAGTGGAACAAGAGAGCCTGGCCGCCAACGAGCGAGTGGTGGGTGGTGAGTCGGTGCGACTGATGAACAACCTGGGCAGCTACTCCTCGCGGGTGGCGGTGGCCAGGAGTGCCTGTGATGCGCTCACCACCGGCGTGGGCGGGGCTCTGGGCGGAGTCATGGCGGGCTGGGGTCTGGATAGCCTGGCCGCCCTGAACCAGAACGAATTCAAAGATCGAGCCAATACTGGCTACCATTTTTTGGACCTGTTGACGCAGAATGGTAGCTCGTCTGAACAGGTGCTGGGCCAGGCCGCCCTGCAGGCCTATAACGATGCGTCCACCTATACGAGTCGGATTGTGGTGGCGGAGAAGACTCTAGAAGCGGTCCAGAGCGGTGCATCCGGGCCGACCGGGCCGGCTCTGGCCAAACTCGGGTTAGCCACAGTTGCTGATTTCGGCAGCAGTGAATTCAAGGACCGTTCGCTGGTGAGTGATCAGTTCTTAAGCCAGATCGAGCAGCAAGGCTCGTCGCCGGAACAGCTGGTTTGCTCGGTGGCCAGGCAGGCCTGTCAGCAAGGCTCAAGCTACGGGACTCGTATCGGGATTGCCAATGCGGCGCTTCGGGCTGTGGCCAACGGTGTTTCTGGCTCGCCGGGTCTGACCCTGGCCAACCTGGCCAACGACAGCTTGAATCAGATCCAGTCCAACGAGTGGAAAGATCTATCCAACGTCGCCAATACGTTTTTGCAGTATCTGGAGACCCATGGTAGCTCTCAGGAGAATCTGGTGGCCGGAAGTGCTCTTCAGGCCGCCAATCAGGCCGATAGCTACGGTGCCCGCGTTTTCGTGGCTCGCGAGGCGATCAATGCCATACGCTCCGGTCTGAACATCGATAACGGCATCGAGCTGGCTCAGCAGGGTTTGCAGTGCAGCAACGGGATCTCCCGGAGCGAGTTCAAGAACAGATCTCTGATCAGCAGTGCCTACCTGAGCTCCTTGGAGCAGGCCGGGAATCCGGTCCAACAGGCTCTGGCCGCGGCGGCCCAGCAGGCCTGCAATCAGGTCGATACCTATGGGGTTCGAATCGCGGTTGCTGAGGCCGCCTTTGAGGATATCATCGGTCGTAGCCACGCTAACATCGGGGAGGCACTGGCCTCCACCGCATTGGCCGCGCTGTCCAAGAGCGGGGGCCAGGAGTATAAGAATAAGGCCAATCTAGCCGCTTCCTTCCTGAGCTCCATTGAATCCAGCGGCAACGGAAGCCAGCGTCAGGTGGCTTCGCTCATTCAAAGCGCCTGTCAGCAGGCCGACAACTATGGAGCCCGTCTGGCCACCAGTGAGGCCGCACTCCAGATGCTGAGTGTTCCGTCCTCGGCCAGTTGGGAGGAGCAACTGGCGGCCGCTACCTCCAGCGGCCTGAGTCAGCTGTCCAGTGATCCTGCCAACCAGAGTCGGGTCGGTTCCTTTGTTGTTCGCGAATTGGCCAGCCAGACTTCGGATGCGGCTTTGCGCTTGCGAGCCGAAACGGTGCGCGACGAGGTAGACTCAGAACGGGACCGATCCAAACAAGTCCGGTTGCTGATGGCCTTTTTGAATCAGCTTGGACCGGTGGTGGCTTCCACGCCCCCCTCGGTGGCACCAGCCCCGATCCCGGTGGCGGTTGCCAGCGCCCCGGCCCCGCAGCCCGCCCCTCCATCCACTCCTGCTCCAGCCGCGGTGGCTGAGCCGTCGGCTCCCGCCCCAGCGGCAGTCGATATTCCCGCCGCACCTGAGCCCAAAGCCCAGGTCAATCAGGAGGTTCTGGAACTTTGGGGACAGCGATTGGATCAGCGGCTGGCCGATTGTATGGGCAGCGGCTCGATACCCACTCCAGCCGAACTGGCTCAAGCTGCCCTGCCGGTGGTCTGGCCTGAGATGCAGGCCATTTTGCAAAAGGACGAGGGTTCGGATTCGGAGCTGACCAAACATTGGGCCTTGGGAGCGCTTCCCCCGCTCAAATTCGGCGAAACTTTCCCACCTTACGCCAGCACCTCGCCTGCTTACGCCAGTCCTGAGAGCAAACAACAGATTGAACGGATGTCTGGGGTCGAGCAACCGGCCGAGCAGGCGGATCTGGATTTGCTGCGTAGGACCCTGGCCGCCCTGAATCCGGCCATGCTGGCTGATTTGAATAAAAAAGGCTACAGCTTCACCGTTACCCGCGACCGCCTTTCCAACGCCGACCAGCGCCTGGAGGGCCGGATGGATGGAGGGGCTCTGGCCGATATGCACGACGGGGCCCACATTCTGGAAGCCGGCCAGAAGCCTCGCATTCTGGTGCGTTCTTACTGGCAGGATGGTCGGCTTCAGCTGGATCCCGCTTCCGTGCTGCGGGAAATCGGCAAAGCTTATGACCAGGTGATCGAGGGGTCGGGCAGCAAGCCGAGTCATCTGCAGAGTGAACTCGCGGACGCATGCGCGGCGGAAGTCACGCGGCTGCCCTCTCGCTTCAACACCCAGGCCGATTTTATGGGTGAGGCTTTTGCTCGCTTCCATCTAGACCGAGAACGCCTGGAACGGGAGATGCCTTTGACGGCGGCCGCTCTGTCCCAGCGCTCTCATGCCAAGCATCTGGTACAAAATCAAGTGCTGGCCGAGCTGCAGGTCCCCGTTCCGCCCGTTGTCAACGTTCATCCTGACCCCATTGCTGAGTTGAACGCTCAGGAAAGCCTGAACCGCATTCGCCGTACCCGCGGATTGCCTCCGGTGGCTTATGTTTACCAAATCGAAAGTGAACCTCAGCATAACGCGGGGGCCCTGGTTTCTCACCTTGGACAGGCCCTGCGCCTGGCGCGAAGCCCAGGCATTCCGCGTTTCGGCGGGGAGGACGTCAACCTGCGCCTGGCCCCGGCCACCTTCAACGATCCCAAGGCTCTCCAGAAGGCCCTGGATCGAATGGTGCAGGCGGGACGAGGAGGCTTTGTGGTGCTGGATGACCTCAAGCAAATTCCGGCCGACAGTCCAGGCTTTGCAGTCCTGAACGAGTATATGGAGCGCTTTGGTGGACAGACGCCGGTGGCGCTGCAAGGTTCCAAGAGCGACCTGGAGCGCCTGCGCGGATGCGTTTCCACCGGGGTGCACAAGCACTTCCGCACCGAGCCCCTGACGGCCGCGATGATCACCGAGCTGGTGGCTCAGACCGCTCGACTGGAAGGCTACGATGTCAGCTCGGAGGCTCTGGCTGCCATCGGAAGTCGGGCCAAGGACGGAGAGTTAGGTCAGAGCTTCAGTTTCTGGAGGGCCATTAAGTCGGCCCAGACGGAGCGCGACAAAACCTTGCTTCCCTATCTTAGCTTGACGCCTCAGGCGGTTCGGCGGGTTTTGACCACGGACGTGAACAGCGCGCGTTTGAGCCTGGACCGTGATCCGCTGCAGGAGCTGGAACGCATGGTTGGCCTGACGGCAGCCAAGCGGGAGCTTACAAGTGTTTTGGCTCAGGTCAAGCTCCAGAGGCAGCAGGAAGAACACGGGATGGATCCCGACCGTCCCCGCCTCAATTTGCTTTTTGAGGGCAATCCCGGCACCGGGAAGACCACCGTGGCCAAGCTTTTTGCTGACGCCCTCAGCCGGGTGGGCTACCTGAAAAACAATAAGTTCAAAGAAGTTCGCGTTCAGGATCTCGTCAGCGGCAAGCCTGAGGAAAACGTGAAGAAGCTCTTCGAGGAGAACAAGGGCTCGGTCATCTTTGTGGACGAAATGCACCAGCTCAAGGATACCGCCGAGGGTCGGCTGGCCTTTCGGGCCATGATCCCGTATCTCGGACACCCAGAGTATGCCGATACGGTCTTTGTGGGCGCCGGTTATAAAGGTGAGATGCGCGATCTGATCCGGGATGTGGACGACGGTGCTGAACGTCGTTTTACGCAGGTTCCTTTTGAGGACTATAGCCGCGAAGAATTGGGAGCCATCCTGGATAAGCTGGCTCAGGACAAGCAACGTCAGTTGGATCCGCAGACCCGCGAAGCGGCACTGCAGGGCCTGGAACGTCAGCGTCGGCGAATGAAGAACTTTGGCAACGCCGGCAGCGTGGCTTCGGTGCTCGACGGGGCGATCAAAAAGCAGACCACGCGTCTGAGCGAGAGCAGCGAACCCATCACCAAAGAGGCCATGATGGCCCTGGCCCCGGACGATTTTGCGCTCCCTGCGCGCATAACTCCGGCCGAGGTCTGGGCCGAGATCAACGCCCTGGAGGGGTTGGATCAACTCAAGGCCGACCTGCGCACCATTTGCCAATCCATCGAGTACGATCGTGAAGTGGGCAATGATCCGCTAGAGAGCTTTGAGCCCTACTTTATCCTGGATGGCCCTCCCGGCACGGGCAAGACCACCATGGCTCGTCTGATCGTCAAGTTGATGGCGGCCTACGATATCATTCCTGAAGCTGGCCTGAGCGAAAGCCAGGGCGCCGATTTGCAGGCCGGTTTCGTAGGACAGACGACGACCAAAGTGCAAAAACTCTTCGAGAGCATGTGGGGTCAGGGCGGATTCATCGACGAAATCGGCGGTATCGCTCGTGCTCCCGAAGCTTTCCAGACCGATGCGGTCAAGACCATGCTGCGCCAGATGGAGGAACACAGAGGTCGCTTCATCCTGGTGGTGGCTGACTATGCCGATCGGGTCAACGAGTTCCTTAACATCGACCCCGGTATCGCCCGGCGTTTTGGACATCGTTTCAGCCTGGAGCCGCTTTCCAGCGAGGGCGCGGTGCGCTCGCTCAACAAACAACTGGCCGGCAAAGAGCTGAACCTGAGCGAAGAGGTCCAGTGCCTGATGGCTACTCGCATGGCCGAGCTGCAGGCCGCCCCCGGCTGGGCCAGTAACGGTGACGTACGCAAGTTGCTCAACAGCATCGTCACTCAGCAGAAGACAGCCTTCATGGAGGCCCGCGCGGAGGGTCGCCAGGTCAATCCACGCGACCTTTTGCCCGCAGCGGTCAATGCCGGCTTCGACAGCTTGATGCGGGAAAAAGCCGCCAAGAACCCTGGCCTCTCGCGCTGAACCCAGGAGGATTGGCCCAGGCCTCTAGAAGCAAGCTCACGTGCTCTTCTCCCGCGCCCCACTCTTCCTCGTCTTTCTCCTTTCGGGCTTCAGTGGGCTGGTTTTCGAGGTGCTCTGGGTCAGGCTGGCTTCGCTGGGGCTGGGCATCACGGTTTACGCCGTCTCACTGGTGGTGGCCAGCTTCATGGGCGGCCTGGCTTTCGGTGGTTGGCTGGCCTCACGTTTTGCTGATCGACGACAATTAGGGGTTCGTGCCTATGCCTTTATGGAGTTGGGGATTGCCCTGAGTGGACCGGCCGCCAGCTGGCTGTTGAAAAATCTCCCTTCCTGGGTGACCTATCCGCCGTTGATGATGGTGCTGGCGGCGCTGGCCATGTTGGTTCCCTGCACTCTTATGGGAGCGACGATTCCCGTGCTGAGTCGGGCCGTCCTTGACCCTCGAGTGCCCGGTCGCTCCGTGGGTTGGCTTTACGGCATCAACACCCTGGGTGCCATGCTCGGCAGTCTGGCCACCGACGTGCTGCTGGTCCCACACCTGGGAATTTGGAGCAGCGCCCTGGTGGCCGCCAGTCTCAACTTGACGGCCGGTCTGGTCAGTCTGTCTTTGGGAGAACTGGGTCAGCCCGCGCCTCGTCCCCAGACACCCGAGGCCACTCGAACGTCCAGCATCTATAAGGTCTATGGACTGAGTGGAGCCACCGCTCTGGCGTTGCAGGGGGTTTGGGTGCGCTTGCTGGGGGTGGCCATCGACGCCCGAATCTGGGTATTCAGCCTGATTTTAACCACCTTTCTGGCTTGCCTGGCGGCAGGTAGCTGGCTCGGCTCCTGGGTTCTCCCGCGCCTGGCTAAGAAGGCTCGATTGGTCCTGGTGATTTTGTTTTGTGTGCTGGTCCTTTCCACTTTGCTAGGAACTCTGACCCTGACCTGGCTGGAGCCGCGGCTGACCAAACCGTTCTTTTCTCAGTGGCTGATCTACCTGGTTCAGCCTTTTGGACAGGAGTTGGGCTGGGGACTGGTCTATTGCCTGGTGCGCTCCATCTGCCTGTTCGCCCTGCCGACCCTGTGTATGGGTCTGGCTTTTCCCTATGTCTGCGCCGTGGCCATCGAGGAATCTGGCGGAATTGGCGAGCCCATCGGGCGGCTCTACACCATGAACACGATGGGCGCCATCCTGGGGTCGCTCTGCTCGGGGTTTTTGCTGATCCCCTACCTGGGAGTGCAGCACTCCATCTTACTTCTTTCCTTCTGCAATCTGGCTTGCGCCGCACTGGTGGCGGTGCCCGCTGCCAGCAGGCTTTCGAAGCGGCTCGCGTTGACGGCGGCCGGACTGGCCTGCCTGATTTATGCGGCTTTACCCGGAAACTGGCTGTTTGCTCGCTACCATCAACCCGTTTATCAGCGCCGCTATGATATCAAGCCGTCTGAAATTGTAGAGTTTACGGAGGACCTCTACGGCACAGTGGCGGTGGCCACCGGAACCACGCGAGGCAGTGTCTTGCTGGTCAACGGCACCATGATGATGGGCTCAACTCTGCCGGCGCGACGATACGCCCGGCTGATGGCCCATCTGCCTCTGACCTTGCACCCGGCCCCCAAGAAAATGCTGGTGATCTGTTTTGGCCTGGGCATGACTTTCGGCGCCGCCAGTCTGCACGACGAGCTGGAAAACCTCCAATGCGCCGAACTTTCGCCCACAGTCCTGCGGATGGCTCCTCATTTTCGAGAGTTCAACGAAAATGTGGCACAACGTCTGGGAGGGCGAATTCAGGTTCACCTGGCCGACGGACGCAACTTTCAGCTGCGATCGAAAGAACTCTATGACGTCATTACCTTTGAGCCTCCGCCGCCGTTACAACCCGGGGTTGTTAACCTCTATTCAAAGGATTACTACGCCCTTTGCAAGCAACACCTGACGCCCAACGGACTGGTGTGTCAGTGGCTGCCGGTGACCCAGTTCTCCGACAGCACCGCGCGGATGATGGTCCGGTCTTTTTTGGAGGTGTTCCCCGATTCCGCGGTCTGGCAGGGCAGTATTGACGACTACTTCATCATCGGCGGCAATCAGCCCATCTCGGTCGAGCGCGCCCGCCTGCAGCAGTTCGCCCGGCAGTTCCAGGAACCGCTTCGTCAGATTGGGATCGCTGATTTTTACGACCTGATCGCCTCGCTGCGTCAGGGCCCGGCAGCTCTGGCTCGTTACAGTGCCAGCGCTCCTGCTATTACCGACAACCACCCCTATCTGGAGTATGCCCAGAGTACGCTTCCACCGGTCCAGCAGCTGCGGGAGACCGACTTTAGCGAACTCGGGCGGATGGTGAAAGGACTTTCTCCGCAGGATCTGGCCCAAGTGGAACGTCGCGCCCAGGCTCAACAGGCGCTGCTTGAGTTTGCCAAGCTAACCTCTCCCCTCAACGATGGCGTGAGCAAGTACCTGCTCTGGTTTGACCGTGCCCGCAGCTGCCAGAGCGTCTATTCCGACAACCTGTATGTGGCAGATGTGCTGAATACTTCGGATGAAAAGCTATCGGCCCGGCGGGCCTCGGCTGGGACATCAGCCGAGGCCTCGGAAGATTATGCCTTTCGTTTGTTGCTGGCCCGGGACGCCTCCGCCCAGGAGCGGCTGGAGAGCTTGTTGCGCGAGCATCCCGAGCGTCCGCTGGCCTACATTCTATCGGGTTTGTTGCAGCGGGAGGCGGGGCGCGAGGGGCAGGCCCGCGCCCGTTTTGAAGAAGGACTGAAGCGCATTCCCGATCCCAACGCCCGTCAGATTCTCACTCAGGCTCTGCTGTCCGCCCCTTGAGTGGAGGGCCGACCACCACCTCCCGCACAGCCGGTTGCTCCAGCATCAGTCTACGCTGAGAACCGTCCGGCAAGGCGGCCATCAAGTTGTAGCGCTCCATCATGAAGTCGCCCCGCCAGTCAAAGCTGAAGTTTGTATAAAAGATACGCTTCCCGTCGGGTGACCAGCGTGGTTTCAGACGATAAGTATGCGTTCTAAGGTGTTTGGACTCTTGTTTGAGATCGCTGACTCGTCGGCAGCCAGTCTCATCCAGGCGATGAGTATACACTTCGTTTTGGTGCACAAAGGCGATAGCCTCTCCGGTTGGGGAGAAGCTGAGGTGGTCAAAGTCGTCCTGGAATGGCATCTCCAGTGGCTGATTGGACTGCCCTTGTGGGTCCCAACTGTTCAGCCCGCCCCGGAGATGATAGCCTGAATAGGACCAAAGCAGTCGGTCCCGATTTGGGTCAGAGGCCATCTGCACTCCCGCCCAACGTGCATGGCTCCACAGCACCCGGCTTTCCCCGGTCTGTTGATCCAGTTGCTCCAGATGGGTGGGTCCGCAATCCCCCTTGTTCACCCGCCAACGGTAACGCCCGCTGGCCGAAATTGCCTCTTGCGCGGGTTCTTCCGGTGGTTCTACCGGGAGTTCGGGGGGAACCAGCAAGGTCTCACTTTCGCGGCGGATCCAGCAGGTTCGGGAGTCTTTCCAGCCGATGGCATATTCTTCCACTCCTTTGTAGACGGAGACCCGAGTCAGTCCCTGGAGCCGGTCCTTGCCCAGCTCATCCGCCTGAACATAGCTGGCTTTCCAAACGTCAGTCGTGCCCCGCTCGTCGTGGTAATGGTGGTAGAGTGATTTGGGCTCAGCCACGGTCAAAAGCAAAGGGAATTTCATGTCTCGGTCCTCACCTCGTTTAAGCTAAGCTGAGGATAGGGGGCAGGCCAGGCTCGAAGGTGAACCTGGTATTTTTCTTCCTTTGCCAAAATGAGTCGCCAGATTCCGGGGCTCGAGATCATCAGTCCAACTCTAGATCGATGCCAAAGATGTCACTCAGGCTTTCATCCGCCAGCAGTCGTTCATCGGCCGAGGTCGAGCCCAGGTTGCGAAACAGCTCCATAGGATCCAGTTGACGCAAAAGGAAGAGCAGGTCGGGCTGCTTGTCCAGTCGGTGACCCACCCCGTACAAGACTGCCGCGACATGCTTACACATGCTGGCCCAATCCGGGCAAGTGCAGTGCAGTTGAATTTCGGATGGCTGAGGGAAGAGCCCGCTGGTTCGATCCGTCACCACTTGGAGGACCCGGTCACTCAGGCGCCCGCCTAGCAGCTCAAGCAGTGAAGCGATCTGACCGGCGCAGTTGGATTTGATTTTGTCCCAAAGCTCTGGCTTGAGTGGAGATACCAGGATTTCCACTTTGTAGAGGCTGCTTCCGCTCACCTGGGCCTCGATCTTACCTGGCCGGATGCAGAGATGACAGACCGACCCGTTTCTAACATAGGTTCTTCCGCGCGGCAGGCGATTGGCGTAATCGGAAAAGGATTCAAGGTGTTGACACCAGGCTTTGCCCCAGAAACTATCGACGATTTTGAGGCCCTGGATGACCACAGGTTGAGCCTGTTCTCCCAGCCGAGAAGAGTGTTGGCGGGCGCGTTCCCGCCGGTCTTCTTGAGAGATGTATGGGCCACGGTAGAAGGACATCAGAGGCTGGCCTGACTGATGTCCAGGCGCACCAGGCTCAAGAGTTCGGAGTCCGAGAGTTCACTCAGGTTGACTTCCTGATCACCTCGAAGAATCTCTTCCGCCAGTTTTTGCTTGGCTTGAATCATCTGATCGATGCGCTCCTCCAGGCTGCCTCGAGTGATGAACTTGTGCACCTGCACGTGGTTCTTTTGACCGATTCGAAAGGCCCGGTCGGTGGCCTGATTCTCCACCGCCGGGTTCCACCAGCGGTCAAAGTGCACGACATGCGAGGCCCGGGTCAAGTTCAGACCGGTCCCGCCGGCTTTCAGGGAGAGTAAGAAGAATGGAGGTCCTTCTTCCCTTTGGAAGGCGTCGACCAGTTTCTGACGTTTGGAAACGGCTGTCTGACCGTGAAGAGTCAGTCCTGGTCGGCCGAAAATCAGACAGAGAAACTCCTGGAGGGGGTCCATGATTTCTCGAAATTGCGTAAAGATAAGCAGCGGTTGTTGTCGATCAGCCAGTTCCCTGGCCAGCTCCTGGAGGCGTTGAAACTTGCCGCTGGCCGCCGGGGCGTAATCGCCCGAGCCGGTAAATTGGGCCGGGTGATTGCAGATTTGTTTGAGTTGCAGCAGCGACTGCAAGACCAGTCCTTTACGCTGGATACCTCCACTGTTTTGCAGGGACTGAGCCAGTTGCCTGAGCACACCTTCGTAAAGTTTGATCTGAAGTTTGCTCAGGCCACAATAGGTTGGCGTTTCGATTTTGTCGGGAAGGTCCGTAATGACGCGCCGGTCGGTTTTCAGTCGGCGCAGGATGTATGGTCCCACCAGTTGACGTAGCGGCGCAAACTGTTGTCCCAGCCCCTTGACGAACTCCGCAAAGGCTTTGGCTGAGCCCAGCAGTCCGGGGTTAAGAAAATCAAAGAGGGACCAGAGATCTCCCAGGCGGTTCTCCACCGGCGTTCCGGTCAGAGCGATGCGGGCTTTGGCCTTGAGTCGTTTGACGGCCTGACTCTGGCGAGTCCCGCTGTTTTTGATGGCCTGGGCCTCGTCAAGAATGATCAGCTGCCAATCCACCGTTTGCAACCAGCTCTGCCGCGTCACCTGACTGTAGGTGGTGACCACCAGGTGGGTGCCAACTGGCAGGCCGGTTTCCAAGGCTTTCAGTTGCCTGGGATCGGATTCTGAGGAGTGAGCAAATACCAGTTGCAGGCCCGGGGCGAAGCGTGCCGCTTCGGATTTCCAGTTTCCCAGCAGCGAGGCCGGCGCTACCAGCAGACTCGGACCACCGTCCGATCGGGCCAGCAAGGTCGCCAGCACTTGCAGAGTTTTACCCAGTCCCATATCGTCAGCCAGGCACGCGCCCAACCCCAGTCCGGCCAGGAAGCTCAGCCAGTTCACGCCGCGCTGTTGATAGGGTCTCAACTGGGCCCGGAGTTTACCCCGGAGTTGAATCTCAGGGAGGTTCTCGGGTTGGCGCAGCCCCGCCAGAAGTTGCTGGAGCTCTCTACCTGCCTCAAGTTGGACCCAGGCTCGTTGTTCGTCTGGCTTCGATGCTCCCAGGTCAGCGGTCGCCCCGGCCAGCAGCCGCATTCCTTCAAAAAATGAGACGGAGCCTCGCTTCTGCAAACTCTGCCAGTGCTCCAGGGCCTGGCGCAACCTTTCGCGGTCGACCTCCACCCATTGGCCTTTGAGCCGCACCAATCCGTCGGGACCGTTCAGCAAGCCACGCAGTTCTTCGGCTGAAAGCCGGTCCCCCTGGGCTTCCACCTGGACCTCAAACTGCAACAGGCTTTCGGCATCCAGTCCAGTCCCAGGTTTGGGGCCGACGGTTACCGACACTCGAGGCCGCGGGCGGCGCTTCCACCAATCCGGCAGCAGCACCGACAAGCCGCTTTCTTCCAGCACGGGAGAGCTTTGCAGGAGTTGGTAAGCTTCATCCACACTCCAGCGGGTGGCCTGATAGATCTGACCGCTGTCCAGCAGATCTTGAACCCAACCCAGGCTTTCGGCTGCCCGCTGAATGGGGGCCAGAAGCTTGATCAAGCCCTGCTTGTTGCGGGCACCCGCATAGGTTTCCAGACATTTGCGCAAAGGGGTATGCTGTAGCCTTCCGCCCTGACTGAGTCCGGTGGTATAGGTGGTTAGGAAGGCAAAGGGATAGTCTTCATCGTTCTTATTTTCGGCCAGGTGGAAGTAGACCCGCCCGACCTGGCGCCAGCGCGGCGCGTGGCGCGAGAGGAAGGCGTCCAGGCCGTCACTCTGGATGAACCGCTCACTCCAGTCGTTGAGATCTTGCCAGATCAAACCGAAGCTCTCGGGGGCCAGATACTCTGCCCCTTCCATCGGGGGCATGGTCAGAGCCAGTCGATCGCACTCGGCCGGAGTGGGCGGAGGGGGCATCTGGCCGGCCGGCAGCTGACATAATCCGCTCAGGTAGCTGCGAGCGTAGCTGCGCCAGAACAAAAGCTCAGGTTGCTCCGGTTGAGTCGAGGCCACTTCCAAGAGCTGCGGCTGCCAGGCCCCGTCCCCGCCCAGGCGCGGACGGGCATCAGGAGTAATCTTCATTTCATCTTCTTCCAGGTTCACGCTCACCTCCTTGCGCCGCAAGGCTAGCAGTCGCGCCTGGGTAGATGATGAACTCAGGATTTCATTTGCTTTGCCAAAAGATTTTCGGTGCCCTGGAGAGGGCTTGATGAGCTTCGTTCGCTCCCTCTGCGTTGAGCGGGTCGGCTGCTCGGCGCCTTTCAATCAGCCAGCCCGTGCCCGTCCAGAGCCCGGCCCCCAGGAGGGTGGCCAGCTGCAGGGTGGGAGTAGAGATTCCGGTTTGGGTGCGGAGCAACCAGCACGGTGCCAAGATGATCTGCAGCTGGCCCAGCACGAGCATCGGCGAGCGGACTTCGCGCAGGGCCAAATTGGTGCTGCTGAGCCAGAAGGCATAGATCAGGGGGATCCAGCTTAGCTGCGCAAGGTAGGCGTTCCAAGTCAAGAACAATCCGATCAGGGCCGGCAGAAGAATCCACTGATAGGCCTCCAACCCTCGGGTGAGGACCCCGATGGCCACCACCAAGGCCAGCAAAGTCCCGCTCCAGTAGGGCAGGTCCGACAGTAAGTAGTCCGAGGAAAGGGGCATTTGCCTGAACAGGCCGGTGGTGGCGAAACCAAGCAGAAACCAGAGCATGCCTGATCAACGACCCAACCGGGCGTTCGGTTCTATCTTCCTTGCCTTCGTTGATAGAACAATAGCAATGTCAGCAGAGAGCAGACCGCCAGCGCGGGTCGCCAGGGGGGAGCTGGTTCCGTTCGTTGGAGGCGGACTGGCTTCACCGGTGCCAGGCTTTCCAGATAGGCAAGGCGCCGCCGAGCCAGGTTGAGTGCAGGCGGATGGTAGCGCAGACTGAACTTCATCCAGACCTGGCCACGCTGCACCGAAGTATCTAAAGTTCGCAAATTGGCCAGATTAAAGAGCAGGTCGCCGACGATCGGGTCTGGAGGGGGTACCAGGGGCACTCTCTCGCCTAGTTGATATTCCAGGGCTTTGCGCAGGCGCACCTGCTCTGCCGGGGAGGCGAGTTGAGGGGGGAGCACCGGAGCTTGATTGGAACCAAAATCGTAGCCCAGCAGCGAATGGTCGCGGAACCATTCGGGGTTCTTGGCTAGCGCCAGCTTGGCTTCCAGAATGCTCTGGTGCAACCATTCTGTGCCCTGGTGGGAGTTGGGATTGCGACGAATGCCTTCTTTGATCCAGAAGAGAGCCAGCCGGTCCTCTCCGATCAGCTCGTAGCAAGTGCCCATGTTGGCGGCCGTCTGGTAGCGACCAGGGCTCTCGGCTTCGATCTGTCGGAAGATGGCTAAGGCCTCTTTGGCCCGCCCCAGGTGAGCCAGGCAGACACCCCGGTCATTGCGAGTTTCCGGTGTGATCGGTCGACGTTCCACTTCGCGCAGGTCCTCTCCCCAGCGGCCGGGTGAGTCGGAAAAGAAGTAGTCCGGGTCATCGAAGGGGTCAGAATTGGTGATGTGATGGCCCTGCAGGTCCTGTTCATCCAGATTCAAGCAACCCCAGGCGGGCCCAATCAGAAGAAATACAAAGAACAGTAGTCGGATTTTCATGTCACCTCCGCTTGAAAAGAGTCCCCCGCCACCCACAAAGTTGCACCTGGCCGACAAATAAAAAAAGCCGGCGCTGCAGTTTTCAGGCTGCAAGGCCGGCACTTAACCTAGAGACCAACTAACTTTTATCTTGCGGACTACTTGTCCACGATGTTCGTCATGATTTGCTCGAGCTCGGGGCGGTCGATTTCTTCCTTCTTGATGAGGGTCTCAGCCAGGTTGGTGAACTGAGTGTCGTTCTTCTGAAGGAGCGACTGAGCGCGGGCCCACTGCTGGTCGATGATGCCCTTGACGGCCTTATCGATTTCGCGCTGGGTGTCGGCGGAAGGGGCCAGGCCCTTTTCGCGGCTGCGGACGTCGGCGTATTTCACTTTGCCCAGGTCAGGGATGCCGGAGTTGGTTCCGGCGTAGCCGGGGGTCATTCCGTAGGTCATCACCATTCCCTTGGCGGTCTCGGTGGCGCGCTCGATGTCGTTGCTCGGACCCGTGAAGTTCTTGCCAATCTTCAGTTGTTCGGCGGCGGCGCCACCGAGCAGCATGCAGATGTGGTCTTCGAGTTCCTGACGGGAATACATGCTCTTGTTGTCGACCGGGTTGGTCCAGCACACGCCAGCGGCCTGGCCGCGGGGCAGGATGGACACCTTCATCAGCGTGCCATTGGAGGGCAGAGCCTTGGAGATGGTGGCGTGGCCAGCCTCGTGGTAAGCGGTGACCTTCTTCTCGAAGTCGTCCAGACGGCGGCTCTTGGCTTGCGGTCCCATCGCAACGGTGTCGATGGCTTCCGACAGGTGCTTCAGGCCGATCTTGTCGACACCTTCGCGGGCGGCGGCGGTGGCGGCTTTGTTCATGATGTTCTCGAGGTCGGCGCCGACCATTCCGGTGGTGCGGTCAGCAACCAGGTCGAGGTCCTTGACGTCGGCCAGCGGCTTGCCCTTGGAGTGCACGTCGAGGATGGAGCGGCGGCCTTCGCGGTTGGGCGGGTTAACAGTAACCTTCGAGTCGAAGCGGCCCGAGCGAACCAGGGCGGAGTCGAGCATTTCGGGGCGGTTGGTGGCGGCCATCACGATGATGCCGTCGGCGGTGTTGAAGCCGTCCATCTGGGTCAGCAGAGCGTTCAGGGTCTGCTCGGTTTCGCGGTTGCCGCCGTCGCCGCCGCCGGTGCGCTGAGCGCCGACCGCGTCGATTTCATCGATGAAGATGATGCAGGGCATGTTCTTCTTGGCTTCTTCGAACAGGTCACGAACGCGCTTGGCGCCGACGCCCACGTACTTCTCAACGAAGTCTGAGCCGGTGGCCTGGATGAAGTTCACGCCAGCTTCGCCAGCAGTGGCCTTGGCCAGCAGGGTCTTACCGCAGCCGGGAGGGCCCGAGAGCAGAACGCCGCGGGGAACTTTGGCGCCCAACTTGGCATACTTCTCGGGGTTTTTCATAAAGTCGACGGTGAACTGCAGCTCTTCCTTGGCTTCGGGGATACCGGCCACGTCGGCAAAGGTCTTGTCGGACTTGGCAACTTTGCCGGCCTGCTTGTCGCCGCCGTCGCCGCCGAAGCCGCCGCCGCCGGACTGCTTAATCATCCGGTAGGCCATAAAGCCCATCAGGCCGAGTCCAGCGAGAGGAACAAGGGTTCCGAGGATAGAGGAAGCGGTGGCTGCGCCGGTCGAGGCGGCGGCCGCGGTGGAGGCGGCCGGGGCGGCTGCGCCAGCGGCGTGAGCGACCGAGGGGAGGGCTACAGCGGCTGCGGTGGCAGCGGCGGCCACGCCACCCATTACCAAAAACTTGTTGATGGAGTGCTGCTTCTGGGGGGCCTGTGCGTCGTTCAGGTTGCCCAGTTGAACCGAGTCTGCCGCCGGCTGTTCGGCGACTTCGTTGCCCTGGGCCTGGTTGGCGCCGAGGGTCTTGGCCTGGAAGTTGGTCAAGTTGTTAGACTGGATCTGCATTGGTTTTGGTCTCCTAGGTGTTTTGTTTTGTTGTTGTTTATCTCTGAAAGCAGAAAACCAGAATTTTCTGAAAAATTTCTGAAAAACAGGCCCCCAGGGCAGGGTCTGTCGGTCTGTCAAAGTCGGGTCAACATGTGCAACATCGCGGTAACGAAACTAACACTTTGGCAGTACTTTGACCCCTATTTGGGCTCGATTTGGAGGGTTTTTGAATTGACTTAGGCAACTATATTTGTTGACTAAGTCAACTAAGGAGCTTTTCATGGATCACATCGCCCGAGTGCGACGTTTCAACCGCTACTACACTGGGAAACTGGGCGTGCTCAGCGAGACCTATCACGAGGGGCCGTTCACTCTGACCGAGGCCCGGGTCCTGTACGAGCTGGCTCAGCGCACGGGCACTCGCAAAAGCGACCGTCGCGTAGCCGCTCAAGGCCCCAACGATGGCGAAGATCGTCGCCGAAGCCAACGGCGCGCCGGTGCTGAGGTGCAGGGCTTGACGGCCAAAGAGCTGGCCGAGCTATTGGAGCTTGATCCCGGCTATTTATCGCGAATTCTTAAACGCTTTGAGACGAGAGGGCTGCTGGTTCGGGCGCAATCCGAAAGCGACAAGCGTCAGTCCAAGCTCCACCTGAGCATGCAGGGCAGGGAGGCCTTCCGAAACCTGGATAAGGCTTCGCGCGACCAGGTGGCGGATCAGTTGGAGCCCCTCGGACCGGACGACCAGGAGCAACTGGTGTCCGCTATGGCCACCATTGAGACCCTCCTCGAATATGGGCCGCGTGGGCCGATTTTGCTTAGGCCTCACGCACCCGGCGATATGGGCTGGATCGTTGAAAGCCAGGCCCGCATGTACGCGGCTGAGTATAAGTGGGGCAAAGGCCTCGAGGCGGTCGCAGCCCGCATCGTGGCTGATTTTCTGGACAACTTTAAGCCGGGGCGTGAGGCTTGCTGGGTGGCTGAGCGAGACGGCAAGCGGCTGGGCACGGTGATGTTGGTGGAACGAACTCTCCAGGTGGCCCAACTCCGGCTGCTGGCGGTCCTACCGGCGGCCCGGGGGCTCGGAATCGGTAGCCTGCTCGTCAAGCAATGCGAGAAGTTCGCTCGCCAAGCGGGTTATCAAAAGATTTATCTCTGGACTCAGGCTGAATTGAACTCGGCCCGCAAGATTTACCAGGCCCATGGCTACCGTAAGGTCGAAGAGGGTGTTCATAACACCTTCGGCCAGCCCGTCGAGGGTGAATCCTGGGTGCTTGATCTGTAGGAGTTCTTCATGAAAATTCTGGCTGGCCCTGATAACTGGTCCTATTTCACCAAGTATTGGGCACAGGGGCTGGCTGACGAGGAGCTCCTCACCTTCAGTCAGGGGAATGGTGGCATCCAGTATCAACCCGGAAGGTCGTGCTTCAAGGATATCCTGGCTCAGTTGCCCCCGGGGTGGGAGCCAGACCTTGTGATCTGGTGGTTCCCCGAGTTTCAGGAGCTTTTGCCGGATCTGGTTGAATGTCCGTATCCCACGATGGTGCAGATTTCTGATTGGCACGCGGTGCGCGACGGGCTGGTGCCGGTTTGCCAGCACTTTGATCTGGTGGCTACCGATCGCATGGGCCTGGATGTTCTGGCCGGGCGTCACCAGCTCGCCTTCGAGGCGCCGCTCTATGGCTTTGACCCGGAGGTCCATCGGCGCTTGCCCGAGTGCGAGAAGATTTTCGACGTCAGTCATGTGGGAGACCTCAATCCTTACTTGCACGATCGCCGGGTCAGGATGCTGGCGCGGGCCGCTCAGGACCTGGGGCAGGGGAGAGTCATTCGCTATTTCAGTGGACTGGAGCCAGACAATTACGCCTGGGTCCTCAATCAGAGCCGTATCACCATCAACCACGCCCTCCGCGGGGAGGCCAGCATGCGCTGTTTTGAAGCGCTCGCCTGCGGTTCGCTTCTCTTTTGCGAGGAGGACAACGCCGGGGCTCGCGCCGTCCTCGGCGAACACTGTGTTTACTATAACCCGGATAACCTCAGCCAGAAACTTCGTTACTTCCTCGAGCACGAGCAGGAGCGGGCCGACAAGGTGGAGGCCGGCTGGCAACACATTCAACAGTTTACTTATCGCAAGCAGGGCCAGCGCTTGATGGAATTGGTCCGGCAACGCCTGCCTCAGGTGGATCGAGCGCGGCGCATTCGATCCTCTCTGCTGGGCTACTGGGGCTATACGGTGAACAAAACGCGGCCGGCGGCGGTGGCTTACCAGCAGAGTCACCAGGCTCTGGAGAACCGGCCTCAAGACCCCGAGTTGCTCAACTTGCGAGGGTGTTTGGAAGCCCGTATCGGCGCGGGTTTGGGCATGGTCGATCAACGTCTGGGCTTCTTTCAGGATGCTCGCCAGCATCTTTCCGCGCTAGGGAACTGGAACTGTCTGGCTCTTCGGAGTCTATCCCAGGTTCACTGGATGGTCTGCGAACCGGTGGAAGCAGCGGAGGCTCTGGAGCGAGCCGTGAAAGCTCCTTTCCTGGAGGCACCTTTCTTCCCGCGCGAAGTGGGTCCACTGCATGTTTTGTGGGAGCGCGAACCGGCCAGACGTGAAGCAAACACCCGCTGGCAGATCCACGACATGCTGGCTCAAGTTCGTCCCCAACAGAGTCTGGAGCATTGTCGAAAGGCCCTGCAGTATCGACCAGAAGCAGCCATCAGTTGGTTTCGTCTGGCACTTGAACTGGAACCTGGAAGTCCCGAAAGGCTCAAGGCGCTGCGCGACTCCTGCCGATTCGATCCCATTTTTGCGCCGGCTCTGCTGGCTCTGGCCGAAGAGTTGGTGGCTCATGGCCTGCGCGGCGAGTTTGACGAGTGGGTGACCAGTTGTCTCAATGTGGCGCTGGCCTTCCCTCAACTGTCCGGCCTGAAAAATAGCCTGATGCGTTTGCTGATCCGGATGGCCAATCCAGTTGAATCTCCCCAACCGGCCAGTCTGGAAGACTTTTTGAAGGGAATCAGCTTCGCATGGCTGCAACCGGACCAGCCAATTCCGTTCCAGTTGCGTGACCGCATGGGTACCTTGTGGGAACGCCACAACACGCGCTTTACCCACGGCGGCAAGGATATTCTCAGGCGCTTTTCTGAGCTCGAGGACGTGCCGCGTATGTCCACGCTAGCCTATTCGGCACTTTTGCAGCGTATGGTGGCTGAGATGCCGGACCACCTGGTCTATGTCAATGTGGGAGTGTGGCATGGCTTCTCATTCCTGGCCAGCATTTTGGACAATGGGGCTAAACGTTGTGTGGGAGTTGACAACTTCAGCCAGTTTGGCGGGCCCAGAGCGCAGTTTCTGCAGCGTTTCGAACGGTTGCGCGGGGACCGGCACGAGTTCTACGAAATGGATTATCAGGACTACTTCGCCCATAAGCACACGGGTCAACTGGGGGCCTACTTCTACGACGGACACCACGCTTATGAGCATCAGTTAAGAGGATTGCAGGTGGCCGAACCCCACTTCGCGCCTGGCTGCATCGTGCTGGTGGATGACACCAACTGGGACGAACCTCGTCAGGCCAGTCTGGATTTCGTGAAAAATAGCAGTCGCCGCTACGAGTTGATCTTCGACATGCGCACGGCCTTGAACAGCAACCCCACCTGGTGGAACGGTTTCCACCCTACCTGGTGGAACGGAGTGATGATCTGGCGATGTCTCGAGTGATTCTGTTCATGGTTCTTTCAGAGGCCAGTGGTTAAATCTGGGTGTGAACTTGAGAGACGCCGTAGAAAAAAGATTTTTCCCCGAAGCCTATGGCCGTCGCCAGGTTCAAGGGATGCTCAACGAGCTGACCAATCGCCCTCGTTTGGGCGATGCAGCCCTGCATCAGACCCTGGATGACCTGAACGCCACCACCGACGCTTTCGAGTTGAACAACTTGAGCCGCGCCTACCAACAAGGCAAGACCCAGATCTTCAGCGGTGGCGAAAAGTCCGCCGTCCGCGACGCCATCGCTCGTCGTCAGACTGGCTTCGCTCTGCAGCTGGCCACCCAGGCAATGGCGGACGGCGCCCTGAACGACGAAGAGAAATTGGCCATCGGCGATATCGCCTCGCAGCGCTACACCGTGATCGGCGCCTGCGCCGACCTTCCCCGCCTCGGATATCAGGAAGCCTTGCAGTTAGAAGCCTTCTCCAAGGCGCCCAGCGACCGGATCCGCGGATGGATGCTGGAGCAGGCCCGGACGGCCCAGGGCGAAATCGGCCTGCCGGCCGTGAAGGAATTGGGCGAGATGCTCTTTGCCGAGGGCGGCGTGGGCACCGACAACAAAGCCTTCTTGATCCACACCGGGACCGTTTTCGGAGTGCCTGTCAGCAGCGAAGCTCAGATGTTCGTGCGCGCGCTGGGCACCACCAAACTCAACGTCGGCAACGACAAGACCGGTCCGACGCTGCTGGACGAAGCCCGCAGCAAGGACTACTACGTGCACGACTCTTTCGTCAACGAATGGGGCGCTCCGCGCGCCACCCGTCACGTGGACGCTCTGGTCGAAGCCGTGACCTTTACTCTGGCCCACCAGACTGGCGACGACAAATAGGTTCGTTCAAGGCTGTAAAAAAGTCCATAAAGCTGCGCACTCGAGGTGAATAGTGTCGGCGGCCGTGTGTTACCACATAGAGGGAGGGACTCGGCAAAGGAAACTCGAGTTCCACCACCTCCAACTGTTCGCGAAAGGACTCTTCATCAAAGAGTAGCCGGGGCAGAATGGCCAGCCCCGCCCCTTCAGCCGCCAATTGAGCGATCAGGGTGGTGTTATTGAGTCGCCAGCCCGGTTTTTCCCAATTCCAACCTTCCAGAGCTGCCTTGGGATAATAGGAGTAAACCAGCACGTCGTGGTGGGCCAGATCTTCGGCACGCCCGGGTCGACCGTGGGCTTGCAGATAGCTGCGCGAGCCCACCAGGGCGAAGTCCATCTTGATAACATGGCGGGTGGTGGGGGAGGTCTCCGCCTTCTGCATGACGCGCAGTGCAACGTCCAGCCCCTCGTCCACCAGGTTGACAAAGGCGTCGGTCAGCGAGATGTCCAGCTGGACTTCGGGATACTGCCGCCGGTACTCGCATAAAGCCCGGGCGAAGAAGCGATTGGAAAACCAGGTCGGGGCCGTAACTCTCAGAGTGCCCGAGGGTCTTTCTAGGACCTTTCCCAGGCCGTTCTCGGCCGCCTCGATCTGGTCCAGAATCTCACAGCAACGCTCGTAGTAGCCGGCCCCCGGCTCATTGAGGGCCACCTTGCGGCTGGTGCGATTCAACAACCGCGTCCCGAGGTGCTCCTCCAGGTGCAGCACATGTTTACTCACCATGGCCACCGACATCTCCAGTACCGCCGCCGCGGCCGTAAAGCCGCCCGATTCCACCACCTGGCGAAAGACTCGCATACTCAGCAGCGTGTCCATGAAGCTCCTTATTGTCAATGAGTAGTAAATGATCTTTCAATAATTAGCCGATTGTTTCCCTTCCTGTCGAACGATACTCTGAGGGCGTCCAAAAGATTACGGAGGAATGGCTAAAATGAAAAAATACCTGACACTTCTTGTGCGCTTGCTGCTGACGGTGGCTTTCCTGGCCGCCGGAAGCGCCAAGCTGAGTGGCAATCCGATGATGGTTCAGGTTTTTGCTGCGGTCGGGCTGGGCCAGTGGTTTCGCTACTTCACGGGCGGCCTGGAGGTGGCTGGCGCTCTGGGCCTGCTGAATGGCCACACGGCCGGCCTGGCGGCCGTGATGCTGAGCCTGGTTATGGCCGGGGCGGTGCTGGCTCACCTGTTCATCCTGGGAGGCAGCAGCGCAGCCCCGGCCATCCTGCTGGGCCTGAGTGCCTGGGTCGCATACGAGCGTTGGCAGGCCTGGAAGGCGGCTTAGGGTTAGCCCGGCGTCCAATCGTCCTTGCTGCTGACCGACTCCAGGAAGGCGGTCAGCAGTTTGACGCAGTTTTCCAGGTCCTCGAGGGCCAGAAGCTCGCAGGGATTGTGCATATAGCGCAGAGGAAGGCCAATCAGCCCGGCGGCTACGCCGTCGCGGCTGGTCTGGATGACGTTGGCATCGGTCCCCGTGCCCACACCACTGGCGCCAACCTGGTAGGGGATTTTCTTCTTCTTGGCCACTTCAACCAGTCGACGAAAGACCTTGGGGTTAATGTTGGGCCCACGCACGATCACCGGTCCGTCGCCGATCTTCACGTCGCCATATTTTTTCTTGCTCACATCCGGGATGTCCATGGCGTGGGTGACGTCAATCGCGATGCCAACCACAGGATCTACCTTGTGGGTGGCGGCTTTGGCTCCGCGCAGCCCGATCTCTTCCTGAACAGCGGCCACGCCGTAGACGCTGCACTTGAGGTTGTTCTTCAAGCTGCGCAAAGTCTCGGACACGCAGAAGATGGCAGACCTGTTATCAAAGGACTTCGCCACGGCTTTGCCGTTCAAGAGGGGCGTAAAGCAGGCGTCCATCGTGACCGAATCACCGATCTCGATCACTTCCAGGGCTTCATCGCGCTTGCTGGCGCCGATGTCCACCCAAAGTTGGTGAAGTTCCGACTTCTTTTTGCGCTCCTCCGGCTCCATCAGGTGAATGGCTTTCTTGCCGAATACTCCTGAAACCGGACCCTTGGCGCCGTGCACCAGCACCCGCTGGCCGACCAGGACCTCTTCATCCCAGCCTCCTGAGGCGGCCAGGTAGAGGTAGCCGCTGTCGTCGACATAGCGGACCACAAAGGCGATTTCGTCGCTGTGGCCCTCGATCATGACGCGTGGGCCTTTGTTTTCATTCACGACCGCGATGACCGAGCCCATTAAGTCTGTTTCCAGGCGTTGAACCGAGCCTTTGACGCGTTCGCGGAAGAGGGACTGCACCGACTCTTCAAAGCCGGGGCCGCCGTGAGTTTCAACCAGTTTTTTGAGGTAGGAAAGTCTGTCTTGATTCATGCCGGCCGGTTCGAGCGGATAATTTAGAGCACCTGCGAGCCCGCGGCCCGTCCTGCCGCTCTTCCCGAGAAAAGGCAGCCTCCCAAAAAGGTGCCCTCCAGGGCTCGATAGCCATGCAGGCCGCCGCCACCGAAACCGGCCGCTTCACCGCAAGCGTAGAGTCCAGGGATCAGGCCTCGGTCCTGTCCAAAGACGCGTGAGTCCAGGTCGGTTTCCAACCCCCCCAAGGTTTTGCGGGTCAAAATATTAAGACGCACTCCAATCAGCGGGCCCGCCTTGGGATCGAGAATGCGGTGGGGCCTGGCGGTTCGGATCAGCCGGTCGCCCAGATAGTTCCGAGCTCCGTGGATGGCCGTTATTTGGGCGTCTTTGCAGAAGGGATTGGCCAGTTGACGGTCTCGAGCCTGGATCTGAGCCTGCACGTGCTCGTAGTCGAGGAGATTGTGACCGCTCAGCGCGTTCATTCCCTCCACCAGTTCCTTGAGGGTCTTGCGCACCACAAAGTCTGCGCCTTTGCGCTTGAAGGCCTCCACCGGGGCGGGGGCGCCGGGCAGGACGCGACTGAGAACCTTGAGCCAGCTCTTGCCGGTCAGGTCCGGATTCTGCTCCGATCCCGAAAGGGCGAATTCTTTCTCAATGATCTTCTGGGTGAGCACGAACCAGCTGTAGGGATGACCGGATTTCATGATGTAGTCCAGGGTCGCCAGTGTATCGAATCCGGGAAAGAGCGGCGCGGGCAGCCGGTTACCCAGTGCGTCCAGCCAGATCGACGAGGGGCCGGGCAGAATGCGGATACCGTGTTTGTTCCAGATCGGGTTCCAATTTTGTAGGCCTTCTGTGTAGTGCCACATTCGGTCGCGATTGATCAGTCGGGCTCCGGCCCGTTCGCTCAATTGCAGCCCGCTCCCGTCCACGTAATCGGGCACGCCGCAGACCATATTGTCAGGGGCGCTTCCCAGCCGGGCCGGCCAGTTCTGGCGCACCAGTTCGTGATTGGCGCCAATGCCGCCGGAGGCCACAATCACGGCCTGGGCCGTAAAGCTGAACTCGCCGACCACCCGACGATTGGTAGGGCGACCTCGCTCGGCCTGGTCGGGCGCCAAAATCGTGCCCCGCACTCCCGTGACGATGCCGCCGGTGCGAATCAGTTCTTCGGCCCGGTGCCGGCATTTGAGATTGAGCTCGCCTCGAGAAGCCGCCTCGCGCACGCGTTGGGCGAAAGGCGCCACAACACCGGTGCCAGTGCCCCAGGTGACGTGAAAGCGGGGAACGGAATTGCCGTGGCCGGTGGCTGAAGACCCGCCGCGCTCGGCCCAACCCACCACGGGAAAAAACTGAAGGCCGCGTTCCAGTAACCAGGAGCGTTTCTCGCCGGCCGCCCAGGCTACGTAGGCTTCGGCCCAGCGTTGGGGCCAGAGGTCCTCTTCCCGATCGAATCCGGCCGTGCCCAGCCAATCTTGCAGAGCCAGTTGGTGGGAATCATGAATGCGCAGGCGACGCTGCTCGGGGGAATCGACCAGGAACAGTCCCCCAAAGGACCAAAAAGCTTGACCTCCCAGGCTTTGTTCTCCCTCTTGATCGAGCAGAATGACGCTGCGTCCGCGTTCTAGCAGTTCGCAGGTTGCCACCAGGCCGGCCAGTCCGGCTCCGATTACGATCACGTCCGCTTGCATCTCGGCTGGTTCGAATCTTGGGGGTCGTGCCCTCTCTGCCGGCGAAGCTTCAGCAACATGCTCGCCACCATGCCAGGAGCCAGCTTCGCTGGCAAGCTTCCTCCATTGACCGCGGCTCAGGCCGAACTGGCCGAGCGGCTACGGTCTCACGTGCGCCATCTGAGCGAGTCGATCGGTCCACGTAATTTCAAATTCTACGAGGGGCTGAAGCGCTCGGCTGACTGGCTGTTCGAAAATTTGCGGAGCTTCGGTTATGATGTGGAGCGGCTGCCGTTTGAGGCGGACGGCCAGGTTTTCGAGAATCTGCACACCTGCAATGACCAGGGACCCTTTACGGTCATTGGAGCCCACTATGATTCGGTGTACGAATGCCCGGGCGCTAATGACAACGGAAGTGCAGTGGCCAGCCTGTTGGAACTGGCCCGCCTGCTTCGGGGACGTCAGGACCTGCGCTTTGTTCTGTTCACCAATGAGGAGCCCCCATTCTATAAGACCGAGCTTATGGGCAGCCGGGTCTACGTGCAAAAACTTCTGGAAGAGCGCCAGAGCGTCAAAAACATGATCTGCCTGGAAACGATGGGCTACTATACTGAGGCGCCCGATTCTCAAAAGTCTCCCTGGGCGGATTGGCTTCCCAGCGTGGGTAATTTTGTCGCCGTCTGTGGGGATGTGCGCTCCACTCGAATCGTGCGCGAAATTGTGGGCCGCTGGCAGGGGAGGGTGGATTTTCCCTGCCTTGGGGTGGCTCCGACTCCGGAGATCGAGCAAGAGTTGCTGATGGCCGGCATGGACATGTCCGACCACGACTCTTTCTGGCGGGCGTCCATCCCAGCCGTGATGGTCACCGATACGGTCTTTTATCGTTACGCCCATTACCATACGGCCGAGGACACCTGGGAAAAGTTGACTTATGAGCCGCTCGCGCGCGTGGTGGGGGGCCTGGCTCAGGTCCTTTCGCTCCCTTTGCATTAAGGCGCGGAGGTTTGCAAGGCAGGCGAGCGAAACAAGGGCCGCGTGAAATCATTGTTGCGCCGCCTGTCCATCACTCATACCCTGACGTTGCTGATGGTCGCCGTCTCTACCTTGGGACTGGCTCTTTCGACATTCACTTTTTACTATCTCTGGAGCAATCAGTCGCTGCAGCTGATTCAAGAGAATCTTAAGGGCATGACGGGGATTATGGCTAACACCGTGACCCCGGCTCTACAGAGTAAAAAGCCCAGAGCTGCTACGGCGGCCCTTCAACGTCTGGTGGATGCCGGCCAGGTCTCAGGGGTGAGCGTTTATCGCTCGGACGGAAGTCTGTTTGCCCAGGCGGGGGAGACCGTCCCTTACAAGATGGGCTCCCAGAATATGGAGTTTCATACAGATTCCGCAGATGCTCACTGCCTTGAACCTTGTAAGGTCAATGGAGAGCCGATTGGGTATCTGGCCGCGGTCTTCCCTCTGGAAGCTTACCATCAGCAACGGCGCGATTTCGCTAAGGCCGGCCTGGCTATCAACGCATGCTGCTTTTTCCTGGTGTTGCTGGCCAGTTTCCGTTTCCAGACCTATCTGACTCGCCCCATTTTGCGCCTGGCCGGGCTGGCCAAGGCCATTTCCAAGGACAATGATTTTTCTCGTCGAGCCAAGACCGACCGCGAAGACGAGCTTGGCTCGCTCTATACCAGCTTCAATCAGCTCTTGGAGCAGGTGGAAGAGCGCGAGGGCAGATTGCGCCGCAAGACTCAGGTTTTGCAGCTCATGGAGTCGGTCTCGCGAGCGGCCAACGTAGCGCGCAACCCGGACCAGGCCCTCAAGCTGGGAATGGATTCCCTGTGCGCCTACACCGGTTGGCCCTTGGCTCACGCCTGGAAGATGTATCCGGAAGGTTCAGGTGAGTTGATCAGCAGCCACCTCTGGGTGCTGGGGAGCGAACTCAAGTCTGTTTTCTTGCAGCAGACTTTGCCGCTCAAAAGCCAGGCCATCAACAGTCTTCTGGATAGCGATATGGACCGCTTTCAGGAGTTCACTTCAACCATGCGGCTGAAAGCCGGAGATGAACTGGCCGGTGCGGTTTTGCAGAGCAAGAAGGCACTGCTGGTTCCCAACCTGACTGGCGATAGTCGCTTCCAGCGCCGTGAGTTGGCCGTCAAGTTGGGGCTCATGTCGGCTTTCGCTTTTCCCATCGTGATGGGAGAAGAAGTGGTGGCCGTGCTCGAGTTTTTCAGCCTGGAAACGGATACTCCAGACGAGCAATTGACAGAGACCCTGGAGCAGATCGGGACTCACCTCGGGCGCGTATTCGAACGCTTTCGTTCGGGGCGCGAACTGATTCTGGCCAAGGACGAGGCCGAGCTGGCCAACAAAAGCAAGAGCTCGTTCCTGGCCACCATGAGCCACGNNCGAGATCCGCACCCCGCTCAACGCTGTTCTGGGCATGACTGGCCTGCTCTTGGAGACCGAGCTTTCCACCGAGCAGCGCGACTACGCTCGCACCGTGCGCAGCAGCGGTGAAGGTCTGCTCTCGATTATCAACGATATCCTTGACTTTTCTAAGATTGAAGCCGGACATCTCGAGCTGGAGCACATTGCCTTCGATCTCTTCGAGTGTATTGAGGGGGCCCTGGAGCTGGTCTCGACTCTGGCTGCCAACAAGGGGCTGGAGCTGGCTTACTCCATCGATCGCGATGTTCCCGAAGGCATCGTGGGCGACACCACCCGACTGCGTCAGATCCTGATCAACCTTTTCAGTAACGCCATCAAGTTTACACCGGCTGGAGAAGTCGTTCTCTCGGTCACATCCCGGCAGGTAGAAGACAAGCACGAGGTGCGCTTTGCCGTGCGCGATTCGGGCATTGGCATCCCGGCCGATCGCCTGGAAAGTCTGTTTTCTCCCTTCACCCAGGTGGACTCGTCGGTGACGCGCCGTTTCGGAGGCACAGGCCTGGGACTGGCCATCTGTAAGAGCTTTGTGGAAGCCATGGGTGGCAAGATCTGGGTCACCAGCGAGGTTGGCAAAGGGACCACTTTCATCTTTACGATCATGGCCCCCTCGGCCCAGGTTCCACCCCGGCCTTACGACCAGGTCCCCGATGCCTTCCGAGGCAAGCGTATGCTGCTGGTGGATGACAACGCCACCAATCGGCAGTTGCTGGCCACCCGTGCCCAGAGCTGGGGATTTGAAGTCGTTCCTCACGAGTTTCCGCTGCAAGCCCTTGAGATGGTGCGCGGCGGCGATAGGTTCGACCTGGCCGTACTGGATATCCAGATGCCGGAGATGGACGGATTGCAGCTGGCACGAGAACTGCGCAAGCTCGTGGAAATGCCGCTGGTTGCCTGGACCTCGCTGGGACGACGCGAGGCCGACGCCATGAGTCTGTTTCACGCCTATTTGCACAAGCCGCTGCGCCCGGCCACTTTGTATGAGGTGCTCCATCAGCTTCTGGTGCAACACACCAGCACGGCCATCACGCCGACCAGTCAGTACGATGCCAATATGGGCAAGTCTCATCCACTGCGCATCCTGGTGGCCGACGATCTCCACGTCAACGTGAAGATGATGCTGATCATTCTGCAGAAAATGGGCTATGAGGCCGAATCGGCCGCCAATGGCCTGGAAGTCTTGCAAGCGATCGAGCTCAGCACCTATGACGTCATCCTGATGGACGTCAACATGCCGGAGATGGATGGCCTCGAGGCCACGCGACGCATCGTTGCCGAGTACGAGAAGCGCCCCCGCATTATTGCTTTGACCGCCAATGTGACCGTGTCCGAGCGTGAGGCCTGTCACGAAGCGGGCATGGACGACTTCCTGGCCAAGCCCATTCAGGCCACGGCTTTGCGCGAAGCTCTGGCGCGCTGCCCTCGACGCGAAGATACGGGTGGGCTTGGCACGATTGCCAGGCCGGCGCAAACGCCTGCTGCCTCGGCTCCAACGGCCCCCTCGGCTGGCCGCCTGGTGGCTCCGGCTTCGGTGCTGATCAGTTCCTGGAAAGAGCAGCCTCTGCTCGATCAGGCCTCACTGGGTAACCTGCGAGACGTGCACGAGTTCGGCGGTGCTGAAGCCGTGCTGGACCTGATCGAGACGCTGGAGACCGAATTCGTTTCTCTGGTCGCCGGGATTCAACAGGCCCAGCAGAGCGAGGACCTGGCCGCCCTGAGCCTGGCCGCGCATACCATCAAAGGCTCATCCGCCAACTTCGGAGCCATGCGTCTCTCAAAGCTGGCGGCGGCCCTGGAACGTTGGGCCAAGGAGGGGGACAAGAACTCCATCGCCGACGCCGTTTCCCATCTACCCGAGGAATGCTCGGCGGCCGTGGCCGCGTTCCGCGGCGAGTTCAAGCTCTAGGGCTGGGCCGGAACCTAGGTCGCAGCGGCGGCACGAGCCAGGCGGCGCCCGATCACTTCGGCCGGTAAGGTCTGGGGTAGATAGCCCGCCAGGCCCCACTCGTAGACCCAACCGATCTCCTCCTCAGTCAGGTCCCCGCGCACCCAAACTTCGCAGTAGTTGTTGACGCCCAGACCTTCCAGGGCCTGCAGGACGTCGTTGGTGGCCAGCACGTCCAGCAGGCAGGCGCGCGGGCGGTTTTCCACCGGTCCGGTCAGGCGCTCGATCAAGGGAGCACCCGACTGAGTCAGCTTTTCAACCACCAGCCCTTGGGAGGACCAGAGCTTGAAGAGGTCGCGTGAGAGCTCATCGTCCTGAACCAGGATGCTGATATCAGGCCGCTTGGATTCCTTCTTGGGGGCCTCCACTGCCGGCACATGGGCCAGCCGCGCTCTGCGCAAGCGGTTCTTGGTTCGGGTGATCAATTCCGGCCCAATGATGGGCTTAAAGACATAGTCATCGGCGCCCGCGGTAAAGACTCGGTGGACGGTCTCGGTATCGTTATACGCGCTCAAGAAGATGACAGGGATGTCAAAGTACTTGGGCTCAGAGCGCATGGCGCGGCAAAGTTCCACTCCGCCCACATAGGGTAGATCCACGTCCAGCATGACCAGTTCAGGGTCGACGGCCGCCAGCTTTTCCCAAAAATTGAGTGGATCTTGCAGGCAATGAACCTCGATGTTGAGGGCCTGCAGCAGGGCGGTCAGGGTTTCCAGCACGATAGGGTCGTCGTCCACAGCCAGGATTCGGCGCGGAGCCGCCTTCTCGGTCTCTTCCACCTGTTCCACGGCGTTGAAAATGTCGGCGTTGGCGGCTGGCTTGACCAGGGTTTTGCAGGCGATCAGGCTGTTGTTTCCGGGGGGCTCCAGCAGGGCCACCAGGCTATGGCCTTGCCCGCTCAGGTCGTGCACCAGAACCATACCTTCCTGGCCCATGTCGCCCAGGTCCAGCACCACCTTGTCGGGGTGTTCCAGACCAAAGACACGCCGGGCGCCGGCGGGATCATCTGTCAGCAAGGGCTGATAGCCGGCTTCCTTGGCTGCCTCCGCGAACTGACTGGCCCAGTCCGCATCAATACTAAAAATCAGCATACTCCCTTTAGGCGCTTCGTTTTCCAGGTCCGGGAGCTTGAGTTGCGGATCCGCCAGTTGCAACTGCAGGGCGTGCACGCATTTTTCCAGACGAATGCGCTGCTCGTCGCTGAGTTGATTGAAGGTCGTCACCAGTCGCTCGGCCTCGCGGGCGAGCAGAGAGGCCGAGGCCAGGCCGAAGGTGCCCAGGGAGCCGGCCAACTGATGGGCGGCCCGTCGCCCGGCGTCCACCCATTCCTCGCTGGGTTGCTCCTCCTGGCACACGGTGATGAGTACGTCCACGCGTTCCCGATTGGTTTCCTGGTGTTTCAGCCAGACGGGTAAGAGGGCTTTGGGTATGGCCGAGCTGGCCTCCACACGGGTTTCCAGGGTGGGGACTTTGGTGTCCAGCTCGATCGAGGCGCGTCGAACCAATTCGTCTGGATCGACCGGGTGGTGAAGGATGGCGGTCACGCGTAAACGGCTGACCAGTTGCTTTTGGAAGTCGGCCGGGTGGCCTTCCTTCGCGCAGAAAAGCACTCGCGCCTTGGAGTTATGAGGCAGGAAGCTGGCCAGTGCCACCAGCGGGTCTTCGTCCGTCTCGTTGTAGACGATGAGAGCGGCCTGGTCGTTCTTCATCCACTCCACCGCTTCTTTGGAGTTGGCCACCGGCACAATGGTGTGCTCCTTCAAACGGCCGATCAGCCGGGCTTTCTGGCGGATGGGCAGGGCTACGGTCAGGATGTTCACGGGGTCGTTCCTCCACTATTATTGACGAGATACTGGCGCAGCCCCGGCCACAAACTTCGAACGGCATCGAGGAGTGAGCTGCATTCTTGTAAACTCTGATTTTGCAGGGCATCTTCCAGTCCTCCAGCGGCCTGGGAGAAGCTGGCGGCGCCAAAACTGCCGGAAGAACCACGCAGTTTGTGGGCTGCGGCGGCCACGCCGGGGGCGTCCAGGCTTTGTGCGGCTGCCTCCAACGCCTCCATGGATTCCTCAGCGGACTTGATGAAAGCACCCACCAGGCGAGCCAGAATGGCGGGATTGCGGGCGGCTTCGGCGATTTTGCGGGCACGAGCCAATGGATCTTCGGCAGCGGGGGCCGGTGGTGGAGGGTCTTCAGGTGTTTTGGCCTCCGGCGAGTCGGTCTGCAAATGGGGCAGCGCGGCCGCAATGCGGGCTCGCAGGGTGGCAGCGTCCACTGGTTTGCTGATATGCCCGTTCATCCCGGCTTCGCTGCACCTGCGCACGGTTTCCTCATCCGAGTTGCCCGTTAGAGCCAGGATGATACCGGCGAAGCTGGACTGGCGCAACCGGCGCGTGGTTTCAAAACCGTCCAGTTCCGGCATCTGGCAGTCCATCAGGATCAGATCTGGCGGTTGAGCTGAAACGGAGTCAAGACATTCCTGACCGCCCGCCAGCAATTCTAAATCAACCCCTATCGGTTTGAGATAGAGGCCCATCAACTTGCGGCTGAACGCATCATCGTCCACTACCAGTATGCGCACGGGGCACGGCCTTCGCGGCAGGATGGGGAGGTCCCTCGGAAAATGAATCCAGCAGTGATTCGCGTTTTGATCCTCATCCTGCTGTGTTTCCAGGTGACCTGGGCCCAGAATCTCAGGCCCGAGCAAATGATGGTGTTGCTGATCGGCAACAGCGCCAGCAATCCCAGTGCTGACCAGGCGGCCGCTCTGGCGCGGTTGAAGGCGTTGCGGCAACAGCCTTCATTTCGGCAGCTGAAGATAGGGACCATGCACTTCGACCGCCCGGCTGAGGCCCGCTTTGCCAGTCAGGTACTGGGTGTGGATCGTTCTCAGTTACCCTGTCTGTGTCTGGTGCAACTAGACAGCCAGTTGCAGCGGCCTGTGCGCAAGCTCTACTCGATGCCTCGGGTCACTCGCCAGCAGTTGGAGCAGGTTGAGGCCATGGGGCGGATGTGGGCGCAAACGGCTGGCGACCTATCCTCGCTTGGGGGTCGCAACCGCCTTTTGCCAGGCCAGGCGCTCCAACCCGGTGGGGTGGTGAATTCGCTCAACGGCCGTTATTCTTTTTCGCTACAGACAGACGGGAACATCGTGGTTTCCAATGCCGGGCGCCCGATCTGGGCCAGTCAGACCAACGGTCAGGGTGGAAGTGCATTGACCCTGGGTACGGATGGCGTGCTGCGTCTGAGCGCCCCCAACGGTCAGGTTGTCTGGCAAACGCGAAGCTCGGGCAGCCCCGGAATTTACTACTTTTTGATGCAAGACGACGGGAATGCCGTGATTTATCTCCAGGAACCCGGACGCACGGCGGTGATCTGGGCCACTGAGACGGCCGGCCGCTGAACGGTGGCGAAGCGGGGATCCGCCGGGTTGGGCTGAGGCCCGCCAAACTTGAGCCTGGGAGTGTAGACCGGGCGCATTTTCACACTGCCTAAGAGCTGATCTTGAAAGACCACCGAAGGGCGGTCTGCGGTCACGGTTGAGGTGGTCGGAGTCGGGCGATTTCGAACCCGACTGGTGGCTTCAGACCAGGCGCTGTGGATGAGCAGCGTGGCCAACAGGACTGCGGTGAACTTGCTCATATACTCAAGTTAGCAGGCTTCCCGCGGGACGGGCGGGTATCAGCATACCGAAGTGAGGAGGACGCCAGGTGCCCGAATTTGCTTGGTTTCTTCGAGCTTTGCAGCCCTCCGACGCAAAGGCGGTGGTGGCCCTGGCCGACCAGGCCTACCCGGGCACCTTCTATCTCTCGGTGGAGGACGTCAAGGAGAATTTGAGCCCCCCTCATTTGTGCATTGGCTTGTTTGCTCCCACCGGTTTGCTGGCCTATCTGATGTGCTGGCGGGACACCTCTCAGGTGGAGGAATATGGCGATGAACCGGTGTTGCTGTTAGACGACATCGTGGTGCGGGACGGCCGGCACCTCATTCTCCTGCTTAGAGCCTTACGCCAGGGCATTCTCGCGGCCGGTTGGGAGAATCTGGCGATGGAAGGCACCCACCGGCCGCGAGCCGAGGCTCTGTTTCGCGACCATCCGCGCGTCATTGCCGCCCTCGGCTATCGCCAGGTGGCCACCCATCACTATTTTGGGGAGCGGGAGGGTGAGCAATTGTGTTGGGCCCGCTACGAACCGACCGGGAAGTCGGACTCGAGCGGTGAAATTCAGAGCCAATGACATATTTGATCGTTTTTCTGGGCGCGGGTTTGGGAGGCTGCCTGCGCCATGGGGTCAATCTCCTGGCCAAATCCTGGACACTGCCCTGGGCCACTTTCTTCATCAATGTGACCGGCTCTCTGCTGATGGGGATGGCGGTTGCCTACCTGGCTCACCGTGGGAATCTGTCCCAGCACGTGAGGCTCTTCTTCACGACCGGTGTGCTGGGAGGCTACACCACTTTTTCCACATTTTCACTGGATGCAGCCACCCTGATCGAGCGCGACCGGCCCGGGGCCGCCTGCATTTACCTGCTGGCCAGCGTGTTGCTGGGGCTGCTAGGCCTCTTCGGGGGAATGCGTTTGGTGCGCTGGCTATTGGTTGCCGGAGGACGTTAGGAGCAGTTCCCGGCAAGTACCTCGCCTGGTTGGGAAGCTGAACTCGGGCCGGAGTCGAACCAGTTCAGGCGCAGCGCGTTCAGGACCACGCTCAGGCTCGAGAGAGCCATGGCTGCTGCTGCCAGCGCTGGAGACAGCAAACGAGGATAGAGAATGCCGGCCGCGACCGGAATAAGCAGTAAATTGTAGAGAAAAGCCCAGGCCAATCCCTGGCGCACCGTACGGTGGATGGCCCGAGCCAGGCGAAAGGTTTGCTCGAGGCGATGAAGATCGTCGTGGAGGAGCGTTATGTCGGCGGTTTTGCGAGCCAGGTCGCTGCCCCATCCCAAGGCCACGCTGACGTCGGCCTGGGCCAGGGCAGGAGCGTCGTTCATGCCGTCTCCCACCATGGCCACTCTCAGGCCGGTCCGCTGCATCGATTCGATGTGTTTCTTCTTGTCTTCGGGCAACAGACCCCCATGCCCGATGATGCCGAGTTGAGCCGCCACCGAGTTGACCACTTCGGCCCGATCCCCGCTCAGAATGATGGTTTGATAGACTCTACGCAAGCCGTTCACGGCCTCGACGGCATCGCCGCGGAGAGGGTCAGCCAGGGCCATCCAACCGGCCATTTGACCCTCCACCTCAAGATAGACGCGGGTACGTATATCGCCTTCCGCGTCTATCTTGAATAACCCGGGGCTGCCCAGGCGAACGGTCCGCCCCTCGACGAGACCGCTGACCCCCTGCCCTGACAGGGCTTTGAACTCTTGCACCGCCGGGGCGGGTTGACCCCAACGTTCCAGGATGGCTTTGGCCAGCGGATGCTCAGACCGACTTTCCAGGGCGGCCGCCAGGCGCAGAAATTCGGGCTCCTCAAAACCTTCCTCCAGGTGGAGCTCCACGACCTGAGGGCGAGCCTTGGTCACCGTCCCGGTTTTGTCCAGTACCACCGCCTGCAGTCCGGCGGCGCGTTCGATCGCAGCTGGATTACGCACCAAAATTCCCAGGCGAGAAGCTCTCCCTAAACCGACCGCATAGGCAACAGGGAGGGCCAGACCCAGGGCACAGGGGCAGGCGATCAGCAACACGCTCATGGCCGTCTGCAGACCGACCTGGGGATGTCCCAGCAGGGTCCAGACCAGGCCGGTCAGCAGCGCCACGCCTAGAATACACGGAATAAAAATCGAGGCGATGCGGTCGGCTAGCTTCTGAATCGGAGGTTTTTCCAGCTGGGCCCGCTCCACCGAGGCGGCGATCTGAGCCAGCACCGTTTGTTGACCCAGAGCCGTGGCTTTCATGGTGAAGGCCCCAGAGCCATTGAGAGTGCCGCCCACCAGCGTGTCGCCTGGTGATTTTTCGACCGGCATGCTTTCTCCAGTCAGCAAGCTTTCATCCAGACTGCTCTGACCTTACACCATCAGGCCGTCCACCGGGACCTTTTCGCCCGGACGAACGCGCAGCTGGTCATTGAGACGGACTTGCTCCAGGCCGATCTCTTCCTCCTGTCCATCCTTCAGGCGACGGGCTTTCTGTCCGGCCGTTTCTAACAAACCCTGCAGCGATCGGCGGGCGCGATTGCGGGCTCCTTCCTCAAGCCAGCGGCCTAACAAAACAAAGGAAATGATGAAGATGGAAGACTCAAAATAGGTGGCGCCGTGATGGGACCCTTGCAACAACTTGACCAGACTGTAGCCATAGGCCAGGCTGGAACCGAGCACCACCAGCGTGTCCATGGTAGTGGAGCGGGAGCGGGCCGCCTTCCAGGCGTTTGTATAGAGCGGGGCGCCCCCCCAGAACTGCACCAGGCTAGCGGCCGCCATTTCGAGCCAGGGGTTGAGGTGAAGTCCGGCCATCATGCTGCCCATGACGACGGCCCCGAGAATCAATCCGCTCAGCCAGCGGGGAAGAAGTGTCGGCGGTTCGACGGACCGGTCGGAAGAAGCTTGAAAGCCAGCCTTTTCCACGGCCGTCACCAGTTGCTGGGGAGTGACCTCGGGTCGGGCCTGCACGCTGGCTTTTTCGCCCAGCAGGCTGACCACCGCCAGCTCCACTCCCGGGACCTTGGACAGCGCTCGCTCCACGCGTCCCACGCAACTGGCGCAGTGCATACCCTTGACCTCGAGAGTGAAATTCATCGGGCTGGTTTCAGGCCGTCATGAAACGGGAGTTTCCACTCGGGGCGCATTGCGCCAGAGGCCTTCCAGGTCATAAAAGTCTCGTTCCGACTGAAGGAAAATATGAACCACGACGACTCCGTAGTCCATCAGAATCCAGGAGCCTTCGCGCTGACCCTGGATGCGTTTGTTTTGCAATCCAAGCTGGCTCAGGCGGTCTTCCACGGCCCGCGCGATGTCGCGAGTCTGCAGGCGAGTGGGGGCGCTGGTGATGACGAAGTAGTCGCACACGATGGTCAGCGCGCTGAGGTCCTTAATGACGATATCCTTTCCCAGTTTATCCTCAATGACCTTAGCGACTTCTTGTGCGATCTCCAGACTCTCCAAAATACGCGCTCCTCTTCTTACTGATGGGTTGGGGAATATATTCCCTGATTTTCGATGTACACACGCACCGTTTCGGGTAGCCAGAAGTGAATGGAACGGCCTTGTTGTAAGCGTTCGCGAATCAGACTGGAGGAAACCTGATGCAGGGGCACTTTCAGCTCACTGAGCTTAGTCAGATGTGGCGTTCCCGTCAACTTTTCCAGCAACTGCGTGAAATCATAGCCTGGCCTGCTGGCCACCAGAAAGTGCTCCACCCGCTCCAGAAGCTCATCGAAGTTGCGCCATTTGTAGTCGTAGACGACATCCAGGCCGGTCAGGAAGGAGAATCTGTGTTCGGGACAACCTTCGGATAAGCTGCGAACCGTTTCGTAAGTGTAGTTTACGCCCTGGCTGTCGAGCTCGTAACGGCACACCTCCAGCTGAGGATGAGACTGAATGGCCAGTTGCAGCATCCGGGCTCGATGCTCAGGTTCCTGAGCGTAGGCCTGACGGTGAGGAGGGGTGCCGCTGGGTAGCAGCCAGACGCGATCGAAGCCGAACTGTTCAAGAGCTTCCACGGCCAGGCGCAAATGACCGTTGTGAACGGGATTGAAGCTTCCACCAAAGAGTAGTATCCGAGCCATGTCGCAGGCTTCTGTCTGCCTGCCGCATTCCTGCCGAACTCCCGGCTTCGGCGGCGGCAAATGGCGGATTGAATGCATTTCAATAGTTGACAGGAACCCCCTTTGGCTAATAGAAGCCTGGTTAGTGAATTTCTCATGGGCCCGCCGACTTGCTTTCGGCATTTGTTTGGCCGGAGGGTGGTTCTTGGGCGCCCCGGCCGTGCGGGCCCAGGAGGTCATTCCCCTGCAAGAAGAGTCTGTCCAGGTGGCGGGCGATCAGTTGCTGCTTTTGCGCGCCGAGCAGATCACTCGCGAAGGCCAGACCATCACCTGCGTGGGCAAAGTAAGGGTAGAATACGAGGGTCTGACCCTGGACTGTCAGTGGCTTCGCTATGATCGCGCCAGTGGTCAGGTGATGGCCCGCAAAGAGTGCTTGTTTACTTTTGGTCAGAGCTACGCCGCCTCCGACGAGATTGATTTTTCACTCATCAGCAATGAAGCCGTGCTGCGCAACGTGACAGGCCGGGGCAATGACCTGGGCAGCAACGACAACTACGTGGAACAGCCTCTTTTCTTCTGGGCCAAGACCATGAGCTGGAAGCCCGACTTTATCCAGCTGAGCGACGCCACCGTGACCACCTGCGACAAGTTACCCGGCCAATGGGACTACCGGATTCTGGCCGAGCGGGTGGACATTTACCCTCGAGATCGCCTGGAGGCTTACAATACCTCCGTCGACCTGGGTGGTTTCCGGCCCGCCACCCTGCCCAACCTGACCTTTTCCCTTGATCCCACCAAGCCGTTGTTGCAGGACTACCTCCCCACCATCGGCTATTCCGCCATTTTCGGTGCTTTCATCCGCACCACACTGCCCTACAACTTCGACCGCAAGAATGCTGGCAAAGTCCATTTGGACTACTACACTCGCACTGGCATCTCGGGGGGCATCGAGCATCGCTTCAATTGGGACAACCGCGCCATCGGTGATATTTACTTCTACCAGCAAAGGGGCGTCAACGGTCAGTCTGGCCGGCTGGATTTTCATACCAACTCAATTGTCAAGCTGGACCCTAACACCAGCGCCAACTTCAGCTACTCCCAGAACAAGTTCGAGTTGCCCAGCTTTACCTCGCCCCTGACGGTTTCGACCAATGTCGGCCTCACTCGGCAGACCGGGGATCTGCTGCTCATGCTGCAGGCCAGCTATTCGCGTTCCGGAGACAACACTAACACCACCTATGTGGCCACTGCCCAGAAAGACTTCAGCGATCGCACCCGGCTTTTGCTGACCGGCGACTACAATTTCGCCTCGACCATCGACCAGCGCGCGCGACGCTTCCATTATCTGGGCAGCTTGCAGCACCGGGCCGATTTTGGTTATTTTGAAGCCGCCCTGGAATCGTCTACCGGCTTGCGCACTTACTTCCTGAATCGGACCCCGGAGTTGCGCTTTGTGAGCACCCCCATCCGCATTGGCGAACTGCCTTTGCTCGCTTCAGCCAGTTACGCCCGCATCTTTGAGTCCCCCAGCGACGTGCAGTCGGCACGTTGGGATCTGCGTTTGACCCTACCTGACCAGATGTATTCGCTAGGCAGCAGTCGTCTGGTGGTGGGTGGCGGTCTGCGTCAGTTTTTCTACGACACCGGCCAGAAGCAGCGAGTCTGGCTGGCTCGGGCCAGTTTGTTTCAGCCCGTGGGGGATTCGGTGACGGCCCGGGTCGACTATCAGTTGCAGGACCAGCATGGACTGACCCCGTTTTTTCACGACATTCATCAGTCGTTCAATGTCATCACCGGTGGCCTGGAATACTACAACAGTGGCTCCGTTCGCCTGGGTGCCTATGCCGGCTATGACTTTAAGAACCAGCGGGCCCACGATGTGGTGGCGCGTATGGACCTCAACCCTGCGCCTGAGTTTAACCTGTCCTCGGGCGCCAATTTCGACCCGGTGGACCGGCATTTTCGCAGCATGGACAACCTCGTTTCCCTGCGTTTAGGTGATAGCCTGAGCGTCTCCCACTGGAGTCTCTACGACTTCCAACAGCACAAGATGACCTATCAGGACGTGATGCTCAACTTCGAGAGCCATGACTGGGTGGCTTCCTTCGCCTATCGCGGCCTGCAGCAGGAAGTGTTCTTCCAGCTCAATTTGCGCGGGTTCCCCTCCGCACCTTTGCACATTGGACCTGAGGCGGGCTTGCCGGTACTGCCCAACAACCTGAGCAATCCCTTCGTTCGCTAACCGCAGAGCCTTGATTTGGGTTCAGCGGAGGGTGACTTCGATACGGCTCAGATCAAAGTTCTGATAGGGGAAGTCGGACGGCAGGTCGGCGTGGTGGCGGACGTCATCCAGAGGATCCGACGGATAAAACTGTGGAAATGGCGGGATCACTCCCTGGCCCTTGTTGACTCGGATGGTCTGGAGCGTGTTCTTGAGCATATCCGGACCCTGGCCGAGGGTGTCAAAGGGACGACCGATCAGCCCCTGTCGATAGTTATCACAGGTTAAGGCGTGGACCGTAAAGGTGGGCGCCAGAATAAACTGGTTGAGCAGATTGGTGGATTCCGCCACGTCAAAAATGACCTCCAGGCTGCGCATGTCCGGCTGGATGCGGCCGGCCGAGTTGAGATTGCCGGATTGGAAAAACTGGAACCCCGGCCTGGGAGCGCGGGCCTGTCGGTGATACCAGGCCCAGGTCAGGCCATCGAAGCGCACAAAGTCCGAGAAGGTGTCCAGGTCGGTACATTCAATGGGGTTGTTGAATGAATTGAAGAGGATGACGTAGTATCCTCGGCCACTGGTGTCGATGACGCCGTTGGGGTTGACCGTCAAGGTGACGGCCAGCAGACGATTGGTGAAGGGCGAGCCTGGGAACGGGAACGGCTGAGCCACAACAGCCTGGACGCAGAGGAGCGCCAGGCCCACTTGTTTGAGAATTTTTCGAGGTGACACGCTTGACAAAAACCTTGGCCTTTCGGTGGGCACTGCTTTCCAGTGTAGCCTCCGCCCTCCTGTTGATGCTGGCCTTCCCGTTCACCCGAGTATTTCCCCTTACACTGGGCTGCCTCGTCCCCCTGATGCTGGCTCTGCGCGGCCAGGGCTGGTTACGCGGCTTATTGTTCGGACTGCTGTTTGGTTTCATTTACCAGAGCTATATCATGTTCTGGGCCAACTTCTTCGGTCCGCCGGCCTATTTGTTTCTGGCCGGCTATAAGTCAGTGCTGCCCGCTTTCTTCGGGCTGCTCTGTGGGGGTCTGAGTCGGAAGCGACCGGAACTTTATCCTCTGGCTTTCGTCAGCGGCTTCGTGGGGCTGGAGTTCTTGCAGACCTTCGGACCATTTGGAGTGACCTGGGGAATGTTGTCCCACGCGTGGGCCCGACAGCCGCTGGTGATTCAGTGCTGTTCGTTGTTGGGTCCCTGGACGCTTAGTCTGCTCTTGCTGATGGCCAACGCCAGCTTACTGGTGACCTTGCTGCCCGAATATCGAATCCAGCGCAAGCGCTGGTGGATTGCGACCTGCACGCTGTGGTTGCTGTCGCTGGCCTTTGGCAGCTGGCGGCTGGGCCAGGAGTTGGAGCCGGGAACGACCTTTACGGCCGGGGTGGCCCAGAATTCCATGGGCAGGGACGTTCGTTGGGACCCCAACTTTGCTCAAACCGCCCTGCTGAATTTGGAAAAGTTGACTCTCTCGGCCGCCAACCGGGGGGCCAGGCTTATCGTCTGGCCCGAAACCGCGATCCCGTACCGTGGGTTTCGCAAGCTTCCCAGGTTGACTTTTGAAATCGGCATGCTGGCTCTGCAGAGCAAGAGCTATATCATCGTGGGCTCCATCGAGAAGCTGGATGACGAGTTTAATCACACCCTGAATACCGCCAGCCTGGTCACTCCCCAGGGTGGTTTTGAAGGGCAGTATGATAAGCAGCGACTGGTACCGGGCGGTGAGTATCTACCCCTGGAGAAAATGCTTCGCCCGTATAAGATTTTTGATCGGGTGATGCGTTACATTCCGGGCGAAAACGCTGGCGGCGTGTTCAATTGCCCGGATCTCGGCATTCGGCCTGGAATGCTGATTTGCTTTGAGTCCATGGTGCCTTATCTGGCCGCCCAGCGAGTGCGAGACGGCAGCGACGTGTTGGTGGTGGCCACCAACGACGGGTGGTTCGGGACCAATCCGGCTATTGCGCACCACTTCGAGATGGCCATTTTTCGGGCTGTCGAACAGGGGCGTCCGGTGATTCAGTGCGGTAATACCGGTATTTCCGGAATGATCGACGAGAGGGGTCGAATTTTGGAGGAAACTCCCATCAATCAAGCTGTGCTGGCGGTGCACGAAGTCACGGCCCGCCGCGAGAGGACCCTCTACGCCAGGGTGGGTGACGTTTTGGCATGGGTCGGGTTGGGTGTTTTTCTTCTGTGTCCGCTTCTGCCGAAAGGGACCCAAGCCTCGGCAGGGAAGCTCTAGGCCGTGCACTGGATTGACGTAATGACCCTCATGGTGATGGGCTTTGGCACTGCCGCCGGTTACAAGCGCGGTGTCGTCCTGGAAATGACAGACTGGGCTATCGGCCTGATCGCCGGACTGATTGCATTTCGCGGCTTTCGCCCTTTTGGAAGCTTTATTCATCGAATGATCAAGGGCTGGCCAGAACCAACCGCGCAAAACATCGCTTTCTGGTTTTTGCTGTTATTCTTCGGAATCATGATCTTATCGCTCGGTTTGCACATTGACCGGGCCGCACGCGAACAGGATCGAGTTCCGCCTGAAGTACGTAATTATGGCGGTCTGGCAGTTGCCTTTGTGAAGTGCCTGATTATCTCCAGTCTGCTTTGCGCCTACCTGCCCTACTCGGACGGCATCACGGCTTCTGAGAGATCAGCGGTGCGCAAGGCAACTTCTTCCACCATCCTCAAAGGCCTGAGTGCACCCATCGGAGTGCTGGTGAACATCATTGCGCCCGATGACATCGCCCAGAAGTATCGCGACGCGGTCAAGTGAGACGACGCCAGTTCCTGGCGGGCCTGGTCTTTTGCCTGTTGGGAGTATCCGCACGGGCCGTTCCTAACCCCGGCCTGAACGACTTGCGTCTGGAAGAGCAAATTTCCCTCGCGCAAGGGCTTTGTGTCAAGGCCGGCAGGGACTATCGGGATTGGTTCGAGGGTCGTAAGCACAGCGAGCCGGCCCGACAATCCATCGCTGGCAATCTGGCGGGTCTGGCTCAGTTTCAAAATCAAGCTGCTCAACTGGCTGTGCCCGGGGCTCAGGCCTCGGTTCGTCGCTGGGCCCGGACTCAGAAGCAAGAACTCCGCTTCTTCCTGGACGATGTTGTGCAGAATAAACAGCGTCCGACCCAGGCCGAACTTCAGCAGCGCTGGGAGAATGCGGTAGCCATTCAAGCCGACCTGCTTGAGACCAGGCAGCAGCAGCTGGCGGTCGTTGCCAGAGCCACCCGTTCGCCTGAATTACTCGACTATTATCGCTGGAAAAGTTCGATCCTGGCCGTCCAGAAGGCTGAACTGGAGCTGGCCCGCGAAGTCTCGGGAGCCTTTCAACAGCATCGCTCCTTGAGCGGCATCACCGGTCGGGCGCTGCAAGTGGCCCGTAAGGCGGAGGTTTTGAGGGCGCCGGCCATCTGCGAGCGGGCTCAGGCCCTTTACCTGGAGCGCTTCACGGTCTTGAGTCGGCTATGTCTGGCGGCCGATCAGGCCATTCAAAGCACCAACCAGGATACGGTCGAAGAGCTACAGGACAAGGAAGAAATCTATCGGCAAAAGACTCTGGCCAGCGACGACGCCAGTCTGGCAGCGCTCAGGAGGTTGCTTTCAAAGAATCGTTAATCTGCGCAAAGCGTAGCATCTGTTCGTGGCCAGAAAGGGCGCTGGCGATGCCGTTTTCAAGGTCCACCGGGTCTTTCTTCTCGGCATAGGCCCGTAACTGATTCACACCCGTCTTGAGGTCGTCCAGCCCCAACTGCATGGCCTCGACCGCCTCAGCGTAAGCATCCTGGTGCTCCTGCGACATTTTGGCGGCCTCTTTGGGAGGAGGCGCCAGTTCGGCCATTTGCTGCAGCCCCTGATCCGTCAACTGGTCGTACCAGGCCAGAACTTCGAGCAAACCGGCCTGGTCAACCGAACCGTCCCGGTAACCCTCGGCAGCCGCGATCAGTTTTCGCAGATTGGAGGGCAGGCCTCCCTCAGCGGCGCTTGAGCCCAACCCATCCTCCTGCAGATCGATCAGGCGGGCGCCGCAGTTGGTGCAGCTCTTAGGTCCCTGTTCATTGGCGTGACCGCACCGGAAACAGAGCAGTCCCTTAGCCCGCTCCTCCTCCTTCTGAAACTCCGCCTGCATTTCCAGCAGTACGGCGCTACTATTGCACAGGCGTTGGAGGGCGCTGTCCAATTGTTTGGAGTCGTGGTCCTGAAAGTGGGTGGCGATTTCATCCAGGATCAGGTTTTGCTCTTCCAGCGCGTCCAGCAACTGTTGCTGACGCGGATCGCCTTCCACCTGGGCCAGAAGCGGTTGAAGCGCCTCCACGAACTGGTCGTGGAACTGGCAAAAATTGTCGAAACGCTCCTGGAACAGCTCGGCAGCCAGTTGGCCTCGCAGGTAGGCCTTACCCACTCGCACCAGTTCATTGATAAAGGGTGCTTCCGAATACTTTTCCTGGGCCAGATGCTCACGCAGGTTGCTAAAGGCAAAGAAAAGCTGGTTGACGGTGGCATTGCAGATTTCCAACTCCCGCGCCACGTCATAGGGTCGGTTGTTCTGCAGAGCCGCGTTAAGACGCTCAAAGCGCTGGGCCAGGGTTTTGAAGGCTCCATACGCCAGGGCCGTGCCCGTTTCGATTTCTGGAGTGGGTACCTGGAAGCGGAGACCGTCTTCGAACTGGAGACGCAGGTGACCCAGGTCCTGATCCACGCGGGCGATCTGCTCCTCCAGCTCAGCCTGCTGGCAGCCGCCTTCCAGGAAATCAGCGGCCGTATCTACCAGCGTGTTAAAAGAGTCCATATCCGTGCGCAGCGGGCGCAGCCCTTGCACCAGACTGGCGGGATCTTTGAGCTCGGACATACAGCAACCCTCGGTCGGAAAGAAATGAGCCCCGGCTCACGGAACCGGGGCTCACTCATTCGCCTGGGGTCGGGCATTACCCTCGGCTGTAGTAGACGCCACCTTCGGGGTTGCGGTTGGGCTTCTGAGAAATCACCTGGTGACCGGGTCGGTCGTTGTTAGAGCCCAGCAGTTGCGTGGCGCCCGGAGTCGCGACCAGTTCGGTATGGCCGCGAGAGGGGTTCATCCAGACGTCGCCGGGTTTGGCCATCGAGGCCGGGATGCGGCGATAGCCCTGGCGGATTAGAGCCTGCTCCAGGGCGCGCACACCGACGTGGTGACCTTGTAAGCCGCCCGTGCTTTCCAGGCAGGACGAGACGAAGTCGGCGCAGTTGTTGGTCTGGCCTCCGGCAGCGGTAAAGTGGGGCAGGCGACCGCGCACGTCGATGGAGTTCTGGCCCAGGAAGCGCTGGCCGAGGCTGACGGCGGCGGAGCCGCTGTTTCCAAAATTTCCAGGCATCGGACAGGCGCCGTTGGCATAGCCCGGGCCGTAGGGCATGCCGCCCCCGGGGTAGCCGCTGGGACCGAAGGGCATCGGCGAGAAGGGCATTCCCCCGCCCATGTAGTTGCCAATTCCTCCGCCCATGCCGGGGAAACCGCCACCCATAGCGGGGAAGCCGCCGCCCATGCCGGGGATGCCGCCCATGCCGTTCATCATGGGGTTCATGCCGTTCATCATGGGATTGAAGCCGCCCCCCATTCCCTGCATCTGCATCATCATCTGCATCATGCCCATCATCATCTGCATCATCTGCTGCATTTGGGCCATCTGTTGTCCCATCATGAAGCCCTGCTGATAGGGGTTCATCTGTTGCATCCCACCGCCGCAGCCGCAGCCGTAGGGGGACATCTGGTTGAAACCGAGATTACCGATGTAAGCCATGAATAAAACTCTCCCGTTTCACATTTTTATCATTGTCCCACAGAATTTTTGGCTGTAAATAGAAACACAAAAGTTTAACATGAGAGGATCTGAAAGCTACCCAGGGGCTCGCCCAGGTCGGTCCATTCATCTTGAAGTGAAGTCACTTTGGCGCCTTGGGGACCCTGGGCCACCTTGCGCAAGAACTCATCCAGCCGTTGGCCCTGAGCTTTCAGCTCCACTCGTCCGTCGGGCAGGTTGCGCACCCAGCCAGAGATTCCCAGGCGCTGCGCCCACTGGCGCACGTGCCAGCGAAAACCCACCCCTTGAACGTGTCCGGACACCCAGACCTGGACCGTTTTCATTCAATCACCACTTTCTCGCTGGGACCCCTTCCGAAAGTTTCGGGATGATACATCTCTTCGGCATGTACGGGAGGAGCCATAAACTCACCCAGGGTGGTGGCCCGGGCCAGGTAGCTGTAGTGATAAACTCCCTCCTGTAGCAGGCTGGTAAAGGCTTCCACACGCTGGTCGCGCAGGTTCTGGTGTTCAAACCAGTAGCTGCTCCACCAGCCGTCCAGGCGGTTGGCGGGTGCCGGTTCGGTCTGACTGCCCAGCAGCTCCGGGTTGAGGGCCTCCAGGCCGGCCGGGAGGGGGTCGACCAGAGCCACATGATAGCGGCGCGCGGACGTCTGCATGTTGATCTGGACGCGCACCAGCGAGCCGGCCCTCATGTGCCAGACCCCCTCTGCATCGCGACTGACGTCTCGATTGTCCTCGGTGGCCTGGTAGCTGCGCTCCACCGCAAAGCCATTGTCCACGGCCTTAAGCATCAGCTCTGGCGGGGAGAAGCTGAGCCCGAGACGATAGTAGAGCCGGCCCGGGCCTCGCTTGCTGAGTACCAGGTCGGCTTTTTCGCTCAGCTCTTTCAAAGGCACTTCCAGCTGCTCTGGTTGCCTGGGTCGGCCCTTAAAGCTTTGCTGACCGACCAGGCGCTCGCCCAACCAGACCGCGGCCTGGAAATTGGGAGTGTTCCTTTCAAAGTGCTGGAAGTAGGCCTCCAGGGCCAGCAAGACCCAGCAATTTTCCTGGGTGTTTTCCCAGCGCCCCTGGCGGCGCTGGCTCAGCAGGCCGCTCACCAGTTTGGGAACCAGGGGATGCTGGGGACGAACCCGCACCAGTGACTCCAGAATCAGAGCATCGTCTCGCCGATCGGAATACAGGATGAGGTGGTCTTTGTCGCCATAGTTGAAGCTGAATTCGGCTGTGGCCGCAGTCTGATTGCTATGATTCTCGAGATACTTAAGCACCCGGTCAGCCTCGGCGGGGTCTTTGGCCAGGGTGGGCAGCAGCCAGGCGGCCACCTCAGGGCCCAGTTGGGTCAGCGGGCACTCTTGCAGCAGGGCTTGAGCTCCGGATCGGTCGGGCTGCCCGGCCAGGTGCTGCACGTACAGGGCGTAGGCGCGAACGCTTCGGCTGCAATCCGGACCGTAGTCGGTCTGGCGCAGGTGGCTCTGGATTTCCTTGAGGTAGGGTCGAGACTTTTCCCAGAGTGCTTGAGTCCGAGTGTAGCCTTTCTGCTTAAGCCGCACCAGCATATGAGCCACGTGCACGCTGACAAAAGGATCGGAGGCTTTTCCACGTTCCCAAGCATCGAAACCGCCGTCGTCGTTTTGCAGGCCCGCCAGGTGCTCAAGGTCGGTGTCCAGCCTTCGCTGGATCGTCTCGGGCGAATCCTGGGCCGAGGTCTGGAAAGCCTTCCCCATTTCGCCCAGTGAGGCCGTGGCCAGAGCTCGCGAGGCCAGCTGCTCCGAGCATTCATAAGGATAGCTCTGCAAGTATTGATAGGAGTCGGTCAATTCGGCCAGAGCCGTGGAGCTGGTGGTCAGGCGAAGCTGGCCGGATTCGGGTCGGGCCTGAGCCGGGCGCAGCAGACTTTGGCGCACCGCACCCTGGTCCAAAACGCCATAAGTTGCCAGCTGCTGTCTGCTGGCCGCCGCCTGGACTGGCAGGCTGATTTCGGCGGCATCATTGCCCGACACTGCGTTGGCCGCCCATTGAACCCGGGCTGGACCAGCCTGCCGGGCGGCGCAGGCGAAGCTGACTTCCACGCGCTCCTGTGGTTTGAGTTGGAGCCGGTAGCCGGCCTGTTCCAGTTCCAGATTGAAGGCTCGCGCCACCAGATCCACCTGCATGGACTCGTCGGTCTGGTTTTGCACCAGCACCGGCAGCTTGAAGCGGTCACCGTAGTTGGCGAAGCGCGGAGTGGAGGGGCGGATTTGCAAAGGTTTACGTGCGGTCAGACTGCTTTCGCCTTTGCCGAAGCGCTGTATTCCGGACTCGGCCAGGGCAATCAGTCGATAGCGGGTCAAGCTATCTGGCAAGGTGACGGTGATTTTGGCCTTACCAGAGGCGTCGGTGGCCACATCCGGTTGGAAAGCGGCCAGGGGATTGAAGTTGCTGCGCAGCTTGAAGCCTGGCGGTGGCGGCGGAGGGGCCGGGGGAGGTTGGGCGTCGTCCCTTCCTGCCGTCAATCCGACCATCGCATTATAGTTGATCTCGGGGACGCTACCTGGGGCGAAGCCAGAACTTGAATTGAGGTTCAGAAAATCTCGCGAGTGTTCGTCCTCGACCCCTGGCTGGCGGCGCACGCAGAAGCTATCCAAGGGATCGGCCGGGTCATAACCGGTCAGGGCCAGCACTGCTTCGTCCACCGCCAACAAGGTCACCGATCCGGAGACGGGCTGGTCCTGCTGGTCCGTGAGCTGCACCTCCACCTGGGTGCTCTGGCCCGGCTGCAGGGCCGAGCGGCCGGGCTTGATAGCCACTTTTAGCTGGCGCGAAGCTCGCGACATTTCCAAAAAAAGCGAGCCGCTGGCGTAGGCCGGTCCTATGTCCCGACCCAGCGCGTCAACCTGCAGCTCCAGCCCGGGAAGGTCCAGCTCGTTGAGCGGGATTTTCACGGTTGCGCTGCCCTGCGCGGCGCTCAGGCGCTCCACCCTGGCCAGGCCGTCGCGCCGAGTGGTGACCAGCAATTCGGCAGGAGAAAAGGGGGCTTGCACCAGCACTTCGGCTGTCTCGCCGGGTCGATATTGGCGTTTGTTGGGGATCAGGTTGAGCTTTTGTTGGGCCACTTCACCCGAGGGTTGCAGTTTCAGGCCACTCACCCAGAGGCTGAGGTCCGAAGCGTTGCTTCGATTTTGCTCGTCCTGCACGCGAGCTTCCACCACATAGGCGCCTGCCTCGTGGGTTGGTAGGTCTACATTCTGCGGGCCGTTGACCGAGGTCAGCTGGCGCTCCTGTAAGTCCAACGCTCGAGACTGTCCTTTTTCGTCCCATTCTTGACGATAAAAACGTAACTGGACCGGGCGCCCGCTGACCGCTTTGCCTTCCAGGTCAGCGACCAGCACCGAGACCCTCAGTGGCTGGCCTTTTTCCACAAAGGTGGTCTGACTCTTCAGTCCGACGTAAATCGAGGCCGGGTGCACCAGCACCGAGGTCCGGGCGGTCCAGCTCTGGTGATTGAGATCCTCAACCGTGGCCTCGGCCTCCAGGCTATGGGGTCGGGGCGGGTCGACCGAGAGGAAGTCCACCTGGAGGCGGCTGCAACCCTTGGAATCGGTGCTGCTGCTCTGCTCGCTGCTGTTCTGGCGGGCTTCCGACCGTCGAGGACCGTAGGGGCCCGAAAAATCCCACCAGGGGCTCCAGCTTCCGAAGCTATACTCTTCCCAGCCCGGTGGGCTGAAGCTGGCGGGTGAGCTGCTCACCCGCCAATCGACTTTGGAGTTGGCCAGCGCTCCGCCTGAAAAATAGGAGGCTTGGGCCGACAGCAAGGCCGACTGGCCAACCTGGCAGACGCCGGGCTGCGCTTGGGCGCTCACCTCAAATTCGGGGCGGCGGTATTCTTGCACCTGGAATGGATGCTGGTAGGTGGACCCCCCGGAGTCGGTCAGGCGAAGCTGGCACTTGCCCAGGGCCATCTCGCGCGGCAATTTCAGTTCCAGGCTAAACCCGCCCAGGCCACCGCTGCGAAGCTGGCCCTCGGCCAGCTTCTTGCCCTCCGCATCCTGCAAATGGTAGTGGATGGGCCCTGGGGAAGCCGCAGCCAGTTGTCCGCTGGGCCCGCGCAGTTGCTTGCGCAGCCAGCCCTTGACGTGCACGCTCTCTCCGGGACGGTAGAGCGACCGGTCGTCCAGCACATGCCAAAGGCTGGTGTCTCCCCGTCGGTGGAAGTTCCAGGCTCCCGAGTTCCAGCCATTGAAATTCTTGGGCAAGATGGCCAGGTCATCACCCTGACGGGCCACGAGCAGGGTGCCTGAAGTTTCAGGGTGCAGTATGGCCAGACCATCCTCACCGCTGCGAGCCTGGCTCTGGCTTCCCAGCAACTGCACCCCCGCTCCAGGCCAGGCCGCTCCGCTGTCCAGGTGACTCACCCAGGCGACCAGCTGATCGTCGTCCGCGCAAACATCCAGTCCCAAATGAGTGGCCTGCACCCAGGCTACAAAAGCCGGCTTCTTGTCTTTGGACTCCAGCTGAGGCTCCACCACTACCACCGCTTGACCCAGGCCGTTGGGGAAGATCGGTTTCAGATCCAGCCTGACTGACCTGGGTTGGTCGGTCTGAATGCCGGTGGAGATCTGCTCTTCGAAGACCAGCTTCCCGGGAGCCGTCAGACGGTCCGAGTCCGTCAGAAACTTCACGAAGTCATCCCAATGGGGAGGCGCCACTTTCCAGGCCCGCACCCGCAGGCCGGGATAGTTGGTCACCTCAAAGTCCAGCCCGGGAGGTCCCTTGGGGTCCAGGGTGATGAAGTTTGAGGTGGGCCCGGTAAAGGTCGGTGGGGCCGCACCCACTCTGATGTTCACCTTCTCGGCCTGGGCCAGTTTCTGACCGAACTCATCGGTCAGGCCGGGAGCCAGACTGACTTCATAATCGGTATGTCCCTTGAAACGGCCCTGCAGGGACAGCCCCCGGTCATCGACGCTCACCTTCAGCTCAGGAACTTCGGGCCGCACCCGTACCCATTTTTGCTCAAATTTCTCCGCGTCCAGGGAGTTGTTGAAAGAAAGCACCACCTCGCGCCCCGGCTCCACCTCCAGCTCGCTTTGCTTCAGCTTGAGCGGGTCAAATGTAGAGAAGCTGAAGGATTGAGACTTCTCCGTGCCCAGCGGGCCCTCGGCTGAGGGAAGGCCGGCTGGCAACTCCACCGAGTAGGCCTGTCCAGGCTTGAGTTTCTGGCCGGGTAACATCACCAGGCTGCGCTTTTCCCCGGCCTGCTCCACCCGGGCCTGAATCTCTTCATCCTTGAGAATTTGCTCCCGGCTGGCCCGGCGCAGCGGGACTTCTTCGCTGTTGCTCAACAACTTGAGCATTGGGGCGATCTTATCAGCCTGGATGTCCTGGTTAAATTGCAGAAAGAGCAACGGCTGAAGGCTCTGGCCTTCTCCCTGGGGTGAGCTCTGAACCAGCTCCAAGGTGGGGGTCTGGAAACTGAAACGCTTGCTTTCTTGCAGTCTGGCTCCCCCTGAAGCGGAAATACCCGAAGGAACTTCGAGCTCGAAGCGAGTGGCCATTGGGAAGCGGCCCTGAGGCTGAAAGATGAGGGTTTGAGTGCCCAGCCAGCGCCAGCCTCCAGGAGGCCTGGGAGTCAGCTTGAGCGGCGGTATCTCGGCCTGACTCGCTTCGCCCAGGGCGAGCATGGGTTGGTTGAATGTGATTTGCAGCTGGGAGGCCATCTCCACCGAGCCCTGGGGCGTGCAGGACAGGACCTCCAGGGGTCCCTGCGCCACCGCGGGAGGACCGGGCGGATCGCCCGGGGGAGGAAAGCTCTGAGGCAGACTTCTGGCTTGCCTCGGCGGTTTCTGGCTGGAGGGCCGTCGCTGAATGGCTGGCTGGTCGGGGTTGGAGCCATCCCGGCGAGGCAGTGCATCAAGCAATGGCTGAATTTCGGATGGGCTGAGGGGACTTGGGCTGGCCACGGGAACGTCTGCCTGGTGTGCAGTGGGGGGGGCCGGGCTAAGTTTGAAGCGCAGACCATCGGTGCTTTCTGGGGGTTCGAAGGTTGACTGGTTGGTGGGGGTGGCACCAGGAGGGGTGGGGGAGACGCAGCCGCCAGCCAACCAGGCCAGCACCAGAGTGGCCGCCAGCAAGGATGTTCTGGGCATCGGGCATCTCCCTTCCTGCTTCTGCCTATTTGCCTTCGCGCAACAGGGCCATCACCTCCTCGGCCGAGCCCGGCCGGTGGGCAGGGTCCTTTTCCAGCAGCTTCAAGATCAGCGACTCCAGTCCGGTCGGTAGGCCTGGCCGCAACTGAGAGGGAGGCTGCGGGGACTCGCGCAGATGGCCCATCATCACCTGCATCAAGTCACCCTGGAAGGGCAGGCGTCCGGTGACCAACTCGTAGCCGATGACGCCCAGGGCGTACAGGTCACTGGCCCCTCGCAGGATTTTTTCGCCCCCGATTTGTTCCGGGGACATGTAGGCTGGACTGCCCAGTACCACGTCGGTGCGTGTCATGGTTTGCATGTCCAGGCAGCGGGCCAGCCCGAAGTCGCCGATCACAGCCTGGCCGCGCGAGTCAAGCAGAATATTGTCGGGTTTCAGGTCGCGGTGAAAGACTCCCAGCCGATGGGCATAAGCCAGCCCTTCGCAGATCTGAGTCAGCAGCCGGCGCACTTCGGCGGCGTGCAGTCCCCGGCCGTTGACCCAACTGCGCAGGCTTTGTCCGGGCAAATAGCTCTGGGCCATCCAGAGCCGTCCCTCATGGCTGCCCCAACCCAGGGTGCGCACGATTCTTGGATGGTCCATTCGCCCACACAGCTCGGCTTCGCGCTCGAAGCGTTGGCGGAACTCATCATCCACTTCCTTGATCAGCTTCAAGGCCACCTTGAGTCCGGAATCAGCTTCGGCCAGATAGACCTCGGCCTGGGTTCCCTGGCCCAGGCTGTGAAGGATCTGGTAAGTCGCCACCCTGGGGCGGGCGGGCGGCTCTTGGGGATTGGCCTCAATCCGTGGGTTCGTGCGACGGGCCCATTCCCAGATCAACAGGATCAGCCCGATATAGAAAGCCGGCCTCTCGGCCAGAGTGCTCAACGGATCTGCCCAGAGCTGGAAGCGGCCGGGCCGGGCTGCTACTTCCAGAGGTCGATAGCCCGAGGCGACCAGACGCAGGTTGCCTTCCAACACGCTGCCTTCACTTTGAATCCAGCCGCCACGGGCACTGCGCGCCTGCAGACGGACCTGGGCCGGCCAGGCTTGCAGCCCTTGGGGTGTGGACTTGAGTTCGGCCCCCAGGGGTTGGTGGCAGACCCAGGCCACCTGGAGTGAGGCAATCATCCAAAAGCCGAGAGCCGCGCGGCGTAACCACATGACTTTAAGGTAGTCGGTCCGCTTCCCGAAATGTTTCCCGAGCTCGGGAAACATTTCGGGAACCTCCCGGCTATAATTAAACCTATGCGGCCGAGACGACGTGGAGGCTCCTTACTGGGAGTGATGTTGCTGGTGGCGGCGCTCACGGTGGGGGCGCTGGCGGTCGCCAGTCTGGCCACCTGGGGACTCCAGCTGTCATCGCGTCAGGAGAACCAGCAGATCGCGCTGGAGATGGCTGATTCGGCCCTGCATCAGGGGCTGGCCCAGCTGATGCTCCATCCCGAGTGGGGTCAGGACCGCCTCCCCAGCATTTCTATCTCGGGCGTGGTGGGGATGCCGGAGGGGTCACGGGCGGAGCTGACCTTTGCTTCCAGCGCCGGCACACCTTACAGCACCAACAATCTCGCGGGCAACCAGCCTTCCGGCTGGAACGGCACAGCCGTCCCCGCCAACCGCACCCACCTGGTGGCGCGAGGCTGGTGCCGAGGCCTGGAGCGACGGGTGGAAATGATGGTCTATCGCCCACGCTTTCCACGCGCGGTGGCCTGCGATGGCCCGGTCGAACTGCACGGTTCGCTGGTGGCCGCCGTGAAGGACCTGCATCAGGTGGTGGACGCCTCTGGAAACGTGAACCTGGACGAGAACAACCTTTCCTCAGGTGATGTGCTCAGCAATGATCAGCAGTTTTTGCGTGAGCAAAGCCGGGTCAAGGGCTCAGCTCAGGCCAAGGTCGCGGTCGTGACCGAAGACCAATCGGTGGTCGAGGGCGAGGTTCTGGCTCCGGCCGAACCCGCCAACATCCCTCATTTTCGTCTGGCCGATTTCGATCCCCAGGGCGACCCCGACACCCTCTTTGTGCAGCGACCCGCGGGCAGTTTCAGTGGTCTGAACATGACCGGCATCACCCGATTTCAGTCCGGAGGGGTGACCGTGAATGGAGACTTGAGCCTGGACAATGCGGTGGTTTATGTGGATGGGAACCTGCGAGTGACCGGTAGCCTGCAGGGTGTGGGTGGGGTGATTGTCAACGGCCAGACCGAGGTGGGCGGCGCTGTGCGGCTGACTTCCAGTGACAACGTGGCCCTGCTCAGTCAGGGGGACATCCGACTGCGCGGGGATGGTCAGGAAAGCAGCTTTTTCCAGGGCCTGTTGCTCACGCAAGGCGCTCTCTCCGCCGATCGCTTGACCATCGTCGGGTCGGCTATCGCCACCCAACGGATCTGGATATCGCGCTGTCGCATGGTTTACAGCGAACCGGCTCAACTGGCCCCGATTTTTCGTAAAGTTGTGTTGGCCATCGACCGCTCGGGCACTCTGGCGGCCGCCCAGAGCCCCCTGGATACCAGCAAGGGCTACCCGGTTTCGGTCATTCGAGGCAAGCACGTCAGCGATGCGCTCAGCGGTGGCTACAGTTGGTCCAAACCCGGTGTCCTGACGGTGGAGAAAGTGGATGGGCGCTTTCGCTATACCTACCAGCAGATCCACCACAGTCTGGGCCTGCAGACCTACGGTCCGGACGAGGACCGGGCTCGCTTTGTCAGCACCGTCAGGGACATGATTGCCAGCGAATGGAGGTATCATGCCGGTCCTCTGGCGGGAGGCTTTTCCGGGGTGTTGACCCATACCGAACAGGGCCTGAACCATTCCCTGGACGAAGCCCTGGCGACCCGAATCGCTCCCGACGACCAGGTGGTGCAGGGCAACTTCGACCTTTCTCCCAACCGTTTCCTGAGTGAAGCCGAGCAGTTAAGGGTGCTCTACCGCCGGGAGCTTTGAGCGTAGATCGGCCAGGGCCTCCAGCAGGCTTGGGTAGCGCTGGCCGGGCTGCTTTGCCAGCATGCGCAGTAGCACCAGGTCGAGCTCGGGACTGAGATTGGACTTGAGGTAGCTGGGCGGGACCGGATCCACCTGCAGATGCTGCATGGCCAGCCCGCGCGGAGTCTCATCCTGGAAGGGAAGTTCACCTACCAGCCATTCGTAGAGGATGATTCCCAGTGAGTACTGGTCGGAGGCGAACCCAAGGGGTTGTCCCTGAATCTGCTCCGGCGACATGTAGGCCAGCGTGCCCAGTACAGCGCCCTCGGTGGTCAGTCGTTCCTGGCCAGCCTGCACGGAAATGCCCAGGTCCATGATCTTCAGGATACCGGAGTCGGTCAGAAAAAGATTCTCTGGTTTCAAATCGCGGTGAATAATTTTTTGTTCGTGCAGATAGCTCATACCGGAGCTGATCTGGTCTAACAGTTGCGCGGTCAAAACGGGAAAGCCTTGACGCAGGTTGCGGCCGCGCAGCAGCTCCATGACCAGGCCCAACTCCCCTTCCAGCTCGAAGGGCTCGTAGAGCAAAGCCAGGTTGAGATGGCGCAGGCGGGCCTGAATGCGCACTTCGGCGTGATAGCGAAGACGAGCTTCCCGGTTCAGTCCGGCCCGCAGGCTCAGCAGCTTGAGGGCAACTTGTTGTTCCGGGTCGTGCACCAGCACGGCCCGATAAACTCGAGCCATGCCCCCCACTCCCAGCAGTTCGACCACGTGGTAGCGTCCCAGGCTGCGTCCGATATTGGTATCCTCGCCACGTGGTCGCTCCAGGGCTCGCAAACGTTGGAGCTGGAGCCGATAACGCTTTTCTCGCCCCCTTGAGTAGAGCCCGGCTGCAGTCAGGGCCAGAGCCAGCCCGGCGCAGGGGCTGACCCAAGGGTGAAGCTGCAGCCATCCGCTCAGGTTGACGGCTTCCAGTTCACCCAGTTCGATCAGCACGGGTTGGGCGCCCCGGAGTTGCTCGGCTGTGACCACGGCTTTGAGCTCTCGGAACCCGGCTTTGCGCACAGTGAGTGGATATTGGGTGACCTGACGGTAGAGTGGGCCCTCAGGACCGTAGGCCAGGCGAATCGGCTCGCCGCTTTTGAAGTCGCTCACAAAGCGTTTGCGCCCCCAGCAGATCTCGGCCCCCTCGGGGCGGGTGTGGACCATCAGCTCTACTTCTTCGGGACTCTGAGCGGCCGCGGCCAGAGTCACCAGGAGCGCCAGCCACCAGGTCTTCATCGCTGCAAACGGGAGAGGCGGCGATGGCGGACCAGAACCTGTCGCCTCTGGCGGTCTCGCCATTGCAGAGTGATGGTGAGTTTGCGCAGTACGTCGCTCAGAGGCGGTTCGCCTTTCTGAATCTCCAGACTGCCGCTGACCACGGTGCCATCGTCCAGGGTCACGGGTTCCAGCGGCCGGGTGCCGGGGGTGAGAGCGCTGAAGGGGCCGGCCGCCATCTGGTTGAGCACCTCCTCAGCCCGCTGGTTGGCGGCCAGCTGATGTTCGGCTTTGGGCATGGTGAAAAAGCTACCGGGCACTACGGTCAGCAGAGCAAAGAGCACCAGGCTGAGCAGCCCGATGGCAGCGGTCAATTCCAGCAGCGTTTCGCCGCGCCAACGTCTGATCAAGAAGCCCCTAGCAGAAAGAAGCTGCGACGAAATTGAAGTTTACGCTGATGACGCTGCAGCTCCAGCAGGACTTGAATGGGCTGATGGATCAGTCCGTCAGGTCCGAGGTTTTCTACTTTCCAACTGAGGACTCCGCGGGCCAATCGGCGGGCAGGCGCGTCAGGATTGGCCAGAGCCAGCAGCTCCGGGCCTTCGAATCTTTTAGCGTGCAGACTGCCGCTCATGGATGCGGGCACGGGCGGGTCTCCGGCCACAGCCGGCTGAGGGGGCCAGCGTCGCTGGCGCAGCTCGCCCGAGGCCAGATAAAACAGATCGAGCTTGTCGCTCCAGTGAAGGTTCCCCGAGCTGTCCACGGCCGGCTGAGAGCGCGGGTTGATGGCAAAGACTCCGTCGGCCAGGGAGAGGCCGGGTGGAGCTGAGGATTGCAGGCTGGCCCGTAGTTGAGCCAGGCTGATCAAGGCTTCCTGATGCATCTCCAGCCGGTCCAGGCCGCGGCTCGAAAGCAGAGCCAGCGGTCGGGTCAGATTTAGGGAGACCACCGTTACCAGCGTCACTAAAGCCAGGGAGACCACCAGTTCCAGCAGAGAAAAGCCCGACTTCATAATTCCAGCATAGCCAAAAGTTTCCCGAGATTGTTCCCGAGAGTTGTAAACGATTAGGACGGATGCCTTAAAACCGCATCCAGTTCCGGGAGAATCGGAACCCGGGCCTTCTCGAGCTGGCTTTTGGCCAGCTCGGCATAGCGCTTACTTTCACGCGCTCTGCCCGAGCGTCGCAGCCAGTCGATGGCGACCAGATAGGCGGATTGGGCCAGCGGATCGATTGCGATGGCCTGCTGGGCCAGACTCAGAGCGGCTTCTCCTGGCTGTTGTTGAGCCAGCCCCGTGAGATAGGCCACCAGCTGAGATTCCATTTGGGAGCGCAACACCTCGGCCCAGGGCGAGTTGCAACTGGGAAGGAATGGGCCCTGGTATAGCTCTAGAAGCTTTTGAGAATGGGCCAGAGTGGCAGGGCGGCCCAACAGGTCCTGGACCTCTTCCAGGTCCAGCCAGACGCTCAGACCGGGATTGACACGCAGGCCACCCTCCTCGCGCAGGATGGGCTCGCCGTGCAGCGGCCGCAGCACGGCGCGTAAATGAGAAATGATGTTGGAAAGGCGCTTTTTGCTGACTTCTTCGCCGGGCCAGAGCTGGTCGATCAGGCGCTCTTCGGGGCAGGCGTGGCGACGCTGCAGACACAGGAAGATCAGCGTGTGCTGCACCTGAACACCTTGCCAGATTTCGTTTTTCAGGGGTTGGTCGGCCAACCAGGCCCGCAGCGGCCCCAGACAGGCCAGGCGCAGACCGGCGTCGGCTTCGCCGCGCAGGCTGGTTAGATGGAAGCGCAACACCTGACGGCCCAGGTTGAGCAGGTCACCGTCGCGCAGTTCCACCTCGGCACCCACCTCCAGCCGATTTCCGTTCAGTCGTGACTCGCTGCGCTGAGAGTGAGCTTGCAGCCAGAATTGGCCGGCGGTGGAACGAATACTGGCGTGCACTCGGGATACGGTGGCGTCCTCCAGGCAGATGCCCGCTCCCACGCGGCCCAGAGTGGTCGTGCCGTTCGGTAGGGCCCAGCGAGTGGAGAGATGGGGAGAGGTGAAGCCTTCCAGATAGGCGGCCGAGGCCGCTTGTGTGGTCACCTGCAGTCGGTAGGAGCCGAGTTGTAGCTCATCTTGATGGGTCAGCTCAGTGTAAAGGGTGGAAGAGTCGGAGTTCTTGCGGTACGCCGGATAACTCTTATCGCTGCCGACAAAGTAGGTCCGTCCCGAGCGATAGACGATTTTCCAAAGGTTCTTGCCCAGCTCCGGACTGACGACCCAGTCGCTGCCCGGCCCGCCCAGACCCAGCTGGGGCCGGTCCAGCTCTCGTTGGCCCAGAAATTGGGAACCCTCCCACAGGCAAAGCTCGACCCCCGTCAGCCAGGGGGCATTCAGATCGCCGAAGCCATACTGTTCGGTGGTGGAATCGTGTTGGTTCAATAGCCGCGTTTTCCCAGATTGGAGTTGGTTCCCTGCCGGATGGGGCATACTGACGAAATGAACGAGCCGGCCCGATATCACTCCAGCGGACAATTTACCCTGGACCTTCCCGCCCAGGATCAGCGCCTGGGTCAAAATTCCCTGGAAGATCAGGCCCTGGCGCCGCTCTGGTTGGTGCGGGCTCTGGTTCAGGTGGGGGCTGAAGTCGCCAATCTTACTCTGAATCGCCATCGAGTGGTGTTGCGGATTCGCCTGCGCGGCGGCTATGAGCGACCGGCTCTGCTCGACCGGCTCAACCAGCTCTGGCAGGCAGGCGCGGAAGAACGGCAGGGCCAGGTGCTGGAGTGGAGCTGGAAGCGCTCCATCGGGAAAAGCCAGCTGGGGCGAGAAATTCACTGGCTGCGGGAGCGAGCCCGCTACTGTCCCATCCCTATCAAGTTGAACGGCTACATTTTACAACCTGAGAATCTTCTGTCCGAATCGCCCCGCACCGGCCTGCTTCCTCCCGACTATCATCTGGCTGAATTCTATTTCGAGCCCTCGGGCCCCGGCCTGAGCCTCTTTCGTCCTGATGGTGCCGGCGACGGCCGTGTCAACAGCAACCGGACCTACTGGCGCGAAGCCGAAGCCGGGGTGGAGAAGTTGCGCTGGTGGATGCCATGGCGGGTGGCCGGTCAGGTGGCCAGGCTCAAGTCTTGCCACGGTCGCCATTTTGGTTGGGCAGGCTTGCTTTCGGCTCAACCCGCTCAGCCGTCCCAGGCGGTGGCCGTGCACCAGGGGGTGGTGGTCTGGCAGGGGAGCCTGCCCTGGGCAGAGCTGCCCGGGCTCCTGCTGCTTCTGGATGGTTCCGACCTGCAACTGGATCTGAGTGATTTGAAGTTGGTGGAGACGCTGGCTTTTCGCGCTCGGCTGGAGGAATGCCGAACGGCTCTGCGCGAGAAGATCCGTGAGACTTTGCCGCGCTGGCGTTCGGTCGATCGCAGTCACGGCGTGACCAGTCAACAGAATCGCAAGGAAGCGGGTGCCTGGCTTTCGATCTGGGGCGTGACTTTGGTCACCGGAGCGGCCGTCTATCTGCCTCTGCCGCTTTTGGGTTTACCCTGGATCCTCTGGCATCACCAGTCTCGTAAGCGGATCTTCCAGATCTGGCGGGAGCGACTCCAGGAATTGCAAGGCGCCTGAATCGAATCGCGTTCGGGTGGATGCATTCAAAGCTGCTGTGGCCGGTCTGAATCAGGGGCCGTCGTTGCCTGGCTCGGCCAGGGAGCTGGCCGCCCGGGCCAATCAAGGGGATTTGCAGGCGGCTCTAAGCCTGGCTCAGAGTGCCCTGGAGTGTCCTAATCTGGCTCTACGCCAGGGTCTGTGCGAGTTACTGAAAGGCTTGAGCCACCCGGGCGCCGCCCAGGTGGCTCTGCTCTGTCTGCTCAGTGAGTTTTCAAAGCGTCCTCAGGCGATGGGTCTGGTGCTGGGGCAACTGGCCTCTGAAAACTGGGTTCCCGTGCGCCCCGCGGCCGAAGAGTCGGTGGCCGAGCAGGACCCGGCTCAACTGAATGAGGCCTTCTCCCGCTCTGAGGGTGAAGAGCGCAGTGCAAGGCTGAAAAAGCTGGTGCGCCAGGGTCAGTTGGGCCTGGCTCTGCAGCTGCCTCTGGAGGGTGATGATTACCAGCTACTCTGGCCTGGCTTGCTGTCTCAGCCGGATTTGCTGGCCCAACATCTTTTGGAGCTGCCTGTACAATTGTTGTTGTCGGCCCTGGCTTTACCGGAGGTGGCTGAACGCTGGCCTCGACTGGCCGCTTTGAAGCCCGCCGATGGACGCCTGGCCGGCTGGCTCAGTCCGGGCTTCAGCCAGGCCATCGGTTCCCAACCCGTGACCTTTGAGCGCTACTCCTCGGATGCCATCTATTATGATGGGGGCGACGGCGTGCTGGAAACTGCGCGCTGGAGGGTAGCCCTGGACGAGAGTGGCTGTCGCGTCAATGAAGCTTTGGAGATTCGCTTCGATGACGCTCGCGATGACCAGGATTATTCCCAATTGGCTGAGCACGATCGGTTTTTTGAGGGCCTGAGCGGAAGCCGACACCAGGCCAACAAGGCCTGCAGCGTGAGCCTCTCGGCCGACGACCGGCTGCTCGCCCTGGCCACCCTGGATGGTGCGGTGGTCGTCTACGATCTCGAGCAACGCCAGCGACTGGCCCGCCCATTTGGGCCCGGTCCCGTCTCCAGTCAGGCTCAACCGGTGCGGCTGCGCTACAGCGCCGTCGGGGGTTGGCTGGCCGGCATTCATACGGACAGCTACTTTGTTTGGGACGGTCACCGGTCCAGACGACTGGCCCCGGTTCCGGCCGGCGTGCGTGGACTGTTTTTTCGCGAAGGCCAGTTGTGGACGGCCTGTCGGGATGGTTCGTTGCATCGGCTTGATCCGGCCAGTGGTGAGCTTTTTTGCGAATTGCAGGGGGGCGGGTTTCCGGTGGCCTTCTCGCCCGACCAACTGTGCCTGGCCACCTATCGCCAGGGGGCGGTGGAGCTGCACCGCCTCCAAACCGAAGGCCTGCAGTTGCTTTCGCGCTGGCCCGCGCCGGCTCCGGTGCGTATGTATTTTGCCCTGGAGGGTCAGGCACTCATTCTGCGGATATCGGAAAGCGGAAAAACGGCTCTGGGCGAGCAAGCATGGCGCATGGGCTGGCGCTCTCCCGAGCGGTTCACTGCGGCTGAACGGAGCACCGCCGTGGAACTGGGCGGAGAGTTCTGGGAAGAGCTTTTCCGAAGCCTCTAGACCGTAATTTTTCCCACGCTTACCTCATTGCTGGGCTTGTCCAGGCGCAGCGTCAAGAGCTGGCGCTTCTCCTGGGGGCGCCCATAGTCGGTAAAAACGCTGACCAGCACCGTGCACGGCCCCAGTAGACTCTGCTGGTGAGAGCCGTAGTAGTGGGCTTTGATTTCATAGTCGCCGGGCATGGCCTTGCGCAGGACATACTCCTCCGGCCCATAGCCCTGGCGGAAGTCTAGCGAGACCAATCCGCCCTGGGGACTGCGGGGGGAGCCGTAGTAGGCGTGATCACCGTTGGGTTCCCAGACGTGCAAATCGACATCGGTAAGATCAGCGTCCCAGCTCATGCTGATGCGCAAATCCAGGTCCAGGTTCTTGACCAGTCGCTGGTCGATGGTCGGCATTTCGACTCCGGCCGTACGCGCTTTGTGCAGAAGGCGATTGAGCTCCATCAGGGCGATGACCTCGATCTCCGGGAAGCGGTCCCATTCGCGCTGCACAACTTCATAGAGCAATTCTGCCGCCCGGTAGGCATCCTGAGGGGCGCCGTCCCGCTCCCAGCGGTCACAGAGAGCCAACCCAAGATCTCGGTGAGACTGGGGTTCGTCAGGCCGCATGGGCAGCACTCGTTCCAGGATGGCCACCGCCTCCGGGTAGAGCTCGGCCTGCTGCAGGCGCCAGGCATAGATGCGCAGCAGAGCGGGATCGTCCAGAGCCAGCTCAAGCAGGTTGGAAAGTACCCGCAGTCCGATTTCGGTCTGTCCTTGAGCCAGGAAGTAGTCGGCGCAGTCCAGATAAAAGCTGGGACTGCTGGCGTATTCCGGGCGTAAACGCAGGTAGGTCTCGTAGGCCCGCTCGGGGCCGCTTTCTCGCAGAGCTCTCAGATAGGGAGTCTGGGGATCCCAGGCTTTGATAGCGATGCTCCCCACGGGAGAAGTAGAAGGTTCCTCACCTTTGCAGGCCTCGGCCTCAGGCGCGGCCGGGCAATTCATTTCCATCATCATGTCCATCATGGGGGCGGCAGCCATCATCATGCGGGCCGCCGGAGCGGGAGCCATGGGGGGAGCACCGGGAGGCGGCGGAGGAGCGGCCCCTCCCGCGAAAGCGGCGCGTTCGGCCGGCTCGGCTGAGCGCGCTTTCTTAGCCCGCTCGGCATTGTCGCGTTGAGCGGAAAAATCGGTTTCCCACCATTTCAGGCGTTCGTTCCACATATGGCACACCGCCTCAATGCGTGAGGAGCGCTGGTGTCGTTTTTCGCTCTCTCGCTCTTTGAGGCGGCGCTGATAGTCCTCACGCATCTTGGGAGCGCTCTTGGGCGGGCACACCTCGTATTTGAGGTATTGCTCCAGCGACTCCAGGACCAGCAAAGAGGCTCCCTCGCTGACGAGCCCGTAGCGCCGGGCCAGTTCCAGGCCTTCCTGAGGGTTACCGTTGCGGGCCTGCAAAGCGGCTAGCTCTCGTCCCGCCCAGGCCCGGGCCAGTAGCTGGCCGGTGCGGGCCTGTCCCGCCTCTAACCGGACCGCTTCCAGGCTGCCGGTGGTGACCAGGGCGCGAGGATTCTCGACGGTGAGCCGGCCCAGCAGCTGCAGTCGACCCTGGCTGGGGCTGCGATGAAGCTGTTGCCCGCCCTGACACTCGAGGTTGGGCGAAACCTGCCGGACGCTGGTGAGAGCGCTGACTGCCTCGGCAACCTGCCAGCGGTTGAGATTGAGGAAAATCCCCTGATTGCCCTCGGCTAGCAAGCGTAGCAGGTTGCCGTTATGGGCGGCCTGCGAGGTAATCGTGAAGATCTGCTGGCCCGAACTTTCGGGAAGGCCGGGGCGAACCGTATCCAGGCCGTCAGAAAAGACCAGCCAGGCATCCACATCGGCCTCCAGCCGCAAGTGAGAGAGTCCGCTGGCTCCATCGCAAGGAGTTTGTCCCACCAGTTCCAGCAACTGGCTCAGGGAGGAGAATGCAACCGGATTTTCGGGCTTTTCACGCAGCACGATCAACTGACCGGTGGTGTGCGGCCAGTGTTGGGCCAATTGTGCCAGCAACTCCAGTTCTTTGGCGTGCTCGCTGCGGCTGCCGGAGGCGTCCCAGACCACGCCAATCCGGGCGGGTTGCCAGTCGAGTTGCTGCTGGACATGCTGACGAGCGCTGACACAGAAGAAGACCTCATCCTCCTCGCTGCGTTCCACTTGAGTGAAGAGGTCGGGTAAATCGGGCAGAGTCAGGTGGAAGTCGTGGTCTTGCTGGCCGCTCAGGCGCCCTTCAGAGATCCAGCACTGGTCACGTTCCACCATCTGCTGGCCCTCCCAGCCCCTCAATACGGGCACCACCGGTGATTGGTGCACTGTCAAGCGCACGTTCACTTCCTGCAAATGCTGACCGTGGCCTAGCGGTAGGTGGTAAAAAGCTCCGGCCCCTTCGCTGGTCAGTTCTTGAACGTAGGTGATGCGGACCCGACGCGTGCCTTCGGCGGGAAGCGGATAGATGCGAGTGCGGTAGAGATTACCGGCCACCTGCTCAACCAGGCCGGGATCGACTCCCTGGCGGATTTCCGTTTCCAGAATGCGTCGGGCTTCTTCTTTGGGCACGACCACGCCGTCTACCATCCGTCCCTGGACGTCCAGGGCGTAGCCACAGACCACCGCCCCTTCCGGCATGGGCAGCACCAAGGACCCCTCCAGGGGTCGCTGGTTGGGGTTGTAGAAAACCATTGTCTGGCTGGTCTGGGCGTACATGCCCGTGATCTCGGCCTCAACCGTAAGTTCTGTAAGCTGGATGGGTTGCTCGCCGACTGGCGGCTCAATATAGGCTAAGAAATGCGGTTGGGCAGACATCATTTACCTCTCAGACAGTTGCAGGCTGACCCATCGTTGGGAAACGGGATGGTTCGGGGGATAGGCCTTTTTGACCGATTCCAACAGGGCGCTCAGCAATTTCCCCACGCCAGGGCTCTGGCGCTGTCGCCACAAATAGTCCAGCCAGGCTACTTTTTCCAAATCTTGCGGCAGACAACGAGCGAGCTGGTCCAACAAGCCGTAAGCCTGGCGGCCCGCCATCTGGTTGAGCACCTCGAAGAACTCGAGTAGAACCGGCAACTGGCTGGGGTCGGAGGCATAGCCTCGCAGCAGGAATTCTCCGGCGGGCTCCAGCACCCTGCGCCCGGCATAGATGCGGCCTATTTCCGAGAGAGCTTCGCTGTGGTTAGGGCTGATGCTGAGCACCTTGCGGAACTGGTCAAAGGCCTCTTGATGGCGCCCACCCTGGGCGTGGGCGCGGGCCAGGTTGACCCATTCTTCTACTTCGGGCCGGACCTGCTTTTCGTTCTTTTTGGCGTTCAGCACTTCCGGGTCCAGGCGCGCCAGCGCGGCCTGGAGTTCTTCGTGGGTGGGGTTGCGGTCGTAGGCTTCGCGCAGAAGTTTTCGAGCCTCGTTGGGGTAGTTGAGCTTCTCGTAGCATTCGGCCAGGTCCAGACTGATCTGCACATCACCGGGCTTGCCAGCCAGAGCTTTGTTGAGCAACTTACCGGCCTCCTGAAATTGTCCCGCGGCCCGGAGCTGGGTGGCCAGGGTGTAGGAGGCATACGTGTCGTTGGGGTCGAGTCGAAGTTGGGTGTTGAGGGCGGCGATCGCCTCGTTGCGGTCGCCTTTCTGCAGGGCGGCTTTGGCCAGCAGCCCGTGCAGGTCGGGATGGTTGGGTTCCAGGGCCACGGCCGCTTTGAGCGAGCGGATGCCCAGATCTTGCTCGCCCATCTGCAGGGCCAAAGCTCCCAGGTCGGCCAGCACCTGGAAGTTTCCAGGTTCCAGGGAGGCCGCTTTCTGGAAATTGCCGAGCGCCTCGGCGAAACGGAACTGCTGCTTGTCGCACTCGGCCATTCCCAGGTGGGCTCCCACGGTGGGGTGATTTTGCAGCATGAATTGGAAGTGCGACTCGGCCTGTTCCATTCTCCCCTGGTTGAGGTAGATCTCGCCCAGGGCCTGACGCACAGGTAGGGTTCGTGGCGAGAGTTTGCAGGCTGCTTCCAGGTGTTTCAGGGCCTGGGCGGTCATGGCCTGAGATTTATAGTAAAGTCCCAGACTGGCGTTCAGTTCGGGAGAGTCGGCAGCATGTTCCAGGTGCTTTTGCATGAGCTGAAGCCCGGCCTCGGCTTTATTGAGTTGGCTGAGCGCTTCAAAGAGACGGACGGCGTCGATGCCTCGGGTCTTGTCCAAGGATAGAGCTCGTTGGAGATGGCGTTCGGCCAGTTCCAACTGACCCAGAACCAGGCAGGCTCGACCAAAAGCTGAATGGTAGACTGCATTGTCCGGGTCCTGGCTGGTGAACAGAATGAGGCGCTCATAGCAGCTGTCCAGGAAAAGGGGATAAAGCTCACGCAACTTGCCGGCCGATCCAGCTGGCGCGCCCTCAAAGGCCTCTTCCCAGTCGCGGACTCCGCCTTCAGGGTCTTTACGGTAGCGGATGCGGATGCCGCCCCGATAGAAACGTCCCATGCGGTGTCCCGGCTGATACTCCAGCAGCGCGTCCAGCAGGCGCATTGCCTCGCTGCCTTCTCCCGCTTTGTCCTTGGCCACCGCCGCTTCAAACATGCTTTGGATGTTTTCGCTCACGTAGCTACCCTCCCGAACTATGCCTACCCACTTCTCAGGGAGTCCAAAAGATCGGGGGACCTAATTCTTTGTGGAGCGCCCCGCCTTTTTGATAGGCCGAGGTAGGTGCGCCAGAGGCCTCACGATAGCCTTTCTCAATCGAGGCTTTGATCAAATATGGTGAAAAGTCTAGCAAGCCGATGTGGGGAGCGCTTGGATACAGGCTGTAGAGCACGGTCTGGCCACGCAGCCTGACATCCACCAGTTGAGCTTCATCATACAGATAGGTTAATGAGGCACCAAAATTGTTGAGTAAGTTGCCCCGAGTGGTCGGTTCCAGAGTCGAGGCCTCGATCACCAGAACATGGGTTGCCCCCCAGAGCACCGCCGGCTCCAGCGGGCTGCGATGAGCGAAACTGCCATCCACCAGATCGACGTGCTGTCCCGCTTTGGGCAAATCGTTGATCAGGCGGGAGGGGAAGAGTGGGTAAATAGCGGCGCTGCCCAGCAGGGCGTCGAAGAGGAGCTCCGGACGCTTCACCAGGGCGATGCCGCGATTGCCGAAACCGGGCTCGGGCGAGTTCAGCGGCGATGCATAGAAATAAAACTCGCCGGGTAGGGATAGTTCTGGGTCGGTCAGGGGGGAGGCGGTCAAGACCACGTCGCGTTTCAGCAGATTTTGCTCAAAGACGCGTTGCGAAAGTTTGGCGATGCTCAGCCCGGCCACGCTGCCGGACTCCCTTGATTGGCGTTGAATCAGATTGCCAAAGTTGCGCGTCAGGGCGGATTCGATACCGCGATTCTCAGAGACCACTTCCTCATAGCAGAACATGGTCCAGGCTTGCAAAATCGGCAGCAGGGTGACTCCCGCGATGGCCAGGCGCACCAGCGGGCCGGTTCGATGCACCACCTGTCTGTGCCGGCGATCTCGGTGCAGGGTGACGAATCCGGTCACGCATACCATGACCAGCACGACCCCAGCTCCTTCGATGCCCCAGGCCAGCCAGGCCCAGACATGCTGCAGGCCGGAGTCCGTGCCCAGTAAGAAGCGCAGCTGGGTATGGGAGAGCCCAAACATGACCGCTCCCACCACTCCGGTCAGTACCATGGATCGCGGTTTGCCGAGGCGGAACACCCAATTTACGGCCAGAATAATCAGCCCGGTCACGCAGGCCAACCAGCACCAGAGATTGACGCGTACGGCCAGTGGGGGACAGATGATTTCCCCCTGGTCCAAATCGGCCCAGGCAGCGCTCAGGGCTTTGTAGCCATCCTCATCCACGGTCAGGCCCATGGCCACCGAAAGTGCGTTGATGGCGCCGCCTGAAGTGCCGACCACCAGACGAATGTCCAGTTGGTCGTCGGATAACCTTTTGCGCCAGATCTGTAATCGTTCTTCAAGGGCCCGCACGGCTCCGGCCTGATAGGAGCACTTGGCCCCACCCCCGGCCAGAACCACGGCCAGTCGGGCCGGTTTCTCGTGAGTGACGTTGTAAAGGTGCATGGTCAGGATCAGGTCGTCGATTCCCACTCGATCCAATGGGCGGCCGGACAGTCCGGCCAGCGAGCCCGGCATGGTGTCGGGCAACTGATCGACCTGCTGCATATAGTCTGGATCAAATTCGAAGCCTGGAAATCCACCGGACTTCACCAGGCGGGCCAGACTGTCGGTGGTGGGAGCCCCGCGCCGGGCGATGAGGGCCACCGGCAAGCTGTGAAGCTGATCCAGCCCGGGGATGGTTATCTCTTGAAGGCTGGCGTCCTTATTGCGTTCCCAGGTCGAGGCCCAGATGCAGGCCATTTCGGGCCCGTCCGACTGGACCAACCAGCGCAATGAGTTGGTGTGAGAGTAACTGAACTTGATCTGGTCGGGTGTAATCTGAACCCCGGCTTTGGTCAGAGCTTCAACTGGATGGATGAAGCCGGAGACCGACAACGGGTCGACCGCCAGCAGCCGAAGGCGCGAACCGGCCGCCCGAACATCCTCAAAGCTTTTCAACCCAGAATCTTTGCGGACAACACAGACCGACAGATAGGCCGGTTCGTGTCCGCTGGTGGTGGCCGAGCCGATATACTGCCATTTTTCCTGAGAGAGCTTGGAAAGTTGACCGGAGTTGATCACCGCTACGTCCACAAGGTCGTTTTCCAGCCAGTGAAACAACTCTCCGTAGGTTCCGATTGCGAAGGCCGGAGTCAGGTGCACCGCCTTCTTTAACGCGTCGGATTGGGCCCGGAGTTGCTTGTAGAGGTCGCGCGAGTCTTCAAAGCTGAGGATCCCCACCCGCAGGGTGGCCGGTTCAGCCCAGGCCCAGGCGCACAGCAGCAAGAAGATGATCCAGCGCATGGCCAGCAGCCTTCTCGTGGAAAGGCGCCCGACCTGCTGTTGGGCTTGAGCCTAAACTCCGGTCAGCCAGCTCAGACCGAAAGCCAGGAGGGAGAAGGCCACATGAAGGGTCCACCAACGAGGTAAGCTTTGCATACTTACCCTATCGGAATGAGAGGATCCGACTTAAGCGGTGAGTTGATTCTGTTCTTCCCAGCGCAGCACTCGAACGACATTGGAACTCAAGTGGCCCAGGGTCTCGTGGACCCAATGACGAGCTTCCAGGGAAGGGAGTTCCAGGTTGAGGTGTCCCTGAGGGGTCACTCGAGGTTGAGCGCAAACCCGCAAACGGGCAAGGCGAGCGATGGCGTCGGCTTGAGCCAGAACGAGACGGGGGTTTGTTAACATGTTGGCAATATATCCCAGGCCCGGCCCAGCTGGCAAGGATTGTGGGGAAGCCTTAATGACTACAGAATAGGTCTAAGGTCGCGGGTACACGGCTACGCTGATACCGGGTGAAATACCCCACCCATGTCCCAAACTAGCTCAATGATGTTGGCAGGGTTACGACAGCGGCCGAAGCTTTTTGCACTGCTCGTGGTATTTGGAGCCATCCTTTTCGGTCTGGTGGGGTTCCGCGTCTATCAGGCTGTCAGCAAGCCTGGCGGTCGTGGCGGCAGGCGCAGTCGAGGTGGCAGTTCGGTGCCTCCCGTGACCGTCGACAAAGCCTCTGTCCGCCGCCTGCAGTTCCAGTACGACCAGGTCGGCAACGTGGAATCCAGCCAGAACGTGGACATTGTGGCCAAGTCGGCCGGACCGATTCTGGAATTGCTCGTCCGCCAGGGCGACCCTGTGCGCAAGGGCCAGGTGCTGGTTCGGGTCGACCCCAGCCAGGCCCGCGCCAATCTGCTCAAGAAGCGAAGCGATCTGGCCAACGCCCAGTTCACCTTTTACCAGTTGCAGTCTCAACAGCAGCTAACCGACGTGCAGGCCAGCAGCGGGATTTCCATTGCGGCCGCCGATCTGCAAGCGGCCCAGGCCAATGTGGAGAAGTCTCAGCAGGTCTACTCGGCCACGCGCACCCAGGGGGTCACCACCGTGACCCAGGCCCAGGCCAAGCTGGTGGGTGCCCGGGCCCAGTTGCGTCAGGCTCAAGTTGATTTCGATACCGCCCGAGCCAAGTACGAGCGGATGCTGGGTTTACAGCGCCAGGGTTTTGCCTCCAATGCCGACGTGCAGGACACCTACCGAACTATGCTCAGCCAGGACGCGGCCGTGGATCTCCAGCAAGCCAATGTGCGCGCGGCTGAGAAAGAAGTCATCAACGCCGGGGCCCAGGCTAAGAAGGATACGGTTTCCGCCAAGGCCGACATCGACGTTTCCCGCTTCAATCAGGTCTCCAAGAACGCTTCCCTGGCCGAGGCCCAGGCCGGCACCTCAAAATCGACCGCCTTCCGTCAGCAGTTGAAAGCTCAGGAGTCGCTGGTACACGCCGCCGAGGCGGATTTGGAGATGGCTCAGCTCCAGCTGCAGGACACGGTGTTACGCTCGCCCGTCAACGGCTATGTGAGCGACCGAAAGCTGGATGTCGGGGCGCTGGCCAGTTTGGGCACAGCTATTTTGAGGTGCAGTCCGGCCAGCAGGTCTGGGTGGTCACCTCGTTGCCTCAAGAGGTTTTTGTCCGGGTGGAAAAGGGCCATCCCTGCGAGGTCACCATCGATGGCCTGCGCGGTCAGATGTTCGCTGGCCGGGTCTTCTCCAAAGACGCCGCCATCGACACCGCGACGCGTCAGTTCAATGTTCGGGTCACCCTGGACGACCAGAAACATGTGGTCAAGCCGGGCATGTTTGCTCGGGTCAAGCTCCAAGTGGGACCGCCCGACCCTCAACTCACCATTCCAAACTCGGCCCTCATCGATAAGGACATGGATAAGCGCACAGCCACCGTCTACAAGGTGGTGGACAAGCAGGTGCAGGTCGTGACCGTCAGCTATGGCCGTAGCGACACTAAGAATACCGTCATCAACAAGGGCCTGTCCGAAGGAGATATGGTGGTCACTCTTTCTCAGGGACGTCTGAAAGAGGGTCAAAAGGTCGATCCCCAGTCGTCTCAGGCCGAGCCCGGCACGCCTTCAGCCGGCTCCTCCCGCTAGCCCATGGATATCGCTGAACTTTCCGTACGTCGGCCGGTGGCCACCTGGATGCGCATCCTGATTTTCGTGATTCTGGGCGCGCTGGCTTACACGCAGCTACCCGTTGAACTGCTTCCAGATATCACCCGCCCGCAGCTTTTTGTGGTCACCAGTTGGACCGGAGTCAGTCCCGAGGATCTGGAATACCAAATCACCCGTCCAGTCGAGGACGTGGTGGCCACGGTCCCGGGTCTGGCTTCTATGCGCTCGGATACATCAGAGGGTTCTTCGCGAGTCACGCTGGAGTGTGCCCCCGGCTACGATATGGCTCAGGCAGCCCTGGACACTCTACAACTCGTGCAGAAGGCCCAGCGCCAGTTTCCAACGGACGACCCGACGCTGCAGGCTCCCACAGTGCAGAAGTTTGATCCCAATTCGGTTCCTATTTTGGTGCTCGGGGTCAGCGGCATCGATGACCCAGTGCGCTTGCGCAGTGTGCTCACCAACGAGGTGAAGCCGATCCTGGAGTCAGCCGAGGGAGTGGGGTCGGCTGACGTCAACGGGGGTCAGGAGCGAGCCATTCTGGTACAGTTTGACAGCCAGTCCTTGCTGGCTCGCAGTCTTACCTCTCAGGACCTGGTCACCGCTCTTTCCAAGGAAAACCAGAACGTTCCCGGCGGCATTGCCTATGAGGGCAACCAGCAGTTGCTTGTGCGCAGCTACGGCTGGATCCAGAGCTTACGAGAGCTTCAGAACATTCCGGTGGGGCGAGTCGACAACCGGCTGATTCCTCTGAAATCCGTGGCTCGAGTGCTGGACTCTCATCTGGACGTGACCAGTTACCAGCGTCTCAATGGTCAACCCGCCGGCAGTCTGAGCATCATTAAGCAGTCCAGCTCCAACACGGTGACCACCGTGGAGAATGTGCTGGCCAAGCTCGAGCTGGTGAAGCAAAATCACCCTGAGCTGCATTTTGAGCAGCTCTACAACCAGTCCGAATACGTCTCCAACGCTGTTCATTCACTGCAGGAGGCGGCCGTGGTGGGTGGCCTGCTGGCCATGGCCATCGTGTTATTCTTCCTGCGCAACTTTCGCTCCACGCTGGTGGTAGCCACCTCCATCCCGGTTTCGGTCATCAGCACCTTTAGCTTCCTCTATCTTTTAGGTTATACCCTGAACACCATGAGTCTGGTGGGTCTGGCCCTTGCCACCGGTCTGATCGTGGACGACGCGGTGGTGGTCATGGAGTCGGTCTATCGTAAGGTCGAAGAGGAAGGGCTGGATCCGACCGAGGCCTCCATTCAGGGCACCCGTCCCATTGTGAGCGCGGTGGTTTCCTCAACCCTGACCATTATGGTCGTGTTCTTGCCGATGCTGCTGATCCCGGGCCAGACCGGGCAGATGTTCAAGCAGTTCGCGCTGGTTGTGATCATTTCGATGGCCTTTTCCCTGCTGGACGCGCTCACCGGAGTGCCCATGCTTTGCTCTCAGTTCATCCGCAAGCCTGAGGAAGAGCGGGTCAGGCCTTTCTGGCAGCGCCAGTTCGAACGCTGGGAGAACTGGCTGAAGCAGCTTGACCGGGGTTATGCGGATCTCCTGAAATGGGCCATCGGTCATCGCAACCGGGTTTTGATCAGCGGTTTGCTCCTGACCCTGGGCAGCCTGGTCTTTGTGCCCCTGCTGGGATTTGACTTTATGCCGCAGTCGGACACCGGCACACTACGGATGCAGGTGATCATGCCCAAGGGAACCTCGCTGGAAGAAACCGACCGTGCCATGAGCAGCATCGAAGAGGTTTTGTCTAAGAACAAGGACGTGCAGTCCTATCTGACAACTGTCGGCGCCGGCAATGGGGGGACCGGTCGTCGTGACCAGGGCAATGCCTGGATCGCGCTCAAATCCAGCCGCAGCGGTAGCAGCGAGCAGGTGGCCGCGCGTCTGACGGGCGGGTTCTCCAAGATTCCAGCCGTTCGCGCCTTTCCGTCCACCATGGACTTGGTGCGCACCATCATTACAGGGCAACAAGGTCAGAGCGTGGAGATCGATATTTTCGGGCCGGACCTGGCCAAACTGGCTGATCTCTCGGCCGACTTTGTCGAGCAACTAAAGAGCATTCCAGGTCTCAACGACCTGCGCGACCGGGCCGGGGACCCGGCGCCTGAAGTGCGCTGGGTGGTGGACCGCGATAAGGCAAGCCAGCTGGGTCTGAGCTTTTCGCAGGTTGCCACTGCCTTGCAGACGGCCTCGGCCGGCAAGACCGCAAGCTACTTTCAAGATCAGGGAGTGCGCGCTCCGATCGTGGTGCAGCTGGCTCCGGAGGCGCGTCGCTCGACTGTGGATATGCGAAGCATCTACGTCAATCCCAACGTGACCGCGGCCAATTTGACCGATCAGGCCGCTCAGGAAAATCTGCCGCACAGTGTCCAGCTGCGTCAGGTGGCTCGTGCCACTCAGGCCATCGGCTACGCCACCATCAGCCGGGCCACCCGACAGCGCTACACGGCGCTGGTGAGCGCCGGCGAAGGCCGCGCACTCAGCGAGATCATGGCCGACGTCAAGGCCACTCTAGACGAATACGACATGCCGGACGGCTACAGTTGGGACTGGAGCACCACTATGAAAAGCCAGAACGCTGAGTTCTCTCGCCTCTGGCTGGCCGGCGCATTGGCCGTGATGCTCATCTATATGCTGCTCTGCATCCAGTTTGAGAACCTGATTGTGCCGCTCTCCATCATGATGAGTGTGCCGCTTTGTACTTTGGGAATCGTGCTGGCCCTGTTTCTGACGGGAACACCTTTCTCGGTCATGTCTGGAGTGGGCTGTCTGCTGCTGGTCGGTATTTCCGTCAAAAACGGCATCTTGCTGATCGAGAATACTTTGCAGGCCCGTGACCGGGGCCTGGATCGTGAGGCGGCTCTGCTGGAAGCCTGTCCGACCCGGTTGCGTCCGATTCTCATCACGGCTCTGGCAGCCATGTTGGGGATGGTTCCAATTGCCCTCAGGGGCCGCGGAGGCGAGCTGGAGGCCCCGATGGCCATCACCGTCATCGGAGGACTTTTCGTCTCTACCATGCTGACTCTGGTGGTGGTGCCCATGGCCTATCTGTTGCTGGACGACCTGGAGAACCGCTTCTTTCAATCCAGGAGGAGCCGTGCGTAAGGGACTGCTGATCCTGTGGCTCAGCTGGCCGGCCCTGGCCAAGCCGCCCCTTCCGCCTCCACCCCCCCTGGTGCCTGAACCGGTGCCGGGTGAGCCCGCCCCCTTCAATCCGGACCAGACTCGCGAGGCCGTGCCAAAGCCACCTCTGCTGTTACCGGCTCCTCAATTAGAGGATGAGAATGCGCCCAAATTGCCTATACGTCCCGAGGAGGCGGTGCGCATGGCCTGGCGCCTGCAGCCGGATATTCGTACCGCTCAGGGCCAACTACAGCAGGCCGAAGGCACTGAGATTCAGCAGCGGGCGGCTCTACTTCCCCACATCGGTGGCACCGGTCAATACTCCCATGTCTCCGGTACATCCGCCGGCTCGCAATCGGCTTCGCTGGGCTTGAATCCGACCAATCGCACCAGTGATACCTTTTCCAACAGCCTGGGCGTCAACTGGCTGCTCTTCGATTTCGGACACACTCGCGATCTGGTGCGTGCCGCCGACCTGCGCCGCCAGTCCGCGGCCGCCTTCCTGTTGCAGAGTCAGAACGATGTCTCGCTCACTGTGAAAGAACGATATTACGCCGTTTTGCAGGCTCAGCGCCTGGTCCAGGTAGGGGAGGACGATTTGAAGACTCGTCAGGAGCAGTTGCGCCTGGCCCGAGCCCTTTACCAGGCCGGCAATATGTCGCCGGGCGATGTGGTGCGCTCTCAAACCACCGTATCCAATTCGGTCTTCGCACTCAATAATTCACGCCGTAACCTGGAATTGGCCCGGTTGGATTTGGCCCAGTCCCTGGGCCTGGCCCCCCGCACCCGGATTGAACTGGTTGACTTTGATGAGCCGGAAGTGCCCCTCAAAGATATGAACCAGTTGAGTCAACTGGCCTTCAGTCAGCGCCCGGATATGCTTGTGGCCCAGCGTAACGTGGACGCCGCCCTGGCTTCGCTGGATGCGGCCCGCACTCTGAACTATCCGGCCCTTTCGACGTTTGCTGGCATTACCTATGCTGGACGGGCGAACGGCGTGCAGTACCCGACCTTTAACCTGCAGCTTTCCCTCGACTTTCAGCTCTGGGATGGCGGCGCCCAACGAGGGGCCTCCGTGAACGCCGAGGGCGGGGTTGAAGTGGCCCGGGCCGCCTTGACTCGAGCCCAACTGGCGGTGGAGCGCGACGTGAGCGGGGTGCTCATGCAGTTGCTCACGGCCGAGCGTTCGCTGGAGGCGGCTTCGGCCGGTGTGGATTCTGCTCGCGAGGGAGTCCGTATTGCCGCCGGCCGTTACCGGGCGGCGCTGGGAAGTTTGACCGATGTCTTTGATGCTCAGACCGCTTTGGTCTCTGCCCGCACCAACTATGTCAATGCTTTGAACGACCTCAATCTGGCTCGGGCTCGACTGCGCCACGCTCTGGCGTCCCCCTTTGAGCAGGGCTACTTCAGTTCTTGAGGCTTTGGTCTTGGTGTTTTCTGACCATTTATTGTACCAATAAATAGGTATTAGGTGCCTATCGCCGGATCCCCCAGGCTGCTATCCTGTTGGTGGAGTCGCTAGCGTATGACCCCCCCCGAAGCGCTAGAGGCTCCTTTTTGTTTTTCTTCGTCCGGGCGTTAACTTTCTGTTTCTTCAGTCCTGCCCTGGGCGCTGCTAAGGTAAGCGCGTGAAGATCCAATCCTCATTTCGTCCGCCTGCTGCTCCGTCCACTGCGCATTCGAAGGTGCCCACCCCGACTTCGCCTGATTCCGTCCAGATTGGAGGCAACGGCCCGCAGGGACCTAAGGGCCCACCCGCCTGGACCTCTCTGGAAGAACGTCCTCAGTTCGTGACCGGCTGGAGTTCCCGGCTTTTGATGGGCGTCTGCGGACCCATTGCCGTCGCCCTTTCCAAGACCGGTAACGCCCTGGATCAGATGGGACAGAAGTTGGGTTGGTGGCAATCCCTGGGAACCATCAAAAAGCCGCTGCCCCCCAGTCTGCTGACAGACCTGCCAGAATCCAAAATTCAGCGGCCGGTGGTCCTGGTGCCGGGCTGGCAAACACCGGAAGATCGATTTGACCATCTGGCCGAAAAGCTGACTTCCGACGGTAAGAACGGTGGCCGCGTCTACTATGTTCGCGACGGTGAGTTTTATGCCGACCTGGATTGCACCCAGCGCATGATGCTGGAAGACACACGCTCCGACGGCAAGGTGTTCGTGGCCGTCTTTCCCTCCGTAAACACCCCCCCCAATCTGAGCGCGCCCGAGCTGGCCAAGGATTTGAAAGCCATCTCGGCCTTGACGGGCAACCCCAAAGCGGACGTGGTCGGCTACAGTATGGGCGGATTGGCCACCCGGACCTATCTTGACCAGGGTGGGGACCGGGTTGGCAAGTTTATGATGTTGGGCACGCCCAATCGGGGGTCGGCCCTGGCCCGTACGTCGCTGGGTCTGCTCGATCTGCAGGCCAAAGGCTGGGACACTCAGTGGCTGCTCTCGCGCAAACCCATCACCGAAGACGATCGTAATGCGCTGGGCTGGCTGCGCCCGGTGACCGGTGGACCCGCCAATCCTCAGCTGGCCGACCTGAACTCGCGTTGGGAAAGCCAGAAGGCTCGAACTGAAGCCGTTCGTCTGGTGGGTTCGCACTCCCGGCCCACTCTGGGACGTTACTTCATTCCGGTCCTGGGGGATGGTACGGTGCCCGGCAATTCCTTACAGATCGGTGAGGAGAATCCCCATTTTCTGAAAAATCGCAACCATCGCAACCACGGCCTGTTGTTTTCCAACCCTCAGACCTACCTGGAGATGCGCGACTTTTTCGGCTGGGACAAATAAATACGCCTTGAACCTGACCCTTCAGGAGTGAGCGTTCTGACGAGCGTCCTGAAGCGTGGTGATCAGGGTTCCGCCGGCCAGCACGGGTAACACCCAGGCGCCAGCTCCGGCGGCTCCGGCCAGGTGTCCGGCGGCCAGCAGGGCATGGCCGAAACCCTTGCTGTGCCAGTGATGCTTCATTTCGGGCTTGAAAACGCTTCCTCCGTAGTAGCCCACCATGGCGCCCAGGTGAGTGACGCCAGCCACCACACCCAGCGGTGATGGGCCATCCATGTAGGACAGACCCAAGCCTCCGTCCACCAGCGCTCCGGCCAGGCGAGACTTGCGGATTTCGCCGATAGGGGCGTCTACGCCGTAATGGGTTCGATATTTGTAGTCGCTGAAAGCGTTCATCCCGGCGCCCGCGGCCAGCAGAGGGATGCTCCAGGCACCGGCGCCCAGGGCACCCAGGGCGTGTCCGGCTGCCAGCAGGCCTTCCGAGCCGGCCACGCCGATGCGGGCCCGCAATTTAGCCTGGTCCTTCTCCTTCAGGGCCAGGGCGGCGAAAGCTGCTCCCCGGGCTCCATGAAAGGCGGCCATGGCCAGACCCAGACCACTGACCGGAGTCGACTGTCCAAAAGTGTAGGCTGCCCCCATTCCCAGGTCGCTAACCAGGCTTCCCAGTTGCACGGCTCCGATATGGTCGATGACTCCACCCGAATTCTGGGGTGGGTCAGGCGGCTGGGGGGTCTGCGGGAGGGGGCGAGGGAGTTGCGGACTTTGCTGCTGGATCTTCACGTTGGGCAGAATACCCAGATCCACTCAAAGAACCCTGAACGGATAAATTCAGACTCTTTTCATTGACGACTTGTAAATAGGGAGTATGAAATTACAGAGCGCCCCCAACCAGGTTCAATTGCCCAAACTTCTTCCCGCTCCGGCTGCCCCCGCTGCCCCCGCTGCCCCGGCTCAGGCCCCGGCCGCTCCCGGCGATCAGATTCAGCTGCAGCAAGCCCCGGCGGCCGAGCCAGCTCCCGAACCTGGCACTTTGCAGCGCCTCAAGACAGCCTTCTTCAAAGAGAAGCGCGTTGAGGGCAAGGACACCGAGGGCAGCCCCTTCATGAAGTTGATGTTCGCCGGTGTATGTGCGTCCGGCGCTTGGTGCGCCGCCAAGGTGATCGCGGATATCGCTGGCGCGCCCAGCCTGGGCGCGGCCCTCACCACCGGTGCTCTCTCGGCTGGCGCCCTGGCCGGTGGCTACGTTCTGGCTGATTTGCCCTCCGGTCTGCTCCACCACTGGGCTGACAACTACGCCAAGCCGGACGCCAAGATCGGCCTGGTGCGAAAATTTGCTCAGCAGGCTCAGCGCCATCACTTCTATCCCGGCAAGCTGGGTCATTACTCCGTTTCCTACTGGGCTTTCCCCCTCAGCACCGTGGCCTGGGCCCCCCTGGTGGGCGCAGCGGCCATGGGGGCTCCAGCTCCGGTTCTGGCCGGCGCTATCGGACTCATCGGAGGAATGAGCGTCTATGGAAAGTTTCATCAGTGGTCACACATGAACCAGAAGGAAGTCCCGGCTCACGGCAAGTTGCTGCAGAAAGTGGGTATGGCCATCGACCCTCGGGCTCACGGTGTGCACCATCGGATGCCCTGGAACAGTGACTACTGTATCGTCAGCGGCGCTCTTAACAAGCCCCTGAATGCGATCAACTTCTGGCCTCGCTACGAGAAGGCCATCTATAAGATTACCGGCGCCAAGCCTGACTCCTGGAATGTTCCTGAATATAAGGACTTTGTGGACGGCAAGATCAGCAAGGAAGAGTACATCGCTCGCTCGCGTGAGATGATGAAGAACTTCCGGGCTACCGAGATGCCGGCTCGTAAAGAAAAGTGGGGCATCGACGCTTCCGACTATGACAAGAAGCCGGCTCCGGTATCGGCTCCCGCCCCTGCAGACCCGGCTCAGCCAGTTGCCAGCAATGAGCCCGTTGACTTCTCCGGCCCGCGGCCGGCACACCGGGTGGTCAAGAAGCTGGCTCGCGGTGGTGCAGCCGTGGTCGGTGCGGCAGGTCTGGCTACGATTGGATTCGACCTGGTCAGCTCTGGTAGCCTGGAAGCCGGTCTGGCTAAAGCTGCCGTGACCGCTCTGGGCACTGGCGCGGCTATTGTGGGTATGGACCTGGCCTCGGGAGTCTGGCACCACAAGGGCGACAACTACGGGAAGCACGCCCAGACCCTTAAGCACACCAAGTGGCACACCAATACCCAGGATTCGGACTACTGCCTGATCGGCCTCAGTAACAAGGCGCTGGACAAGATTGGCTTCTGGCCCAAGTGGGAGAAGGCTATCTACAACGCCACGGGCGCCGAACCGGTCGCCTGGAAAGTTGAACCGTACAAGAACTTCGCTTTAGGTAAGATTTCCGAGGAGCAACTCTCGGAGGACCTGGCCAAGATGGGAATGCCCAAATGAGGATTTGCAATACCAAATGGCCCGACCAGAACTGGCGTGACGCCGGAAAACGCATGTCCGATCGCGGCATCCCGTCCGAGCAGCACGAGATCATGCAGGAGAATCTGGCCACTTACCTCTCCCATCGCACCCGGGGTGAACTTTCCGACCGCTGGGAGGCCAAAGTGAGTCGTGAACTGGCCAAGCCTTTCAGCGACGATCAAGTGGGCCCACGTATTGACGCCCTGCAGAAGTCGTTACTCGAGAACGTTCAGGAGTTGCCGTCCTATCCCAGTAAAATCTATTTGACCGGCAGTTTCTCGCGCGGTCGCCTTGGCGCCAATTCGGATCTGGATGGCTATGCCACCCTGAAACCCGAGGAAGTCTCCAAAGGGTTCGATTGCTATGAGAAGCGGGTGGAGTCCACGGATGCCTGCTTGTTTCCGATGTCTGAGAAAACTCCTGGTTTCAATCGGGCTAATTTGATGTATGCCGGTGCTTCCGTGGAGATCGACCCCCAGCGACTGGGTGAATCCGGTTATCTGCGTAAAGTCTATACCTGCGTTCAGGATGCTCGCACTCAGCGTCGCGAAACCAGCGCTCCCTACGAGTGGGCCACTGGCAAACTCTGGGGCGAAGGGCTCAGTGCTCACAGCAAACGAGAGCAATTTGAGGGCAAAACCTTTAAGTCGAAAGTCACCAACGCCGTTCTCTCTTTGGGTGGCACCCTGGCTGCCGTGCCGGTGGTGGGGGCGGTGGTGCGCAAGGTGGCCGATTTATGCGTCCACCAGTCCCATTTGGAGAAACCGCAAGTCTAAGTGAAGATTTCCGCGTTCATCTGGTTGGTTTTGACTGCCGTTTGCCTGGCTCAGCCGATCAAGATCGGAGATCCAGATCGATCTGATGCTCAGGCTCGATATCTGAATCGAGACGATTTTCGCGTGCTGGTCGAGGAGATGCCCAAGACCGAGCTCCATACGCATCTGGAAGGTGCGGTTCGACCAGAAACGATCCTGGAGCTGGCTCCCAAGTATGGCGCCGACCTTGGAGTTTCAGGCGTAGAAGAGCTAAAGCGCAAGATCGAGATGCGGCCCGGAGAGAATCTGCTGGATTTTCTTAAGAAGTTCGACCCCTTCCGATTTATTTTTGATCATCCCGAGAGCTTGCGACGCGTCAGCTACGAAATGATCGAGGACATGGCCCGGGAGGGCGTGATCTACGCCGAGATTCGCGTCAACCCCGTGAAGCACGAGGAGATGCTCTCTATCGACGGGGTGCTGGACGCTGTGCTCGAGGGTATGCATCAGGCCTGTCGCGACTACCCCATCGAGGCGCGCCTGATCGTCTCACTCAATCGCAGCTATCCTCTGGAATCAGCCATGCGCGTGGCCCGAGCCGCGGTCGCTCGTCAAGGCAGAGGCGTGGTGGCCTTGGATCTGGCTGGCGATGAGGTGCACCATCCGGCCTCGAAGTTTAAGGAAGTCTTCGATTATGCCCGCTCTCAGGGGTTGCACGTGACCATTCACGCCGGCGAAGCGATGGGACCCGAAAGTATTGTTCAGGCCCTGGAAAGCTGCCATGCTGAGCGTATCGGCCACGGCCTGCGCCTGGGAGAGGATCCTCACCTGGTGCAGGAGGTGGCGCGCCGGGGAGTGACCCTGGAGATGTGTCCCGACAGCAATCGACTCATCAATGCGGTCAAGGATCTCAAGGGTTATCCCTTGATTGCCTACAAGCGGCAGGGCGTGCCAGTGACCATCAGCACCGACGACCGCCATATTTTTGATCTGACCCTGGTCGGAGAGTACATGGCCATGGCCGAGGAGTGCGGGCTGAGCCTCCAAGAACTTGAGCAGATCAGTCTGACCGGCATCCGCAAGAGCTTCTTAAAGGAAGCCGAGAAGGCTCGATTGGAATCGCGCTGGAGCGAGTTGAGCCCCACGCAATAAGCACTTTAGGCGGGTGGCGGCTCCTTGGGTTTGTTGCGGTCGTCCGGCAGAAAGGGCATGCCTCCCCGTCGCACCGCTTCCAACAGCGGTAGACCACCAAGCAGGGTCAACAACACTCCCGCTCCCACGGCAACCGAGTTGCGCACGAAATCGGTGCGCATGAAAGGAATGTCGTACATCGGAGAGCGGTCACTGGGTTGAACGGGGCCGCCTCCCACCACAATCCGGTCGATCAATCGCACTCCGTCGACGGCCAGCAGGCCCGAGAGCAGTTCACCAAATTCGGCGCTGGCCTTGCCCGGAGCGCCCAGGTAGCCCAGCCCCTGATTCAGGCTTTTCACCAACTGGTCATTCACTTTGCGAAAGTCATCCACGCGAACTTCATTGAGTTCGCGGTATTCGGGGCGCACCAGGTGAGGGCAGGCGGCCAGCATGAGCGAAGTTTCCCACCAACCAGCGTGCCAATCGCTGCGAAGCTGTTTGCGTTCCTCGGGGGTCAGGGGGGTGCCGGTCAAAGCTCCCAGTTGTTCGTCGTAGCCCCCGTGGAAATACTTTGAGGCCAGGGCTCCGAAAGGGGCGATGATACGACATCTGAAGCGGCGGGCCAAAATATCGGCGGCTTCCTCCATGGCTACGATGTGACCGGTGCCTCCGTGCACACTGATCATCACCTGGTGGAGCAGTCCGTGGCGAGCCAGGCAGGCGCCGTAGTCGACGAGCAGATCGCGAATGACGCGCTGGCGGGTAAACAGGCTTCCCGGATAGTCGAAGGCATTGGAGCCAATGGGGAGACCTGGGACCAGCAGCACCTCCCAGCTTGGGTGCAGGCTTTGGAAGAGTTCCGCCATCTTCTTCGTCAGGAACTCTGCTCCAAAAAGGTCCATTCCAATAGGTAAATGGGGACCGTGCTGCTCCAGCGGACTGATGGGAAGAAACACCAGCGTCTCATCCAGATTGAGTTGCTTGACCTCGAGCCAGGTCATTTCGGCCAGATTTCGGATCATCTGCACTCAGAAATTCGCCAGCGGGCGTCAGAACTTCTTCGTGCGCGTGAGAATTTTTGCGAACGGCCGAAGGACGGTCGCTCCTGTGATTGTGCAAAAAATGTCGTCCCGCAACAGCTTGCGCGAGTGGAGCAGCTCTGCTGCGACGGAGCGCTTGGGTTGGGGCGCATTTTTTGCTAGACTGCGCGGACAATGCTGCGCGCCGACCAACCTGCTGTGGCCCTGGCACCCATGGACGGTGTGACCGAGGCCCCCATGCGAGCCCTGCAGGGTGAGTTGGGTGGCTTTACCTACTGCGTCTCGGAGTTTGTGAGGGTCTCGCATGAAGTGGTGCAGTCCAAAGCCTTTCTGCGCGAAGTGCCGGAGCTGGCGCAAGGCGCAAAGACCGTCACCGGGCTGCCGGTCCAGGTCCAGCTGCTAGGTGGCGACCCTCAGCGCATGGCTGAATCCGCTCGGGTGGCGGTCCAGAGCGGAGCGACCGCCGTGGATATCAACTTCGGCTGCCCCGCACCCACCGTCAATCGCCACGATGGAGGTGCGACTCTGCTCAAGTCCCCTTGCCGAATTCGCGAGGTGGTGGCGGCGGTGCGCCAGGCCCTTCCAGAAGAGGTGCCGGTCTCGGCCAAGCTCCGCTTGGGGTGGGACAGTATCGAGGATATTCAAATTAACGCTCGCATGGCGGTCGAAGGTGGGGCGGATTGGATTACCATTCACGCCCGGACCCGCAGCCAGGGTTATGCTCCACCCGTCTACTGGGAGCCGATCGGTGAGGTCAGGCGGGAGCTGGGGATTCCTGTGGTGGCCAATGGGGATATCTGGACGCTGGAGGACTTTCGGCGTTGCCGCCAGGTGACCGGCTGCATTCACTTTATGCTGGGACGCAGCGCACTGGCCGACCCCCGCATGCCTGGTTTGGTGGCTCGGGAGCTGGGTCTGGAGGCGCCGGTCCAGTCTTTGGATTGGCCACGGCTGCTGCGTGGACTGGTGCGTCACAGCCAGGGCCTGCCCCCGAGCGGGACCCTGACCCGGCTGAAACAGTGGATTCGCATCGCAAGTCGCTACGGCGCCTTCGCCTACTTTGACCAACTCAAGCGGAGCGTCAGCCTGGACGAATTTTTCTCGATTCTGGATGAATGCTGGCAACGCCAGGGTCTTTGCGGCCGCTTGTAAAAACTGCCCCGGCAACACTCCCGGGGAGGTTTTGATGAAAATCCGTTCGATACTTTTCACTCTTCTGTTGGCGGCCGCGCCCGCTTTCGCTAAGCCTGAGACCATTGTGCCCTGTCCGCCGGACTACGTGATGGACAAGCAACTCGAGGGCGAGGACCCGTTCGACATCCTTAAGCCGGTGTTCTCGCAGGACAACTCCTTCGTGGCGGCGTTTATGGCTTCGCCTCATTTGCTAACGGTGTGGGAAACGAAGACCGGAAAAGTGGTGGCTTCCATCCCGGAGAGCGTTCACGGTTGTGACGCGGCCGACGGACTGGAATTTACCCCCGACGGCAAACAGTTGATTCTGCTGCGAAATTTCCAGCCCCTGAAGTTCATTGACTGGAAAGAGAGCAAGGTGGTTCGCGAGATCGCCCTGGATGCGGATCCGAAAAAGATTCTGGCTTACGCCTTCAGTCCCAGTCAGGATCTGCTGGCCGTCTCGGGGATGATGAACAAGGGCATTGCTCTATGGGATATGAAAAAAGGGGTGAAGGTAAAGACTTACGCACCCAACAAAACCGTTTCGGGTCTGGACATGCTGATCACCCGTGATAGGCAAGGTCGTCCAGTGCGCCTGCTCTCTTATGGGCGCGGCCTTGATGCCGGCGAGAAGTCTTGGAAGGACGTGGCCGGCCTCATCAACATGGATACCGGCACCGACCAACCGTTGCTGAACGACATCCCGGCCGACAAGAAGAAAGAGGGATCCCCGACCTACTTCTTCACCGACTTTGAGTGGGGGGGCGGCCATCTGCTGGTGACATATAACCTTTTTCCTCCAACCGCCAAGGCCGGGGTCTATCTGATTGACACCTGGACTGGCAAATATCTGAGTCAGCAAGACCTGGGCAGCTATACTGTCAAGTTTCGCCCGAAATATCTGTGGAAACCCTTCTACGGCTTTGAAATTCCTACCATGGATATGCGAACCTCGCCCTACCAGAGTTCGACCGACTTTCTGGTCCCGGACAAGAATCAGTTGAAAGTGATCGACTCCATCCCCGAAAGCAAGCTTCCCATCTATGGGTTGCGCATCTCGGACAAATGGGATTGGGCCGCGGTGGTCACCCGGGCTCAGTCCTCGGACGCCTGCAAACTATTTCTCTACAAGTTGGTGCCCAAAAAATAGCTCCGGGCCCAGCAAGTTTGGAATAATTTTCAATGCAGGCCTGATTTGAGGCCAGCCGGTGGGCCACTCTAGCTGGCTCAGTTTGGACGGCCAGCTCAGCAGCCCGGATCAAAAGTCCGGGCTGTTTGCTTTCCTGCTTGAAAGACCTGTGCAAAAAAGTTGAAAATAATTCTAGAACGTGCAGGAGACCCAGGGGGTTGAAAGAATTTCAATCCGCATCTTGGGATGGGTGGTGTCAAATAGAAGGTGCGTTCCCGGGGTAAGGGGTGTTCTCCCGAAATGGCGCAGAAGATCATCGAGTTGCTGCTAAACGATTCCGGCGTCTGCGGACTACTGGCCGGAACTTTAGAGTCGCGACTTGACTCTCCTAAACGCCAACAACAATTGCAGGCGCAAGCAGCCGCGGCCTCGCAATCTGTTCAGGATAAACCGCGGCGACGATCGAGGAAACTGAGTGGGCCCGTGGTGGATTTCTTGCATGCACGCAGAGATCTGCCGATTCCCGACCTCCTGCGTGAGGTTAAGGATCGCTTCGGGGTGACAATTTCCTCGGGCAGCGTCTACAAGGCTTGGAAACTCAAGCCTAGCGACCAGCAACGCTCTGCTTAAGCGAAATCACCGCAGAATTCGCATCAAGCAGCGCTCTACGAGTGGCTCACACTTGAGAAGTTACCGAAGAGATGAATCTTCGTCAGCGGATGGCCAGGAGGAAACGTTGGAAATTCCTGGTGGGAGGTTTGGCGGGTTTGTCCAGGCGGGGGAGTCTCAACTGTGGGCCCAATTTATTTCTCCACAAAAAAAAGCCCGCTCACTGGCGGGCTTTTTTGTTTTGGGTTTGGTCTTCTGTCCGGGCGGACTAGTTTTTGAAAAGGTTGAGTTGTTTTGGGGAGTCAAACTGGGTTAGCGGCTTGTTGACTCCGCTTAGTTTTGGAGGGTCGGCTGGGGGTGTGGCCGGGGGCTGCGGAGCGTCCGAGCCGCCCGGTCCGGGCGGTTTGCTGTCGGGTTTGTCTTCCTCGGCGGCCATCGTGTTCCATACTTTCATTCGGTTGCTGACATGAGTCATGCCGCGCATCGCGTGAGAGCAGATATCCACTGAGTAAGCCGTGCCAATGAGTTTGGCTCCCAGGGCAGCGTATTGAGGGGTGAAGAGTACGGCCAATCCGCCGATCAGTCCGGCCGTGTCGGATACGACGCGGATGACGTCGCCAGCTTTGTCCCAGACTCTAGCGTCCGGGTCCTTGAAGGTTCGCTGCATTCTGTAGACATTGGCTCCGAGCAGCATTCCGCGCACGATTGGAACCAGGGTGTGGTCGGTGTATTCGACCACACCGGGGGTGTTGACGCCGCTCATGATGGGCGATACAAGTCCGCCGGCGGTCAGTCGAATGGCCAGGGCCGGGTCGTTCTCGCCAGCTTCGCGGGCCTCGTTGAGCACGAACATGGTCGTCCGCGCCAGCGGCTTGATCACCTGGTTGGAATTGAACGGTTTGATACTACCCATGTTCGTTGATCCTCCCGATTTGGCCTGTACGGCTCTTTCCTGCTCTAGAATAGGGGAGGGAGGGATGGAAAGTCGTAACCGGTTAATGAACATGTCAACAGGGAGGCGAGCATGCAGCTTGGGGCATCGGATGGACACCAGTTTGAGGCTTACCAGGTCGGTTCAGGAAACCACGGCCTGATTGTGGTTCAAGAAATTTTTGGAGTGAACAGCCACATTCGTTCCGTCTGTGATGGTTACGCGGCCGAAGGCTTTCGTGTCGTCAGTCCAGCTCTGTTTGACCGGGTCGAGCGGGGCGTGGAGCTGGGTTATTCTGCTCGGGATCTGGAGCAAGGTCGCCAGCTGGCCGCTCGCGTGGGTCATTTGGAGGCGCCCATGCTTGACCTGCAAGCCTGCCTGGATTGGTTTCCCGAGCACATGCCGGTGGGACTGGTCGGGTACTGCTGGGGCGGAACGCTGGCCTGGCTGTCGGCTCAGCAGCTTCCTCGCTTGAAGGCTTGTGTGGGCTACTACGGGGGGCGCATACCCCAGTTGTTGGAGCAGCCGCCTCAGGTGCCGGTGATGCTGCACTTCGGTCAGTTTGATCAGCATATCCCAATCCAGGATGCCCGGCTGATTTCCGCCCGTTATCCTCAGGTGCGGATCTTCGAATACTCAGCGGGACACGGCTTCAATTGCGATCAACGGGCCGACTACGATCCTGCGGCCGCCTCGCTTGCTCGCCAGCGCAGCCTGCAGTTCCTAATCCAGGCGGACTCGGCTGCGCCGCATCATGGCCGAGCCGGCCAGGCCAGCCAGGATCAATAAGGCAAGGCCGCCCAGCACCAGATACGTTGTCGACATTCCTTTGGGTTTGGGGGGCTGACCGGGCTGGTTTAAAAGCAGGCTGCGTTCCTGGAGTCCTCCGGGTCCGATTGAGGGGCTGAAGGGGGCCAGGCCGGAGCCCAGGTGGGCTGCTCCAGGGCAGTAGGCGATAAAGGATCGGCCTTCGTTTAGAGGCTGATACTGAATGGGGTCGCCGCAACTGCACATCACTTCGGGGTGGAGCTTTTCCGGATAGCGTCCCAGTTTGGTCTTATCTTGTTCCACGTTCTGCAAGATCTGGACCAGTGATCGGCGACAGACGGAAGGGTCGGAGGGGTGTCCGAAGGGTGTTTCCAGGCCGCGGTCGCTGCTGAGCACCAGGTAGTCTGGTGGGGCCAGGTTGTGGCCAGGGTAGCTACAGATCAGGACGGCTCGCTCCGGCTCGTGGGCCAGTGAGCTGTAACGGGTGTAGCTGGAGCCATCCGCCGGACATTTGGGCAGTTCGCTCAGGTAGCGAGGAACCAGTTCCTCCAGTTTGTCGGGAAATCGGGCCTGGTGGTCTTTGGAGTATTTGCTCAAGCTGCTGAGCAACAGTTGCAGGTTGTCGCTGCAGCGTTGTTCGGTGCCGGCCTCCTGAGCCAGGCAAGGGCCGAGCAGGCAGAACCAGCCCAGCAGTATGAGGAGTACTCCGCGCACCTTCATCCCTTTTCTGCCCAGGGGGCGAACCCCTGGCGGTCAAAGCAAGGCGGATGCGTCTTGCTCTCATCTGCCCGTGCGGCCCACCACACGTTGGCAAAACTCTGCAAGGAATGGAAATCCTTCGTTCCTGGGGTTTTGAGTTGTTGCCCGGCCCCGTTTTGCAGGGTTATTTGGAAGGGCGGGGCCGACCCAGTCTGGCCTTCCTGGCCGCTGAGGATCGTCTGCGACAGGCCGAGTTGGCCTGGGCCTTGGGGTCGGAGGTGGATGCCTGCTGGGTGGTGAGGGGTGGAGTAGGTCTTACTCGTTTGGAGTTGCCGGTGCTGGGGCGTCCGCGACCGGTGCTGGGTTTCTCGGATGTTTCGGTGCTGCTCCACGCCTTGCAGTGCCGGGGTTGGACGCAGTTGTACCACTGTGCCAATGTGCAGACTTTGCCCACGCTGGAGGATTCGGCCCTGGCGGCAACTCGCCGGTTGGTTGAAGGGAATGGCCTGTTGCCTCTGACCGGAAGATGGTTGCGGCCCGGTCGGGCCGAGGGTGTGCTTTGGGGTGGCAACCTATGCGTGCTGACGTGTCTGTGTGGAACTCCTGGAGCGATGTCGGGCGGCCCCGGTCGGATTTTGGCCCTGGAGGACGTCACCGAGGCTCCCTATCGAATTGACCGTATGCTCACTCAGTTGGCCGCCAGCGGCGCCTTCCAGGGCCTGGTCGGAGTGGCCCTTGGTCAGTTTACCGAATGCGGAAATCTGGAGTCGGTTTGGGCTGACTGGGTCGCTCGCTGGGATGTGCCGGTGCTGGCCGACCTGCCTTTCGGGCACGCCCCTCACAATTATCCGATTCAGTTGGGGGCGCCTGTGGTGCTGGATTACAGCCAGATATCCTGGGTCGAAAGGTCGATTTTTTCCGGTTCCGGGACCGGACCGTAGAACTGGTCGTCAGCATCAAGAGTGGCGTTTTCGTCGGCTTGCAGGGCCTCCAGTTCCACTTCCTTGGGGATAGGGGCGCCGGGGCGAACCGTCACCAGCAGGACATTGGTCAGGCGTCGGCCAGGTTGACTGACGTAATTACCGCGAGCGTAGAGGGCGGTGGAACTGCCTCCGTCCAGGTTGAGCGCGTCGCTGGCTCCCAAGGCTTGCATGACCTCGGCGAAGCGGCGCAGGCTGACTCCCTGGTTGACGGTGACCAGCAAAAGTTTACCGCGATTTGTGGTGGCAATGCCGGCGCGAGATGCCTGGCGGAACAGGCCGGGATCGCGAAACCCTTCGGCCCTTGGATTGAGAGAAATCTGTCCGTCTCGAACCAGGGTGGGACCGCTGGAGACGGCAAATTCGCTGTTCTTCCAGTTGCGTCCACCACCATAGTGGCCGGCTGTGCTGACCCAACTGGGCTGGTTCACCTCGTCCAGGGCCAGCGTGTGTCCCACGCTGCCCATCTCCACCAGGCGGCCATCGCGAACCAGGTTGCAGATGATGGTGCCGGTGGCGGTGTCGAAGAAGGTGCCGGTGATGGCTGCGATGGGCTTAGTTTGTCGAACAAAGGAGCCGAAGGTGCGGTAGCGGGTGCCCAGGTCGCTGGCGCGAATGGCTCGCAATTGCACGTGAGGATTGAATAGATCGACCTCCACGACATGGCAGGTCACGCCGGCGGCCTTTACTTTGCGATATTGCACCGCGTTGATCGCCGAAGCCCGACGAACCTGAGGGGTGGCCGGGGATCCTACCATCAAGGAAGGTCCGGCCAGGGCCGGACTGATCAGAGCCAATGCTCCTAGAGCAACCAAAAGCATTTTCGATCTTTTCATGCGAAAACAAGTTCTAATGTACGTTTGAGATTTCCTACCATGGGTAGCTGTTGCCCCCTCAGGACTGCACACCCTGGCGGAAAATCTCCAGACCTGAGCGTAAGATGGAGCGCAGGTTGCGGATTTCCGTCTGGCTCAGGTCCACTTCGTAGCGTTCTGTGGACTGGGTGAGTCCCGGCATGTTGCAGCCCCAGAAGAGCTCATCGTGAAGCGAGATGAAGTCTTCGTCGTAACCCAGGTAATGGTCCGCCAGCTTCAGGCTGCTGGCTGCGTCCCCAAAGAAGTTCCAGGCCCGATAGACCAGGTTGGCTTCGGGGATTCGCATCGAACGGCTGTTGACCCAGCTTTGAATGATACTCAGGTCCAGCAGTTCCATATCTTCTTTTTGAAGTTTCAGGTTGCGCTTCTTGGCCAGAGCCGCCGCTTCGTTGCGAGAAGTGGCCAGCACAAACTTCTGATCTGGCGAGGTGACGACTCCGTCATCGTCGTTACTAAAGTAGATCAGGTAGAGCGTGGTGTCGTCCAGGCTCACCGGCAGGATGAAGTATTCCATGAGGGGGAGCGCGTTTCGCCAGGAGCAGCCCGGTTCCTCGCGAACCGCGGCACCCCATGAGATACTCGTCAACTCGAGGAATGGCCGCACCGGTCGGCTTTCAAGAAGCGACTTTGCAAGGATTGGCGAGCGACGGCGGCTTGTTTGTGCCGGAAGGGTTGCCCACCCTGGACCTGCCCGCTCTGAAGGGGTTGAGTTACCCTGAACTGGCCTGGCGAGTGATGCAGCCGTTCTGCGACATCCCCAGCGAGGATTTGCGCGCCATTTGCGCGGACGCTTACGGGCCTAAATATGGTGGCGAGGTGGCTCCACTGCGGCCCGACCCATGGGGGCACGTGTTGGAGCTCTTCCATGGGCCGACCTTTTCCTTTAAAGATGTGGCCCTGCAATTTCTAGGGCGGACCCTGGACTATATCCTGCGGGCCCGTAATGAGCGTTGCAACTTGCTGGTTGCCACTAGCGGCGATACCGGCTCCGCTGCCCTGCAGTCGGTGGTGGGTTGCCCCCGGCTTACGGCCGTGGTGATGTTTCCCAAGGGAAGGGTGAGCCCGCTCCAGGAAATGCAGATGACCAGCCTGTTGGAGCCCAATACCTTCTGCCTTGAGATCGACGGCACATTCGACGATTGCCAGGCCATTCTCAAGCAGCTCAACCGTGACCCCGAGTTCAAGCAACGGATGCAGCTGGGAGCCGTCAACTCTGTAAATTTTGCTCGCCTGCTGGCGCAGTCAGTCTATTATGTCTGGATCTATCTCCAGACCGGTCAACCGCTTCAGGTGGTGGTGCCAACGGGGAACTTTGGCAACTTTCTGTCGGCCTGGTTGGCTTCCCGAATGGGTGTGCCGGTGCGCCGGCTGGCTCTGGCCACCAATGACAATGATATCGTGCACCGATATTTCTCCACCGGCACCTACGAGCGGGGGCCGGTTCACGAAACCCTGGCCCCAGCCATGGATATTCAGGTCGCTTCCAATCTGGAGCGCTTCTTTGCCATGGCCGGTGGGGGTGAGCGGGTGGCCAACTGGATGGCGCAATTCGAGAAAGATGGCCGGATTGAGGCGCCTGGTCTGGCCGGACCGGAGATCGTGAGCGGAAAGGCGACCCGGGCCGAGATTCTGGCCGCCATACGCAGTTACTACGCTCAGGTGGGACAGGTGCTCTGTCCCCATACGGCGGTGGCCTGGCATGTCGCTCGCCAGTTGCCTCAGGTTGGGTCGGAAGTCATCGTGGCCACGGCTCATCCAGGAAAGTTTCCCGAAGCCGTGCAAGAAGCTCTGGGGCGTCCATACCCGGGCCATCCTGCTCTGGAGGCTTTGCGCGGTCGGCCTCGTCGGGCTGTTTCCCTGCCCGCACAAGCTTTAGCTGTGCGCCACTGGTTGGAAGGTCTGAGTCCTCAGGAGTAGAACGCAGTTCGCATGCCCGAGTCCGCGTCCCCAAGCCCAGACTCCGTTGTCAGCCAGTGGCTGGCCAACCTGAGTCCCGACCAGAAAGACCTGTTTGCAGGCGAAGACGCGGTACGCAGTTTTTCTGCCCGGCTGGCAGTTGGTCTGGGAGAAGAGATCACGGACGCCGAAATTACGGCCGTGCTGGGTGGAGAAGCCATTCCTTATTTTCGCTATGCCCAGCAAAAGCTGCACGGCTTCGTCCGCCGCACCACAGGCGAGCCGGCTTTCTGCCACTCGGCCGATATCGCACTGCGCGCACTCGATCTCAACTTTCGCAATCGGGTGGTGCTGGCCGCCCTGCTCCACGATACAGTAGAAGACCGGAGCAAGACTCTGGAGCAAGTGGTCACGAATCTGGGTGAGATCGAGGAGCGCTTTGGGCGCGAGATGGCGCTTGACGTACGCGGGTCCACCAATGTCTACAGTGTCATTCTGCGTAGCCTGGACAGCAAGGTTTCTCACGATCTGCCCTTTGATGACTCGGCCAAGCCGGCGTTGTTAAGGGGCATCGACGAGGTTCGCCAGGAGACTCCGGCGGCTCTGCGCCAGGTATTCCGCCATGAGTTCGCTCAATTGTTAGACTACTTCGTGCATCAGGTGGACCTGACCGAGGGGGCGCGAAAGGCGCGTGTAGACAAGAAATACACTGCGGTCTCAGAATTAAGGCTCCGCTCTTATCGGCTCTTTGTGGAGGACATGCACACCGACGCCCGCCACCGGAACGGTCTGGGTAAGGGGTTCCATGACGTGGTGCTGACCGTCAAGTCGCTTGACTTGGTGGACAACCTGCGCACTTCGGAAGTGGCCAATTTCGCCTCGCTGGAGCGAATCTTGCTCAAGGCGGAGACCTTCCTGGACTGCACTTTCTTTCTGCACGATGAGGTAAGGGCCATTCCCTCGGTGTGCAAGGTGTTCATCGACCTTTACGATTACCTGAAATACCACCTCGTGGAGCAGTTGCTGGAACGCAAGCGGGCCCTTGTTTTTCTGGCCGACACTCGGTTTGCTTTCCTGGCCGACTATCTCATGCGCGAGGTGGTGAGGTTGCAGGCCAAATACAAGGTACACGGCAACCCCCTGCAGGAGCTGCAAAGGGTGCGTCAGTTGCTACGCGAGCACAACGCTATTCCCCACTGACCTCGCCACGGATGCGCTCCAGGGTTTCCTCGTTGAGCCCCAGTTGTCCGGCCACACGTTCGATCAGGTCGAACTCTTCAAACTCCAGCACGCCATCCGAAAAGCACATGCGCAAAACGTCGCGCATCACTTCTTCGCGCGGTTGCCCGCCAGGCAACTTGTTTACCAGCTCGGTCACGGACGGGGGTTTGGCTTTCAGGGCCGCCTCGATGTCGGCCGCGGCCACTCCCTGCTGGGTCAGTACCTGACGCAACGTATTGGCCTCGGCCTCGGCCAGATGATTGTCCACCCAGGCGGTGGCCAGCAGCAATTGTTGGTTGGAAGTCAGCTTGTCCATGGGGCACCCGGTTCGTTCTCGTGTTCAACTTCCCCCTCATGGCGGGGCGGTAACATGTTGGCAAAAGGCCTGAGCCGGTCGGCAATCTGGGTGGGGTAGATTATTCCTACACACATCCAACTTTTAAGGACACACACACAGATGAAGATCCAGCAGGCCCCTCAGTTCAACGCCCCTCAATTGATTCGCACTCAGAATCAAGACGCTCCCAAGCCGGGTGACAACAATCCCACTCCCCCTCCTCCCCAGGAGAAAGTTTCCATCGGTAAAGAAGCACTGCGCACCGGCATCGCCTGGGGCAATGCCACCGGCACCGTGACCGGCGGCGCCACCGGCCTGGCCACCACCATCGGTGGTCTATATATGGGCGTCCTGGGTGGCGCGATCGTGGGTGCGGCCCTGGGAGGCGGCATTGGCCCGGTGTTTGGCGCCATTGGCGGCAACGGCGCGTTGGGCTTCCTCAGCACCTCCTTCCACACCATGGGTCTGGCTGCTAAGGCCGGCGTGGTGCTGGGCGGCGCTGCTGGCGCAGCCGGCAGCTGGTCGGTTGGACAGAAGCTGGGCGAAGTGGCTGGCAAAGCCGTGATGTTCGTTCCCGGCGCGGCCGTTGGCGCTATCAGCGCGATCGGCAAGAAGGCCGAAGAGGCGGCGACCGGTGAAGCTCAGGGCAGCGGTCCAGTTGTTCCGACCCCGCATCAGCCCGCCAAACCTCAGGATTTGAATAAGATGGGCGGAGTTTCCAAGACCATTGCAGCCGGCATCGGCGGCTTCGGAATGCTGGCCGGCGCGGCCGGTGGTTTCGTAGCCGGCGCGGGCATCGCTTCCACGGGCAGCCTCGTCAACGGCCTGCTCGCTCACAACGTGACCCTGGCCAATATCACCGGCGCGGCAGCCTTTGGCGGCGCGGTCGGTGCGGTCGGTATGGGTGTCCTTGGCGCCGTCGGCGGCTGGAAGCTGGTTCAGGCCGGCCGTTGGGTGGGTGAAAAGGTTCAGGACGCCACCAACCACAAGTAGCCGTATTCAGGCGATTGATATGAAGGGACTCTCCGCAAGGGGGGTCCCTTCTTTCGTGGCTGCGAAGCAAATCAGGATGAAGCTCGGATTCCAGGTTTCTCGCTATGATGTCCAACCTCTTCCGGGTCGCTTAAAGGAGCTGGCGCAGCGGCTGGAGGAGGCTGGATTTGACAGTCTCTGGCTGATGGACCACCTGTTTCAAATCGAAGAATTGGGTCCGGCCGAGCAAGACATGTTGGAGTGCTACACAGCTCTGGGTTTTCTGGCGGGGGTTACCTCTCGACTCCGGTTGGGAGCCATGGTCAGCAGTGTTACTTTTCGGCATCCGGCGGTGCTGATGAAAGCGGCCTGCACCCTGGATGTTCTCTCGAGTGGAAGAGCCTGGTTGGGCCTTGGAGCGGGCTGGTACGAACGCGAACACCAAGGCTTGGGAATTCCCTTTCCGGCTACCGCCGAGCGCTTCGAGCGGCTGGAAGAGTGTCTGCAAGTCATCAACTTGATGAAGTCTGGTCGGGTCGAACCTTTTCTGGGGAAGCACTATCGCCTGAAAGAGCCGATCTGTCAGCCGTCCACCAGGGTGCCCGTGCTGGTCGGTGGGATGGGTGAGCAGAAGACCCTGCGGATGGTGGCTCAATACGCCGACGCCTGCAACCTCTTTCAGGGCCCGGAGGTAGGTGCCAAGCTGGAGGTTCTGCGCCGCCATTGCCAGGCATTGGGCCGCGATTTTGAGGGCCTGGCAAAAACTACGCTTGGGGTTTACGTGCCCGGCAAAAGACGTGAGTTTTTGCGTGAATTGCAGCATTTGAAGGAACTCGGCGTCAGCCTGGCCGTGGTGGGTCTGCTTGAGCCTTGGAATCGTGCTCATCTGGACGAATTGATTTCGGTACAGCGATCCTTGCTGGAGTCCCACTCCGGGCCTTAGTTGCCGACCCGAAGCCGACACTATATTGGACTTAGAATCCGATAGTGAGGTGCAAGATGCGATTCAAGTTGGTGTCGACGATCTTTTTGAGCTGGTTGTTAAGCCAGTTGGCGCTGGCTCAGCACGATCTCGAAATCAGTCCGGTGAGGGCATCTTTTCCGGATAAGCCGGTTCTGAAGACCTGCAGTGAGTCGACGATGGTGGGTCCCGTGACCAGTCAGAACTATACCTGGAGGGGGAAAGACTTTCATCTGGCGCTGAGTACCGCGCAGTTGCCCGCCCTGGCGCTGACCTTTCGTTCTCCCGATGCGCTCTACAAAGAAGCCTCGGAGGCCCTGCTGAAAGAGCACTCGGGAGCGCAGCAGGTCAGCTTTGGACCGGCTTCAGTGGCCGGTCAGTCGGGCGCGGAAATGCGTTTCAAGAAGAATAACGGCGATCAGGGAAAAGCCCGGTTTGTGTTGATCGGGGAAAAGCTGGTGGTGGCCGAGGCGCTCTGGAGTTCCCCTGAATCGCAGGCCGAAGCCGAACGCTTTTTGCAGTCGCTGGCCAATCATTAGCCCAGGGTCATGCCAATTCGGGAAGGCAGGCCGCCTTCGGCTGAGAAGTGCTCGAAGATATGTCGAGACTGCTGCAGCAAGCTGGGGCCATTCCGTTTCGCTACCGTGAAGGCGAACTCGAGGTTTTGCTGGTGACTTCCCGCTCCAGTGGTGACTGGATTGTGCCTAAAGGTATGGTGGATCCTGGTCTGACCGCAGCCGAGTCAGCCGAGCTCGAGTGCGAGGAGGAGGCGGGAGTTCTGGGTGCCATCGGGCCGCTGCTGGGGTATGTGGAGACTGCCAAAGCGCGTATCGCCGTCTATACCCTCGAGGTCGGTCAGGAGCTGGAAGATTATCTGGAACGGGGGGAACGTCGGCGGCGCTGGTTTCCGGCCAAGGAAGCAGCGGATAAAGTGCGCGACCGCGAACTGGCCACCTTGATCAAACAACTCCGGCGTCAGTTCCGTTTGCAAAGTCCTCCGGCCGGGTAAGCCTCAGCACGTGATGAGACCCAAGGCACTGTTGATCCTGTCCCTATTGATGATGTTGACTCCTTCCTTTCTTTACTGGGGAGGCGTCCTGCGCCGCCCGGCCATGGCCGATGGTGACCAGTTGACCCTGATGGCCTGTCCGCAGTGCGCGGGCAGCGGTCAGGTCGCCCAGAAGAAGTGCGGGCGCTGCCACGGCAAGAAGCAGGTCCAGTTCGTCATCCCGGGACCCCATCGGCCCACCTATGTCGAGGGACATGTTTACGCGCCCGACGGCGTGACGGTGGTGCCGGCCGCAGCCCTCAGCTTTCAGAGTGAAGCCGGAGGCTGGCAGCGCTCCACCGATGAGCAGGGTCGCTTTGGTGCGGACTTGGGTCCCGGAAAGTACCCTCTGGAAATCGTGTCCCCTCAGGGCAAGCTGTCCACAGTGATCGAGGTTCAGCCTCAAACCACGCCATCTCCCGCCGATCTGGATCCAACCTTTCCAAAGCGCGTCGATCGCTTCGTACTGCAAAAATGAAATTCCGGGAGAGGGGAAGCCTGCGGGCGGAAGAATAACCGCCAATGATCACCTTTCCAGCAAGTTTCACCGTCATCTGCCTCCTGGTTATTATCGGAGTCGCTTTTCTGCCAGCCAAGCTACCGACGGTGCTGCGCAATATCCTGATCCAGGTCGCTATCGGAGTCTTCATTTATTTCGCCCTGGGTGACGCCACCTTCAATCTTCCCAACGGCGACCATCTTCCGATGTCAGGTCTCTTCGGCGGTTATATCATGGTCGACCCGAGTATCCCGCTCTTCAACAACAAAGCCTTTGGAGTGATCGCTCCGATCTTGGGGATCGTGTTCAGTGTCCTGGTCGGAATCGTGCGCTTCATCATCAGTCGTAAAAAGGGTTCAAAGAGCGACGACTAAAGGATTTTGCCGGCCCCATCCGGAAAAATCTGGAAGAGTCTAACTGGAGGTGCGCAATGGAGAACACAGAGAATCGCCCCAGTGTCTGGACCTGGATATCAATTGGTGTTGGGGCAGGATTGCTGGTAACGCTGGTGGCCGGGATCAGTTACCACTACTGGGAAAGTCAGAATCGCAAGAAAGACCCCCGCGCTGAAAAGGTCAAAGAATTGCTCGAAGAGGCCGAAAAACTGTTGGCCCAGGGTCGGAAGCTCAATCAGCAGCGTCAACAAGCCTGAATCTGAGCAGGGCCGACCGGCCCCAAACCGAACGATTTGGCCGCATCACTCCGGTGGTGCGGTTTTTCATAAGAGGACAGGAGATGTCATTCCGTGGATAGCAAAACCTTGCCTGAAGCTCACTCCGATCTGCCTTTCCTGAAGAGTGTGCTGGAGAGGGTCGATCGGGAACTCAAGCAACGCGAACAAGTCGGCTTTCTTTACTTCGATGTGATCGAGTTCGGGCGCCTGATCGAGACCCACGGACCCGAGGTGGGGCAGCGTCTGCTCCAGGCCCTGGGGGAGACCCTGAACAAGCAGCGCGGCAAACTCTTTCGCGATGAAGACTTGATCGCGGTGGGCGGACCTGAAGTCGACTTCTTCGTGATCTACCTGTTCTCGCCGCCCCGCCGCAAGGAAGCTTTTGCCAAGTCCGACCTCAAGCTGATCTCCAATCGAGTGCTGCAAAAACTGAGCTTTATGATCAACGAGACGGCCGCCCGGCTGGGGGTCAAAGAAAAGATCGACCTGCGCGGTGGATACACGGTACTCAAGTATGATCCCCAGGTTCCGGTGGATCGTCTGGTGCACGAAGCGCGTAAGGAAGCGGCCCTGAAGACCGAGCTGGAAGAGATTATGCTCACCTTCGTCTCCAATGTGTCTCACGAATTGCGGACTCCACTCACCTGCATCAAGGGCTATGCTGAGACCCTGCTGGAGGGGGCGCTTTCCGAACCCGAACTGGCCCAGCGCTGGATGAAGGTGATTTACGACGAGGCCGGTCGCCTGGAGCGGCTCATCCGCGATTTGCTAGACCTCTCCATGATCGAAGCTCATCAGGTGGAGATGCACTTTAATGAGGTCGATCTGGTGGGGCTGTGCCGCCATACAGCCGCTGTGCTGGCACCTCACGGTAAGGCCACCGGAGTGACCATCGAGGTCGAGTCGGACGATAATTTCCCGCTCTGGCGTGCCGACGAAGATCGCCTCAGTCAGGTCGTGACCAACCTGGTGGACAATGCCATCAAGTACAGTCCAGCCCAGGGGGTGGTGACTATCAAGCTCAGTCATACTCGAGAAAGGGCCGAGATTGAAGTCATTGACCGCGGGACCGGTATTCCTGAGGAAGAGTTGCCGAGAATTTTCGAGCGTTTTTACCGAGTGGAGAAGGGCAGTGCTGCTCGCTTCGGGGGACGTGGACTGGGCCTGTCGATTGCCATGCATATCGTGGAAGCCCACGGGGGTGAGCTACGGGTCGAGAGTAAACTTCACGAAGGCACCCGTTTTCGCGTCTCGCTGCCTGCGGGTGACGTGACCTGGCTGGAGGAGGAGTAGAACTTGGCTCCGCCTCGACTGGAAATTCTTGGCTGTCCACTGGACCGTGTGAGCATGGCTCAAACTCTGGATATCATCCGGGGCTATCTGAAGACGGATTCGTTTCATCTGATCGTGACGATCGGTTCCGAAATGATCGTTCGAGCTCAGACCGATCACGAATTCCGTGAAGCTGTGCGTGGCGCGGCCCTGGTCGTGCCGGACAGCATCGGCGCGGTGTTGGCAGCCCGCTACGGCGGTTACCCCCTTCGTGAACGCGTCACCGGCGTGGAATTGACTCAGCGCCTGGCCGGCGAACTGGGGCCGTCTTTGCGAGTGTTCCTGCTAGGGGGGGCTCCTGGTGTAGCCGAGGCGGCAGCTCACAAGCTTCTGTCGATCGGGCCGGGGATTCACGTGGCCGGAGCGCGCGACGGTTATTTTAAAGACGATGCCGAAGTGGTGCAGCAGATCAAAGAGAGTGGGGCCAACGTGCTATTGGTGGCCTTGGGATTTCCCCGTCAGGAACTGTGGCTGACCCGTTACGGCCCCGACTGTGGCGTGCGAGTGGGTATCGGGGTAGGGGGTACCCTGGACGTGCTCTCGGGACGCGTGCAGCGGGCTCCGCAGTTGTTTCAGAAGTTGGGAATGGAGTGGTTCTATCGCCTGGCCTTACAGCCCACGCGCTGGCGGCGAATGCTGGCTCTGCCCAAGTTTGCGCTGCGTGTGCTGAGCGGGGGTAAACAGGCCGTTCGCCCGCTTACGGAGGGGCAGGTGCAGTCTTGAAGGCCATGATTTTGGCGGCTGGCGGCGCCACCAAGCTGTATCCGCTGACTTACAGCTTGCCCAAGCCGCTGGTTCCGGTCTTGAATGTGCCGGTGATCGAGCACATCGTCGATCTGCTCGCCAGTCACGGCTTCAAAGAGGTGATGATCAACCTGCATTATCTGCATCGCTTGATCACCGACCACCTGGGAGACGGTAGTCGATTCGGGGTCAAGATTCACTACTCGTACGAGCCCGATCTTCTGGGCACCGCGGGCGGCGTCAAAAATGTGTCGGACTTTTTCAAGGATACCTTCCTGGTCATCGGCGCCGATGATCTCACCGACCTGAACCTCACCGAAATGCTGGACTTCCATCGTCAAAAACGAGCGCTGGCCACGGTCGGAGTGGTACCCCTGCAGACCACCACCGATGTCGGCGTCCTGGAGTTGGATGAGCAAAATCGCGTGACCTGGTACCTGGAAAAGCCCGAACCTGTGCGTGGGCGAGCAGGCAACTGGGGCAATACGGGCGTTTACTTTTTCGAACCCGCGATCTTCCAGTCCATTCCGCCCAAGGTCGCCTATGACTTCGGCAAACAGCTCTTTCCGGAGCTGGTTCGGCAACGGTTGCCTTTTTATGGCTATCAGGTCCAGGAATCTTCTTTCTGGATGGACATCGGAACTCACCTGCGTTACCGCCAGGCTCACTGGGAGTTGCTCGAAGGACGCACGCATCTGCACCTCCAGGGCGAAGAGATCCGTCCACATATCTGGGTGGCGCCGGGGGCCAGCGTCAGTCCTCAGGCCTACCTGCGGCCACCGGTCCTGGTTGGACCGGGAGCTCGTGTGGAAGCCGGGGCGGAGCTGAACGGTCCGGTCGTGTTGGGTGCCAACACGGTGGTGAAAGAAGGCGCCAAAGTTCGTCGCTCGGTCATCTGGGACCACTGTACCCTGGGCGCGCAGTCCAGTCTGGACGACTGTCTGGTCGGTTCGGGCTGCATGCTCCAGAGTGGTCGAAGCTTCACCAAGATTGTGCTGGCCAGCGGTGCCCGCGTGGTGGGCGAGCAGCGGGAATCCGCCGACTGATTTCCAGCCTGCTGGGTTGGTTATTTCCGTCCCACTGCCTCAATTGCCGGCGGAGTGGCGGTGTGTTTTGCTCTGGTTGTCTGCAGGCTCTGGATTCAGGCTGGGAAACACGCGAAGGACTCCAGGTGGGTTCGCTAGGCGTTTATACTGGCGGTCTGCGCCGAGCGGTGTTGCGTCTCAAGGAAAGTAATGATCGAGCGGTGATCCAGGTTCTGGGACGGCGTATGGCTCAATTATTGCGCGAGCGAGGCATCCAGGGGGGGCAGCTGGTGGGGGTTCCAACCTCGGCCCGCAGGCGCCGCTGGCGTGGATACTGCGGTCCCGAGCGCCTGGCTGAAATGATTGCTCAGGAGCTCGGTTGGCCCTTGCTGCCACATTTGAGCTGCCCGGGCGACCCGGCCCCGCGCAAGTCCCTGCGAAGCTTCGCCGCTCGCCGAGCCCAGGGCGCGCATTTTACCTACGACGGTTCGCTGACGGGAACCGTCGTCTTGATCGACGATGTGGTGACCAGCGGTCGAACCCTGAAGGCGGCGTGTGAGGCTCTGTTGGCGGCGGGCGCCCGGCGGGTCGAGATGCTGTGCGTGGCTCGTTCCCGGCCTGAGCGGTCTAGTTGACCAGCGTGGCGGAATTTTCGGGGGTGAGCATTTCTGGCGTCAGTTCTCGACGTGAAGCGGGGAGGCGCTGGGCGCGTCGGGCGACCAGCTCGGCCACCAGACGCGAGTCTTCCACGATGCCGCGCAAGAAACGGCTGCGGTAGGTACGCTGCTGATCCACGCCCAGGAAGAAAAGTCCGGGAATTTCCGAGGACTCCATGTTTTTCAGCTTGGGCTCATTGGGCTGGGGCCCAAGCAGGCTTTCCAGGTGCGCCATGGCGGCGCGATAGCCGGTTGCAAAAATAACCAGGTCAAATCGCTCCTCGCGTCCATCCTCGAAGACGACCGTGTTCTCGTTGAAGCGGGCGATATTGGAGAAGGTGGCAACCTGGCCACTCTCAATGAGACGTTTGCTGTCGCCGCCGGCCATCAGGGGGTAGGAGTGCTTCCGCACGCGCAGGGCCACCGAGATGCGCTCGAAGATCCAGTTGATTGGAGAAAACAGGGCTTCGCCCCAGGTGGTCGGTCCAAACCGTAGCTTTTTGCCTCGGTAGCTGAGCGACATCTGGTAGCCTGAGTTGTGCAGCTCGACGAAGGTCTCACCGGCGGAGAGGCGCTTGCCCACCACCAGGATTCGACCTGAGCGCCGATTCAGGATCTCCCGCACGGTGGCCGGGTCGCGATACTGAGATACGTGCATGTGAGGCACCCGAGTGGATTCCAGGCCTGGATAATTGGGAGTGTAGGGACGAGTGAAATAGCCAGTGCAGTTGACCAAGAGGTGACTGCGATACTCGCCAGTCGAGGTTTGCAGGCGAAACCCATCCCGATCGTGGCTCACCGATTGAACCTGAACACCGCAGCGGACGGGCAACCGGTTTTGGTGGGCGTAGTCCTTCAGATACTTGTGGTAGGCCGGCTGGGTGGAGCGTTTGAGGAGCCAGGCCCAGTCGATGGACGAACCCGGCAACAGATTATTGAGCCAGGGTCCGAAGTAAATGTTGCGCGGAAACTGGGCAAAGGACGCTCCCGCCGTGTCACCTTTCTCCAGCACCAGCGGGGTGATTCCCCGTCTCAGCAATTCATACGCCACGGCCAGGCCAGCAGGCCCCGCGCCCAGCACAATGACGGGATAGATGGCTGAGGGTTTTGGAGTCATGAGTTGCCTTTCGGATGATTTCAGCCCAGCTTCCCCTTCGGCGGGATCTCTTAAACTTAGTGATCTCGGAGCAAAGGCTGCTGGGCCGGGTTATTCCTGCGTAGGCCCATCAGGGCGCGATTCCATTGACTGGCGTCCAGGCTTGCCTCATCCCGCTCTCGGTCCCAAGCGGAAAGGTTATTGCAGCGACCTGAACTGCTGCGAGTTCCCAAAAAGAGTCGAACGGACGACTTTGAAGCCGATGATTTCAATGAACACCTCCAGTGGATTGGTTCGACTCCAAACTATGCCGAGCGAGAGGTGCAGGTTGTTACAAAAATGTTGATAAAATTATTTCAGGGCGCGGATAATTCCCTCGGCTACCGGTAAGTAGACCACCGAATCTTGGACCCAGGGAGTCTGAAGCCACTGGCCTTCCTTGTGTTTGAAGCGGAGCTTACCGTCGTTGGCGTTGACGGCATAGAGCCGGCGGTCCTGGCTGACGGCGTAAACGGTGTCACCGCAACCCACCAGGTCGTTAGTAATGCGCTCGCGCGTTGGGTAGGAGTAGACTTCCTTGCCCGTGGCCCGATCCAGGCAGTGCAGGTTGTTATCTTTGCATCCGACCCAGACGTTGCGACCGAGTGCCACCGGCGCACAGACGACTTCGTCCGGCAGAGCTCGGCGCCAGGCTTCACTCCCGTCGGAGTAGCGCAATCCGTAGACCTTCTTGTCTCCACAACCCACCGTGATCAGTCCAGATTCTACGCAGGGAGTGGCGCGGCAGGCATCCCCCAGCTCAACCTCCCAGTCCGCTTTGCCGTCCGCCTTGGCAAAGGCGCGCACCTTGCGATCCAGGCAACAGGCGATGACTTTGTCCTCGGCCACGGCCAGACCGGCAGTAATGTTGGCGCCGGTATCCTGGCTCCAGCGGACGGCACCATCGCCCAGGTCCAGGGCGCTGACGGTGCCGTCGTAGGTTGCCAGTAGCAGCGCTCCGTCATCCTCCGTGAGCGGTCCCACCACATCTGAACTCACCTGAACCTGCCAGTGTTTTTGCCCGTCTGCCCTACGAATACTGGCCACCTGGCCACTGTCACTGGCGGCTTCCACAAAATCTCCGTGACAGGCGGGAGCGCTGCGAATGCGCTCGCCTAAATCGTATTCCCACATTCGGTTCCCGTTCTTGCGGTCCATACAGAACAAATGCCCATTGGCCAGGCCTACAAACAGTTGGCTTCCGTCCGGACTGGCCACGACCGGGCTGGTTGGTTCCGCGCCCAGGGCCGAAGTCCAGAGCTCTTTGGGTTCTGACAGCACCGGCGGTCCCGGCAGGCGTCCGCTGTGGGAGGCATCTCCTCCAGCTTGACTCGTCTCGTTGCCGGAACTCCCTCCCGGCCGATCAAAAGGGTCGCTACCCGGAAGGTGGGGAGTGGGGCTGACCGGCTCGTCGAGGGCTGGCGTGGGCGTCTCCTCAGGAGTGACCGGAGCCTCTGCGCCGGACCCCAGTGTCAGCAGCCAGTCGAGGCTGACCTGCAGACGCTCGATGTCGCCTCCCACCGGTTGACCCGCCAGCGACAACAAGTTGACCTTGTCGCGCATCTGAGTGCTCAGGTCTTCACTGAGTCTGGCTCGATTGCTCAGGATGCTCTCCAGCGAATAGAACTGCAGGCCTTTGAGTGTGGAAGGGACCTGGCCCGGCGGAATGTCGCTTTCCTCGGCAATGGCCACCTGGGCCAGTTCCGGTTTTTCGGATAACTGGCGGACGAGGTCGAACCAGGCCGTCACCACGCTGTCCTGGTCTTCTTCGTTCAGGCGACCGGTCTGCACTCCGGCCGAACTGAAGACGAAGACTTCCAGGCTGTTGGAGGGCTGGCCCTTCGGTTCAAAACCCTGGGCTTTGGCCTGGTCAAGATAGGGATTCCACAAGCTACATGCTCGAATCTGACCAGACTTCAGCATAGCCGAGGCCTTCTCGGGGCTTTGGAGGGAGAGCAACTTGAGCTGGGGGTCTTTCAAGTCCAGGGCCAGGCTCTGGCCTACACCTCCCGGCAGGTAGGCCACCCAGGGCGGGGTGGAGGCTTCTTTG
>JAFEBA010000048.1 GCA_018266105.1 bacterium | reverse complement strand
GCGTCCCAGCCCATCGGGTGCATCACGTTGAAGCCGCGCATGCGCTTGTAGCGGGCCAAAATATCGGTGGCCGTATAGCCCTCGGGATGGCCGACGTGCAGCCCGGCGCCACTGGGATAGGGGAACATATCCAGCACGTAGTACTTGGGCTTGGTGGCCACAAAGTCGGCGTCACCCGGGTTCGGGGTGCGGAAAGTCTTATGTTTGAGCCAATATTCCTGCCACTTCGGCTCCAGGCTCGAGGGTTGATAGCGGTGGCTGGACATACACTGACTCCTTACGGTAATTCGAACTTTCGCCTTTATCCGCGCCGCGCCGCTTCCCTGCTTAGGTTTTTTTCAGACCGGGTGTGTAAAGTGAACTTCGTTAGGAGTCGTGATCATGCAAATTCAATGTAGCCCCAGCAATCCGGTCCTGCGCACCGCTCTACCTCAGCTTCAAGGACAGGAAGACAAGTGCAAGGACTGCGTAATGGCCAGCCTTTGCAAGCCGGAGGGCCTGATGGTTCGTCCTCTGGGGGCGCCCAGCGGCTGGTCGGAAGCCAGTCTGAATGACTCCGCCAGCGATTTTGTCAAGTCTCAAGTGGGCGAAGACGCCACTTTCGGTTCTCTGGACGGCGGTAACTGTGGCCTGACCGCCTACGTGCTGCCCGAGGACAAGGCCAAGGCCGTGCTTTCGGCTGCAAAAGAGATGTATCCCGGCGCCGCCGATTTCCAGGCCGCCAGCTACGACCCCGCCAAGCAGCGCATGCTGGGTGTGCTGGTCTCGGAAGATGAGCCCAAACTTTTCGTTTGCCTGCAGAGTCGCGCCGACGGCAGCTGCAAAGTCATTAACGACATCGGTTTCGTGGGCGGGATGTGCTCATCCGACCTCAGCCCGGCCACTCAAGAGGCCCTGGTTCCGGCGGATTCAGGCCTGGACCGTGAAGACGATTGGAACTTTCTTACCGGCGCTCTGACCGACTCCAAGCCGCTGGAGCTGGGCGAGGAAGCCGGAACCCCCTTCTGGTGGAAGTAGGCGCGAGCCCGTTTGATGCGTCATCTCCTGATCTTCTTGACTTTGCTGAATCTGCCGGCGGCCGGCGAAATGCTGCGTCCGGCGGGCGGGGTCAAGGTTGGCAAAGTCGCTTATGTTCAGGGCAGTTCTCGCCCTGACCCGGCTATCGAGGCCGCCATCGTCGCCAACACCGACTGCTCCTCCGGCGAAAGGATTCGCTATCTTTATGCTCCGGTCAAGCTGCGCGGGTCGGCGCAGCAGTGGTTTGTGATGCTGCTGAGCCAACAGTTTGTCGGCTCAGGCGGTGCCACCGCTCTGATTCTGGATGAAAAGAAGCATCTGGTTTCGCGCTTCACTTTGGTGAACAACCCGGTGCTCGTTTGCGCCGAATCCACCAAGGGCTGGAAGGACCTGGTCTTTTTCGTGGCCGGTGGGGGAGTCAAGGCCCACTATGCGCGTTTGCGATTCAATGGTACCAGCTACCCCGGCAACCCTTCCAGCCCCGAACCGCTCTCCGCAGGCACGGTTCTGACTGGAACCGCGATTCTATCTGACGACCTGACCCCAGGCTCCGGGCTAGAATTCGTCGTCCCGTAGCAAAAAATATCCGCCTAAAGCTTTTTCTCGTCTGGAAATGGTTCCTTTGATAGCATTCGAATGAACCCTCATGGTTGAATGGTTGATTCTGGCCGGAGTCGGTGCCGGCGCGGCCGGCCTGGTTTTTTCCAACTTGCGCTCAAGCGGCCAGCGTAAGGCCGAATTTGCCGCGCTGCTGGCCAAACAGGAGTGGAGCTGGGCTCCAACCCACCCTGAGGCGGGTCTTCTGGATAAGGTCGACCGAGGCTGGGGCTTTTACGGCCAGAGTTCCAAGGGTGTGGATTGGGAGGTCTACCTGGTTCGACGCCACAAATCTCCAAGCGAACTTTGCTATCGCGCCGTCGCTCTGAAGCTGCCCCAGTTGGAGCTTTTGGTCGGCAAAAAGGCCGATCTGGGTAAGCTCAAGGAGGCCCTGCCCCAGATTGAGAAATTAGCCAACAGCTTCATCGGCAAGATGGTGATGGCGATGGCCGAGAAACACAGCAGCCAGGTGGGGGCCACTCCCCGTGGGCTGCTCGACTTTCTGAAAGAGGCCGAAGAGAAATCGTTGGGCTCCCCACAGTTCCAGTCCCGCTATAGCGTGATCACGAGAGGAACCGTGCCCATTGAGAATGTCCTGACTCCCGAGGCTCAACGCATCATCGAGGGCTGGAGTGACCGGCATTTTCACCTCAGTTGGGGACCGCAGGGCCTGGCCTTTCACCTTCGGGCCAGCTCCAGCCAGGCTTTTCAGTTTGGTCCGGAAATGGTGCGACTGGGAGACCTGCTGACCGGCGGTGCCGGCTAAAAGCGGGTATGTTTCGGGGATTGTCTTTCTCTGGCCCATTCTCCATGATCAAGGAATGAATCGCCCACGGGGAAGCTTTTTCGAATGGTTTGAATGGCTGATGCTGGTGAGCCTGCCTCTGGGCGTCTGCACCCTGATTCCCTTTATGCGATATCTGCTCGTGCCCTGGTTGGTGGGCTTTTTCTTGCCCTGGCCGGTCCGCTCTTACTTGCGCTCTCGAGAGGTGGCCGTAGGACGGTTGATTGTGATTGCCTATCTGCTCTGTTTGGTGCCCTTCTTGCTGAAGTTTCGTCTGTCCCCGCCCCTTGATACAATGTTGCTGCGCTTCGCCTGGTTCTTAATGGCCTTTACCGCGGGTCGCTGGTTCTGGATTGGGAGCGAAGGTCGACGCCAGGCCGCCCACCTCCAGCAAGGGCGGGATGCCCTCGCTGCCGCCCAGCAGGCTTTGCGAGAACTTCAGCGCGAGCCCTGATTTTGTGACGGCCGTCCCGTGGCGCCTGGCCTGTTCAGGTCTATACTTGAAGCAGGAGGTGTCCCGTGCGAAACTTCTGCCTGCTATTCTTGATAGTGCTTCCCTGCTGGTGTCAGGAAGTTCCCAATCCGCCCTCGACGACCGTGCTGCAGCCTCCAGTGGTGCTGCCGGACATGCGGGGCATTCCCGAATTCAGTGAGCGCTCCAACTTTCTCTCCCTGGTCGGTTATTTGCGCCAGCAAGCTTTTCTCAACAATGGGGAGTGGCTGACTCGACAGCAGTCAGTGGCCGCTCTCAACGAACAGGTTGAGTCTGTGCTGGAGGGAGCCAGTCGTTAAGCCAGGGCCGGCCGCCGGGCTGGAGAAGTCACCCCAGTGAGGACGGCTTTATCGGCTCTGGCTTTTGTGATTTTGGTGGCCATCAACGACGCCTTGGGAGCTTGTTTTTTCAATTCCGGAGTCGTGCTGGCCTGTCTGGTCGGTCTGGCCTTAGGCGTGATGTTGGGCTATCTGGTCGTTCGGTTCAATCCCGATTGGTCCCGGGCTTCGCGCCTTTTGCTCCTGTTTATGCTGGTGTCGCTGCTGGGAGGAACTCTGGGCCTCTACCAGGTGCTGAACTATGTTTCCTACCATACGGCCGATCTCGACCCATCCAGCGATTGGACTGCAGTCAGTGCGGCTGGCAGGAGTCTCTTCCTGATTGAAGCACTTGGACTGTTTCTCGCTTATCGGCATTGGACTCCGCGCAGTCGGCTTCCCGACTTGGACGAGGGCGAATACGAAGGGAACTAACGATGGGTACATGGGGAACGGGCGCGTTCGACAATGATGGGGCTTTGGACTGGGTCTATGATTTGGAGGAAGCCAAAGAGCCGGTGCGATTTTTGGGCGAGGCCCTGCAGGCGGGTTTGAACGAAGAGTATTTGGAGTCCACAGAGGCCGAATCCGCGCTGGCCGCAGCCGAAGTGGTGGCCGCTTTGATGGGCCGTCCGGCCGCAGAGTTGCCCCAATCGGTGACCGATTGGCTCAGCAAAAATAGTGCACTAAAGCTGCCACCGGAGTTAGCCCAACAGGCCGCGGCGGCAATCGACCGGGTCAGAACTCCCCCCAGTGAAATGATGGAGCTCTGGGAGGAATCGGGAGAAATGGATGGGTGGCTGACCGGGCTGGGCCAATTGCGCGACCGCCTCAAAAGCTGATCACCTGTAGATTCTGTAACTTGACAGCAACTCTCGACCGCTGGCGTTTGGCTATTCTAAGAGTAAGCTATGAGCCAGACCGTCAAAACCCGAACAGTCAGTCCGCTTAAGGTCTTCACCACCTTCCTGATCTTGGGAGCCACCAGCATCGGCGGTGGAATGATGGCCCATATTCGCGAGGCCGTGGTGGTTCGCGAAGGCTGGATGAGCGACGAGGAGTTTCTCGAGTGCTACGGTCTGTGTCAGACTTTGCCCGGGCTCAACACCACCAACCTTTCGGTGCTGATCGGTGACCGGGTCGCCGGGGGCTGGGGCGCTCTGGCCGCCATGCTGGCCGTTATGGCGCCGGGTGGTGGCATCGTGCTCGGACTGGCGACCTATTTCCTGAACGGGCCCGCTCCGGCCTGGACTTTCGCCGGGCTCAAAGGGGTCGCCGCCGTCTCGGTGGCCCTGCTTTTCACGGCTGCTCTCAAGGTCGGCCGCAAGCTCTTTGGCAATTCGGTCGACCTGCAGATCGTGCTGCTGACTTTTCTGTGCGTCGGCGTCTTCCATCTGAGCCTGCCCCTGACCCTGGGCATTATGCTGCCGGTGTCGCTGTGGATGAAACGACCAGAGGTGGCGGTATGCTGACCTTGCTGGTTTTGTGCATGTCCTTTGGAACCCTGAGCCTGCTGGCTTTCGGCGGTGGCTCGGCGATGCTCCCGGAGATGGCTCGCATGTGCGTGGCGCACGGCTGGGCCAGCGGGGACGAGTTCACCCTGCTATACAATCTGGGCCAGTTGGCACCCGGCCCCAACTGCATGATGGTGCTGACCATCGGTCACAAGGTGGCCGGGCTTCCGGGAGCTGCCGCGGTTCTAGTGGGTTTTTTTGTGCCTCCGGCCCTGCTTGCCTACGGCCTGGGCCGGGCCTACCGAAAGTTCAATGATTCGCCCAATCAGGAATGGTTTCGCCGTTCCATGGCTCCCATCTCGGTGGGCCTGACCCTGGCTGGAGTCCATCTCATGGCGAGCTCGGCTCTGCATGGGGCTGGAGCTCTGCTGATCTTCGCACTGGCTCTCTATGGGCTGACCCGCTACCAACGTTGCCATCCGTTTTTTATGGTGCTTTTGGGTGGACTGCTGGGCGTGGCACTGCTTTAAACCACTGACGCAGTCGGTTGGAAAGATACACCAGGCTACCCAGCACGGCCAGGTCGAGGAAATGGGGGAGCCCGGCCCGATAGCAGAGATTGTCGAGTTTGCGCAGGCTCTTGAGCCAGGCTGGCCGATACTGTCCGCGCACCTGCACCTGGGGTTCGATCAGCTGCGCCGCTCGCCCGCCGCTCTCCACTGCCCCTTCGATGCTCCAGACATCCGCTGCAGTTCGGGTGTGGGCGCCGGCTAGTTGCACATTCGCCAAGCTGGTGCGCTGATTCGGGAGATAACGCTGATTGCGAGTGGTGTTGACCCACTTTGGGGGACCGCTGCGCAGGGGGCAAAACTCCCATTCATGCCAGATCTCCAATCGGAGCAGGGGAAAATCTCTCAGGCGGCGCCCCTGGTTGGCCTCCTGGATGAGCGCCTCCAGGGCCTGGCAACCCAGAATCTGAGTCAGAATCTCCCGCTCCAACTCGGCTTGGGTGCAGTCTGCCAGCGGTTTGCCATAGACTCGACCGGCCCGGGTGGTAATGCAGGCCGTGCCCGTCCAGAGCGACTCGACCTCTCGTCCCAGGTCAATTTCCGTCCTCCAGGCTTGTTCCTGGGCAAACAGTGTCAGGTTAAATTCACTGTCCGCCAGCACCACCGCCGTACGTTCTTGAGGAAATTGAATGGGCTGACTGAAGGCCAGGCGAAACCCGACCTGACAGTGGTGTCCGTGTTGGGTCAGGCCGGCGAGTTTCTGAAGTTCCCGGTCTGGCTGGAGGTAGGGGCTGCGCTCCACCACCTGCTTGAGCGTAAAGGGGTTGATAGCCAGAACATACCGATCCCCGGCCACCACTTCTCCCGACTCCAGCCGGGCCCCGTCGACGTCTAGACTTTGCAGCGGACAGTTCCAATGAAATTTGACTCCAAGGCTGGCTAGATAGTCCAACCAGGGCTCAAACCAGACTTCGTTGCTCGGCCCTCGCAGCAGCAGCCAGCCGTCACCCGCCCCGTGGCTCCAGGCGGGTCCTTCCGAATCGGGTGGGTGAAAGTGGCGCGGGCGAGTCATCAGTTGTTTGCGAAAGAATTCGCCAGCAGTATGCAGGGAGACCAGTGTCCAATCCGAGCCGATCCAGGGCCCGAAGGAAGCTCGCCAATTTTGTAGGGCCGACGCGCTGAGGAGTTTGGACCAACGTTGGGAGGCGTTCTGGCGGGCATAACGCTGTTGGCTGCGCAGGTCAGCTGTCCAGGCTTTGAGCATCAGGTAGGACCAGCGCGCGAAGTCAAGCTGATTCATCCCAAACATTCTCGGAATGCTGCGCCAGCCACTGTAGAATCGGGCCGGGCTGTGGTCAGGAAAGATTCCAAAGTCGATCGGTCTGGAAAGGGCCCGGACGTAGACGCTGCCCTGCTCGTCGTACGGGATCTGGGACATCAGCTCGAACGCATTGTGATACCAGGGGCCGAAGCCGTGCCAGGAGTATTCGCTGGGCATATTTCCGTGTTCGGGCATTCGGGCGCTGCGAAAGAAGCCGCCGGCCTCTCCCAGTGCTTCGAAAACCTCGACCTCGTGGCCATGGCGCGCCAGCTCGTGGGCGGCGCTCAGTCCGGCAACGCCGGCTCCAAACACTAGAATACGCACAGGTACATTCTATTCCGGGCGACCGGAGGGGGTACCGGCCGTTTATCCCGAGATTCAGGGTACTCCTGTTGTGAAACGCAAACCGGGCAGGTCGGAGATCGCGGCGAGCGAAGCTGGCCTCCTCGAATTTGCCGGGCGGAGGTAGATATGGCTGGAGTGACCGGAATCGGTGGAGTATTCTTTAAGGCCAGAGACCCTGAGATGCTGAATCAGTGGTATCAAGAGCACCTGGGTCTGCCCGTCCATCCCGAGTGGGGTTGTGCAATCCTGCACTGGGAGAAAGACCCGGCCGCCAGCACCGGTGCCACCGTTTGGAAAGTGGACAAGCAGGATACTGATTGGTTCGCACCCAGCCAATCGAACTTCATGATCAATTACCGCGTCTCCGATTTGAAGGCTCTGCTGGCCCGTCTGAGTGAGTCCGGGATTCCCGTCCTCAAGGGCCCGGATGAAGAATTCAACGGCCTCTTCGCCTGGATTCTCGACCCCGAGGGGAACAAGTTGGAACTGTGGGAGCCGAAGGAGCCAGGCTGATGACTCGTTGGCCCAATCGAGGCTGGCTGATTCTGCTGGCACTGCTGAGCCTGGCTCTGGCGGCTGTGAGCGAAGACGAATATGCCCATATTACCCGTAAGAACAAAGTCCAGAATTTCCACGACCCTGTTGCTCTTTACTGTCCCAAGCCGGCCGAAAGGAGCCGACTGGACGGACCCGACGACCTGCCTGTGTTGGCCCTTTATTTTTTTCGCCACGCGACCACAGACGAAGAGAAGAAGACCTTTGTAGCTGCCATCGAGGCCAATTCGCGCAGCGGCGTCAGCGAGTATCCCTACGTCATTTTGGAGCTGGGCCTAAAGCCCGATTCAATCTTGAGTCCGGAGGCGATCCAGGTCTTCAATGTAGGGCGCTGCTCCAGCGAGAAAGATTGCGCGCTGACCGGGGCGATGCTGACCGATTCTACCCAGAAGGCTCAATGGAAGGTGGACCTGTCCAGTTTCTCGGGGGAGCTCCAAGAAGGCGCAAAGATTCAGTTCGACCTTTCCTTTGAACACAGGGCCACTCGCTACTCGGCCGAGTTTCGCGGCAGCGCCCCCCTCAGGCTGGTTTCCCGCTCCCGAGTTCAGTAGTTCTGCAGGCGCACTTCCGGGGCTTGACATGGCCTCTATTTAACTAATAGGATAATTAACCAGTTGGTTAATCAAGAGAAAGATCCACTCAGCCTGGTTTTTTCGGCACTGGCGGACCCGACCAGGCGGGCTATTCTATCTCGTCTGGCCCGAGGTGAGGCCAGCGTTTCGGATCTTGCTGAGCCTTTTCGCCAGTCTATGAGTTTGCCGGCCGTTACCAAGCACCTGAAGGTCCTGGAGAAGGCCGGTCTGGTCATCAAATCCAGGGAAGCCCAGTGGCGCCCCTGCAAGCTGAACGCCCGGCCATTGCAGGAAGCTTCGGACTGGATGGAGTCCTACCGAGCATACTGGGAAGAGAGCTTTGACCGGCTGGATGCTTATCTAAAAATAGTCCAACAAGGAGATTATCGCCATGAATGAGCTGCACCTGACCCGTATTTACAAGGCTCCCCGAAACCTGGTTTGGGAAGTCTGGACCGACCCCAAGCACGTGGCCCAATGGTGGGGCCCGCGGGGCTTCACATTGACCCACCATGACAAGCAGCTTAAAGTGGGCGGGCGCTGGAATTACACGATGCACGGGCCGGACGGGGTGGACTATCCCAACTCCACTCTTTATCACGAAGTAGTGGAAGGCGAGCGACTGGTTTACGATCACGGTAGCGACGGTCAAAGCAAGCCCCTTTTTCGGGTCACCGTCACTTTCAGGGATGTTCCCGATGGCACCCGAATGGACATGACCATGACCTTCGAAAGTGCGGAGGCAGCCCGCGCCAGCGAGGCCTTTATTCGCAAAGCGGGTGGTCTCGCAACCTGGGATCGGCTGGCCGAATACCTAGAAAAGCAGACCCAGGGTTCGGAGTCTTTTGTCATCCAACGCTATTTTGCTGCGCCGCGGGAGCTGGTCTTTTCGATGTGGACTCAACCCGCCCATCTGGCCTGCTGGCTGCCCCCGGCGGGCGCCAGGATGGAATACCTGGAGGTGGATATTCGTCCCGGAGGTAGCGCCTTCTATCGGATGGACCACCCGGGTGGCGCACTCTATGGCAGGGTTGAATATCACGAGATTCTGGCTCCCGAACGATTGGTTTACTCGCAGATGTTCTCGGATGAGCAGAAGGGCAGAGGAAAGCATCCCATGCTGCCTGTCTTTCCTGAAAGGATGCATACCACCGTGGTTTTTTTGCCTGAACGCGAGGGCACTCGGATTAGTCTTACCTGGCGTCCTGAGGGCGAGGTCAACGCCTCGGAGATGGAGGCGTTCCTGCGCACTCGCGACAGCATGACTCCGGGTTGGAATGGAAGTTTCGACAAGCTGGAAGCGCTCTTGCACGAGCAGACCGGGGCCTTCAAGTAGGCTTTCCGGAACTTTTCAGCCAGACCAGCTAGCCTGGGAAAAATTCCGACGGAGGATTCTTCCCATGCAACTTGGCCACTTCGCACGCGTGACGGCCGCCGCTCTGGCCCTGACAGCCGGAGCCACGGCTGTGACGGGCTGCACTCCGTCCGCTCCCCAGGCCATTGAACAGGACGCCAATATCGTCACGCGTGATAGCTACGAGTCCGGCATGGCCGGTGTCTTCAATCCCGACACGCGTCAGGTGGAATGGAAAGATTCTTATCACAGCGGTGTGGCCGGTGTCTGGAACCCGGATCAGCACAAAGTGGAGTGGAAGGATTCCTACCACAGCGGCGTGGCGGGCGTCTGGAACCCCGAACAGCACCGGGTTGAATGGAAAGAGTCCTATCACAGCGGCGTGGCCGGAGTCTGGAATCCTGAGGCGCATAAAGTCGAGTGGAAGGAGTCCTACAAGAGCGGCATTGCCGGCGTATGGAATCCTGTCCAGCATAAAGTGGAGTGGAAAGACTCGTATCATAGCGGGGTGGCCGGGGTTTGGAATCCAGAGAGCCAGCAAGTGGAGTGGAAAGATTCCTATAAAAGCGGTATTTCCGGAGCCTGGAGTAGCAACCTGCACAAGGTGGTTTTCCGGGATTCCTATCACTCCGGCATCACCAGTGTTTCAACCGACCCGGCCAACCCCACCCTGAGCTCGGCCAGCTTCTACCATGACTGGGATGAAATCGACCAGTAGGTAACATTGTCTGCAGATGATTTTATCCCGGTAAACACAGTCCTGGCCGGCCTCAGTTCGCCGTTCGACCATCACAGGTGCGCTGCGCCAGGCGGAGAATACCTCTAAGGTTGCCCCCGATTTATCCATCCTTTATCTGCCGTGTGTATCATGGTGGTTTGGGTCGGAGGGAAGGAGGAACAACCGATGTTCAAGCCAGGACGCAAAGGCTTCTCCATGCTCGAGCTGGTCTTTACCACCAGCTTGCTGGGGCTGATGGTTGGTCTTTTCATGGTCAACGGAGGCACTCGCCTCAAGGCCAAGCCGGGCGCGGACGCTCTGGCGGAGGCGCTGGCCAACGAGCTGGCCCAGGCGCGCTTGCTGGCCATGCGCCAGCTCAGTCCGGTGGCGGTGATGTTTCCCTGCGACGGGGGACGCCCTCACAGTGCCTCGCTTTACCAGTTGGAGGGGCTGACCAACCCACACGTTTCTCGTTCTCACAACTTTGCTGGGGATTTCCCCAATTACGCCCTCTTCATGGGAATCTGGGA
>JAFEBA010000047.1:8545-42937 GCA_018266105.1 bacterium | reverse complement strand
CAGAGGCCACGATTCGAGGAGTTTCGCGGTTTCGGGCTGGAGGCATTTGCGGGCCACCAGAGACTTGAGAATGGAGTGCCGCAATTCGCTGAGCAGGGAGGGCTGATCCCAGAAGCCGAGAGCGAAGTAGCTGCCGTCCGGGAAGTAGACGCCGTCGGTCACCAGAATGTGAAAATGGACGTGTGATTTGAGTCCGGAGCCAAAAGACTGCACGGCCATGATCAGTCCGGGTTTGGCCCGATTGTGCTCCTCTCGACGGTTGCGATGGCATCCAACTTGTCTGGCCATCCAGCCAGTGATGCGCGGTGGACCAGGCGTCCGATCTGACGATGGAGCGGCAGAGTGACTACGAGGTGGGGATAGACGCTCTCAACCAGGAGCAAATCACCTGTAAATCGCGCGAGTTACTGAAAAAGGGCGACAGACTGGAACTCTCTATGTTGCTCCAGGGCGTGGGCCACCTGCGCATTCCTGTTTCGGTGGAATGGGTGCTGCTCTCCAGCTTTGGTCAGTCGGCCGGGTTGCATATCGAACACATGGCTGAAACCCCCGGGATTATGGCTTACTTTGTGAGCCTGCTGGAGAACAACGAGCGCCGCTAGGGGAGGAAGTCTGCTCGGTAGTTACCATGGGAGCCGTGACGCTCGTAGTTTTGGCCCCAGGTTTTGGCGTCCAGGCGGCGCCCCAGGTCGGAGAGAATGTGGCTGTTATTGCTATCCCGGTGTGAGCTCTTCACGAGCAAGGCCGAAGCACCAGCCCCGGCCAACGCACCTCCGGCCAGTCCCAGCGCCAGACCCGGATTGGTCAAGGCGGAGGCGATGGCGCCCATTCCGGCCACCAGCGAGGCCACCGTCAGGCCGGCCGACCAACCGGTTTTACTGAAAGATTGACCGTCAAGTTGGTGAGACTGGTGAAAAGCCGAGCGAATGACTTCCTGAGGGGAAGCTCCCGGGCAATGCTTGATCGCTTGCAGTTGGCGCTGGGAATCCTGTTCTGACCAGCCAAAGCCGGGCGCCAGGATACCTTCAAGGTCGGCCAAGGCTACTGGCGGCGGCGGAGGGGGCAGAGTGGGCGCGGCGATGGGAGCAGGAGTGCGGCTCCCGTAAGTTTCGTTTGAGTAGGTCGTTGGATAGCTTTTGGGCGGAGCCGGGGGAGTGGCTTGAGCCGGGTGTGAGCCGCAGGCGAATTCGACATGCTCCCCCTTCCAAAGCATTTCGGCCGCGTCCATGGAGTTGCGGGCACCGGTGGGTTGATATTCCGGGCACAGGCCGGCCAGCACTTTGTCCAGCGTGTTCGGGATTTCGTGGCCGTGCTTGCGCGCGTAAATCGGATTTGTGCCGGTTCCTGGCTTTAGAATCATGCTGAGGGCTCTCTCTACTGGTCTTCTATTTGTGTGCTTAGACAATAGAGAGAGCTACTGAAAGGAACCTGAACCTAAGGGAAGTCGGCGCGAAGGGGTTGCTCTCGCTGGCGGCGTTAATGAAGGTCCGCAGAAAGGGCGTGGGCACGGGCGTCTCGCCCTGACTGCTCAGGGGGAGCAAGAAGACGGTTCGTTATTTCCATGGCATCTTGACAGCATAGTTGTATGTCCTCACGATGTAGACATGAGAACGACGGTGACCATTGATCCCGATGTGGCCGAAAAACTGCACAACTACGCCCACCGAAGAGGACTCTCTTTCAAGAAGGCCTTGAATGAACTGATCTTGCGCGGCTTGTCCCAGCAGACCCTTGCGAAGCCCGAGCGTTTCGAGGTGCACCCTCACCGCGGCGGTTTTCGTCCGGGTATTGATGCGAATCGTCTCAACCAACTGGTAGATGAACTCGAAGTCGGCGACTTTATTCGCGAGGCGCGAACCGACCCGTGATCGTCCCTGACGTAAACTTGCTCATCTTCGCTTACAATTCAGACGCGGTAGCCCATACAGCAGCTCGCCAGTGGTGGGAGAACTTGCTTTCTGGAGACGAGCCGGTTGCAATCCCCTGGGTCGTCCTTTGTGGGTTCGTTCGGCTTATGACCCACCCCGCCGTTCTGGTCGTGCCGATGGAAATTCCTCAGGCCTTCATCCACGTGCGCTCCTGGTTGAGCCGGCCGAATGTACAGATACTTGAGCCCGGTCCAAGGCATCTGGAAATTCTCGAGAACACGCTTCAGCAGGCCGGGGTGGGCGGGAACCTGGTTACCGACGCCCATATTGCTGCTCTAGCCCTGGAATACCAGGCTCAGGTCCATTCGAATGACGCCGACTTTGGGCGATTTTCTGGCTTGCGCTGGCACAACCCGTTGTCCAAGAGATAGGGACCGAGTTTTAGCGAAGCGGCTTTGAGGTCGAGGTGGAAGCAACTAGAGCTCTCGGATTTTGCGTCTTGTCGCAGGGCATGAATCCGGTCCATCCCCATCGGGAGTGCCGCCTTCAACCCGGGCCGGGCCTGGCGATGATCAAGGATAGCCGGCCTGGTAAGCGTCGGTGGCGAATTCGATGCTGGTGATCGGGCCAGCTTGTTCCGGCAGGTTCAGCTGGCATTGGCCCAGATTGCCGGGATTGGCCGAGAGGAAGTAAGCAAGGCCGTTTAGATCCGTGATTCGCCAGAGTTGAGTGTCGTAGGCGCTCAGGGTGTTGAGCTTGAAGGTCGTGCCTTGGGGGGTGACCGGGGTGAGATAGACCCAGCCGATTACGAAGGCTTGCTCGGGTCGGAACGGGATATGCTGAGCGAAGTTGGAGGGATTGAAGAAGTCGTAGTCGGTCAGGTCCGGGATAGCCGAGTGCGGCGTGGGAATGGTCGAGGCAGCGTATCCCGGTGGCAGGATGCCATCGCTGAGTTTCAGCCAGTCATGTCCGCCCTGGCTGGCGAAGGCAACGGAAAACTTGCGCAGACCCGGCGGCTGCAGAGGCAGTAGCCCCCGGGGGGAAGGCGAGGAACCCGCGGGGACTGGTTCGGACTGGTTGCAGCGCAGACGATTGAGCACGGGGGAGTGGTTGAGGGCGACTTCAACGTAGCAAGCTTTAGACTGCTTGGACAGGTCCACGAACTGCCGGAGTGAGCCCGAACTGTTGAGCACCTCCAGATCCAGCTCGGTTTCCTGGCTTGAGCTCAGAGAGACTTCGAAACTTCCGTCGCCCTGGGTGGTGACTCCGACGGGTGCCAGGTCCAGGCTGTCAACCCAGCGGCCAGAGCCGAGGCGGACCTGGATTTGCTGTGCGGGTGCCGGTACCCCGCGCTCGAGCTCGAGTCTGCCGAAGAGGCTGCCCTTGGGTCGGGCCCCGGTGGATCTTAGCCTGAGCTCCTGCTGGCTTTCCCCGGCGCTGAGGGGCCCGTAGAGGCAGGTGGCGGTGTTGGGGTCGCTGGCCAAGTCCAGTTGCAGGTCGAAGACCTCGCCGCGCAGGGCCGGTAGGGTAAAGGAGCCGTCGCTGTCACTCAGGGCTGTGGTGGAGCGGTTGCTTAACCGCTCTTCAGCCACGATTTGCACGCCGGCCAGGGGCGCGCCGCTTTCGCTGACGATCTTACCGCTGATGGGATTGAGGGTTGAGGCCTGGCTGCTGCCGGGGGTGAGGTCGGAGGAGGTGCTGCCGCAGCCCAGGGCCAGCAGTGCAAGCGCGGTCGTGAGGTGTGTTGCGAGTCTCATTACCTTGTCCTTTTGTGGGGGAAGTGATTTTACCCGCTGTGAGCAGTCTCGCAGTGAAGCATCGAGCTGATCGGCAGGTGCCGTGGGCTGTGCGGTCGGTGTCTGACAGAGTCACTCTGACGCGACGCACAGGGGCGAAACAGGCACACCTTCGGGCTGCGAAGCCCCATGCGGGGCGCGGGTCTTGTTCAAGCCGTAGGCGGGGAGTCGGGATGCGAAAAACCGTCCTCGCTGCTGGTGGAAAGTTGCTCTCATCCCGATGGTTTTGGTCAGACCGGCGAATCGGGTATGACTCTACTGTTGTTCACAACATGGCAACACCAGATATTCTCTTCTCCGTTAATTTCAAAATTAAGAAATAAAGAGTTTGCAAGGAGAAGAAACCATGAGAGTCAACGCATTCCAGCAGAACCCCACCATCCGGCCTCTCTTGAGGCCCAACCCTAAGCCCGCACCGGAAGGGCCCCAACCCTCTCCCGATGGGGTGGAGTTGTCTCGCTCAACCCGCTCGTTGACGGTGGCGGGCGGAGTGAGTGGAGCCTTGCTGGGCGCCATCGCCGGAGCTCAGGGAGCTGCCGCTCTGGCCTCACTGGCCGGACTTGGCGCGGGAGCTGCCACCCTGGTCGCGGCCGGTCCCATCTTCCGTGAAGGCCTCGAGCAGAGCCTGAACGGCGACCCTATCAACGACATCGCATCCACTTGCGGCACGATTGCAGCCGGTGGATTCTTGCTGGCCAGTGTGTCTGGCGCAGCAGCCGGGCTGGCCTATCCAGTCGGTCTGCTGGCCCCGGCCGCGGGTCCCATCGTCGGGGGCCTCATCGGCGCATCGGTCGGGGCCTATCTGGCCCGCCGCGCCGCCTGAACCACACCATTTGAAAAGAAGAGGACACGATCATGATCATTCAAAGCACGCACACTCCCGCATTTCGTAGCCCGGTTGTCTCCAAGTCTCCACAGCCTGGTGCAGAACTGTCGCTTCGTGACGAGTTTCAGCCCGGTCAGCCTCCGGCCCAGCAACCCCCTGCACAGCAACCCCCTGCACAGCAGCCCCCTGCACAGCAGCAACCCCCGGTTCAGCAGCCCGCGCCGCCGGCTCAACCCCAGCTCAAAGATTGGACTGTTCTGATCTATTCCGTCTCCGACAATAACCTGTACAGCTACATGCAGTCCGATCTGGACGAAGCCGAGCGCGTGGGCAGCACCAGCGAAATGAACGTGGTGGCCGAAACCTCTCACCAGCCCAGGGGGGGTTCGGTGGTGCGCCTAAAACTTGAAACGGACTCGACTCCTGGTCTCAAGTCTCCCGTCCTTCAGGACCTTGGCCGGAGCCACGATATGGCGCGCGCCGAAAATTTGGCCGATTCCATCGCCTGGGCCATGAAGGAGTATCCCTCCAAACACTTCTTTCTGGTCTGTTCAGATCACGGGGCCGGCTGGAAGGGTGCTCACCACTCCGAATCGACCGATAGCTGGATGAATGCAACAGATCTGGAAACCGCTTTGAAAAGCGCGCAGGAAAAGACCGGTCGAAAGATTGACGTGCTCGGCTTCGACGAGTGCCTGATGGCTTCCACAGAGATCGCCCATCAACTGAAGGACTATGCTTCGTACATGGTGGCTTCGGAGGAAGTTGAAGGCGGGGCCGGGTGGCAGTATGACGAGGCACTGGGCAAGCAGAGCAACGCCAATAGTCGCATTTTGAGTGGCAAAGTGCTCAACTACGCTGCCGCCGCTCTGCGAGCCCGTGATCCGTTGACTCCGGCCGATATGGCCAAGGCCATCGTCTCCATGGCGGAAGGTCACCAACGAGACCTTGGAACCATGTCCGCCATTGACTTGAGCAAAATGGGCAATGTTTCGGCTGCCCTGGACAACTTTGCGGGCAAGGTGCTGGACAGCAACCTCACTCCCAAAGATTTCGCGCCGGTCGCTCAGCAGGCTCAGAAATTCTATGACTTCGCCGACGCTGGCCACCTGGTGCAGCTGGCCGGAGCAAAGTTCGGGGGGGAGATTGCGGAAGCCGCGGCTCAGGTGAAGAGCGCTCTGGGCGAGGCAGTGATCGCTGAGCAGCATAGCCAGAAGTATCCCAATGCCAGTGGCCTGAACATCGAGTATCGAAAACAAGCGGCCGCCCCCACGCTGACGGATGATTTTCAGATTCCCAATCTTGACCCGGAGAGCCAGTCTCGGATGAAGATGAATCCTTATCATACCACTCGCTTTGCTCAGGAGACTCGCTGGGACGAGATGCTGCGCAAGGTCCGCTAGTGCCCTGGCCTGTCTGAGGCATTGATAAGCTTAACAATATCTAAACCTGGTAATCTGGCTTTTCGCCGAGCCAGTGATTACTATGGCAGTGTGCCTCACAGGAAAATCGCCGCAGAGCAAATGGCTCAACTCATGGACAGTCTTTCCCACCCGGACCGAGTGCGGGTCTGTCTCGAGCTCCAATCGGGTGAGAAAGAAGTCGCTTGCTTAAGGGAGCTGCTTCAGATCTCCCCTTCTCGACTCAGTCAGCATCTGGGTCTGCTCAAAATTCAGAGACTGGTCGCCGAGCGTAAGGAAGGCAGAAAGGTCTTCTATCATCTGGTGAATCCTCGTTTGGGCAACTGGCTCTTGGAGAGCCTGGCCTTTATGGCGGCCGAGACCAGCCGGTTGGGGACTGTCGCAGCTGCCCTGAACGATGCCGTTTCGGCCTGGCAGCAGGCCGAAACGCCGAACTAGCCGACTCAGTCCAGGGTGATGAGCAAGTCGGCCCAGCGGTGCGGCCAGTCTTCCGGATCGGGTTCGGGACTTCTCAGGTTGTCTTGCAGTCTCTGCCACCACCAGGCCCGCACCTCCCGTTCCAGTTCCTGCTGGCCGTCCACCAGCGTGCCGCTGGGAATGTAGGGAGTCCCAGGGCCAGTCATGGCCTGGCGCAGAGCTGCGGCCACATCGCGAAGGTTGGGCCAATGCTCGAAGGTGCGCACCCATTCCCCGTCCACTTCAAAGACCAGCACCCAGATGTCCGGTTGGGGCAGACGGTAAAGAGCGAACAGGTCTTGAGATTGTTGGCGGGCGCGCAGTCGAAAGGTGGCGGCCGCCCAGTCCAGGTCGGGATGATGCTGGCCGCGAGGGAAAAGATGGCAAAGAGCGCCGGCCTCCAAAAGTTCGGCCCGGAAGCCGTAGAAGTTCATCAAACGCTGTAGCATTTGTTGACTCTACAGGCCCGGGCCGAAGGCGTCCGTGAACTTTTCCCGTTCGCTCGCCCCTTCCTAGCGGGCGGCGGGTTGGGCCATGGCCTCCAGGTAGAATTCCGTGCTGCGGGCTTCCTTGAGCACGGCCGGCAGATTCGAGACGGCTGCCAGCCAGCGTTTGAGCCGGGGCGGCAGGTTCAGGGCCCGGCCGGTGCGCTGCTGAAGGAGGGGCCAGCGCTCAAACCAGGGGTAGGCGGCCAGGTCGGCCAGGGTCAGTTGGGCCCCCAGCCAGAAAGGTCCGTCAGCATCCAGGCTGGCTTCGAGCGGGCTCCAGAGCTCTTCATCGGCGGGCAACTGAAAGTCGGGGCCGCGGAAGGCGGGTGAGATGGCGGTGACCAGCTTGGACCCGATTGCATCCAGCGCCAGACGCATCTTAGCTCGCCCATAGGCATCCTCGGGGGTCAACTTCAGGCCTGGAAAGGCTTCATCCAAATACTGCATGATGATGAGCGACTCTGGGAGACTCTTTTCGTCGTGCTGGATGAAGGGCACGCTCTGATTGGGCGAGAGCTCCCTGTACCACTGCGGCATGTTCTTCAAGTCGATGTGAATCCGGTCGTGTTCAATGCTTTTGGCGCTGACCACCAGCCGGGCTCGGTGCGCAAACGGGCATAAATCTGAGTTGTAGAGCTTCAGCATAATTCTATCCTCCTGTGCTGGAATGGTATCGGCGCCAGACGCTCTCGGTCCAATACAATTCCTCCGGCTGTCATAAATCTCGTTTATGGCAAAAGAGGTTCCCGACTGGAGATCGAACCCGCCGCCATGAGCTTTGATCTGGAAGAGTCCTACCTCAATCTGGTCCAGGCCGGGGTGACCGGTTCTCTGCTGAGTGGGCGCGCGGACGAGCCTTTTTCACGCGTCGAATTGAGCCGGGCAGGGGCCCTGATGCGCCGGGTGCGCAACCAGTTTTCGGCTGAGGCTCGGGCACTGAAAAAGGGGAAACTGCTCCTGCCTCAGGAGCAGAGCCTGATCCTGCGGGGTCTTCTGCTCGAGAATCAGGTTGAAGACGTGGCCCGGCTGATTCGTATCAACTCTCCCGAGGCCCTCAGTCTGCTGACTTCGGACGCCCTGCAGAATTTGCGCCTGTGCGCTCGGCAGGCCATCTGGTTGCGCGTTCCCGGGGACTTTATGGAATGTGGAGTGTGGCGTGGTGGGGCCTGCATTTTGCTGCGTGCCGTCCAGCAGGCCATGGGCGTGGGCAGGCGACGGCGCACCTGGGTGGTTGATTCCTTCCAAGGTTTGCCCCAGCCTGACCGGCTGCTGGACGCGGTGCTGCACGCCTTTTTGCGAGAAACCGGTTCCTTTTGCGTCTCTCAGGCCGAAGTTCGTTCACATTTTGAGCGGTTTGGATTGTTGGACGAGGGAGTTTGTTTTCTGGAAGGGTGGTTCTCGGAAACCCTGCCGAAATGGCAGGGGCAACTGGCCTTGCTGCGTCTTGATGGGGACTGGTATGAGTCCACCCTGACAGCCTTGGAAAATCTTTACGATCAGGTTTCCTGGGGTGGATTTATTATCATTGACGACTACAATCCGGTCATCGGCGCCTATGCCGCAGTCAATGATTTTCGAGCAGCCCGCGGGATTCAAGATCCCATTCAGAGGGTCAATCATCAGGTTCATTTCTGGCGGAAATTGCCGCCGGGCTGACGAAGGCCGGGATATGGAAACTCAAACCGCACCCAATCCTCAAAGAATTATGCAGTTCGCCTTCGGGTTTGTACCCAGCGTGGCTGTCTACTCGGCCATTCAACTCAATGTTTTTTCAGCCATTGCCGAGGGGAAAGACACGATTGCCAGTCTGGCCGCCGCTTGCGGCTGTCAGGAGCGCGGAATGGCGCCGCTGGTCCACACCCTGACTTCACTGGGGCTTCTGCAACAGCACGGGGAGCAATTCAAGCTGTGCCAGGATACCGAAATGTTCCTTTTGCCCAGCAGCCAGGCCTATCTCGGGGGAGTGCTGGCCCATCAGACTCGAGAAATTGCCAGCTGGGTGCAGCTCCCCGAAGCCATTCGTCAGGGACATGCTCCAGGGACCCGAGTGGAGAGCGATCAGGACGACGGAGCTTTTTTCGCCGGGTTTGTGGACAGCCTGTTCAACCTGAACTGGCCGGCCGCTCAGTCGGTGGCTCGCTCCCTGCCTGTCTACAAAACCGCTATTGATATTGGCTGCGGTTCGGCCGTGTGGAGTCTGGCCCTGGCCGCGGCTCAACCGGAACTTCAGGTAGTTGCGGTCGATCGACAAGTGGTGCTGGATCAGGTGGCTAAAGTCTTCGCCACCCGATTGGGTTGCTCCGAACGCTATCAGTTCCGCGCAGGAAACTTCCGTGATGTGGAGCTAGGCAAATCAGACGTGGCTTTCCTGGGTCACATTCTGCACAGCGAGGGCGAAGCTGCTTCGCGGGTCTTGCTCAAGCGCATCTACGAGGGCCTCAATCCGGGCGGTGTTCTGGTGGTGGCCGAGATGGTGGCCTCCGACCCTCGCGGCCAGGATGTCTTCTCCAATCTTTTTGATCTGAATATGCTGATGTGGACTCAGGACGGCACTGTCTTCACCCGTGCTCAGCTGGAAGAAATGGGCCGCGAAGCCGGATTCACCCGCTTCGAATGGCTGACCGTGCCCAACCCCCAACCTGTCTTACTTTGTTTTCGGTAGTTCTTTCGTAGGGGCTGATGCAAGCTCGAAGCTGACCATTTGCCACAGTATGGCGGTCCCTCCTTGAGGGGCGAAAGGTCGGCTAAACTCAGGTTAAGCGAACCCCGACCAGGAGACGAACAAAAGCGAACCAGTCAGATTGGCGTTCCATCTGCAGTTGACGCTGCGGACGCCCTTCCAGACAAAAGTGGAATTTTCGTATCTGCCTGTCAGGGTCGGCCAATCAAGCCCCGGTTCACGCCGGGGCTTGAGCTTTTCTTCAGGCCCTCACCCGCCCGCGATGGCACCTACCACCAGATAAGGTTCCTGGCCCCGGGTCACCGACTCAGGCAGAGGGTCATCTGGAGACTGATGGGACAGATCTTGACCCTCCGCGAAAAATCGGATGAAGTCCCGGCGTTTGCCGCTGTGGGCATCGCGCAGGGTGCCCAGGAGGGGAGGGTAGCGGCGCTCCAGTTCGTCCAGCAGGGTACGCTGGGTTACCGGCGCCGAGACCTCCAGCCACACCTCACCGTCGATCTGGGCCAGCAGTCGCAGCGGGCCGGGCAGTTTGACCTGGATCAAGCCAGGGTCTGCACTTCCACCGAGAGCACGGCCGGCAGATCACGCACGACCGTAATCCAGTGATCGCCTGAATCGGGCGAAACGTAGATCTGTCCCCCGGTGGTGCCAAAATAGATGCCGCAGGGATCGAGTTGGTCCACGCAGGTCGCGTCGCGCAGGACGTTGATGTAGCAGTCGCTTTGGGGCAAGCCCTGGCTCAAGGCTTCCCAGTGCTGACCACCGTTGCGACTGCGGTAGACGCGCAGTTTGCCATCGGGTGGGAACCGCTCTGAATCACTCTTGAGCGGAATGACGTAGACGGTCTCGGGGTCGTGGGCGTGCACTTCAATGGGAAAGCCGAAATCGCTGGGCAGATTATTGCTGATCTCGTGCCAGGAATCGCCAGCGTCGTCGCTACGCATAACGTCCCAGTGCTTCTGCATGAACAGCGTTTGGGGACGGGAAGGGTGCATGGCCAGACGGTGCACACAGTGGCCGACCTCGGCCTGAGGGTCGGGCATAAATTCGGAGACCAGACCTTTGTTGATCGGCTTCCAGCTCTGGCCGTGGTCATCGCTGCGGAATGCTCCAGCGGCCGAAATGGCTACATAAATGCGCCCGGGAGTTTTGGGGTCGAGCAGAATGGTGTGCAAGCACATGCCGCCCGCCCCCGGCTGCCAGTCTGGGCCTGAGCCGTGGCCACGCAGTCCGGCCAGTTCCTGCCAGCTTTGCCCGCCGTCGACCGAGCGAAACAGGGCTGCGTCCTCCACACCCGCGTAGACCACCTCAGGGTCGTGCAAATCCGGCTCTAAATGCCAGACGCGCTTGAACTCCCAGGGGTGAGGCGTGCCGTCATACCATTGATGGGTTCCTGGCACGCCTTCGTAGGGAAATTGATTGCCCACCGCCTGCCAGGTCAGACCGCCATCGTCCGACCTCTGGATCACCTGACCGAACCAGCCACTGGTCTGAGATGCGTAAATTCGGTCCGGATTGACCGGCGAGGCTTTGACATGATAGATTTCCCAACCCGCAAAATGGGGACCGCTCACATTCCATTTCTCTCGATTGGAATCTGAAGTAAGAATGAACGCCCCCTTGCGGGTGCCGGCCAAAATTCGCAGTTTGCTCAAGGTCGTGGGCCTTTCTGGGCAAAATCGGCAGTCTTTCAGAAGCTTTGCACCGCCACAGTTTGCACCCCGTCTGGCTTTTCGCCTGCCCGGCTTTCCGAAAAAGGAAACAAACGAATTTGAACCTCTCAGCCGAGCCCGCATTTGAGTTGGTTTTCGGGAATTTTTCAGGATGGGCCCTCCCGTTTGTGCCTTAACAACCCTGTAACACCCCTGCGCCTGGCGCTCGCTAGTCTGAGTGAACAGAGGGAGTCAGATTACATCGATATGCTTATTTCTAAGAACGCCGCCAAAGCGCCCAAGCTGCCGCCTCAGGCCCCCGCCAAGAAGCCTGCCAAGAGCGAGGAGCCCAAGGACTGGACCGTCATCATGTATTTAGATGGCGATAATGATGCGGAAGAGCGTATCACTCAGGCTCTACGGCTGATGGAGCGCAAAGTCGGCTCCACCGATAGGGTCAATATCGTGGCTCAGCTGGGACGACTGCCTCAGAAGAAGCTGGAAGCGATCTACAAAGAGCGCAATTACGATTATGAACCGACCAATGTCGACGGCGACTGGTCCGGCCTGCGACGTTATTATGTCACCAAGCACGACAAGGTCGAGGATGATCGCAAGATTTACTCTGAATGCACGGCCAAATTGGCTGAAGATGTGCATATGTGCGAACCGACCACCCTGGCCGATTGCTTGATCGACTCGATCAAAAAATACCCGGCTAAGAACTATATGGTGTGCATGGCCGACCACGGCGGCAGTCTGCTGGGCGCCATGACCAGCGACGGTACTCCGCTGGGTCACGAGATTATGACCCCCTCGCAGATCAGCAAGGCCCTGGAATTGGTGGAGAACGCCACCGGAGCCAGGCCGGCTCTGATCGATATGGCCGCCTGTCTGATGGCCTCCAGTGAAGTGGCTCACCAGCTCAAAGACCGCGCCGACTACTACCTGGCCTCCCAGGAAGTGACATCCAAGACCTATCAGCATTACGGCAACATCCTTAAAGATCTGGTTGAAGCCAGTGAAAAAGGCAAGCCCATGACCCCTCTGCAGCTGGGTAAACGCGTGGTCAAAGAGTATGACGACAAGCCTCGGGTCGCACCGGACAAGAGTCTGGTCAATCTCTCCAAGGTGGGCGACGTCACCGAAAGCGTCAAAGATCTGGTGGGTGCTCTGGATAAAACCAAGATTCCCACCCTGGAACTGGCCGATGCCATCCTGGAGTCTCAGCACTTTGGCATGCACGGTGATCCCATCACCAGTTTCTCGGCGCAAACCCGCGATTTGCATGGGATCGGCCTGGAACTGCAGAAGCTAGCTGAGGAAAAGAAAGACAAAGCCCTGGCCAAGGCTGCCAAAGCTCTGGTGGCATCCGTCGATTCGGCTGTCGTCACCAACAACGCTCACGATTACGAGCGTTCTGAGGTTGTAGCCAAGGGCAGCAGCAGCGACGGCAAAGAGAAGACCACCACCGTGGTCTATTACGAAGGGCACTACGATGCCCACGGGCTGAGTATCTTCGCCCCCGTCAATCAGATGAGCCTGAGTAAGGATCGCTTCGCTGACTTTATGGCCAAGCGCTACGATCATCTGGCTTTCGCCAAGGAGACCGGCTGGGGTGACTGGCTGGCCAAGTTCAACCAGTCGGTGGTGGAGGAGCGGAAGAAGGCGGCGGATGCCGATCACCGCCCCGAGTATGAGCCCATTGAACCCGGTCAATTAAAGTAATCCTTTTCACAGATTTTCCGTCTCGGCAGGCGTAAAACCAGGGGAGCTCAGATTTACATCCGGGAGGAAAGACGGCCATCCCGCTGGTGAGCGAGTGATCAGGGCCAGTAGTGCTTGATGTGGGGGCTGTCCTCCCAGCCGCCGTAAATGGTGACCGGTGTGCCTTCCTTGAGCAAGTCGTAGAGGGCTTCTACGTCGTAGATGTGCATTCGTAAGCAGCCGTGGGAACTGGCTGAGCCGATGGACCAGTCGGCATTCGTTCCGTGGATACCTACGCCCCCCCAGGACAGTCCGATCCAGCGCGTCCCCAACGGATTGCTTGGGCCGGGCGGGATGGTTTCGGCTTCCTTAGCCCAGGGCGAATCGGGAGGGATCCAGGCTGGGTCCTTGACCTTCTCGGCCACCGTGAAACTGCCGGTGGGAGTGGGGTAGGCGGGCTGTCCGCAGGCCACCGGGAAGCGTTGCGGCTCCTCACCGGGTCGATCCAGCACCAGCTCAAAGCGGCTCAGGTTCACGAAGATTCGCGGGCCCAGGGCCGCCAGCGTGAGCTGAGCCACCCGCCCGGTGGGCTCCAGGCCTTCGCGCTTTTGAAATTCTCTGACCGCTTCTTCGGTCTGACTGTCGAATTCGCCGGAGACCTGTTCCTCCTGGAGCACGCCGGCGTCCACAAGGCGGCGCTGCAACTGGGTCACGTCCTGGCCCCGAGCTCCCGCCGTGATCATCTTGCTGCCCAGTTCCTCGCTGGAATCCACCAGGAAGTCGGCTTCTGCGCTGACTTTGCGACCAGCCAGGTCGACCACTTCGAATTCGAGCCTGCGAGTGCCTTCGGCCAGGTTGCGCAAGGGGAAGAGCGCCTGCCAGCTATGGCCCGTGTGATTTAAGCTGGCTTTGGTCCACCTGGCGCCGTCCAGACGGTAGCGCAGAAGAGCCACCCCGCTGTCGTCCTGCATCAATACGCGCACGCGGAAGCTGTCCTTGGGACTGTCCTTGCCACGTAAGGGTTCCGAGCTGCCGTCGGGCAGCATGCGCTCCAAGGACATGCTGGGAGGTTTCCGATCGGAAAAGACGCGTCTTTTGAGCCGGGTTTCATTGCCAGCGGCGTCGCGCGCCAGCAGGTGGATTTCATTCCAGCCCGGTCCCAGGGCCAAATTCATGTGGAAAGGGCCATCGGCCGAGCCCCGAATGTCCACCGAGTCAGCCGCCAGCGCCGAGCCCTCTCGAGGGGAGGAGACAGATAATTCGGGCGCAACCGAGTCTACCTGCAACGCGCAGGTCCAGGCCTGACCACGCAGACCTCCCAGCTGAACTTCCAACTGGCTGGGGCCATCGGGCTGGTCCTCAGGGATTTTGAGACTGAAACCCTGCCAGTCTCGGCTCACAGCCACCGCTCGCTGGCCGACCTGACCTTTAATCCACCAGGGCACACCCGAAACTCCCAGGCGTACTTCTTGCCCCGGTCGACAGACCAGAGCGGGCGGGCCTTTTTGGACGTGGGCGGGCCAGGCCAGGGCTACTGTGCCCAGTCCGAGTGCCACCGCCATTGCCGCCAGTTTTGCCCGATTCATTCGTATTGAAAAGTTTTCAAGAACCCTGGATAGGGTCCTGGCTATCCTTTGCAGATGTTCGAAAAAAACATGCCCGGCTCAGCCTGGCCTAAACCCTGCGGTCAGGTCTGGCCGCTTTTCTGCCAGGCTTCGGAAAGGCCCACCAGGGCTACGCCGGCGGCGATCAGCAGCACGCCAGCCCAACGGGTGGGGGTCACCGTCTCGTTCAGCATGATGGGGGCCAGAATCGCATTCAGAACGTAGGTGAGGGCGGTGAAGGGCAAGACGAAGGTCAGGTCGGCATACGACAGGATGGAAGTCCAGATAAAAAAGAAGGTGGCCATTCCCGACACCGCCATCCAGAAGCGGGGCGTGGAGAGGATGCGGCCGACAAAGCTGAAAAAATCGGCGGGGCTGGAAATCTTGATTTCGCCTACCCCCTTCATGGTTTGGGACATCCAAATGTCGCCAAAGGTGACAGCCACGATGGCGATCAGCAGCAATATGATGGTTTTTCCCATTCTGACTTCCTTCTGTCCCGCGTGCAGGGAGGGTTCACCTTTGGCAGCAAGAAGCCGCTGACGTGACCGAGACTCACCTTTTTATCGCCCTCTACGCCTTGACGTTTGCTCGACTGGTGATTTACTTCCAGCCTTCGCTTATATCCGAACCGCTGAAGCGGCGAAACGTCAACGAGTTTATCGACTCCATCGTGCATGCCGGCGTGAGCGCTCTGCTCCTGATCCACTTCATCGTTCGCAGTTACTACATCCCCTCGGGCTCCATGATCCCCACGCTGTTGGTGAAAGATTACATCCTGGTCAACGAGCTGCAGTATCGCTTCGCGAAGCCGGCGCGGGGAGACGTGGCCGTCTTCCATCCCCCGGACACCTACCACGGCAATAAGGAAGACCTGATTAAGCGCGTGGTGGGCATTGAAGGCGACCTGATCGCGGTCAAGGACGGCAAGTTGGTGCGCAACGGCGAAGTCATCGACGAGCCCTGGATTAAAGAGCCCATTGCCGACGACTTTCCCGAGTATCGCGTGAAAAAGGGCTGCGCCTTTATGATGGGCGACAACCGAAATGACTCGTTTGACTCCCGCTTCTGGCACGATGTGCCGCTCGACCACTACGTGGGTAAGGCCGAATTTATCTTCTTTCCCTTCAACCGGGCCGGCCGCATTCGTTAGTCGCGCGCGGATTTTTCTCTCCGCATGAGAGGCCTGCCCGCGCAAGCACGGAAGAGTGTCGGATGGGTCTGAGGCTTAGAATCGTTCAAGGCCACGATGCCGATAAGGTTTTTCCGGTAAGCGAGCCCAATATTTTGATGGGCCGGGCCACCACTCGTGGTGAGCAGGCCAAGGGCTTCCTTTTCTTCTATGAAGCCACCGTCTCGCGCCAGCACGCGGAGATGGTCTGGGATCCGAAGAAAAAAGCTTATCTGCTCTACCAGCGCTCGCAGACCAACAAAACTCTGGTGGATAACCATCCGGTTGATCCCAAGACGCCAACGCTTTTAAAGGTGGGCTCTAAAATACAAATGGGCCTGCTGATCCTGGTCCTGGAAGACGCCTGACCGACAGGGAGTAGCGGGATTTTCCGGGGGAATTCCCTCCTTTTCATGTCTTTGCAACCCGCCGACCATCGATAGGAAACTCTCAGCGGGAGGACGCGTGATCCGTCCGAGGCAAGGTTACAGTAGCAACCCGGACGCCCAACTGGCCGTGGCAGAGGTGTCGGAGCAGATCGGCCAGCAGGATTCGCTGGCCGTGCTCTATTTTGCCTCAGCTACTTATGACGAGCAACTTTTGGCCCGAGAAATGTCCAATCGTTTTGCCTGTCCGACGTGGGGGTGTGCTTCTGCCGGCGTTTTTGGCGCAGCAGGCTACCACGCCAGCGGCCTGCAGGCGGTAAGTCTGGGTGGCTGCTTGCGTGTGACCCCCTTCTATTGCGCCCGGCTGGACGATCGCGATTCGATCGGTCAAATCGCTCGTGGTCTATGCCAGGCCAGGGGCCAGGCTTTCGCTTTGATGTTGCTGGATGGACTTTCTCAAAAGGAAGAGGAGTTTGTCCATTATCTGTTCCCGCTGGCCGGACGGGTCCCGTTGGTGGGCGGGTCGACCGGAGGCCCGCTGGACTTCAAGCATACCTGGCTGGCCTGGGGGGAGCAGGTCTTCTCGGGCGGGGGGCTGGTGCTCTTGGTGGAGGTCGATGTTCCATTCCGACTGCTCAAGTTTGAACACTCCGAATGCTCGGAGCGACGCTTCGTGGTGACTGCCTCGGCGCACGACGGCCGAGTGGTGTACGAACTCAACGGCAAGCCTGCCGCGCTGGAATATGCTCGTATCTTGGGTGCTCCAGGTGAGTTGAGCCTGGAGCAGATCGCCCGTCATCCCTGGGTTCTAGAGCTTGGCGGTCAGCGCTACCTGCGCTCGATTCGAGAAGTGCGTGCGGATGGGGGCCTGGATTTGTACTGCAGGGTGGAGGAGGGACTGGTTTTGAGCGCGGGTTCTCCCCTGGACCCTCTTGAGGAGGCCCGGCGGGGCTTTCTCGATGTTCGGCGTGAGCTGGGCGGGACAAGCCTAGTGCTGGGCTTCGATTGTATCTTGCGCCGCCTGGAACTTGAGCAGGCCGGACTCAAGACTGCCATGGCCGACCTGTTGAAAAGAGAGAACGCCGTGGGGTTCAATACTTTTGGCGAACAGTTTCAGGCGCTTCACATGAATCAAACGTTTACGGGAGTGGCCCTGGGAACGGAGTCCAGATGAGTCATCGCATCCAGGAATTGGAGCAGGAGCTGGCTGCCCGCGACCGCAGCCTCAAGGTCTTGATGGACCGACTGTACGAGAGGCAGAAGGCACAGTCTTGCTTTAGCCTGCTGGAACAGAATGCGGTCCTGCAGGAAGCGGTGGCCCAGAAAACCAGCCAGTTGGAGGAGACTCAACACCAGCTCCTGCAGGCCTCCAAGCTGGAAGCCATCGGGCGATTGGCGGCCGGGGTGGCTCACGAGATCAATACGCCCGTTCAGTTCCTCGGGGACAATCTGACTTTCTTGCGAGAGGGCTTCTCCAGTCTTACCCGCGTCGTCGGTGGCCTTCTCGAGCTGGCGGCCGGGCATCCCGAATTGAGCGCCCGGTTGGAGGGTCTGCTGCAGCAGACCGACTACAGCTACTACCAGGACGAAATCCCCGAGGCCCTGGATTCGTCCTTTCGTGGCCTGGAGCGGGTCGTGAAGATCGTTCAGGCGATGCGCCGCTTCTCTCACTCAAGCCGCGGCGAAAAGAGGCCCGTGTTTCTCGAGGAAATAGTGAGCACGACCCTGACCGTCTCGGCTTGTGAGTACCGTCCCGTGGCGACCATTGAGACTTGCTTTGAGCCAGGGCTGGCGCCTGCTTTCTGCATACGCGACCAACTGACTCAGGTGGTGCTGAATCTGCTGGTCAACGCCGCCTATGCCATTCGTATGAAGTCCGACCAGATGGGGGTCATTCGAATCACCACCTCCAGGCATGGAGAGATGGTTCGATTGTCTGTTTCAGACAACGGCGCGGGAATGTCCAGAGAAACTCAGACCAAGATCTTCGAGCCGTTCTTCACCACCAAGCCGGTGGGAGAGGGCACCGGTCAGGGGTTGTCGCTGGCCTACCGAATCGTGGTGGAGAACAACCAGGGGTCCATCCATTTTGAGAGTGAGCCAGGTGTGGGCACCACCTTCCACATCGACCTGCCGATCGCGCCATCCTGACCCTTTCGAACGAACAACGGACGTACTCCCATGGCGGTACTGCAGACCCCCGACTGGCTCGGTGGTCGGCGGTATTCTGGACTTAATCTTTGGGAGGTATTGCTGTATGAAGAAGACACTGCGGGCGGCCGTCCTGGCCGCTGGCTTTTGTTTACCGGCGCTGGCTCAGCCTATCGTGGCCGAGCTGAACGGACGGCCCCTGCAATTTGATCAGCCCCCGGTGATGATGGGCGGACGGGTGATGGTGCCATTGCGCGGCATTTTCGAAAGTCTGGGAGCCAATGTCCGCTTTGAGCCGGCCACTTCCCGCATTACAGCTTCTCGCGGAACTCAGTCGGTGCAGTTGACATTGGGTTCGAATCAGGCGTTGGTGGACGGACGGGCCGTGACTCTAGATAGTCCGGCCGCCACCGTGGGCGGTCGCACCATGGTGCCTTTGCGCTTTGTCTCGGAGGCGTTGGGCACCGAGGTGCGCTGGCAGGAAGCCACCCAGACCGTCTTTTTGACGAGCTCCAGCGCTGCTTCGGACGCGCCCGCACCGGCCCAGCCGCCACCCTCCCATCCCAAGCGTCCGCCCCATTTGACTGCCGTCAGTCATAACGCTCGCGGCTCCCTGAGCGGGGGCGATCAGCTGCTGGTGAGTGCAACTGGAGATCGGAATGGTAACGCTAGTTTCGACATCCTGGGAGTGGTTGAGAATCAACCCATGAGCGAGGTCCAGCCCGGGGAATACCGGGGTCGGTTTACCGTGCCCAATCGGTTGCACGTTTCACAAGGAACATTGTTGGTCCACTTGCGCAAAAATGGCCAGGTCTCCCAGCTCGAGGCTGCCCGGGCGGTGGCTTTCAACGTGGGACGTGTCGGCCAGCCAGGCGGACCGGGCGCCCGCCTGGATGTGTCTCGTCTCAATCTGCGCAATGGGCAACCGGTTCGGCCGGTGTTTGATCTGCAAGGTCAGACCCTGCCCAACGCTCAGGTGAGCGTGACCGGCACCAGTCCTCGCTTCGCAGGCACGCTCCAGAGCGGAGCTCAGGCCGACGGCAGAGGGCGTTTCTCAGTCCAGGTGAACGCCACCGCCATTCCCGACAATTCTCCATTGAATTTGACCGTGGTCGCTCGCGATGGGTCCGGTCGCCAGGGTGCACCACGCCAGGTTCAGGTGGTTCGTCGCTAGCCGGCTGAAGCTTCGGCCAGCTTGGCGATAGCCTCATTGGCTGAGCGCACGCAGTCGGGAATGCCGACCCCTCGGTAGGCATTTCCGGCCCAGGCCAGTCCTGGCCAACGTGAGAGGTGATCTTCCAGAGTGCTTAACCATTCCAGATGTCCCACCCGGTAGAGTGGCATGGCGCGATGGTAGCGTTTCACCACCGCGCTCCGGGGAGGTTCGTCGATGTTCAGAAGGCTGGTCAGTTCCACGTGGCTGCGGGCCACCATCTCGGCGTCACTCCAGCCCATGGCTTCCGGCCGGGCGGCACCACCTAGATAGGTCCTCAGCAAAGCCATGTTACCGGGTGCGCGTTCGGGATACTTGCGATGACTGAAAGTGCAGGCCAGGATGTCTCGGCCTTCCACGGCCGGGACCACAAACCCGTAGCCCCGCGTGGAGGCATCCGCCGCCTGTAAGGGATAGGCCAGGTTGACGGTGGCGGAGGACAGGTATTCCATTTTGCCGAGCAACTCGGAGCCGGCCTGGTCAAACGGCCTCAGCAAGTCGGCCAGGGCATAGGTCGGGGCTGCCAGCAGCAGCCGCGGGGCGGTTTCTCCGTCGACCTGCCAGCCGTTCTCAAGCGGCCGGATGTGCCCAACCTGATGCCCGCTGCGCAGGCTGGCAGCCGGCAGTTGCTCCCGCAGAGCCGCGATCAACTGACCGAACCCACCTTTGAGGCTATTGAAAAGGTGATAACGGGGCCCTCGACTGGCGCGAGCTTCGGGGCTGAGCAGCAGGCCTCGGCAGACGCTACCGTACTTGCGTTCGTATTCGAGGAACTGCGGTAAGGTGGCGCGCATGCTCAGGGTGGTGGGGTCGGCCACGTAGATACCGGCCACCATGGGCTGGGCGATGCGCTGCAGAGCCTCTTTGCCGAGTCTCCGGGTCACAAATGAGGCGAGCGATTCGTCTCGGTTGTCGCGCCGAGCAGAAACGAAAAACTCCAGACCCATTCGCAATTTTCCGAGCCAGCTGACGGCCGGAGACTTGAGGAAGGGGAACCATTGGCTGGGCGCAAGCAGGCGCAGCCCTTCGGGAATGGGCACCAGTTTGCCGTTGCGAACAATCATCGTGTTGTGAAACTGAGGTTGCGGACTGACCAATTGGTCGCCCAGACCCAGTTCCAGGATCAGATCTTTACCCCAGGGCTTGGCTGTCACCATAGACTCGGCGCCCAGTTCCTGGAGCAAGCCGTCGCTATGCAAAGTCTCCAAAGAGCCACCGAAGCGCTCTGAAGCCTCCAGCAGCAAGAACTTCCAGCCGCGCTGCTGAGCTCGGTAGGCGGCCGTGAGCCCGGTCAGGCCACCCCCCACGATAATCAGATCATAGGAATGAGACACTCGATTGTTCCCGCACCGTTTCTACCAGGTACTTCACCAAGTCTACCGGCGTCTGGGGAACGATACCATGACCCAGGTTAAAGATATGACCCTGCCCGCCACCCTGGCGCAGCACATCTTCGACATGGTTGCGCACGGTCTCGCGGTCGGTTAGCAGCACGGCTGGATCCAGATTGCCCTGAATGGCTTTGCCGCCCACCTGCGTGCGAGCCCAGGCGAGGGGGGTCATAAAGTCCACTCCCACCACGTCCGCGCCACATTCTGCCATATCCTGGAGAAGCAAAGCCGTGCCGCGACCGAAGTGAATCTTGATCACCTCGGCTGGCAGCGACTGCAGCACTTTGGCGCTGTAAGGCTTGACGTACTTCTTGTAGTCGGCTGGCGACAGGCACCCGGCCCAGGAGTCAAACAGTTGGACACTGTCCGCACCCGCTTCGATCTGCTTCTTCAGATACTCGGCGGTGGCCTCGGCCAGGGTGTTCATCAAACGATCCCAGGCCTGGAAATCGCAATACATGAGCCGCTTTGTGTGCAGAAATTCCCGCGAGCTTCCACCTTCAACGCAGTAGGACGCCACAGTGAAGGGCGCCCCGGCGAAGCCGATCAGAGAAATCTCCGGAGGGAGCTCTTTTCTGATCATCTGAACGGCTTTGTAGACGTAGTCCAGCTCGGCCACTTCGATCTGTTTGGGCAGTCGCGCCACCGCCTCGGGAGTGCGAACGGCTTCGGTGATGACCGGGCCGTCGCCCTTGGCGAAGGTCAGCTTCAGTCCCAGGCATTCCACAATCAGCAGAATGTCGGCGAACAGGATGGCTGCGTCGACCTGAAGCACCTGGCGGGCGTGGATGGTGACCTCCGCCGCCAGCTCAGGCTGCTTGCACAGTTCCAAAAAAGAGTAGCGAGCCCGGAGGTCCCGATACTCGGACATATAGCGGCCCGCCTGGCGCATCAACCAGACCGGGATGCGCTCCACGGGCTGGTTGCGGCAGGCGCGGAGGAACAGTGTGTCCACGGCTAGCGGGCGTCGCGGGTGATGACCTGATCGATCAGTCCGTATTCCACGGCCTCAGCGGCGGACATGTAGTAGTCGCGCTCGGTGTCTCGCTCGACTCGCTCCAGTGGCTGACCGGTATGGTCGGCCAGAATCTGGTTGAGCAGGGCGCGGGTCTTGAGGATCTGACGGGCGTGGATGTCGATATCCGTCGCCTGTCCGCCGATCTGTCCGATCCAGGGTTGGTGAATCATAATGCGGCTGTAGGGCAGTGCGTAACGCTTGCCCTTGGCGCCACCGGCCAGCAAAACGGCCGCGGCCGAGGCGGCCATGCCCATACAAATACAGGAAACGTCGGGTTTGACCAGTTGCATGCAGTCATACATGGCCAGGCCCGAAGTCACCGAGCCGCCGGGGCTGTTGATGTAGACATCGATGTCCTTGTCCGGGTCTTCCTGTTCCAGGAACAGCAACTGGGCGATCACCAGGTTGGCGATGTGGTCGTCGATGGCATCTCCGATGAAGATGATGCGGTTCTTGAGCAGTCGCGAGTAGATGTCGTAGCTGCGCTCGCCGCGCGCCGTCTGCTCGACCACGTAAGGAATGAGAGTGTTCTGGAACATGCTTTCTCCTGCCGGAATTTGTAGTCTAGCCGCGCCTTCGCAGCCATCCCACCCAACCCTTCCTGGCACGGACAAAGCCTCGCCAAAAGGTCAGGTTCAGTTTCTCCAACTGCCTGCCGATGATGATGAGGAGTTCTGGCTCATAACCGCCCGGGCCAAGAAAGAAGGATTTATGAATGCACTCACCCTGAAAAGCCCGATCGAAAACTTCGGAATGCAGATCTTTAAGGACATCGCCCGGCGCCTGCGAAGCCAGCTCGGCTCCGGCCGTGAGAGCGACATCCGAGCCGGACTGGAGCGACAGCCCCAACATTCGACTCCCTCGCGTGGCCAGGCCACACGCTACGGTTCCTCGTTTTTGCAGGCGCTCCAAAGCGAATGCCCTGGAGTTTATAAGGATTGGGGTCAGCTGGAGCTTCATTCCGATCTTTGGGAGAAAGCCATCGGGCCTTCGCTGGAAAAGGGGGTGGGGGTGTTGATCGGGTTGAACGGTGAGTTTTCTTTACACTGTCGTGGCCAGGTGGTCCTGATCGTGGGTCTGCTGGGTGCCAATCTGGTCGTTTACGCCGACCCTGCAAGTGGTTCGTTCCGCACCACCACCCGCTGGGCCATGGAGAAGTGCCCTCCTCATCCGGATGGAAAGTTCGTGTTCGCCGCCGCCTGACAAAAAAAAAAAGAACCCTATCCTGGTAAGGGTTCCTAGTGGTGGAGATAAGGGGACTCGAACCCCTGACCTCTTCGATGCGAACGAAGCGCTCTCCCAGCTGAGCTATATCCCCGGAGCCTGAGGAGTATACCCCCACGGGCCGCACACGGTCAAGCGCCTGCAGCGCGACGCCTCACCTGGCCCCAAGGATGGATTGGCGAGTGGCCATGCTGACCACAGCCATCGCCTGAGCGAATCCGGTAGCGCCGGGAGCGATCAGCGAAGTGGCCAGTGCCGCTCCTGACAGGACGCCGGCTGCACCCGTCCAGGCGCGCAGGTGGTCTTTCTCCCGAATCCCGCGCACCAGATCGGCACCTCCTAGCAGGACTTCGCAGCCGGAGGCCAGGGCGCTGGCAGGGTTGACGATTCCGGCCAGGTTGAAGGCGCCGGCGCCGTAGGCGGCCGAAAGGGCCAGATGTCCGACCCCCTCCACCCGGTCCAGCCCGGTCTGCCCGCGAGCCAGTTTGTTGACGCCCCAGGCTGCCGCAGCCAGCGAAGTCACAACCCCCAAACCAGTCGCCGCGCCGCTCCAGGGTTGCCCCTGAGATTGAGAGCTTGCGACCCAGCTGCTTAGCTCCAACACTTCCACCGAACGCGAAAGCAGCGGATGTTCGGCTCTGAGCTGGTCGAGATTATGCTCTTCGTCCAGGCGGTGAGGTACTTGGGGCAAAGAGGACCAGCGTCGGGGTGCGAACTGCAGCACATTCACAGTTCGATTTAAAGCTTTTGCAATGCCTGGATAAATGAACGGAATGTTACTGATCAGTCAGGGCTTGAATAGTCTGCCAAGGATTCAAAGTAGGTTTCAGCCGGAACCGGGCCCAGAGGGCGGTAGCTGCTCCCACGGTAGATGACCAGCTGCATGTCTGCAAATGGCTCCAGTCCGTCCAGGATATCAAACTGAGCCTTGGACTGGACTCGATAGCCTCGCGCCGCGACGATGATATCTCCCTTTCTCAGTCCCTCTTCATCGGCCTCGACCAGGACCCCGGCCTCGGGGGGGTTGGTCGTGGGGACGTAGATCTGTAGACCTCCGGGAACGGCCTCTAAGGCCTGTTGGAGTCTCTCTTTCAACTTCGGGTTTCGGGCTGAGCCCCGCTTGAGGGCCCCAATCAGTGGTGCGGGCCGTCCATAGCGTTCCTGAACTCGGGCATAGAGTTCCAGCGCACCTTCCCACTGGCCGCGCTTTTCCAGAAGGTCGGCTTTGGCGCACAGTCCACGGTAGGAGTAGGTGTCAGCGGCCAGTTCAGCCAGGGCCGAGGCTTTCTGGGCCCGGCCGGATTTCTCGTAAATCTCGATCATAGGATGGGCGAAACCGGAAACAGTCACGCGATCCGGTTCGGTGGTGAGCCAGCGCTCGAAATCTTGCTCAAAGCTCTTCAAGTCTCCTGACTCCAGGCTTTGACTCATTAGGATATACAGATAGCGAGGGTTGAGCTCGATAGCGCGCTGCATCCAGGCATCTGCTTTTTTGCCGGACAGCCCGGCTGCGGTGGCCATACGGAAGGCCGCGTCTGCATTGTAGGCCAGCACAGGTTTAAGGATCTTACGAACACGCTGGGGGTCGTAGACCTGTTTTTCGTCCATGGTCTTGAACAGGTAGCAGTAAATGACCGGATCGTGAGGAGAGGCCGATTGCATTCTGGTCAATCGGTCCATTACGTCTGGGCGATTCACAAAGCTCGGATGGTTCATGCGCGGGTTCAGGTCGTAGGCCGTACCAGGCAGAGGGTTGTGATTGTGCCACTCGTTGACCACCCGAATGCTATCGGGCATGTAGCCTGGAAACTCGTCGCGCTTATCAAAGAGCCAGTTCCAGGCCAGGGCCGGGACCTGCTCGGGAGTGCTGCGAATCATCTTCCCGGCCTCATCTAAAGCCTGATGATAGCTCCGCTCGTCCTGAGCAAGGTGACGCAAGGCAAAGGGCAGCAGCCTGAGTCCGGCATACTTCCGCTCGGCTTCGCGGACATACTCCCGCGCTCCTGAGGGGTCCCCCAGCTGGTTGGCCAGAAAGCCGTAGTCGGCCAGCAGCACGTGACAGAGCTGGCGCTGAAGAAACCAGCCCCAGTGGCTGCGGCCCAGCACCTGGACCCGGGGATGGGCGGAGTCGCCCGAGAGGCAAAGCTCGGGCGGGCTGTTATAGAGCTCCGTCTCTGAAACGTCCCAGCCTTCGGCCTGGCAGACCTCTTGAAGTTCCTTTTCTTCGGCCGGTCTTGCGTTCTCTATGAACTCGTGACCCAGCCCAACTCCCGGAAAATCGTTGTGGCAGGGCATGGTCGCGTAAGCGAAGCGGGTCCAGTCCGCCAGCTGCTGCCAATCTGATCGATGGTTTCGATGCTTCCAGCCTCCAGCGCAGCTTCCCACCGAATATTCTGCAATAAAGCGCTCGCGTTCTTCCAGTAGAGTGCCCTGGCCACGAGCGCGGTAGTCTCCCGTCAGTCGCGTGCTGAGGGCGTTTTTCCAGGCAACCAAGGCAGCCTGATTGGGGAGTCGGTCCAGCAGCCTGGAGGCCTGATCTTCGCGTCGGTAGAGAGCGGCCAGCGCGGCCTGGGCCAGCACGTGGCAGGGGCTAGCAGGGTTCTGGCCGCGCAGGCAATCTGACATGGTCAGATGAGCGCACAGGCTGCATAGCTCTTGACGGATTTGAAAGAATTGCCCCGAAGGTTCGCGCAGGGCCAGCGATGCCAGAAGAAGAGCGGCTTCATCGTGCCAGCTGGGATTGCCCATTTGCTTGAGACCCAGCTCGGACAGTTCTCGATCGAATTTGGCCAGCACTCTTGGGGTAGGGTTGGTTAAGCGGCTGACCGCCTCGTCTACATCAATTTTTTCCGGCCTGGCCGTGGGCTTGAAGGCCAGGCACCAATCTCGATAGAGGTCGGGGTCCCAGATCGAGGTCCTGACCTCCAGGACTTGTTGGATTTGCTCTCCACCCGGGAGGCTGGCGCTGAGCTTGTAGGTTGGCGGATCGGCCGAGAATTTCTCCTCCACGGCGGTGACCTTGAAATCCGCTCCCAGTATTTTCTGATGGCTCGAATAATAAGCCATTTCGGCCAGGTCCGTGCAAATGCTGATGATGATAAATTGAGATTCTGTTTGCCAGGCGGAGGCAAATTTAAGCGGGCGTTTGGGTGGATCTGGCGCTTCTACCGGGGCAAGCGTTTTGTACATTTGAAAGCCCAGGGCGGCCAAAATGACCAGCCAGCACGCAATGACGGCCCCCCAACGACGCAACATTTTTGCCATTTCGAAAATGGAGCTCGGGCTTCCTACTTTGGCCAGAACGCATTTCCGAGGCTTTTTAAAATTGAGTAATTTGAACTAATCCATTTTGACGAGATCTTTGACGAGATCTCAAAGGTGGATTCCGGCGGGATCGCAGTAAATCAGGTCGCCTCCGCGGTTTCGAGCAGCCTCGCGCAGGATCGCGGCGGGCACCTGCGGGATGAGGTTGCGTCCGTTGAGAATCACGGTCAGGTCACGGCTGAGGTGGTCCTGAACCTGATCCAGCGACCAGAGCATGGATTCCCAGATCAGGTCCACCGGGTTTCCAAACACCCCACCGCCGATTAGAGTCAGCACCACCCGGCGCTGCTTCAAGGCGGCCGCCGCCATCACAGTGCCCAGATAGGCGCAGCGGAGAAGCGGACGGCACAACGCGTTATGAGCGATTCCATAGCCGCCTCCGGCCATGGTGGAGGTAAAGACCTGACAGATCCTCGTGCCAGGGTTGACCGGTCCATCCCAGCGCGCTCCCAGTCGAACTTCGACTCCCTCATGGACCCCCACTTCCAGTTCTTCGAAGCGCTCTTCAAGACGGCGCAGCAGAGCTTCCGGATCGGCGATCGACTGGCCACGCAAGTATCCGCAGTCCACCGGGGCCTCAGCAGCGTGCAGCAGATTGATCTGTTGGTTGTCGGTTTGCACGAAGGGACAACGGTAGTGGCGCAGCAGAGTGCCGGGATAGGCCGAAATAGAAGCCCGCGGCCCCTGAGTGGGATCGTAAAAATAGTCTGCCACGCGCACCAGGCGAGGACTGGGGGCCTCCAGGCAGTTGAACTGAGATGCAACCTGAAAAAGGCTGTCGGGTGGAGCGCAGGCCTGCAGCGCCCCAATGTCGGTTATGGGATGTTCTCCGTCCAGCACCCACAATCGCAATCGACCCCCTCCGCTCTGCGGCAGGCGAGCGCGTAGTTGGCCCAGGCTTTGGGTTTGAAAACGACCGGCGGCCATCTCCCCCAGCCAGGCAAAACCCTGCGAATCCAACCGAAATGTATTCTCGGGGTCGGCTTCCACCTGGCACTCCCAGTGGTCGACCTGGGTTCGCTCCAGGGATGGACCTTTCAAGGGGCCCTGGTTGAGGGTGGTCTGGAGAGCCTGGCGAGCTGCCTGGCTGCCATCAAAGTGATCCAAAACGTCCAGCATGGCGACCTATTGGCAATCTGTAAAAGGAACCCCTTGTGCCCCTACGAAGCCCGAGCCCGTGAAAAAGCTTTGTGTTTTCGGCGGTTCCTCGCCCGGTCATAATCCTCTCTTCGTGCAACAGGCCTGGCGATTGGGCGAGCTTTGTGCCGATGCTGGCTGGGGAGTCGTCTATGGAGGCGGCGGGCGCGGAATCATGGGGGCCGTGGCCGACGGATGCGCGGCTCGCGGCGGGCGAGTGGAAGGCGTCATTCCACACGATATGGTCAAGCGTGAGTGGGGGCACAAAGGCGTGCATCTTCACATCGTGGAGACCATGCACGAGCGCAAGCAGATGATGCACGATCTGTGCCACGCTCTGGTGGCCCTACCGGGCGGAATCGGCACTCTGGACGAAATTTGCGAAGCGCTGGCCTGGCAGAAGCTGGAGATCCACCAGAAGCCTGTGGCTCTGCTCAATACAGCCGGATTCTACGATGGCTTTATCCAGATGTTAGAAACCACCGTAGAAAGCGGATTCTATCACCCCAGCGATCGTAGTCGCCTGTGGGTGGTGGATACCCCTGAGCAGTTGCTCGAGAGACTGTTAGGTTCATAATTTGGTAACAAATCTTTAACAATCTGTTCACATCGGTAGAGCAGGGTTTGCGCTCTGGTGGCGCGTCCGGGCGATAGTAACTTTGCTTTAGGAGAAAAGCAGCTGGTCCGGGCGAAAGCCCGGGCCAGTCTTATCTTGAGGGACGAATTGGAGATTTACGTTATGAGTAAGAAGAAGAGCCTGATGAGCGCCGTGATGGCTGGACTTCTTTTGGGTGGGGCTCAGTCTGCCCAGGCGGTCAACCCGGGCCCCGGCGATCACGTCCTGACCCAGGCTGAAGTTCATCCCAGCGGCATCTATCTGGCCCTGGACCGGGCCTCCTGCAACGGCAAGGATGGATGCCAGGCTAAAAGCAGCTGTAAAGGAAAGGACCTGCACTCTTGCAAGGGTAAAAACTCTTGCAAAGGCAAGGGTGGATGCAAATCGGCCAGCAATGACTGTGCTGGGAAGAATTCGTGCAAGGGTAAGGGGGGTTGCGCCACCGCCAAGCACGACTGTAAAGGCAAAAACAACTGCAAGGCTCAGGGCGGTTGCAAATCAGGCGACAACGGCTGCGCCGCCAAGAACTCTTGCAAAGGTAAGGGTGGCTGCGCTTCCCCGGTCAACATGTAACACGCATCAAGCCGGTGTCCGCCTGGCCGGCAGCTGCCCTTAGGGGCAGCTGCGCCGCCATTCCATGCGTTCCTGGTCGTCCAACTCGCCATCGTGGTTGCGGTCGAATTCGCGCTGATTTTTCTTGGCCCAGCGCTCGTAGTCCAGGCGGGCATCGGCAATTTCCTGGTCGTCAACCTGACCATTTTTGTCCAGATCAAAGCGTTTCCAGAGTGAGAGATCGCCTTCATTACGTCGCTCTCGCAGGATTTTCCATTCGCCGTCTTCCAGTTTGCCGTCACCGTTGGTGTCGTAGCGAGCCCAGGTGGCCGGCCACAGCGGGCTGTTCATTCCGGGCTTTTCAGGATAGGCCTGGGCCATTGCGCCCAAGCAGCCGAGCGCGGCCAGTCCCGTAAGTATCCAGCGTTTCATGATCAAGACTCCTTCTGCGATGTTCCGGAGTCCATTACACTTCAGGCTCGATCAACTGGCCAGGGAGAGGCGTACCGGGCCGGCCGGGATCTGCCCGAAAGGGGCAGGTTGTGCACCACCGTTTCGGGCTTGGAGCCGACCGAATCAAGGTTTGGGCTGAAATGTTCACGGGATTTGTCTCGATTTTTGCAGAGGCTATCCCGGGGCCCTGAAAGGATCTCAAAAATCAGCCAATGCCTGAAAGAGCAAATCTCGGGCGGTGAACATCAGGAAGTGGTCGTGGCCTGACAGGAGTCGATAGTCTGCCTCGATTCCGGCGTCTCGCATGGCGCGTATTCCCTGTTCCACCCTCTCGGGGGGCACATTGCCGTCCAGGTCGCCTTCGAAGACCAGGGGCGAATGCTTGAGTGCCCGCGCGAAGTCGGGGCTGCCCACCAGTTCCGGCTCCAGGACCGGGGAGACCAGCACCAGGTGTTCGACCATTTCTGGGTGATTGAGAGCCAGACGGACAGCCCCAGTGGCGCCATTGGAGAGACCCACCAGCAAGCATCCTCCAGGTTCCACGTCCAGATTGCGATGAGCGTATTGATAGGCTTCTACGGCCGTCTCCAGGCCTCCCGGGCGCATCCAGAAGCCGAAGCCAAAGGTGGGGCAGACCACGCTGTAATGGTGCTGCTGGGCCCAGCCTTGCCAGAAGCTGGTATAGCATTTCAGGTTGCCCATAGCGCCATGCAGAAACAGCAGCAGCTTGTGATGGGACTGGCGGGGAGCATAATAGAACAGGTGTCCCGAACCGGGGCTTCCCCCGAACAGGTCGTTCAAGGCGTAGGGAGCGGCCAGGCACTCTTGGGCGTACTCAGGCCGGCTTTCCATTTCGTCATAGATCGGGGCCACCGCCTGGCGCACCCGGGAGGAGCCGCCGTAGAAGAACCAGATGCCCAGGGCGCTCAGATCGCGCTCGGTGACGAGATTGAGAGGGGAGAGGCGAAGCCAGAAGGCGCTCTGGTTGCCGATGGGACGCCCCCCACGGGTTCCCGGCATCAGCAGGAGCAGGCCTGAGAAGCTAAAGCCCCAAAGCAGCACCTCGCGGGGGCGGGCGCGCCACAGGGCCAGACCGCCCACCACGAACCAGAGCGCCAACAGGCGGCTGCGCCCGTCTTGAAAGATGGCCAGCAACACCATCCCGAGCAAGATTAAAAATACGGCCAGAAGGCGAATCGGCATTCTCCTACCCCCTCTGATCTGCTAACATACAACAATGGACCAAGCAGGCGAACCTGAAGAACTGGCCGTGAATCATCTGGCCGAGGACCCGGACGAGATTCACAAGCAGTTTGGACCCTTGAAGCTCTCTACCGTAGAGGTTTTGCTGGGCAATGCCTTGATTCCCCTGGTTGAAGGGGAGAACGCGGCTCTGCTGGAGTCCTGCAAGTCCATTCGACGCCATATCTATATGGAGCTGGGCTTCTACCTGCCGTCGGTGCGTTTCCGCAACAAGGTCACTCTGGCTCCCAACCAGTACGAGATCACGGTGGGCGAGTACCTGGCCGCGCGCGGCCAGGTCTTTCCACGTCAGACCTTGTTTTTCGCCCACGGCGATCATCTGGCCGCGCTCCGTCGCGACTATCCCACCGGGACCTCGGTCAACGATCCGGTTTACTCCATGCCTTCCATCTGGATCCCCGATGAGGAAGTGGTGGAAGCCAGCGAACTGCATATGCGCTTCACCCCCAAGGCCGTGATCGCCACCCATCTCACCGAGGTCGCCCGGGTCCACGCCCAGGAAATCTTCACCCGCTCCCCCCTGGACGCTCTGCTGATGGAATCCCAGGAGGCCTGGCGGCAGGCCCGGCAGGCCGGTCTGACCGAGGCCAAACTGCGCCTGATTTTGGGTATGCTCTTGCGCGAGCGGGTTTCCATTCGAGATCTGGACGCGGTTTTGCTGGAACTGGCTCTGCACGAGCCGGTCAAGAGTTCCCCGCAAGCATTGCTTGACTTTGTTCGCCGCCGCCTGGCACCGGTGCTTTATCAGAAAGCCTGTGAGGGCCGAGAGACCTTGCTGGTTTGGAAGATCGACGATTCTCAGGCCGGCCTGGCCGCCGGTGGCGAGAGTCAAAAGCAGCAGGCTTTGCATCTCGGCTACTCTCGTCTGGCTGCCTTTCGCGAACAGCAAGCTTTTCCCACCTTCGTGGTCACCAGTCGCTATCGTCGGGCCTGGGCCGAATTGATGCGGAGCGGCAGCCAGCAGGTGACGGTTCTGGCGATCGAGGATAAGCCTCCGGAAATCCGTTTGGAAGCTCTCGACTCCAGCCTGAAGTTTAGTGGCGCGGCCAGTTCTCATCTGCCTTACCCAACCAATCGCTGGCCCAACTAAATGAGCAGAAAACGAGCCAGCGAAACCCTCAAGCGGCTGAGGGTCAGTATCCCCGAGCCCAAAGTGGAATTGCAGCATTCCAGCCCCTTTGAACTGGTGATCGCCACCATTTTGTCGGCCCAGTGCACCGATGAGCGAGTCAATCAGGTGACTCCCAGTCTTTTCGCGCGTTGGCCGGGGCCTCAGCAGCTTAGCCTGGCCGCCCCGGATCAGGTGGAGGAGGTGGTGCGGCCCACCGGCTTTTATCGCAACAAAGCTCGCTCCATCCAGGCCTGCAGTGCCCACCTGGTGGACCGCTTTGGCGGGCAGGTGCCCCAGAGCATGGAAGAACTGACCAGTCTGCCCGGGGTGGGTCGCAAAACGGCCAACCTGATTCTGGGCGAGTGCTTCGGCCAGCCGGGCATCATCGTGGATACCCACGTGGGCCGGGTAGCTCGTCGCCTGCAGTTGACCGACAAGCAAGATGCCGAAGAGGTGGAAATGGAGCTGCAGAAGCTGCTGCCGAAAAAGGATTGGAGCCAGGGCTCTTCCCGGCTGCTGCTTCACGGCCGCTACGTGTGCCTGGCCAAGAAGCCACGATGCGGAGAATGCTGTCTGGCCGATCTGTGTCCCTCGGCCCTAATCCTCTAGCTCTTCTTCTTCGGGTTCAGGTTCGCACTGCAGCAACAGCCGTCGCGCCGTGGCCAGGAAGGCGCTGCCCTGGTCGGCGGCATAGGCCGCCACGTCCAGATAAACGCTGCGTTCCTCGTTGGAATACTCGCGCAGAGAGCCGGCCGATTCGCGCCAGGCGTAAAGGGCCTTGAGCTTTTCCTCGCGCGCCTTGCTGACTTCGGGGTGATCGATGGGAACCTTGGCCTCCTCCTTGCGGATCAGGTCGGTCAGATACTTGTCGACTTCGGCCAGGAGCTGCTGGGCCCGTTCGGCGGGAATGGTTTTCTCGATCAGTCCGTGACGAATCGTCTGAATCTGTAAATGTACGGCCGGCAGGGTGCCGGGTACGGTGGTTTCGAGCAGCTCCTGAATGGCCCGGTCCCGGTCTTCGTTCCACTGAAAATCTTCGGAACCATCCGGCGGGGGAGGGGGAGGAGGGGTCCCTTCCGAGCTGGGCTCAAAGGGATTGTTTGCGGCTTCCGCTTCCTCGCGGCGCCGCTTCGCTTTCCATTCGTTGTAGTGCACTAGGGTTTGGAGAACTTGCCCTTATCGCTATACATCTCCAGCACGCCCAGGGTCTCTTGCTGCCAGAGACCCTCTGTCAGAGGATAGGTTTTTTCGCCGGCTTCGCCGCTGGGGCGGGCCGAGCCCACGCTGGGGGCGGTGGGCTGGTAGACGATGTAATCGGGTTGCTCGGACATGTTGATTCTTTCCACGGGGCCTGAACGAAACCTTGCCAACTATTTGCCAAAGGTCGACAGAGCGTTGAGCACCAGTTCCTTATTTTTTTCTTTGGCGTAGTCCATGTCCCACTGGCCAGGGAAGAGCAGTACCGAGCGCTCCCAGTTGTCCTTGGCCTGGCGAGTGGAGCGCGAGAGTTGCAGGGGTTTGCCTTCCGGGTTCTCGGTCCAGCGCACGAACTTGAAGGACATCGGCTCCATGTGGACTTCCACGTTATAGTCCTGGCGGAGGCGATGCTCCACCACTTCAAACTGCAGCTGGCCGACCGCACCCAGAATGGGGTCATAGGTGGTGGCTTCATCCAGCCAGAACACCTGAACCGCACCCTCCAGGGTCAGCTGGTCAAGAGCCTTGCGGAACTGCTTGCGGCGTGAGGGGTCGGTCACTGTCAGGCGCATAAAGTGCTCGGGCGGAAACTGAGGGATGGGTTCGAAGCGGAAGGCTTTTCCGGAATCATACAGAGTATCGCCCAGGGCCAGGTCGCCAGCGTTGACCAGGCCCACCACATCGCCTGGGAAGGCCTCATCCACAGTCTCTCGCGACTGCGCAAAGAGTTGCATAGGCGTGGACAGACGCAGGGTCTCGCCGGTTCGGGTGTTCTTGACCTTCATTCCGCGCTCGAAACGTCCCGAGGCGATGCGCACGAAGGCCACGTGGTCTCGGTGCTTAGGGTTCATGTCGGCCTGAATTTTGAAAATGAAGCCGCTGAATTTCTCGCTGTCGGGGGCCACCGGCTCACCGTCCGGAACTTTGCGGGCGGTGGGGGTCGGAGCCATGTTCAGAAACTGGTCCAGAAACAACTGCACGCCAAAGTTGTTGGCAGCCGAGCCAAAGTAAACCGGGGTCTGTTCGCCGGTTGCGAACTGCTTTGGATCAAAGGGTTCGTTGGCTTCCAGCAGTTCCACGCCGTCGATGAAGTTCTTGTAGGTTTCCGAGTCGCAGGTCTCTTTGATCATGGGATCGTCGGCCTGGAGCCGGGTCACCTCGGCCCGGCCGCGGCGGTCCTCGCCGCGCTCGAACCAGTGCACCTGGTGCTCGTGCAGATCGTAGACGCCTTTGAAGGTAACGCCGTTGCCCAGAGGCCAGTTCATGGCGACGGTTTTGATGCCCAGGGTGCTTTCGATTTCACTGAGCAAGTCCAGCGCGTCCAGGGCCGGACGGTCCATCTTGTTGATGAAGGTAAAGAGCGGCATTTTGCGCTGCTTGCAGACATCAAAGAGTTTCAGGGTTTGGGCCTGGATGCCGCGGGCTGCGTCCAGGATCATAACGGCCGCATCGGCGGCCAGCAGCGTTCGGTAGGTGTCCTCGGAGAAGTCCTGGTGGCCCGGCGTGTCCAGCAGGTTGACTCGGTAGCCCTGATATTCAAAGGAAAGCACGGTGGAGGTGATGGAGATGCCGCGCTGCTTTTCCAGCTCCATCCAGTCCGAGGCCGTGGCCCGCTGGTTCTTGCGCGCCGTCACCGTGCCGGCGAGATGGATCGCGTTCCCGTAGAGCAGGAACTTCTCGGTCA
>JAFEBA010000047.1:0-8533 GCA_018266105.1 bacterium | reverse complement strand
GGCGTCCGGGTGGGAGATGATGGCAAAAGTGCGGCGGCGCTGCACTTCTTGCTGCAGTTGGGTATGGGTGGCCGTCATGTTCTCCTGTCACTGGGGGTGTTGCAGGTAAGGTTTGAGCAACTTATCCCAGCGGTGTTCTTTGATTTTGTACTCGTGCAGGGCCTTGGCCATCCGGTTTTTGGGCACCACGCTGGAGACCAGCTGGCCGTAGGCGTCGGGGCTGTGACCATACATGAGCAGCAGAATATTGTAAAGACGCTGCTGATCCAGGGAGTGCTCGTCCCAGAAGACGAGATCCTTCTGGTTGCGGCTCATCGCGTAGAACCAGTCCATGGTCGCACCCAGGATCTGGTGGCCCTGGGGTCCGCAGTCGAGCAGGATCATGGTGGCGAATTCGTCGGCTGCATCTTCCTCGCGACCGACCACGGGCACGTCCATCTCCCCGATCAGGGCGTGGCCCATCTCGTGCATCAACGTAAAGAGAATGGCGCCGGTGGCGTATTCGATGGCTTCTTGCTGGTTGGCCTTATTTTGGACCGCATCCTTGATCATAAACTCGACAAAGTCGTAGGCCATGACCACGGCGTGATGCTCCGGGTCATACCAAGCGTTGACTACGCCCGTCTCGGCAAAGACCACATCCATATTGCGAGGCAACTTAAATTCGCCCGAGATCACATCCATCAAAACCTGAATCCCGTTGGTTTTGTCGGTGACGAAGGCCTGGTGCACGGCCCGACTGATCTCACTCTTGGGGGCGACAAAAGAAACCTTGATACGGCCTTTCTGAGCGAAGGCGACCGAGGTCAGGAGCAAAATGATGATGAGCTTTTTCACTCCTGGCCATTCGGCGAGGGGGGGCGAGGGCCTTTTGGCAAGGGTGGGCGAGCGTGGAGGCGAAGGGATTGGACAAATCCATAGGGAGCGTGATCGAGTGACGGAGCAGATTGAACTTCAGGGCATCAAGTTGAGAGTGGCTCAACCCGATGTGCTCAACATGCAGTGGGTGGGTCAGCGCGAGCTGATGATGCAGCTGCTGGCAGCCTGGTCCATCTTGGACCCGCGAGACGTTCCCCTCAATCCACGGCTGCTGGGCAAACCCGGGGTGGGCAAGACCACCCTGGCCTACGCCGCCGCCCAACGCTTGGGCCGCCCCTGTTACCTGTTCCAGGCCACCATGGATACGCGCCCGGAGGACTTGATCATCGCTCCGGTCGTCGGTCCAGACCAGCAGATTCAATACGTGGCCAGTGCCGTCGTCTCGGCCATGCTGGCCGGCGGGGTCGTGATTCTGGATGAGGGGAATCGCATGAGCGAAAAGGCCTGGGCCTCGCTGGCGCCGCTTCTAGATTCCCGCCGCTACGTGGAATCTGTGATCGCGGGCGTGAAAATACAGGCACACCCGGAGTTTCGCTTCGTTGCCACGATGAATGAGGATTCCTCCACTTTTGAGCTGCCGGAATACATTCATTCGCGCCTGCAGCCCCAGATCGTGGTAGAGTTTCCGGATCTGGCCGAGGAACTGAATATCTTGCGCTCTAATCTGCCCCACATTAAGGATGAAGTGCTGGAATACGTCGGTCACTTTTTGCAGGCCGCGCACGCCGCCGCCGAGCGTTACTCGGTGCGGGACGGCATCAATGTGGCTCGCTACGCGGTCAAGTATGCAAAGGCTTCCGGCTGTGAGGAGAAGGAGGCCCTACGCAAAGCCATTATTCAGGTCTTGGGGGAAGAAGCTATCCGCTATGCCGGCTGAAGCGTTCTGGCTGGAGGTTGGCCCCTTTCACATCGTGCCGGTGTGCCACCACACCATGGAGTTTGCCCATGAGGTAGAAAAGGCGTTTCGGGCCGTGCGCCCGCGGCGGGTCGCCATCGAGCTGGCGCCCTTTCTGTTAGAATCGATGTTGCGGGCGGTCCGGCGCTTTCCCCGGTTGACCACGCTGGCCTATGAAGCCACCGTGGAAGTCGCTTCCAGCGAAGTGGATGGTCCGGAGCTTCGCGAGGAGTTGAATAAGCTCGGGCTCTATCCGGAAGGACTGCCGGCCCGCCTGAAGCTGCGGCGCCACCACCTTTTGTCCGTTGAACCGACCGATGCTTTTGCTGAGGCGGTTCGCCTGGCCCAGGCTCACGACTTGCCGGTGCACGCCATCGATCTGGCGATGCATTATCCCCATCAGCACCAGGATTGGGTGCCCGACGCGGCCAGTCTCACCGCCATCGGGGCCCGGGCCTTTTACGAACTCTGGAGCGCCAAGATGGGCGCGGTGGAGACTCCGGAAGACCGCGATCGAGAGGCCAACATGGCCCTCTCTCTGCTGAATCTGGCCCGGATGAACCCGGATGAAAAGATTCTGGTGGTGGTCGGGCTGGTTCACACCAACCGCCTGCTGGCTTATCTCGAGGCCGGCGACGCACCCTTAAAGCCGCCCCCGGCCTTCGAGCCCGGTCCGGTGGAGCTTTACGAGCCCGACATTGAGACGGTGCGCATGAGCCACAGCGAAGCGCCTTGGGTGATGGCGCTTTATGAATTTCGTCGGGGCGGGCCGGGAGGTGAGGAATTCTGGCAGCCACCGCCTCCGCCTGAGCCTGAGCCAGAGGACCCTCGCGACCGATTGAAAGACGTTGACCCCTCTCAGGTGGTGGCCTCCCTGGAAACGATGCTGGGCCTGCGTCGTCGTCGCATGCCCCCCATGGACAAGAAGCAGCGCAAAGCCCTGTCGCGTTACCTGCAGGGATTGGGCGAAGACCCGGGCGCTTTCATGCAGTTGCTGAACCAGTTCGGTGGGGCCCGCATGCCCGAAAAAATTGAGTTCCCCAAGGTCAAGGCGCCCAGCGGTCGGGTTCAGGCTTTCAAGTTCAAGGAGGTTCGAGATCGGCGGGCGGACTTGCGCGGTCTGTATGCGGCCGTGCTGGAGGAGGCCGGGCCCGAACTGGACCGTCAGACCATGCTGGAAGCCCTGATGCGGGCCACCGGCCACTACTACCACGAGAACACCGGCGATCGCGTGGCCAACTGGCAGTTTCAGACGCTTTATCAGTATGTGCGCAACTACGCGCGCCTGCACGGACGGCTCTTGCCCACCATCTATGAGCTGACTATGGGCGCGCGAGGCGTGGCCGATGACAACTGGGCCTATGAGGTCTGGGATTTGGGCAGTTTTTACCCCTGGAGTCCGGAGGAAGATGGCCCCTCCGACCTGCCCAAGATGCACATGGACGACAACAAGCTCTGGCTCAACGGGCGACAAGTGATTTCCTGGCAGTTCAATCGGAAGTTTCCCAGTCTGCGGAAGATGCGGCGGCGTGCCAGCGAGTCCGAAGCCGGAGATTGGGCCGAGGAGTTTGAAGGCGGCAATATCTGCAGCTATCCGGTTGAAGACGTGGTCATCGAAGACTACGCCCGCTACCTGCAAAAAAAGGCCATCCAGCAGATGAGCAGCGAGAAATCGCGCACTGAGCCCTTTACCACCAGCCTGCTGGACGGCATCGATATGCGCGAAACCTTGCGCAACTGGCACGATCGCAAGTTGTTCGTGCGCGAGATTCGCCGCGTCACCGGAGGCGTGGGAGCGGTCATTCTGATTTTCGATGAAGATAAGAACGATGACCGCTATCCCTGGCGTATGACCTGGCACGGGGAGCATTCCCAGGAGTCGGACATGGCCTTTTATGCCACGCCCACCAATATGAAGCTGGTCGGTCCCGGCATTTCTCGTTGCGAGTATGGCGGGCTGCTGATGACCTATCCCAATCGTCAGTTGGCCAATGTTTGGGCCGATCCAAGCTACTTTGATCTGCGCAGTAAATCCGAAATTTTGCTGATGGGCGCTCTGGAGTATGGGCAGGACCGGCACGTGGTCTATGTCGGCTCGACCCCGCCCCGGTCACACTTTCGCAGCGTTGCCGCGCGTCTGGGCAAGCGCATCGTATACCTGCCGATCGGCAGTCTGAGCCCGCAGAGTATCCAGAAGATTCGCATTTTTCACGTGCTCAGCGATCACCAGAAGCGTAAGATTGCCAAGGACTACATCTGGTGAGGGATCATGGCTCGCGCACGTAAGGTCCTGGAAGAGGGGGGAGGGGACAGCCGCCAGCGACTGCTGGACACGGCCTCTCGCTTGTTTCGCGTGCAGGGCTACCATGCCACCGGCCTCAATCAGATCGTAGATGAAAGCCAGGCTCCCAAAGGCTCCCTCTACCACTACTTTCCGCAGGGCAAGGAGCAGCTCGCCACCGAGGCTTTGGTCAATGCCGGTCAGAGCCTGCGCGCCAAGCTCAGTGGCATCTCTGGGCTGACTCCGGCCGAAGCCATCGACCGCCTGGTGGAGATTTCCATCGGAGAGCTGGAGTCCAGCAATTATCGCGACGGCTGCCCGATCGCCACCGTGGCCCTGGAGACCAACTCATCCTCCGAGGCCATTCGCGGCGTATGCCAGCATATTTTCGGGGGAGCTTTGAAGCTGCTCACCGACTGGCTGGTGGGCAAAGGCCTCTGCGAAGAGCGCGCCCGCGTTTTGTCGCTCACGGTTTTTTCTGCCTACGAGGGGGCCCTGATGTTGAGTAAGGTGCAGCACAGTCCCCAACCCCTGCGCGAAGTGGCCTCTCAGCTGAAGGTCTTCGTTAAGGATATCGTCTGAGACGCGCCTTACCCGAAGACTATGAGCTGGCCCGACGGTTGCTTTGTGAAAAGCAGTATCCCTCGAGCCGTATCGACGGTGTTACGGCGGAGATGCGCAGGCGCGTAGATCTGGAGACTCTGGAGCACTGCTGGAAGGGCTGGCTGGCCAACGATCAGGTGACAGTGCTGGTTGGTTCCGGACAGTTTGCCATTGCCGCCCACGCTCAGACCGATTTCGCCACCGGCCAGCCGGAGACGGTGGTGGTGCAGCAACTGGGGTTTTGCGCTGAAGTTTTGCAGCGACTCGGGCAACGGGCGCGCCAATGGGGAGATGAGTTCCTGGCCTTGCGCCACTATCCGGAGGATTTGCAGTTGGGGGCGGTTCTGCCGGAACTGGGACTGGCCCCTGAATTGACACGGGTGGTGCGCTCGACCCGACCTTGTCTGGAAGTGAGGCAAACGGTGCGGCCCGCTCAGGCTCGCGACCGCGGCTTTATGAGTCGGCTGCATGTCGAACACTCGGCCTTCTATCGCTCTTCCAATCGGACCGGAGCCGAGACCGGTGTGATGGACGCGTTGACCCATTATCTGAGCCTGGATCTTGGTAGGTATTTGGGTTGGGTGGACCAGGCCCGCCAGGGTTATGTCTTGCTGGAGCGTGACTTTCGTCTGGATTTGCTGGAACGCAAAGGGGTCTATCTTTACGACATCGCGGTCAGGCCGGAAAGTTGGGGTCAAGGCCTGGCGGTCAGTCTGCACGAGGCTGCCATGGCGGGGGCCTGGGCGGCCGGATACGAGACCGTGGTGGGTGACATCGCCTTCGATAACCAGCGCGCCTTCTGGGTGGCTACCGAGAAACTGGGCTACGGAGTGGAATGGCGACGTTGGGGCATCAACCTGTAACGATTCGGTTCAGGCTTGTTACATTGGTAACAATTTGGCAACTTGAGCCGGGCTGTGGAGGTCCCCATCACCCCCTACTATCAATTCAAGAGATGTTGTGAAAGGGGCGAACTTTAATGGATGCAATTGCTGGATTGGCTGGAGGCGGAGGCGGTGGCCTCGGCGGGATCATGGAAGCCGGCAAAGGCTTGCTCGGTAAAGTAAAGGGCAAGAAGAAGAAGAAGAAGGCCAAAAAAGCCCAGGAAGGCCAGCAGGCCCAGGGCGCTCAAGGTGGCGGCGGCGGTGGCGGCGGGGGCAATGGGATCCCCGGCGGCGTCAGCCAGATTGTGGATATCGCCAAAGGCTTCATGGCCAAGTAGGAAATAAAGTTAAAAAATCACAACAAACCCGTCGGGCTCCGGCGGGTTTGTTTCTTTTTGTGGCGAACTGCCTGGGCTGTGACCAAGAAACCAATGGATCTCGGCAGCGCTCTTTCCAACGCCTTTGCGATGCCGGTCGAGGAGGATAGCGCTCCGATTAATATGCTGGCGGGTGCTCTGGGCAAACCCGCGGGCGGGCCCAAGAAGAAAGGCGAGCTGGAAGAGTCACCGCACCTGCTGGCGGTCCGGGCTGCCGTTGCCGGGTTGCGCGATGGCTCCGTGACTCCGGATGAGTACCACGAGTCGATTTCTACGGTGCAGGTCCAGATTTCTGAACTGCTCGGTCTTTTTGAAATGGCTCAGGTGAAGCGGGAGTTGGCCCGGGCTTCTGAAAGCGACCAGCAACTGGCCGAACGCACCCGCCAGGGCTTGGAAGTGGTCGAGCAAGGCCTGGACCGGCTGCTCGGTTACCTGGAATCCGAGGAGATGGACGATATGGACGAGGGTCTGGCCCTGGTCGAATCAGGCTATTTGGATCTGGATCGCACGCAGGACGATGCTCTGCTTGAGATCGAGGACGACGATGAGGACGAAGAGGACGATTAGACGGGGTCTATGAGCGACACAGAACAGAAAATCCAGCAGGCTATCGAACTTCACCGGGGGGACAGGACGGTCGAGGGCCTTAGCCTTTTGGATGAATTGATCCCCACTCTTGAGGACGCTCGCGTCGCTCAGTTTGTGCGCGGCTGTTTGCGGGCGGGCAACGAGGATGTGCAGAACGCCATCCAGGATTGGGAAGCGGCCCTGGAGGGCGATCTTCAGCTGGCCGCGGCTTTGCACCAGCAGCATACCGCCCTGGTGGACAAGGCTCTTTATGATTTTCACTTTGAGACCACGGTTGAGGCCAATGATGCGAATGTGCACAGCGCCCTGGGCCGGGCCCTTCGATTGTTTGGTCGATTTGACGAAGCGATCCTGAGTTTGACCCGTGCTACCGAGCTCTCTCGCAGCATGTGGCGCGACGGGGTCGCCGCGGCCGAACTCCAGTTGAAGATGGGCCAGGTGGATCAGGCTCTGGCGCTGGTTAGCGGTCTGCTGGAAAGCCGCGATGATAACGGTGAGTTGCACTACCATGTGGGCCGCATCTATCAGATGCAAAACTCTTTGGCTTTTGCGCTGCGCCACCTGGAGAGGTCCGTTCAACTCGAGCCCAATGACTGGCGCCCGCGCCTGTCTCTGGGGGAGATTTATGTTTTGCAGGCTCGATTTGATCAGGCGGAGCCGCAGTTGAGCAAGGTTCTGCAGCTTTCGCCCTCGGCCCGAGCCCATCTGGGGATGGCCGAGGCGGTGCGGGGTCAGTATCGTTTTGACGAAGCCCTCACCCACCTGCGCAGCGCGGTGGAATTGGAACCCCGAAATTTGAGCGCGCTCACCGAACTGGGCTCGCTGGCACTGCAGTTTGGTGATTTGGAGCTGGGCCAGGACTGTCTGCGTCGGGCCCTGGAGATCGATCCTAGTCGTGCCGAACTCTTCGGGCTGCTGGCCAAGGCCGCTCAGCAAAAGGGCGATGTGGAAGAGGCCATCAACGCTTACCGCAAGTTGTTAGATCTTTCGCCTCTGGAGGCTCAGCCCAACCACGCCCTGGGAAGTTTGTTGGCCGGTCGAGGAGAAAATGCCGAGGCCGCTCGCTACCTGGAGAAGGCTCTGGAACTGATGCGGGGTGATGTGCAAGTCACTTTGGATCTGGCCCGTGCCTATTTGGCTGTGGGCAAGTCGCAAGAGGCCGCCAACTTACTGCGTGAGAGCTTTGCCCGCAATCCCCATCACCTGGACACCAAGACCTTGCTGCAACAGTTGGATCCTTCCGCTGTGCCGGTTGATCGGACTCTGAGTTCCAATCTCACCACCTCTGCCGAGGAGCACAACCCCTGGCTGGACTCCAGCGAGCACGAGCCGGAACAGGTGATCTTCGAAGGCCATATGAAGCAGGCACGGGCCTTGTTGGCAGAGGGTCAGGAAGGGGACGCCCTCAAGTCCTTTCGGGCCGCTCTGGCCTTGCGACCCAAGGACCGCGACTGTCTGGTGGAAACCGGCCGACTCTACGCTCGTCGCGGCATGCCGGGCCTGGGAGCCGATCTTCTCCATCAGGGCTACAGCCTGAACCCGCACGATTATTCTTTGTTGCCCGAGTTGATTCAGTGCTTGAGCCGCGCCGACGAAATGGAACGAGATGAAACCATGGCCTCGCTGGTGCTGGGTTTGCCCGCCACCCTGGATCGACGTGGTTTTGTAGAGGCGCTGGCGGTTTTGCGCGGCAGCCAGGAATTGGAACATCTGCGGGATACGGTGGTGCAGGGGCTGTGCTCCCGCTTCCCTTCGGACACGGAGTTGCGCACTCACTGGGAGTCGCTGAAAGCGGCCCCGCCTGAGGGCGAATTAGCAGCCGCTGAGCCTGAGCCGGTGCCTTCGGTTGAGCCTGAACCAGTGGCTGAACCAGTGGCTGAGCCTGAACCCGCGGCGGCGGTCGAGCCAGAGCCCGTGGCTGTGCCTGAACCCGTGGCGGCGGTGGCGCCAGAGCCCGTGGCTGTGCCTGAACCCGTGGCGGCGGTCGAGCCAGAGACCGTGGCTGTGCCTGAACCTGTGCCGGTGT
>JAFEBA010000046.1 GCA_018266105.1 bacterium | reverse complement strand
TGAACAGGGCCATTCCGATCGCTGCGGTTCCTATCGTTTCCGGCGTCAAGATAGGCTGCCTGAAAAACACCTCACTTTGCTCGAGTTTGTCCGCTACGACCGGAGCCCCCGCCAAATAGTCCTGAGGCCTGAAAATCAGAATATCATCCATTCTGATGGGTTTGTGGTGGAAATATGGATGTCCTGTGAAAGGTCAGGCGCACTGTGAGAGGAAACGCCCCAAGTGCCGCTGATTCCACGTCCCAAGGGTCCCGATCCAACAACTCTGGCGCTCTTGCGGGCCTGCCTTCTCTCGGGCAAACCGTGCCGAGAAGGCCTGGAAACCTGGGTGCAGTCCGGCATCGAGGTGGACCGAGATTATCCCTACTTGGTCCGACTACGGCAAAATCTTGTCCGACAGGGCTGGAACCACCTGGTACCGACTGAGGCGAATTCCGCGGCAGAGAGTATATTTCTACAAAACACATCCATCATATCCAGTGTTATGCCTGCCCTAAAGGCCCTCGGTGAAGCCGATGTGCCGTTTCTGTTGCTCAAGGGGGTGGCCTTCGGACTCCAATACTACCCCGACCTGGCCACGCGCCCTTTTGAGGATATCGACATATTGGTTCCAGTTTCGGCTCGCCTGCGAGTCTTCGATTTACTTGCGAAGGTCGGCTTCAGCCCGGTTCACAATTCTTGGCAGACGGAACGAAAGCGACCTCATTGGGTAAGGCACGCCGTCAGTTTGGCGGGTCCAAGCCGGGTCAGTCTTGACCTGCATTGGCATGCCCTTCATGAGTGCAAAGGCGAGACCGTCGATGAGCCTTATTTCGAAGAAAAGATCCCTATTCAGCTTCTAGATTGCAAGGCATTCACACTCTGCCACAACCATGCACTGTTCCATTTGCTGGCTCACGCTTGTATTTGGCACCCGCCCTTTAATCGCTGGCGTTGGGTTCTGGATGCCGCCGCCTTGGTTCAATCCAACCGAATTGACTGGCCACTTCTGCAGCAAACAGCTCAAAGATTTAGGATGCAGGCTCAGCTGAATTGGAGCCTGTGCCTGCTCAGGGAATTTGTTCCGGAGATTCCGCCCCAGTTCATTGACAACCTGGATGGTGAGTGCACCTGGATGGACCGACTCAATCTGTGGGTCAGGAGTCGGCAACCCGGCGAAATGCTGCGGCGAGTTTTCTACCCCTGGATGGACTACTGGCGCTTACTGATGTACGAACAGTCCAGGACCAGTCCCTTTGAGTTCCTTTGGGCTCGTTTCAACGGGCCATTTTCAGGCGCAGCTCAATCTGGTGACAGAGACCCTCAAGGGTAAGGGCTTCACCGCCAAGCAAATCGTTGGCCAACTCGACCCCAAACTCTTGTTCGCACCCCAAGATGAACTCCAGGGTGGCGATCGAGTCCAGATAGCTATAGATGAAAGCGGCTTTGTCCAGTCCATCTACCACCACATAACGACTCAAAACTTTGCAAACTCGCTGCATCGAACCAGGCTGTTCCAACTTCAGGTTCCTCCTCGAAACATTTGGTAGCGAGGTTTGAGTCCACCGGGACTTCGGTCGAGATAAACTGTTTTTACTTGTGAATATTCGTCCAAAGTTTCCGGACAGGCTTCCCTGCCATAGCCGGATTGTTTCCAGCCTCCAAAGGGGAACCCAGGTGCTCGAATCAGATGTTCGTTGACCCAGAGTGTTCCGACCTCCAGTTCCTCTGCGACTCGCAAGGCTCGGTCCAGGTCCCTGGTCCAAACCGAACCCGTCAAACCATAGTCCGTCTGATGGCTCATGGTTATGGCTTCATCCAGGTCGTCGAACGGAATCAACAAAGGCACAGGTCCGAACACTTCCTCCTGATAGATGCTCATCTCGGGCTTGACGTCCGCGAAGACTGTCGGAAGGACCCAGTATCCTGGGCCCGCTGGCGAATCAGGTCCACCACAAAGCAGCGTGGCGCCATCCCTCATGGCGGCTCGAATATAGGCCTGGACACGATCTCGGATGCGAGAGCTGAGCATGGGACCCATCTGGCTGGCAGGGTCCAGGCCAGGCCCGATTCGAATCTGTTTGACCCTCTGAACAAAACTCTCCGCGAACTCTTCGAAGCGCGAGCGCTGAATCATAATGCGAGTTGAGGCCATGCAAATCTGGCCGCCGTTCAAAAAAGCGCCCCACAATGCTCCCTCAATGGCCCCAGCAAGATCGGCATCCTCGAAAATGATTTGGGGAGCCTTGCCGCCCAGTTCCAGCAGCAAGCGCTTCAGGCTACCGGCCCCCTGCCGCATGATCGTCTTTCCGGTTGCAGTAGCGCCCGTAAAGGCAATCATGCCCACCTGCGGATGTGCGACCAGGTGCTCTGCCGCCTCAGAGCCGCCCAGCACCATGTTGCAAACACCGGCAGGCAGGCCGGCCGCCTGCAGACACTCCATGAGCAACACTGAAGAGCCCGGGCACTCTTGGGGCGGCTTCAAAACCACGCAGTTTCCTGCCGCCAAAGCCGGAGCCAGCTTCTCACTGGCCAAAACCAATGGAACATTGGCGGGAGTGATGCAGCCCACAACGCCCACCGGCTGCTTCAGGGTGAAAGCCATCGCAGCTGGCGAGGGATGGCCGGAGCGACCTCCGTGTGTCAGCATGACTCCGGCGAAGAATTCGAAAGCATGAGCGGCAAGCGGCACCATCATCGCCTGACTCTGTATCAAGGGCCGACCTTGTTCAGTCGTCTCAACGCGGGCGAAGTCCTCAGCTCGAGCACGAATACTGGCGGCCACGTCTCTTAAAATCGAGCTGCGCTCCTGCAGGCTCATTTTTCTCCAGACTCCGACCTTGTGCGCATTCACAGCGGCCTGAATGGCGAGCTCCATTTCCGCCCGGCCGCCGGACGCGGATTGCGTGACCGCGATTTCTGTGGCCGGATTCAGGACGTCGGTCACAGCGCCTTGTGAGTTCCACTCCCCGTTAATCAAATGACGATGCATTGTCGTCGCTTCAGCAATCTCCAGGTTGGCCCCTTTGGCTGCGACAGGTCTAATACTTCCGAAAACGAAATTCCGCAGGTGTTTCTTTACCGAGTTTATGGGCTGGTGATCGCAAGCGAACTGGTCCTTCCGGATCTTTTTCCAGCTCTGCCTGAAGAGGAAGTCCAACTTCGTGTTCTGCTGGGCAGGACGCCCTCGGGAATTCCTGACTGGTCCTGCTTCGAGGAGGGCTTTTTCTTTGAAGTTGAAGGAGTGGCTCGATTCTGGGTGGAGAGTGGTCGGCGCATTGTGGTCGAGCGTCTCACCGAGGACGACTCTGCCGTTCGTCTATACCTGCTCGGGAGCGCCTTTGCAGCCGCACTCTATCAAAGAAACATCCTGCCCTTGCACGCAAGTTCAGTGGTTTTCCCGGATGGAGTGCGACTTTTTCTCGGCCCTTCGGGAATGGGCAAATCAACCCTGGCCGCAGCCCTCGCGGGAGCCGGCTTTGCTCTGCTTTCCGATGATGTGACTCCCATTTGCTTTGCTCGTGGCATGCAAACCTCAAGCGCTCCCAGTCGGCTGCGACTCCTGCCTGAGTCAGTGGAGCAACTCGGGCTGGACGTCACCCAAAGCCGAGAACTCGTTGACAAAAAATGGGTATTCAAGCCACCGCGAATTTTCCGAGGCGGGGCATTGCCTGTAGCGAGTCTGTATTTTCTGAGAAGAGGTCCGTTTTCAATTCGCCCCCTGGACGGCGCCGACCGATTTGCAGCCATCCTGGCCAACATTTATAGAGGCTCCATGGTGGAATTGTTTCGTGTGCAGGAGAGAGTATTCAATCAGGTTGTCAGGTTGAGCGGTCTGCCTTGTTGGGAACTTTACCTTCCCTCCATTCAGGTGGCTCTCCAACTCGCGCGCCATTTTCCCACTCCCAACGCGCAGGAAGGCCTTATGTGCTCTGGAAGTGAGCCCCATGTTCCAGTCTGAAACGTTACTGTCTCGGCCGAAGCAAATGCTCGCGGCCGACCTCGGCGGTGATACGGTGCTTTATCACCACGCTGCTGGCAAGTATTTAAAGCTAGACCCGGTGGGGGCACGCATTTGGCAATTATGCGCGGATCCAATTTCGTTCCAGGACTTACTGGCACATCTGATCAGCGAGTTCGAGGTCGAACCCGAACTGTGCAGCGCGCAAGTCACCGAATTTCTGCTCGACCTCCAGCGCAGGCGCCTGCTGGTTGTCCAGAATGGCTAACCCTCCGTCTCGGATAAACTGGCTGGAAGGGCTCGCCCTGATTCTGATGGTGCTGGTCTGGCTCGGCCTTCAGGTTTTGCCCTCAGCCTGGATGGCACGAGCCTTTGACCCCCACGAGAAGGCTGCCCCGAGAGCTCTTAGCCACGAAGATGGGTTGGCCATTTTGCGCCTCACATCTGCTTCGCGCCAGGCCTCCGAAAGGCTGAATTTACAGTATGGCTGCCTGGCCCAGGCAATCAGTCTTCGCTGGATGTTAAGGCTGCATGGATTTCCCGCCGTCGTTCGATTGGGAGCGGGAATGGCCGGTGCGAAATTGGAGACTCATGCCTGGGTTGAAGTGGGGGGCAAGGCCGTTGATAACGTGCGTCAATTTACGCCCTTTATCCCCCAGTGAGCGCTTTCTGCGCGATCTTTTTCCGTCAAGGTGGTTCGCCTTCGGCCGAGCTTTTTGAACCACTCCAGCCCCAATTGGAGGCTCTGGGCCCAGATGCGAAAGGTTCCTTTGAGAGCGATGGTTACGCCATACGCTATGCTCACTACGCCACCACCCCGGAGGCCGAGCAGGAGCTGATGCCCTTGACGGATGACTCATCCGGACTGGTGCTGGCCGGCAATCTTCGTCTGGATAATCGTGAACGCTTGATAGGCCAGCTGGCTCTTCGTGACAATGGCGAGGCTCTTCTTACAGATGGAAAGCTGGCCCTGGAAGCCTACCGGCGTTGGGGGAAAGATGCCTTCGCAAGGCTGTACGGGGATTTTTCACTGGTCATCTGGGATAGCCGCGCCCAAGAAGTGATCTGCGCCCGAGATTGCTTTGGTGTGCGCCAACTCTACTTTAGCTTGACCGAAGAGGTGCTGGCCGTCAGTTCAGACCTGAGGCTACTCCGGGACCTTCCACTGCTCGATACGCCTCGCACGGGTGTGCTCATGCGGGGTAGCTACAAGTGGACTCACACTCCCTTTCGCGGGATTCAGAAGTTGCCCCAAGCCCACTGGCTGGCCGTCGACCCAAGCAGGGATGAAACCCGACGCTATTGGGAGCCGGTTCGCAACCCCTCTCGGTGCGGCACGCTGGAAGAGTGGCAGGAACACCTTGAAGCCCTGACCGTGACGGCGGTCGAACGGCGTTTGCGCACCTCCAGAAAAGTTGGAGTGCACCTCAGCGGGGGATTGGATTCCTCTTTGGTAGCGGCCCTGGCCCAGCGGACCTTACGGCAGAAAGGCGAAACTCTGCACGCGTTTAGTGCCTGCCCGTCTCCGGCCGGGCAAGTGCTGAAGGGTGACGACGAGAGAATCCTGATTGAAAAGGTAGCCCGTGACAACAATATTCCCTGCCATTACTGCAGCATCGGACCCGAAAACTTAGAGACTCTCCGAAGCCTGGCCGTAACCACGTTGGTGGAGTTCGATGAATTTGCGATCCACGCCCGAGCCAGAGAACTGGGAGTTGGAGTCCTACTTTCGGGCATCGGAGGTGACGAAGGACTGACGTACAACGGCCGCGGAGCGCTCCTTGAGTTGCTGCGAAACGGGGAGCTTCGAGCGGCGTGGTCAAGCCTGAAAATTCGAAAGGACCCAATCGGATCGTTTCGTCGGGAGGTCATGCTGCGTCGGCAGCGTCTGCAACGCTCAAAATATCATCTTGAGAACTGTTCCCAGCAGCGCTATATCCAGTTTATGCAATGCTGGTTCTCATTCCGAACAGAATGCTGGGACCACCAGTTTCCGGGTCAGCCTATCGAATATCGGCATCCGCTCCTGGACCGAGAGTTGGTGGAGGCCGTTTTGCGGGTTCCGCTCGCCTGGGTTGCCGGCGAATTGGTTTGGTCGCGCTTCGTGCGAGCCCTTTTGCCCGACGACTACCCAAGCAGGCGACTCAAGCGGGACCTTGCTCGCTCGGCCAATCTCGATTTCAATCGCGATCAGCTCTGGCTAAAGGGAATCGTGAGTGCTTCAGGCAGGAACTAGCTGGCGGTCTGACCAAAACGTTTGCATGCGAAAAAAATGGACGACTCCAACGGTTACCGAACTCCATTTGGGAGAAACGGCGGGGGGCGCACCTAACACGACGGAATGTGCGTCGACCCCTAAAAAGCCCGGAAGCTAGCCTCCACCTCTGGTGAATATTCTGATGCGGATTCTGGCCAGAATCCGACCCTGGCTACTTGATGTCAGGCCTGAAGCCGCCCTTCCTTTATGTCACTTTCCGGAGGCCTTTTCAGAGCACTTTCGGCAGCAGCTCCGAGGCCAGCTCGATCTCGTCTTTCCCAGCCGAGGTCCCAAATTTCTGGATTCAACGATTCACGAGCTCACAGTGCGCCAGGCCCAATTTAAAATATATGACAGACTGTTAGAGCGAAAAAATTACGACACTTTGCTCAAGCTGGTGGAATGGCCTGAGCTGGGAACTCTACTCCAGGAACACAGGAGGCGCCCGATTATTTTGTGCATGTGGCATTCCGGTCCGATCTATACCGTAGTTTGGGCCTGCCATAATCTTGGGTTGCCGGTTCTGGCGATGGTTGGAGGCTTCCGACCGGAAATGCAGATGGGAGGGTCCGTGGAGCTCGTCTCTCTCAGCAAGGCGGAACAGGGCGGACAAGGTCGCGCCCTCCTGATGAAAGACGCCCTCCAACGCCTGGAAAAGGGTCATCTCGTCCTGCTTTCCGCCGACCACGCCGAAGGAGGCCGACCACTCTCTTTTCTGGGTGCAGTTCAGCTGGGAAGTGCGGCTTTACCCATGCTGGCCCAGAGAAGCGGAGCAGCCGTGTTCCCGATCACCGCCCGCTGTCTGCCCGGTGGTCGCCGGCGGGTCGAACTCGGACCCGAATTGTCTCAATCTGAAGACGTACTGAAAGCCGTGGCCAACTACCACGAGCAGTGGCTGCAGCGCTACCCTGAAGAAATTCGATTTGACCGCTTGAAACTGATGGCCAGGTATATTCTTGAAAACGGCAGACTCAATCCTTAAGCGGGTCGGCCAGAGCCGATCCGCACTTCGCTTCGGCGGCGTCGAGATTGACGCGCCCTCAATCCTGCGGGACTCGGAACGGAGACGCGCTCTCTGGTCGGAGATGGTCCAGCCAGGCGACCTATGTGCCTTCTCAGAAGCCCCAGGCCCTGATTTCCTAGCAACGCTGCTGGCGCTCTGGGCCCTGGATGCGGCGGCCATGCCCCTGGACCCAGGCCTCCATCCTCGTCGCAAGCAAGACAGGCTTGAGCGTGCCGGCGTCAACCTGCAACTGACTTCCGAGGGATGGGTCCGCCGCCGGCGCAAAGAGCACGCAGGCGGACTGGTCCTTTTTACCAGCGGCACCTCTGGCTATCCTCGAGCGGTGTCCTTGACACTGTGCGCTATCGAGGCTTCCATCGACATCTTTATCGAGCGCTTCAACTTAAATTCGCAAGATATTTTCGTGAGCGCTATTTCACCCTACCACGGACTGGGACTGCTTAAATTCCTGCTTACACCCCTCCTCTTGGGGGCCCAGTCAGTGCTGGTCGATGCCCAAGGCAATCGCATCCAAAACTGGCTGGAAGGACTTCGTGAGCACAAGGCCACGGTGACCGGGGGGACGAACCACAGCCTCGACGCCGCTTCTCGCATATTTCGCGGTGATTTTTTAGGAGACTTACGCTTCGTGCTGGTAGGCGGGGAGCCGATCCGACTGAGTTCGGTGCGGGCATTCGAGAGCGCCATCGGTCGCTCAGGGGTGGTTCGCCCCTGTTACGGTTTGACGGAATGCCCTTCCGTGAGTGGCCTGGGCTTTGGGCAAGAAATACGCACCGACTCACAAGGACAAGCCTGCTCCGGGAAACCCTTTGACGGCGTCGAGATTCAGATCCGGGATGACCAGGGGGCGGTGCTGCCGCCCGGGGAGCGTGGGATGGTTTGGGTAACCGGTCGGCCTTGTTTTACCTCGTATCTGGATTCCCCAGAGGAGACCGAATCAAGGCTGCGCGATGGCTGGCTCTTAACCGGCGACTGGGGAATGCTGGACAGTCAGAACCACCTTTACATTTATGGTCGGCGCCAGGCAATGATCAAGCGAGCAGGCACCACTCTGGCGCCGCGGGAAATTGAACAAATTGTAGAAGAACTGCTCAAAGTCGGACGCTGCCTGGCGGTCGGAATACCTTCCCAGCACGGAACCCACGATCTGGTCCTGTTCATCGTCGGAGAGAGGCTCGAAAAGAGTCTTCATCTCAGAATTACGGCGTTGGTTTTAGAACACATTGGATTCTCTCCCCGCAGAATCCAGTCTATCGACTCAGAGGCACTGCCCAGAACCGAGTCTGGAAAGGTGGACGAAGCTCGACTGCGCGAGCTGGCTTTGGAAATGATAGAACAACACGAGGAAATCAAGCATGCCTGAAAAGACTCCGCTAAACCAGAATCCGATGGAAACCGCCTCACCGCTGCCGGGAAGCAAGGGCGAGCATCTTCTGCAGCAGCGATACGGCACGGGAAGGCGAGCCAAGAGCTTCTACTACAAGCAGGTTCTTGACCGGGTCAACGACTCGATGGTGGAGTTCATCAGCCGTCAGGACCTTGTTTTCATTGCAACCGCGGACGCCTCGGGTGAATGCGATTGTTCATTCCGTGCGGGCGCCAAGGGCTTCGTCAAGGTGCTCAACGAGAAGGTCCTGGTCTATCCCGAATATCGCGGCAACGGGGTGATGGCCAGTCTCGGAAACATCTTCGAGAACCCGAACCTCGGGCTCTATTTTATCGATTACGAAGACACGATTGGTCTGCACGTGAACGGGCACGCCTCGATTCTAGAGAATTCGGAACTCGCCGCCCTCCCCCATTTACCGGAGGAAATTCGTCAGGAACTCAATAAGCAAGGCCGGTCCGCACCTGAGCGCTGGGTCCGCATTGACGTCCAGGAAGCCTATATTCACTGTTCCAAGCATATACCGCGAATGCAGAAAGTCGCCCGAGATATCGACTGGGGAACCGACTCTATCCAGGCCAAGGCCGGGGATTACTTTCAAGCAAAGTATCTGGCCCGGCCCTGGCAGCCGGTCGCCTTGCCGGCGGCGGCCCGTCGCAAACCGACCCCCTGCAATGGCAACAGGTTCTACGATCTTGTGAGTGCGGAGGCGGCCGCGGATCCCTTTCCGACCTATCACGCGATGCGAGAAAAGGACCCAGTTTATTGGTCCGAGCAGCTGGGAGTTTGGGCACTGACTCGATACGAGGACTGTAAGAGTGTGCTTCGCGACCCGCGCTTCAAGGCCAACCGCATGACGCAACTGCTCCAGCTCAAATACTCTGAAAACTGCCTCCACAAGTCGAGCATTTACTACGAATACACCGACAATGCCATTATGTGGATGGACGGAGAACCTCACCGGGCCTGCCGTGCACCTGTCGAAGAAGGCATGCGGAGCGAGCGGCTGGCCGGCTACGAGAAGAAGCTTCACCTGCTGGCGGACGAGATGCTCGACTCGGTCATCGCCTCTGGTCGCCTCGACCTGGCCGTCGATTTTGCCGACCAGTTCCCGCGGAACATGATCTTGAGAATCTGCGACCTGCCGCGTGAGGACAAATTCTACCTGGAAGACTGCACTGCCGACATTGTGCATTTCTTTCTAGGGCCACGCCCGCAGCGCACCATCGACCACATCATTTCAGGGCTCCATCGTCTCCTAGACTACACACGCCTCAAAGTCTCCGAACGGCGGACCCATCCAGGCCAGGATCTGATTTCACATCTGATCTCTGCCGAGCGGCCGGGCGTCTCATCCCGTCAGCTGGAGTTCCAGATCGCCACCCTGCTCATCGGAGCCTTTGCGCCGACGACCCCGGGAATGCTGGGGCCGGGAATTCTTGCTTTCTTGGAAAATCCCGAACAACTCGCCAAATTGCGTTCCAATCCCGGTCTTCTCGACAACGCTGTAGAGGAAGCTTTGCGTTACAATGCGTCCAATCAATACACCTATCGAATCGCAACCGAGGAGGTGGAAATCGCCGGCAAGACGATCCCCAAGGGGTCGGCCCTGGCCCTTTTCCTGGGTGCCGCCAATCGCGACCCCGCCGTATTCGAAAATCCGGACCGTTTCGACATAGAGCGAAAGAACAGCCGACAACATCTCTCCTTCAGTTTCGGAGCTCACTACTGCGTGGCGGCTGGATTGGCTCGCAGCGAAGGGCGAGCAGTTTTCTCTCGTCTCTTCGAGCGTCTGCCCAATCTCCGCCTGGACGGACCTCCACTGTGGAATGAATACCTGGAGTTCAGGACCCTCTGGTCGCTACCGGTCCGCTGGGATCCCATTGCGCCTGTGTGACAAGATTTGGAATTTTGACGAGTGCCCCGCCTTCCTGCGCAGGGCCCGTCTGGATCCCACCCCTCTCAATCGTCTCAGGGAGGTCATTCGCGGCCGGCAGTTTGGACATTGGCCGATGGCGGTCCGCAATCTGCTCAGGCTGTATTACACCTGTATTTGGCCCGTGCGCGCCGCCTTCCTGGCGGCACGAAGCCTTGGGCGATATGGTTCCCGAGTCAAGCAGTTAACGGGTAAAACAGAGTTAAATCAGGCATTCGAAGTGGTCGCGCTGGCGCTCCAGCACTCCGTGGCCGCCCCGGCTTATTACCAGTACGAACTCTTTCGTCCGGAGAATTGGCAGCGAGTTGAAGATTATCTCTTTCAGGGCGAATCTGATTTCTTCGCCCACTGGCTCAATCGCGGCCAGTTGCATCCGGCAACTCAGAATAAACATGTCTTCAGTCAACTGATGCTCCGTCACGGTTTGCCAGGCCTGCCGACCCTGGCGCTCTATCACGAGGGTCGAAATGCTCAAGGCGTCTTCGCGCCTGAGGGCTCGTTCTTCGTGAAACCCGTCCATGGTGCCCGCGGCGACTCCTGTCTCGCGTGGGTTCAGATCGGACCCGGCCAATTTACCAGACAAGACCATGGTGCACTTCAGTCTTGGACCGAAATCGAGGTCGAACTGAAAGCACATTCGCTCCGGCGTGCCTTGCTGGTCCAGGCACGTCAATCAAGCCATCCGCAACTGAGTGGAATATGCCCCGGAAGTCTAGGGACCGTTCGCTACGTAACGGGCAGGCTCCCCGAAGGCGAGATTGTACACATTGCGGCAACCTTGAAACTGCCCTGGCGCTTTCACGAGGTCACCAATAACCTGAGCTTAATCAGCGCGGTCGAACTGGAAAGCGGAGTCCTGGGGAAAGCCTGGAGCTACCAACCGCTTTGCCCAGGTTATGGGCACCATCCAATCACGAAGTTCCCGATCGCGGGTCTGCAATTGCCGGACTGGACCAAGGTCACGGACCTGGCCACCAAAGCTCATCAACTCCTGACCAACCATGTGTTCCTGGGTTGGGATATTGCCTTGACGGATGCAGGCCCCGTCCTGCTCGAGTGCAACGCCGGTTGGGACGTGTTGACGGTCCAAAAACCTCAGATGCGCCCGCTAGGCACAACCCCGTTCAGCCTTGTGTGTGAAGCCTGGCTTAAAAACCCAAATCCGCCTGCGCTTAACGCCTGAGGAAAACCTTGCCGTTGCTACGTGTGAGGGTCTCCGGCGGACCTTTCGCGTAGCGAAAGCTGACCGGGCTGCCCGTGATGCGGAGCACCTCAGCCCCATCCTGGCTGGCCGCCATGGTCTTTGAGTCCCCATCGGGATTTGATGCGGTAATTGAGTTCCCGGCGATCTCCAGATGGTAACCATCATCGCTGGCCCAGCTTCCGTCTAAGAGCGAAGATGCAAAGACCTCCTCGGTTCCGGCGGCTACCGCCAGCGCCGTGGCGCCTGCAATCTTTAAAGCTGTTCGTCTATCCATGCGGTAGACTTCCACCATAAGATTTCCAGGCCTGCAAGAATTTGCATTTCCGGTAATGCAACGCAGCTCGATTTCTTCACAGCAAAGTCATGCCCAAGGGAGCGATTTCTCAAGCTCCAGCTTTCCAGGCGACGGCGATGGTGACGTCCCTGTTTATGAAGATGGCCCAAAGCGGGGCAGAATGCAGCCGGCGAACTCGGCCAGCAGTTCGCCCATGTCTTCGGGTTCGTCTCCCCAACTGAGTCGAGTCAGCAGACCGTGAATAAACGTAGAGACGAGCTCGAAGACAAGGGGGTTCTCGTAACCGAGGATTAGCTTGCACAGGGCCCTGTAACGGGGTTTCACCAGTCCCCAAAATGCCAGTGTGGAGCGCCCTTGCTCCTGAAGGTGACGACAGTATTCGCCGCACAGAATGGTCTGCAAGCGCAACTGGTTCTTTTGCTGTTCAAAACTGCGGCCCAAAGCCCGCATCTTCGCAACCGGGTCGGGATATTCAACCAGGAAGGCCATTTTTGCTTCGGCATCGTCGGTCATGATCTGTTGCATCATGGCTTCGAAGATTTCTTCTTTGTTGCGGAAGTAGTGATACAACGTTCCAGAGGTCACCCCGAGGCCCAGAGCCAGTCGACGAATACTCAGGCCAACGTAGCCCGACTCGGCGAAGAAGGGAAAGCTCTTCTCGAGGATCTGTCGTCGTTGAACATCGTGATCCAGACTTTTGGCCATCTAGACGGTTACGATTCCGAGCCGATCAGGCCTGCCTGGTCAGCTGCGGCCGAGATCAGGCGCCCGTCTTCCATGTGCACAATGCGATCGGCAATGTCGAGAATGCGGTTGTCGTGGGTGACCAGCAAAATCGTGCAGGACTGTTCTCGGGCGAGCTTTTGCATCAGCGAGACCACTTCACGGCCGGACCGCTTGTCCAGAGCGGCCGTGGGCTCGTCGGCCAAAATCAATCGCGGCTGAGAAACCAACGCTCGGGCGATGGCCACCCTCTGCTTCTGCCCTCCTGAAAGCTGGTCGGGGTAATAGTCCAGGCGATCCCCCAGGCCGACTGCCTCAAGCATCGCCGCGGATTTCTGGTCGATATCCGAGCGCCGGTAGCGAGAGTGTAGCTCCAGACTCATACGCACGTTACGCCGCGCGGTCAGAAAAGAGAGCAGGTTGTGTGCCTGAAAGATATAGCCGATCTGCTTGCGCAGCTGGAGTAGCTTGGATGAGCTGGCTCCGCGCAACTCCTGGCCAAAAACCTTGAGGCTTCCCTGTTGGGTGGAGCGCAGGCCACCAATCAGGCTGAGAAGAGTGGTTTTTCCGGAGCCCGAAGGCCCGGTCAGGATCACGATTTCACCGGGTTGAATCGAGAGGTCGACATCGAAGAGAATTTGCTTGCGCAGCTGGCCGCGTCCGAAAAAGTGACACAGAGTTTGAGCCTGAATCATAAACCCTCAGAAGATCTCGGCCGGATCAGCCGAACGTAATTTAAATGAGGCCACAAAACCAGAAAGAAAGCACATGGCCAGGGTGGCCAGAAAAACGCCCAGGGCCCTTTGTTCGTTCATGGCCAGAGGCAAGGTGGTGGCCTGGGCCGCCTTGTGATAGATGGCCAGAGCAATCGAGATCCCCGGAATAAAGCCGAGAATGGCCAGAAACAGGGACTCCTGGGCGAAGACGCCCAGCAGGTAGAAATCGCTGTAGCCCATCGCCTTCAAGGTGGCATATTCGGCCAGATGATCGTTGACGTCGGAGGAAAGCACCTGATAGACAATCACCACTCCGACGATAAAGCCAATCACGACTCCCAGGCCAAAGATGAAGCCGATACTGGTGCTTGTACGCCAGTACTGACGCTCCCGTTCGGCAAAATCAGCCTGTGTCAGGACCAGCTGATCGGGACCCAGCAGTTGCTGCAACCGGTCCCGACAGGCAACCGCCTGCCCAGAATCATGCAGGCGAATCACCCCGACCTGGATCTGATGGGAACTTTGATTGGGAAAAATGTCCAGGTAGGTGGAGGAACTACAAAGCACGTTGCCATCGGCCGCAAAGCTGGCCCCCAGGCGAAAAAGTCCAATCACGCGCACGCGGTGATTGTCCGCTTCGCTTTCAATCGGTCCGTCGGCCATTAAGCGGGCGATCGGCCCAAATTCCGGCCGAGAGTTTCGGTCAAAGAATACGGTACGAAGATCGCGGAGCAGCAGGGGCGAGCGCTCGCAGAGTTGGGCCCGAAAGGCAGGGTTGTCGGGCTCTTGACCGATGACCAACAGTCTGCGCTTGCTGCGATCGACCGGATTCTTCCACTCTGCATTGCGCAAATAGAGCGGTGCGACTGCGCGCACCGCCGGGTCTTTCAAGCACATCAAGAGTTTGTCGCGAGGAAAGTCGTAAGGAGAGCTGACTGTGGCAAAGAGCCTGTTCAGGACCACCAGGTCAGCATCAAGGGCCAGCTGCAGTCGGCAGTTACTGTCGAAGAGAGCGCCTTGAAAACCCAGCTGAATGAAGATCAGCATGTTTGCGAAGGCAATGCCTGAGACGGCCACCAGCAGTCGAAGTTTCTGCTTCCAAAGCAAATGCCAGGCCAACAGGGTACGGTATCTCAACGAAAGCGAGCTTCCACTTCCAGATTGCTGAGGCGGCTGGCAATCTGGCTTGAGCTTTCATCCAGCTTGAGCCTCACTTCGATAATGCGACGATCGAAGTTTTCTCCAGGCTCGCCGCTGTAAACGCTTTGTTTGAGTACCGTGCGCCCGATTTCAACCACCCGGCCGCGCAGAGTCTTGCCGGGGAAAGCCCGGCCGCTTAGATCAGCCGACTGCCCCATGCGAACCAAACCGATTTGGCTGTCATAAACTTCGGCCACCGCCACCATGCGCCGGGTCTGGCCAATCTGGGCCAGGCCCGCACTCCCGGCCGGCTCCCCCGCCCGACTAAGAATTCTCAAAATCACGCCGTCTTGGGGAGCCCGAACCAGGCATTCTTCAGCCAGCACACGAGCCCGCTCCAGCTTCCGCTGGGCGCTTTCGATCTCGGCCCGAGCCAGAGCCACATCGGTGGGTCGAACCTCCTCGATGCGCTGATACTGCTGACGAGACTGAGCGGCCTGGGCTGATAGCACCAACTGCTGCCTCTCCAATTCCTGACGGGCCTGGTTCACCTGGGTTCGGGCGCTTTCCAGGGCGAAGCGCTTCTGATCCAGCTGGCTGGCCGGGGCCGCCCCGTCTTGATAGAGAGCTTGATAGCGCTTGTATTCCCTTTGCTGAAGGCGCAGGTCGGCTTCAGCTCTGGCAATGACCTGCTTTTGCACACCCAGGAAACTGATCCGATCTCGCTCGATGCGTCGAATATCGAAGCCCTGAGCTCCAAGCTCGCCTCGCTTGGGGCCGGCCAGAACTTGGTCCAGGCGAGCCTGAGCCACGAGTACGTCGGCCTGGGCCAGCTCCACGTCTTTCTGCAAGCGGCCCCTGGCCGAGAGCACGGCCAGCACCTGGCCGCGGCGCACCGGGGCGCCTTCCTCCACCAGCCAGCGTTCGACCGGCTCCTGGGCCAGCGAGGAGGCCACCCGCAGGGAGATCAAGCGGCCCTCCGGCTCCAGATGAGCCAGGCAGGTGAGGGCTGCGGCGGGAGTGAGGGCAGGACTCGGGGGGGACTCAACGCTAGGGCTGGGCGTCGGGCTGGAACTGGCCACGGCCGCGCATCCTTGTAGCCAGAGCGCCAACAGCAGGTGGCCCTGACCTCGATAAAAGCTAGACTTCATTTCTCCACTTCCTCCTGAACGGCGTGAACGGCGCCCGCTGCCCGGGCCCAATGAATCAAAGCGATCTGATGGTTTCGTCGGGCGCGCCGCCAACGTCCCTCGCTGTCGCTCAGACTGGCTTCAGCGTCGAGTAACTCAACATTTGTATTGAGGCCATTGCGATAGCGCACGCGGCTGACCCGGGCCGCTTCCCGAGCACTCTCCACGGCCGCGCGGGCTTGCTCGATCTCGTGCCAAGTGGAAGCGACCTCCTCCCAACGAGTGCGTGCCTCAACGCCGGCCAGGCGCAGTTGCTCCTCATAGTTTGCCTGCAACCGTTCCACCAAAGCCTGGGACTGTGCCACTCGAGACTGACGGATGCCCCCGTCGTAGAGGGGAGCACTGAGCTGCAGACCGATGCTCCAATACTGTGAAGTCTGGATGGCGGTGGCGTTGCGATAGGCGTAATCACTCTGCAGGTCCAAGCGCGGACCATTGTAGTGATAAGCCGATTCCAGCTGGGCCCGGGCCTGGCTGACAGCCCACCAGGCCGCCTGCAGATCTCTCCGGCTGCTCTGCTCACCGCCCTGGGGCAGCGCAGGGCGGACGGCAGGTTGGGCTGGTTCGGACAGGTTCAGCTCCAAGGCCACCGGACCGTCGGGGTCGAGATTCAGCCGAGAGCAGAGGCGAATTAGACTCTGGCGTTGCTGGCTCTCCGCTTCGACCAACTGCTGTCTGGCTTCGGCCAGGGCGGTGGCAGCTCGCAAAGTATCATAACGCGACACCACTCCCACCTTGTACTGCGAACGGGCCTGGTCCAAAGCGGCCTGGCGCGCCTTGACCGAGTCCTGGGCCACCTGCAAGAGCTCCTGGGCCAGAGCGGCTTGATGGAAGTCGACTTTGGACTCCTCAAAGACCCGATCTTGCTGGTCCTGGTATTGCAGACGGGTGACCTGACGCTGCAAACGGGAGGCTTCGGCCGAGCTCTCCAGTCTGCCAAAATCGCTGATAAGCTGACGCAGGCTCAACCCCAGGGAGTAGTTGTCGGGCACGGTGGTACGAATGACGGTGGGTCCGGCCGCGAAGGAGTTGGTCGGGGTGAGATGGTTATAGCTCGTGTTGAACTGCAGGGTCGGGTTGGCCTGGGCCTCCACTTCCTCGAGCTGAGCCTGGTCGCCGCGAATTCGGGCGGCATATTCCTTTACCACCAGGCTCTCGCGAACGGCCCGCTGAGCAACTTCATCCACCGTTAATGGCTGGGTCCACGCCGGCACAGAAAGGGCCACTAAGAGCAGGCATCGTTTCATAGCTTTTTACATAACAAGTGTTACGGAAAGCCCACCAGAGACCAAAGTCCCGTGTCCAAGAAAAATATAACTTTTGTCTAAGAGCTTTCGTCAGAGCTTGGAATGCTGGTCCACTCTCCAGCCACACCAGCAAGAACTGGGACGAGTGAGAAGACCGCGGAACTGAGTACAGGGTTTGGGCAGGGGGTCAAAGCCGTTCTCACCAGGTCCGGGCGAAGTGAGTTGAAGTCCGAAGGAGCGCGCCAGCTCCAACTCGGCCAGGTAGCAAGCCACACCGCGACCCCTCCAACTCAGCAGCAACCCCGGGCCCTCGAGCAACAGGCGAAGTCTCAACAGATCCTGCACAGCCTCCTTCACTCGGGCCGTTCCCACCAGGCCGGCCAGGCCACCAACCAGTCCGGCAAGCTTGATACCGGGGTAGTCCCTCACCTGCGGCAGAACCAGCCTCTGAGACGAGGACAATCGAAGCACAATGGCCAGGATTCTCTCTTGCCGATGCTGGGCGGGTCCATCCTTGAAGCTCTCGTGCCAACTCAAGAACTCCTCCGCAATCGTTGGCGCGCAGCCCGAATGCACCGATGCGGGGCGGCCGCACCAGCACCGACGAGGGCGGAAATGCAGCTCGCGGAAATCGTAACAGGCGGTTCCAAGTTCCTCTCCGTTTTCACCGGGTCTGGGCTCAGCCGGGCTGCTGAGACCTAGAAATTGGCTGGCCTTGAGCTGGCGATGCCAGTTATGGACGCCTGACCCGAGCCAGGTCGGCCGCCAGCCGCCCAGGTGAGGCTGGACCAACCCAAGTCTTTCGAGGGTTCTAACGGCAGCCTCGGGGAATTCGTGGGGGTGTCGGGGCTGAGCGCAAAGCGCGGCCAGACATGCTCGCTCCAGACGAGCCGGAAGACGATTTAGATAATGGCAGAAGCCATTCACTGCTCCTCCTAAGGGGCTTGAGCCCGTGAACCGCAACCTGAGAATGCGGTTTTGTATTGCTTTTGTATCACTTTTCCCGGACAGACTGCAAGGTCCGTGGCAAATTTGTACAACAAAACAGTCTATTCACAACCCTCAACATTGACTGGACTGACAGTCCAAAATATACTATCACCCATGCAGAACTTTACGTTCGACTCCACCGACGGCTACCAGCTGGCCGGAAGCTGGTTTCCTGCCGAGGGCCCTTGGGGCGCTGTGCTTATCAGTGCGGGCACCGGAATCCGCCGGCAATTTTATGCTCGCCTGGCTGAGTTCCTGAGCCAGCGCGGGCTGCACGTCATGACTTATGACTACCGCGGCATTGGAGACTCCAGGCGCGGTTCGCTGGCCGGCTTTGAAGCTGACAAAGTGATGTGGGCCGAGCGAGATATGACGGCTGCCTGGGCGGAACTTGAGGAGCGAGCCAAGGGGCTTCCCCATTACTGGCTGGGACATAGCCTGGGCGGTCAGTTGCCTGGCCTGGTCGAGGGCATTGAGAGGGCCGACGCCATTGCCTCGGTTGGCACCGGGGTCGGGATCTGGTGGAGAATGCTGCGTCCTTTTCGCTGGTTTTGTTTCTTTATCTGGTATATCTACATGCCTGTGACCATTGCCCTGCTGGGATATGCTCCGGCTCGCGCAATCCGTCAGGGTCAGGATCTGCCGGCTGGAGTGGCTCGTCAGTGGTCGCTCTGGTGCCGTTCCAAGGACTATTTTGGGAAGTATTTGGGCCGGCAACGGCTGGAGCGCCTGGCTGCCGTGCGCCAGCCCTGGTGGGCTGTCGGTTTTACTGATGATCCGATCGCAAACAGGTCGACCATCCCTCAAATGATGAGCTTTTACCCTAATGCACAGGTTACTTTTGACATGTTCACACCCGCGGAGCTTGGACTCCAGTCGGTGGGACATCACGGGTTTTTTCGAGGCGGCTGCGAAGCGCTCTGGGAACGATTGATAGGGTTCTTTGCGCATGCGAAAACAAGGAAGTCAAAATCGAGCCACTCCAGAAAAACGGAACAAGATTTTGCAAACCGCTCTGGAGCTTTTTTTGAACAGGGGTCTGACCGGGACGACTCTGAACCATCTCTGCGCGGCCTGTGAAATCAGTCGAAGTTCGTTTTATCACCACTTTGAGAGCAAAGAAGCGGTAGCGGTTGCCCTTTATTCCCAAGCCATTCAGGAGATTCACGATGGAATCCGATCCCGCCTGGGCGACGACCTGCAGGAGGGGCTGCAAGGAATGCTTCACGCATATTTGGATTGGTTCGCCCAACATCCCCGTCAGGGGGCCTTCGTTTGGAAGGTGATGAATAGCGAACTGCTGGCCCGCCACATCGCCGAAATCGCTGAGCAGCAGAGACTTTTTCATCTCGAAGTGCTCGCCTGGCTTGAACCTTGGGTCAAAAACGGTCAGGCACGTCGACTCAGCCCCTCGGTTCTGGCTGCACTGGTGATTGGACCAGCCCGCGACTTTGTGCGAAGCAACCCGCCCCTGGTTGAATTTAGCGAGGCCAGGGTGGAGTTTGCTCGAGCAGCCTATACCGCGGTCCGGCTTTAAGCCCACCGGCCCGCTCCTCAGGCGACTTCAGGCTTTTTTCATTCCTCGGCGCTACCCTCGCCAAGAGATAAACAAAAAGAACCAGAGGAAGCGTTACCGTGAATTGCAATCAGATCGCACTCAAACCCTTTGTCGGCCGCCTGGCCCAGCGCGAAGGCATGTCTTACGACCAGCTGATCAAGGGCACCGCCTCGGAACTGGCTCAAGTGCCGGCCGAAGCCTTCACCCAGTCCCCCGAAGTGAAGGGTTCGACCGACATGGCCGCCCTGCTTCGCGTAAAAAGTACGGATATGAACGAACTCAAAGGCGACCTGACCACGGCTGGAGTCAGCCCGGAGGTGGCCCAAGGCTACGCCAATATGATGGTCGTGACCGCCCTGGCCATGGACCCCTGCGCCGCGGTCGGGCTGGATGGTGTGATGCGGATTCTGATGAGCAACGAGAAGCCGCTGGGTCAAAGTGCGGTCGAAAATGGCCAACTGAATCTGGCTCCCTCCTTGAACCACCTGGCTGAGCAAATGGGCCAGGATCTGACCAGCCTTCTTAAGGAAGCCGCCAAAGACTGCAAGGAAGCCAAACCGTCTGAAAGCGACCTGGCGCGGGTCGCCAACACCACTAAAATTGCCTCGGCCTTCCGGGTCAACTCCAGCGAAATCGAGAAGCTTCAAGGCACCTTGAGCGAAGAAGGCCTCAACGCCCAACAATCCGAGGCCCTCATCAGCGGCCTGGTGTTGAACGCCGTTGCTTTCGAACCGACGTTGCGCAAAGGTCTGGACCAGATGACCGGTCTGGCCATGCAGGAAGCCTATCAGGGTCGCAAACCGATGACGGAAAGCTCCATTGTAGCCGGCTAAAGTTCGCTAGCCCGGGCGCCCCAAGAAAGAGTCTGGCCTGACGGCCAGGCTCTTTTTCGCCTATTCCGACTCGTGCCAGGGCTCCGAAGGAATGACGACCCAATCCGGATGCTGCGCGCCCAGTTTTTCCAAAGCCGTCTGATAGGCGGCCGCCAGGCGCATATGCTGCTGCCCCGCAGCCAGTTCCGCCATCGGATTTACGTTCGACCTGGCCACGTAACCCTTGTGAACGCCATCCTGACAGGCGCGAGGATTGGTCGGATCATAGACCCAGGGCAAATCACCCTTCGATTCCCGTTCACGATACTGACCATCGTTCCCCATCTCAGCAATTCGACGCCGATAAGGCTCCGGGCCATCCTGAGGCTGGGCCCGCAGTACGTTCGCTAAACACAAATCGGCGGCCCGCCGGTGAAACTGCATCAGGTCAAACAAACAATCAAAGCTCACCCGGTCGCTGGCCAAATCAAAACCGCGCGAATGAGGCCGAAAATGCGCCCCCCGTCCGCGAAAAAAGGCCGCCAGTGAAGGGTCGGCCGAACCCATCATCAGATGCAACTCCCCCGGCCTCTCCCGATAGCAAGCGAAACAAACGGCGATAGCCGACAGCAATAAAAGAACAGGTCTCTTCATAGCCCACAGTTTGGCCTCCCTGATCGACAAACTCAGGCACAAATTGTTACCAAAACATCACAAATCTCTACGGTTTGACCACGCGGGTGGGCGGGTTGGATCAAACCAACTTACGAGCGACTCACAACCTGCCAGTTACGGTTCGAACCGCGTCGTCGATCCCGAGCTGCAGCTCGGTCAGCCCAAGCCGGTCTGGAATAACCCGTTCCAACCTGCGGGTCAGTTGAGTACGCCATTCGCTTGCGTCTCGTTCAGTTTGCTCTCGGGTTCTCCCGTCGGGCCGGTCAAGGATACTTCCCACCACACCCCCAACGGTTCCGAGCACCGGACCACCGGCGAACGCACCGGCGATCCCGAGCAAGCCTGTCATATGGTTGCTGGGGGACTGTCCAGACTGCTGGATCCCGGCCGCCAGCGAACCGAGCACGCGTCCCGAATTTGTATAGGCCGTCCTTGCGTCCGGAAAGTCCACTCCCTGAAGTCCCCGCTGTGCTTGCGACGTGAGAGCGCCTACGGAGCCAGGATTTCTAGCCAGATAAGCGCCAGTGATTTCACCTAAATCACGAACTGTATCAATCGAAGCCTCTCCCCTCTCCAGATTGAGCCGGTCTCGGATGACGGACGCCAGGTTGCCGGCAATCTGCTGCTGCGTGCGGTCGTCCATGGAGCGGGGAGACGGAAAGGATTCGGGACTGGCGGCGTAGAGGCCGGCGGTGGCCTGACCTTGGAGGCCTCGTGCAGCCTCGAGCTCGGACATGCGGGCCGCAAACACCCCATCCAACGTTTGTTGCTGGGGAACGCCCGCCTGCGGGTGGGTGAATTCTCCGCGAGTCTCGCTCAGGGTGCCCATCAGGCGCTGGCGCTGGGAGGCGTCCAAACCGCCAGAGATCATCCCCGGCGTGACTCGATTCAAGTCGACCCCGTCGCCAACAAAAGCCCCCCTCAGTCCTTCGTAGTCAGATTGATTGAGGCGAACAGGACCTGTGAATCGGAAGTTTACCCCCGGCGGGTCGACCACGGCCCCCAGTGACGCCCCCAGGTTGGGGACGCCGGCTGGAGACAGGCTCGGTGCCGGTCCAGAGGCCTCCCGAGCCTCGCTACTGACCTCGGCCCGGTCACCGCGAGCGGAGGTTGGTTCCGTCGGCCTGACGGGTTCAGCATTCTGAGCCGGGGTTGGAGCTGGAACTTGCGGCCGAAGGGTTGAAACCTCAGGGGGAGCGGCCGTCGCGTTCACGGTCTACTCCTTCGGGCCGCAGAAGAACTCGAAACCGGATGGTCTTCGGCACGGGCACGAGTGCGACGGGGGGCCGTGGTGTTGCGAGACCGACCGGGAGTGGTGCTGTTGCTCGTGCCGAGATTGATATCCCCAAAGCTAATGTTGAAGTTGGGTCCACTGCTGGCCGCGGGCGGGCGCGTGGCTTCGCGCGAAATCTGCGAGCTTTCTGCAGGCTCGGCGGGCTCTGGCGTAATCCCTCCATCACGAGGAGACTCGTTTTCAGAACCGCGCTGGGCTTCTACGGGACGGGGTGAAGGGTTCGAAGTCGTCATTGCTGTCAGGTTCATCATTTTCTCCTCTACATCGTAAGCCTCAGGCTAGTTAAGCTCAGCTTAACCCCACCACGGTGTTAAAAAGGTGATAGACCGGAGTTGATTGTGAACCAGTTGTAAATTAACGATTTACACCCCGACCGACTCTGGCTCAGCCCGGACCCGAGGCGGACGACCAGGCGCAACCGGCAAGTTCCGGCGCTGAAAGCTTGAGAGGGGGGAGCCTGGTCAGCGCCCCGCACGGGTCGGGCTATCCACTCATCCTTCGCATGAATGAAGCGGCTCGGCCGCCGATGGAGTGCTTAGCGGGCAATCTAGGGGTAAGCCCAGGGGGTTGGAGTTCGCAGGTCTGCCCGCCCGTTGTTCAATGACCCTGGGGTCGCGCTAGATGAAGGGGCGGGGCTGGGGAAGGTCTGACCCCCTGGTTGGTCAATGGTTCTGGGGAAATGATTGTAGTGGAACCGTCTGCAATGGATGGACCTGAGGCGGCCGAAGAGACGGCGGATTGGCTGAATCGTCACGGGCGTCCGGCCAGGGTCGGCAGCCAGTTTTCAGGCACTGAGGAGTTCTGGCCGGATGTCTGGACCAGTCCGCTGGATCCGCGGCTTGGGATGGGAAGGGTGTCATGTCTGGCAGATTTCTTGCTGCAGACGCGAGATGTTGTGGCGGTGACGGGCACCGCGGGCAAAACCACCACTTCGTGGTATCTGACTCAGCTTCTCCAGGAGTGCTGCAGTAATCGGGCACGAGCCCAAAATCTTTGGCCGGGACCAAGCCTTTTGGACACCGTCGGGACGGTGGTGGCTGAACTGACGTCTTCACATCTGGCCTTTTGCCACCATTCGCCTCGGGTGGCCGCGGTCACCAATTTTTGGCCCGATCATTTGGAGATTCATGGCTCGCTGGAAGCCTATCGGGAGGCCAAGAGCAGGCTCTTTCGGTTTCAGAGCGCGGACGATGTGGCGGTGCTGCCCTGGCATGACCGGGAGGCCCAGGGCCTGGCCGAGGCTTCGCCAGCGCGCCGGGCCTGGTTCTCGCTGGAGGCGGAACCGCCCGAGGGGATGGTCAGGGTGTTCCCCTACGGCGGCGGAATTTTGCTGGAAGGCCCGGGGGGCCAGCGCCAACTGAAAGTCGAGCCGACTCCGGCCTTGCTGTGTGCGCTGGCTGTGGCCGAGGCCTCGGGGCTGGAGTGGGCCCTTCCGGAACGGTTCGAACTTCCGCCCCATCGCGCCGCACGACTCGGACGATTGGTCGATGATACGCTGGCGGCGACTCCGCGCAAGGCGAGCTATCGGCTTCAGGCCGGAACCCATCTGGTGGCGGGTGGGCTGCTGGAGATCGCGGGCCACAAGGTTCACTCCAGTCGCCTGGAACAGGAGGCTCTGGAAGAGTGGATCGACCGGGTGCGCCGGTGCTGCGCCCGGGTGGACCTTTTCGGCAGCGCGGGGGAATGGCTGCATCCGCAACTGTCCGGCTCGTACCTTCACGGCAGCCTGGCTGAGGCGGTTCAGGCCGCTCTTCAGGCCTGCCCGGGGGATGTGCTGGTCTCGCCGGGATTTCCCATGCTTCAGGAAGAGAGGCTGGCACTGGGGGCGCTCTAAGCCCTCCTTCTGGCTACTTGAGCGCGTCCCGCCTGCTGCCGAAGAGGTAAGCAGAGAGCGGAAGGAGCTTTTTTATGTCCGACGTCGAGTTACTCAGGACTTCGTTTGAAGCCGTGACCCCCCAGGCTCAGCACTTACTGGATCGGTTTTATGCGATTTTATTCGAGCGTTATCCGGCCGTGCGGCCGCTGTTTGCCCAGGTGGAGATGAAAAAGCAACAGGGCAAATTGTTGGCCTCACTGGCGCTGGTGGTCAAGAATTGCGACCAGCCCGAAAAGCTCCTGGAGCCGTTGCGTCAGATGGGGGCGCGCCACATCAACTATGGAACTTTACCCGAGCATTATCCGGCCGTGGGCGAATGTCTGCTGGCGGCGCTGGCCGAGGTCGCCGGTCCCCTCTGGACCCCGGAGCTCGAAGGCGCCTGGACGCGTGCCTATCAGGTAGTAGCAAGCGTTATGCTCGAAGGTGCGCGAGTCGGGGTCGTCTGATCGGCGGCCTGGAGACTTATGAGTAATTCCTACCAATCGGGAAGAATAGAGGGTAAACCCTCCCCCCACGACCTTGTCAGAGCGATTACAGTATTACTGTGAGATCCAGGCGACTGCATCGCAATCTGGCCATGGGGCTGCCCAGCGTACTGGCGCTGGCCTGTCTGCTCTTTCTGGTCGTATTCGTGCTTTTGGGCACGGTGCTGAGCGACCATGGCTTGATCTGCGGGCTGGAGAACAAGACCCGGGCGCGCAATCTGGCTGAGGCGGCCGTCAAGCGCTGCTGTTTGCGGCTGCGCAATCAGAGCGACTATGGCTTGAAATCAGGGGAAGGCCTGACCGTGACCCTGCCGGGCGACCCGGCTGGTGCCCAGGGCTGTGTGGTCTTTCAGGGCGCCAACGCCAGTCTGAACAATCTATTGGGTCAGGCAGCCGTAGCCGACAGTCGGGGGTGGCCGGTTCCCGCGCGCAGCGCTCTGCTGATCGGGGTGGGCAAGTGCCGCTCCAGCCAGGTACGCATAGAGGCCTTGCTGCGCCGGGCCGACTTTCCCTACGTGCTGGCCTCCCAGGGACCGGTTGAAAGCAGCGGAGCCACGCGCATCGGTTCCCTGTCCAACAACACTCAGAACCTGCTGCCCGGGGACCTGGCCTCCAACTCCTGTTCGGACCGGGCCGTGGCCCTGGGCCCGGAGAGCTTCGTGAGCGGAGACTTGCGCTGCGCCGGAGGTGTGTTTCTGGACCCTCTGGCCAAGGTGAACGGACAGACTTTTCTCCATGCCAGCCAGGTGGAGCTGCCCAAGATCGACTTGAAGTCTTATGATCCCTTTGGCCGCCTGGCCTTTCAGGATATCCCCACGCTGACCGGCAACCAGGACCTTTGCGGGATCTGCCGCTGCTCCACCGACATGACCGTCCAGGGCCACCTGAATTTGCAAGGCGCCAGTTTGTTTGTAAATGGCGATCTGGTGGTGACCAACGGGATCTCGGGCAGCGGTCTGCTGGTGGTGATGGGCCAGACCCAGGTGCAACAGGGAATTCAACTGGAGACCTCGGACCGGGCCGTGCTGCTCTCGGGGGGACACGTGCTACTGACCGGTGTGGGAGCCCAGGCTTCCCAGTTTCATGGTCTAGTCTACACTCAAGGAGGGCTGACGGCTCAGCAGCTGAGCCTGGTGGGAGCTTTTGTTTCCAGCGGAAGCGATCAGGCCACCTTGATCCAGGACGCCAGCCTGGCCTACGACCCACAGGTCACTCGACTCTCTCTGCCAACCGGTTCAATGCTGATTCCGGGCTCGCCTTCGGGCAAGAATACAGAATCGACGCCAACCAAATTCAGCGCTAAAGGTGCGCGCGGTGCCTGGGTCAGCATCGATAGCTTTGTCTCAAACTCCGATCCCTCGCTGGCCTTCAATTTGAGCGACTTTCTGGGCAATGGCCAACCTCTGGAGGTGATTTCGTGGCGCGAAGACCCCTAGGAGCGGTTCTGTTGATGGAAACCGTCATCTCCAGTTGCCTGCTGGGGCTGGTGGCCTTTTTCGTGCTCAGCCTGTTTCCCAGCAGTTCCTTGCTGCTGCATCAGGATCGCTTTCGCGGTCACGCCCTGGAGTTTGCCCAGGCCAGTCTGGAGGGCCTGGATCAGGTGGCGCGACCCCTACCACCGGTGGGCACGAAGGCTCAGCCTGACCACGAATTTGAAGGGGTGGTGTTCCATTCCCAGATCAGCCTGCAGGCGGTGGCGGGAGAGGCCCCCGAGCAACTGCTCCAGGCCAGCTGCCAGGTCAACTGGAAAGACGCCCTGGGTTCTCACCAACTGGAGCTGGGGGATTATCTTGCGCAGCACTAGGGCCGGCCTGAGCCTGGCCGAAGTGCTGGTCTATCAGGCGCTGGCGCTGGTGCTTCTCTATCTGGGCTCGAGCTTTCTCTATCCCAGCCTGAATCTGCAGGCACGCGGACTGCAGCAGGCCGAAAGCTTGCGGGCCGCCCACCAGAGTATGCAACTGCTGTGCTCGGATCTGCGCCTGGCGCTCCAGAGCAGCTTGTTTTATGACCCCAATCAGGGCTGGCTGGCGGGCCGACCGATGGGCGGTTGGACCTCGGATGGAACCGTGCTGATGAGCGACCAGGGATGGTTTTATGATTTGAAGGGCGTGAGGCGGGCCCAGCTCTCCTGGCAGAGCAGCTTTCAGCTGCCCCTGACCTGGAAAGAAGGCCTGACGCTGAGCCAATGCCAGAGCTGCGTGGTCAATTTGCGCTGGCACAAACTGTCGGGGTCACAGGCCCGTCTCGAATTTAGCCCGGCCGACCCCAGGCCGCGGGGTCCGTTCCGACTCAGTCTGAAGGTGGGAGATTTGAGCCTGCAGGCCACCGTCAACGCGAGACAGTTGAAATGAAGTGGCAGCGAGCCCAAATCTTCCGCAGTCTGAGCCTGCTGCAGGCCAGCGGGATCCGGCTCGACCGCTCGCTGGAGCTGGTGGCCAGTCAGCTGCCCCAAGGGTATCCGCTCTACCGGGCGGCCAGTGTGCTGCGCTGCGGCGGCAGCTTGAGCCAGGCCCTGCGCGAGAGCCCGAGCATGTTCTCAAGCTACCACCGGGCCATCATTCAGCTGGGCGAAAAGTCTGGAAACCTGGACGACTGCCTGAAGTATCTGGCCGAGTACGAAGAGACCTCCAGCCGGTTGCGCCAAAAAATTCAGGCCGAACTGACTTACCCCTGTCTGGTCATGGTCTGCCTGCTGACCATCGTGCTGATGCTGGCACCCTGGTTGCACCTGCCACTCTGGCCTTTCGCCCTTCTGGCCGGAGGCGGGGCACTGCTGTGGACCCGACGCAAACAGCTGCCAGCGCCAGGCCCCTGGAAGCGATTTCGTAAAAGCTGGGCCACCAGCCGTTTCTTAGCTTGCTGGGGAAGTCTTCTGGAGCAAGGCTTTCCCATGCTGACTTCACTGCAGCTGTGCGCTCACGCCAGTCCGGAAGGGGACTGCCGGGCCGCCATTGCCCTGATTGAGGCCGGTCTGCGAGCCGGCCAGGACCTACCCGCCTGCGTGCGCGCCTGCGGATATTTCACTCCGCTGGTGGCGGGAACGGTGGCGGCCGGGCTGGAGTGCGGCTCGCTGGATCGGCTGCTCAAGCCGCTGGTCGATCTGTACGAGCTGGAGCTGGAGAGCGACCTGAAAGCAGTGGTGTCCCTGCTCAATCCGCTCTGCATGCTGCTGGTGGGGCTGCTGCTGCTGGCCTTTCTGGCAACCTCGGTGGCGCCCTTGCTCAAACTGGCGGCCCAACTTTGAGACGCCTGCTCATTCTGCTGCCTCTGCTGCTGGCCTGGACGGCCGATTGGTATCTGACTGCTCGCTCCCACCAGCAGTTGCTGGCGCGTTCTTTGGGCGGCCTGCTGGGTCCGGAAATCCAGATGGGACTGGAGAGCCGACCCTTTGTGCCCGGACCCGGAATGGCGCGCCTGAATGGCGACTGCCAGGTGGATTCGGCTCGGTTGCTGGGTGCGGACGGGGTGGCCTATTGGAAGTTTGGACCCGCGGACTTCTACGATGTCCAGGTTCCGGTGATCGAATCCGGTCAGCTGCTGGGCCGACTGGAACTGCATTTTCGCCCGGTCACTCCGCCCCTGACTCTGGCGGCGGCCTGGCTGATGTGGCTGGCCATGCTCTTGGTCCAGCGCTCGGCGGCCCGGGTCCGGAGCCGCTCACTGGTGCTGGAAGTGGACGCCCAGCGCCGCATTCGGCGACTGAGCGGCAATTCCCAATTACTGGCGCGGGCCTCCGGCACTCTGATCGGCCAATCCTTGGACGAGCTGATGAACGGCCCGCTGGCCGGGGGTCGAAGCCTGAGCCAGTTGAGCGGTAGCTCCAATCGCTCCGTGGTGGTGGTGCGCGACTCCGAGGATCTGCGCAAAGTGAAGAGCCGGGTGCGCAGGTTGGAAGCCAAATACCGGGTTTTGTGCGACAGCGCGCATGACCTGATCGTCTTACTGGAGCCGGAGGGGAATCTGATTTTCATCAACCGTTCGCTGCAGGAACGGCTGGCCGGAGCCAACCCGACCCAACTGCAGCAGATGTTCAGGCCTGAGCAGTTCGAAGAGGTGAAGGAGCATCTGCACAACGCCCTGCTGGAAGGCAAGTCGGCTCAGTTCGAAACTCAATTGAACGGCCAAATTCCGGTCTGTGGCAGTTTCTCCAAGCTGGAACCGGAGCCGGACACTCCCCTGAGCGTGCTGGGCATCTTCCGCGACCTGAGCGCCCAACGCGCGGCTGAGGCGGGTCTGCGTCAGGCCCAAAAAATGGAGGCTGTGGGTCGCCTGGCCGGCGGGGTGGCTCACGACCTGAACAATTTTCTGTGCATCTTCTCGGGCCTGACCGCGCTGATGCGCGAAGAGCTTGAGCATCCGGAAGCCATCCAGGGCTACCTGGGCGAACTGGATCAAGCAGTGGAGTCGGCCACCGAACTGACCCGACAGTTGCTCCACTTTACTGGCAAACGCGGCCAGGAGCAGCAATGCTTTGAAGTGGACACGGCCGTTTCGGAAATGGCCTCCATGGCCTGCCACATGTTGGGACGAAAAATCACTTTGGAAACCAGCCTGAACTCCAGGAACCGCGTCACCGCCGAGCGCACTCAGATCGACCAGGTGGTTCTCAATCTGCTGGTCAACGCCCGCGATGCCATGCCTGAGGGTGGACGCGTGCGCCTGACCACCAGGAACCGGGACCCATGGACAGAATTAACGGTTCGGGATGAGGGCACAGGCATGGACGCTGAGACCGCGGCACATATTTTCGAACCCTACTTTACCACCAAGGAACCTGGAAAGGGCACAGGACTGGGACTTTCAACCGTCTACGCCATCGTCCATAGCCTGGGGGGCAAGATCTCGGTCGAGAGTCAGCTGGGAGCCGGCACCACCTTCACCGTTCTTCTGCCATGCGCCTGACTGCTGTGGGGCTATGCCTTCTGCTGGCTGTGCAAGCCGGTTCCGAGCCCGCCCCGCGCAGCCTGTATTTTGACTGCCTGCCGCGCGACTATCAGGTAGCCCAGTACCAGGGCGACCATTGGGAGCCCTGCCAGCGCAATCAGCGCAATCGTATCGAGCTGACGGGTCTGTCCAAACCTTTGCGCTTTCGTCTGAGTCGCCAGGGCTACCAGACGGCGGAAATCGAAGTGCCAGCCAGCCTTTGGGAAAAAGACCTTGACGCCCGTTGGCCCACCCGCCTCAATCAGATCATCTCTCTGCAGCCTGAGGTTATTTACGCCACTTTCGCCACCGAGCCATCCGGTGCCCAGGTTTACCTCTCGCTACCCGGGGGGGGCTATGAATACCTGGGGCTTTCGGGCGCGCCGGTGGCGCTCAATCTGGCCCGAGTCACCGGGGGGTCGGCAGGGGGCCAGTTCGAAGTCGAATTCCGCAAGGTGGGTTACAGCTCTCTGAAAGTGCCGGTAGGGAGCTATGCCCTGGATGCTGGCCACACGCGCTGGCCGGCCAGCGGCCGGCTGCCTCTACCGCGCCGGGGACCTGCCTGGCAATGGCTGGTGGCCCCACTGGCCCTGCTGGGACTGGGAGGCTGGCTGCACGGGCGTGGCGCCGGCGAAAAGCGCCCCTCCGTTCAGGTGGGCGAATACCTGGTGGAGGAAACTCTCGGGTACGGAGCCAGCGGTAAGGTTCTGCGGGCCCGTCACCGTCGCAGTGGCCGGCGGGTGGCCCTGAAATTGTTGCATCCGCGTCTGGCTGACGACCCTCACCAACTGGCTGCTTTTCGCCAGGAGGCCAGCCTGCTGGCACAGCTGGACCACCCCAATGTGGTGCGAGTGCTGGAGTGGGGCGAAGACCTGGGACGGCCTTACCTGGCCATGGAACTGGTGGAAGGAGCCGATCTGCGCACGGCCCTTTCGGTGGATCCACTGGGTGGAGAGCGACTCTGTCAGTTACTTGCCCAGGCCGCGGCCGGAATGGACTGGACTCACCGCCAGGGCATTGTGCACCGCGACATCAAGCCGGAAAACCTGATCATCACTCCCAAGGGTCGGGCCTGCTGGGTGGATTTTGGGTTGGCCGAACGCAATCCACAAGCGGCGGACGCCAGCGGGACCAGGGGTTACCTGGCTCCAGAACGACTGTTGGGTCAGGCGGCCACTCCGGCCAGCGACCAATGGGCACTGGGCGCCCTGGCCTACGAGGCCCTGACCGGCCAGTTGCCCGGCTCAGCCCCCGACCTGCGGGCCTTTCGTCCCCACCTGAAGCCCGCTCTGGTGGCGGTGGTGGAGCGCATGCTCCAGTCGGATCCAAAGGATCGATTTGCGAGTCTGGCTGAGGTCGAGAAAGCCTGCCTGGCCCTGTGAGCAATGCTAGTGACGGAAGCCCTCTTCCAAGTGGGCGGGAGTGCCGGTGTCGAAGGACTCCTCGCAGGGCGGACACATTCCGTGACTGATCTCTCGTTGCGAGTCGTAGAGCAAGGGCAGGAAAGCGGAGGCCTGTTCCAGCGGCAGCCAGCCCTGCTCGGTTTCAAAGGTATTGCACCAGGCGCACATGGTGATCGGCTCAATCGCACCTTTTGGGTCGGGTCCGGGGAGACGCTGCTCGACCTTGAGCGGCGTAAAACCGACCCGTCGATCCGGCGTTACCAGCATTTCCAACAGACGCAACTGATGAGGGGCATCGCAGCGCATCTTCAGGCACACCACTCCCTGTTGAGCCCGCTGCAGGGTGAGCTGGAGCAACATTTTCAGGGTATCGCCCTTGACGAAGTCCCAAAGGCTGCGACCGATCACCTGACGAGAGAGGTCGGCCGGACCACCGTTCTCGCTGGAAAACCGGTCGAAGTGGGGACTCACCTCAATGATGCGGTCCTGCTCGTCCAGCTGATACCAGTTTTCCATTTCGATTTCAAGCATAGCTTTTGGACGTAGACTTGTCTATGACGCAGATCAGAGCGAGTGATTTCCATGCCGGCTAATGTAAATGGGATGCAGGGTTCGATCGCCGACCGACACCAACGGGGAGTGTTCCGACTAATGCTGGTGCTGATGGTGGCCTGGGGCTGCGTGCTGGCGTGGTTGCTTATTCAGCAAAGACTGGTGCTGGCCCGGCAGCGCGATTCGCTGGCCCAACTGAGCCAGTCCTATCGAAATCTGCAAGACACCATGCTGATGCTGGCGGTGGGAGACGAACAGGGCCCGGCGCGGGCGGACGAGTCTCTGAGTGCTTTTCGCCAGTGCTGCCTGAGGCATCATCTGGACTTGGCCACCTTTGAACACAAAATTCAGCCGTTGCTGGCTGCTCCGCCCCCTTCTGAGTCTGCCCAATGGCGTTTGCGCATGTTGGCGCTGGAGGCCGTGGAACACGAGGCCGAAGACCTGTTTGAATCGGTGCGTGAAGGATTTGAAGACCACGAGGGCCAGCTGAGACGATGGGTCAGCCGGGCTCTGCTTTTGGAAACCGTCCTGTGCGCGCTGGCCTGTGGCCTGGGTCTCAGTCTGCTGAGCCAGGAGCGAAAAACGGGGGCGGCGCTGGCCAAAAGCGAGGCCATGCTCCGGCTGGTAGCGGACAATCTGCCCGACAGCTACCTCTACCAGTACGAGCATCAATCCGGCCAGGCACCGCGATTCCAATACACCAGCTCGGGCGTGGAGCGCGTGCACGGATTGACCGCGGAGCAGGTGGTCGGCGACTCCCAGGTGCTGTTGGGACAAATATTAACGCCGTTCTCCGACATGCTGGCAGTGGAAGCCAAAAGCCTTCAGCATATGAGTGACTTCAGCCTGGACCTGGAGTTTCGCCGGCTCGACGGCGATGTGCGAACGTTGCGCCTGCGCTCCCGCCCCCGGCTGCAGCACGATGGACGTGTGGTCTGGGACGGCCTGGCCTCGGACGTGACCGAATCACTGCGGGCCGAACAAATCTATCAGGCCCTGTTCGAAAACGCCTTTGAGGGGGTTTATCAGACCACGCCCGCCGGCCGCCTGCTCAATGTTAACCCGGCCATGGCGCGAACCTTCGGCTTTGCCAGCCCCAAGGAGATGCTTGAAAGCTGGACGGAGGCGGGCCAACTTTACGCCGACCCGGCCGACCGGGGGAGATACAGAGCCACTCTTCAGGAACACGGGTCCATTCATGGATTTGAGTTTCAGGGTCGCCGCCGTGACGGCAGCCTGATCTGGATCTCCACCAATGCCCGGGCCGTGCGCAACTCGGCCGGAGAGGTCGAATTTTACGAAGGTACGGGCCTGGACATCAGCGAGCGCAAGCAGGCCCTGGAGCGCATTCGCCAGTTAATCCGGGTGCACGCTATGCGCACCGACATTAACCAGTGTATTTTGCGCGGAGTGGGGTCTCTGGCCATGCTGGAGAGCGCCTGCGGGCTGGCCGTGGACAAGGGCCAGTTCCAGGCGGCCTGCGTTCTGCTGCTGGAAGGGGGACTGGCGGTGCGGGCTCAATCGGGAGGCCAGTTGCCGCTTAACTGGCTGGAGGGCTCCGAGGGCTGTCCCGTGCTCAATCCGGCTCTAGGAGGCCAGCTCTCGATTGCCAACGACCTCAAGGGCTCGGAGGCGGCGTGGAAAAGCCAGGCATTGGAAGCAGGCTACCGTTCGCTGGCCGTGCTCCCGCTCAAAGAAGAAGAGCAGGTGGTCGGGCTGTTTGTGCTGTTCTCCCAGGTTTTGGATTTCTTCGATCCAGACGAGACTCAACTGATCAGCGAACTGGCCGGAGACCTCAGTTTTGCTCTCAGCTTGCAGAAGCGCGAGTTGCAGGGGCTGCAGACCAAAGAAGAGCTGCGCGTCAGTCAAGAGCACTTTCGCCAGGCTCAGAAGATGGAAGTGCTGGGTCAATTGGCCGGAGGCGTGGCCCACGACTTCAACAACATTCTGGCCGTGATCATGATGGAAACCGAACTGCTGCTGGCCAGCCCGGAGCTGCGAGAGCCCGAGCTGGAGGGCCTGCGTGAGGTCCACTCCAGCGCCGGGCGAGCGGCCAACCTGACTCGGCAACTCCTGCTTTTCAGCCGTCGCCAGGTGATGCAACCCAGCGAGCTGGACCTGAATGAGGTCGTGACCCAGCTGGCCAAGATGCTGCGCCGCGTCATCGGCGAGGACGTGGCCCTGCAGCTCAACCTGTGCTCTCGGGCAGTTCAGCTGCGAGCGGACGCGGGCATGCTGGACCAGGTGCTGGTCAATCTGGCGGTCAACTCTCGCGACGCCATGCCCAAGGGCGGTGTGCTCACCATCAGCACCGAAGAGCGCTACCTGAACGCTCAAAAGCTCAGCCAGTTCTCGGACCTGGCACCGGGGCGCTACTGTAGGCTGAGCGTGAGCGACACCGGCTGCGGCATGTCGGCCCAGGTCCTGGAGCACATCTTCGAACCCTTCTATACCACCAAGGAACAGGGAAAAGGCACCGGCCTGGGCCTGGCCACCGTCTTCGGCATCATCAAACAACACCAGGGATTCATCGAGGTCAGCAGCCATCCGGGGGAAGGCACCACTTTCACGATTCATCTACCCTCCAGCCAGGCCGCGCCCGAACCAGTGGACCGTGAGAAAGCTCCCAATGCGGAACTCCCTCGAGGCACGGAAACGGTGTTGCTGGTTGAGGATGACGCCAGCGTGCGGCGTATCACCAGTCGGGTTTTGCGTTCTGCCGGCTACACCGTGGTGGAGGCCAGGCAGGGTGAGGAAGCCTTGCATCGATTCGAGGAAGACATGGCCAAAGTGGATCTGCTGTTGACCGATATCGTCATGCCCGGTCAAATGACCGGGCGAGAGCTGGCGGATTGCTGTCGCCAGCGCCGGGATGATTTGCCGGTGCTATTCATGAGCGGTTACAACAAGGCTGTGGCCGGTCGCGAGCTTGAGCTGGCCCCGGGCGAGTTCTTTCTGCAGAAGCCCTTTACGCCCCCGCAAATCCTGCAAAGCGTGCGCGAAGCCCTGCGCCCCACCCCTTGAACCGCGCCAAAGTTTCAGCGATGCAGTGGCTGAGGACTATATTTTCGATCTGGAACCGGGAGCGGGCTAAAGTCGCGGCCAAAACGTCCGATACCTTAACTACACCTCCGGAATCGAGAACTGCCGTGCATATTCGAAGCGTAAGCTACCTCTTGAGCCACAAATACGAAATTGTATCCGTAGCCGACGAGTTCGTAGAGTTCACCCATACGGATGGAAGCCCATTTCAGCCGGCCGAGGTCTGGGGTAAAGGGGTCTGGGCCCATATCCAACACTGCGGCCTGGTGAAGACCTTCCACAGCCTGTTTTTCAAGGCCCGTCGACGCCCTCTGAGCCTGCCATTCCGACTGGATTCCACCCGCAATCTGAAGCTCTGGCAAATCGAAGCCGAGGCCGCGGGTGAAAACCTGCTGGTCAGTTTTCAGCACCTGGCTCAGAAGCCTCGTCCGCATTTACCTGAAGGACAGGTGGTCAACAAGCCCTCCGGACAGGTCGACTGCTGCGGCTGGTGCAACCGCGTTACCCGGCCTGGCGGCAAACCCGAGTGGCTGACCTTGGAAGAGTCGGAGTATATGGAAGTATTAGAGTCCCTGTCCAAGAGCGCGGTGCGTTACAAACTCTGCGACGAATGCACTCGCGGCTTGATCCACAGCCATGAGCCCAAATACTTTGCGCACCTCAGCCTGGGCACGGATGTGGAGAGTCGGGTCCGAGGCACCACCCTGCACCGCCAGCTGACGGCCCAAGGAGAAGCGGTCTAGCCGCCGGCTGTTTCTAACTCGTCCAGATAGTCGGCCATCGGATTGCGTAGAGCGGGTGGCACCAGTTCCACAAAGTTGGGGAGCAACTGGACGTGGTCAAAGCACATGCGCAAGACGGGCTCAGGATAATGGTGATACATGTGGTAGTTGAGAATGTTGGAGGCGATGAAGCCCAGCCGGGTGGCCGGCAAGAGAGGCTGATCAAAATGCACCACCTTACCCACAAAAGGCTCCACATCGCCGCTCTGTAGGTAGACGCCGGTCGCAATCCTTGGACCTTTGGCCCAACGACTGTAGCGCCCTCCCCAATGCTGCACGTACTGATTCCATGCCAGCACGGAGCCCGCCCGGGCGGGCAGGGCTCGCAGGTCCTGTGGATTCTTGAAACCAAGCTGATCGAGCCGGTCGGGAATAAATTCGTCCCGATCCTGAGGAACCAGATACATGCATCCGTTGAGGGGATCGGTGTCGGTAAAGGGCAACCAGGCGGTCACCAGCAAAGGGCGGCCGTCCTGGCGGGTGGCGTTGGATTTAAATTGATAATCGCGGTGAGCCCCCCAGCCAGACCCGGAGGTTTCCTGGGAGATGCACCAGCACCAGAAGTCCCCCAGGGGCAGGTAGCCATCCCCCAGAACGGGCCCAAAAATGGGGGCCAGATTGCGCAAGATCTGCCAGTATTCATCGTAGAGACTGACATAGATGGGATGCAGCCCGGCCGCGATGATGTTCAAGACTCCCTGCGCCAAGGCTTCGCAGAGCTGTGTGGGAATGGCGGGAGCGGTTTGCAGATAGCCTTCCTGACAGACCTGCTCCAGCGCCTGGCTGACCTGAGCCGGCTCAACGGAATAGGGCTGGGCTGGCCCAGAAAAGGGGGTATCGGTCAGGTGCAGTTGGGGATTGAGGCTACGCCAGAACCCGGTGGAGGCAATGCGAGCCAGGCCACTGGCCCAATCAGGCTGCCTGGTGAAGTAAGCTGCTTCAGCAATCATATCGGTTTGGGCGGCCCTCCAGAAGTTTACACGTCAAGATTCTCTAGGGAGCGTTCTGCCCACCACCCGAGGCTCCCTAAACGCTCCTCGATCGTACAGCAGGAATCGATCCGTCAGCTCTTAAACCCAGGCCGAATGTGGCTGCCAATCGCCATTGTCGTCTGCGCAGTGGCGCTGGTCGGCCTGCTGGTCTTCATGGGTGTGCCCGACATGCTGTTGCATCCACCCCACCCGGAGACCTACTCACCCACGCCGATACCAACCATGGCGGCGCCGGCTCCATTCCACGCCCCTCCAAAGGCCCAGGCCAAAGTTTCAGAGTTTGCCACGGTCGATCTTTTTGCGTTGGAAGCGCCTGCCGATATGGAGAAGGACGTGGCCCGGTTGGCAGGTTATCTGCGCGGCGGCGCGCGCGGGGACCGACAGCGAATTCGAGCCCTCTATCGCTGGGTTTGCGACCGAATTGCATATGATACCGTTTCTTACCGTAACCACGTGTTCCCCAATACGGACGGCAATTACACGCTTCAGCGAAAGCAGGCCATCTGCGGTGGCTATGCCCAACTGCTCTACGAACTGGGTCGGGCTTCGGGCTTAAAGATCGAGCTGGTTGTCGGGAAAGCTCGGGGCAGCGCCCTCTCGCGAGCCGGCACCACCGAACGCCACGCATGGAACGCAGTGCGACTGGACTCTCGGTGGTATTTGCTGGACCCCACCTGGGGTGCCGGTACGGTCGACGACGATTTTGTCTATGAGAAAAACTTCAACGAAGCCTATTTCCTGATTCCTCCCGAGCAGCTACGCTATTCCCACTTTCCCGATCATCCGTTCTGGCAGCTACGCGCCAAACCGCTGACGGCTCAGGAGTTCCTCAATCAACCCGTGCTGACTCCGGCTTTCTTCAAACTGGGCCTGAGCTGGAAGAAATCTCCCCCCCTCCACCTTCGAAACGTGCAGTATCTGGACATTCAGATGGAGCATCGGGTGGATCTTCAGGCCGGGCTGCTGCCTCTGGAGGGCGCCGACCGTGAGGAAATCGAGGGAGCAACCCTGGTCACCTATTCTGGCTCCAGAGCACGCATCTGGATCGCGCCCCCCAAGTCTGGTCGCTACCGATTGGCTTTGCTGGGGGCGGAATGGGAAGACGAGTCCAGTCAGGCGATCGCCGAGTTTGAGTTGGTGGCCAACCAGGCCTCGAAGGCGGGATTTCCCGAGCAGGCAGAGGCCTATGTGCGTCGTCACGTCAGCCTCTTGCAGCCCACCAGCGGGCTACTGAAGCCCGGCACCCAACATTTCCGTCTGGAGGCACCTGGCGCCCGCTCCGTGACCTGCGCCGGGGTCGAGCTGTCTTTAAAGGGCGAGTTCTTTGAGGGAGATGTCCAGGTCGGCGCCGGCTGGATGAATGTGGAAGCCGATTTCGAGGGCGAGCCTGAGAGGCTGCTCACCTACAAAGTCGGTCACTAAGCTGGATGGTCTAAACCCAAAGTCCTATAGTGATTTTCGCTTTAATCTGATACAAAAGCCATACAGAAATCACACAAGACGACCCCAAGCGGTCGTTCAGAAATGGGAGGTCATTCGCATGTCTGAGCAGCCCAAAGAGACCCACACCTGGCCCGAGCTGGCCATTGGACTCTACGACAAACTCACCGGCCGAGGCGCCGAAATCAACTACCAGTTCGACAATCTGGAAGTCTTCGTTCCGGCCAGCACCCAGCCTGACGCAGCCCAGGCGCGTTGGAAGCTGAACGGCTCGGTCGTCATCAGCACCCGGGACCGCGCGTGATCTCGGTCCAGTGCGATCTCGAGCTGGAGCTAAATGGAGATCGCTTTCGGCTGGTGCACGATCCGGTGCGTCCGAACCAGCTTTTACTGGAGATCCCTTCCTTCTCGGCCGGTCTTAAGCTGGCGACTCAAATTTCCACCCCCTCTCTGCGCTCTCTCCTCTGGTCACTACAGCAACCAGACTGGCTTGATCAAATCCACCTGGCGCTGTGTTATCAAAAGAGAGAAATGATCAATCAGAGCCTCCAGTCCTACGCCCGCCTCGAAACCCTCTGGCGCATCTCCAGCCGGTGGCGAGAGGCCTTCACCCGATAGTCCCTGTGCCTCGGCCCGGTCTGTGCGACCGGGTCCGGGGCATTTTTTTAAGGGGAGGAGCCAGCCTGGAAATTGGCCAACGCCTGACGATGACGACGCGAGCGACCGCAGTCTCCATGACCGGGACGGTCCTGCTGCTGAGCATGGTCGGTTGTGGTCGCCCCCCCTCCCCTGCCGCCTCCCCACAATCGGCATCATCCGCGCCCTCCTCGCAGCCCCAACAGCGCCAGCCCGTCCAGCCGAATTTTCAGATCCAGGCACAAATGCTGGATGTCAGCGGCCGGCGGTTCACTCTCTCTCTGGACACCGAGTCGAAGAACGTCCGTCTGCAGGAGGGCCAGCTAGCCTACCTCTTCAAGCTTGGCCCGGTCCAACCGGTCAAGGTGCTGTTTTTGGACCATAAGCAGTTTTTCAACTACGATACCGGTCGTGCCAGCCACTGGCCACCAGAGTCTCGGGTGGCTCGACAGGCTCGTTTTGACGAGATCGCACGCAAATGTCGCCTTCAGGACCTGCAAAGCCGGGTGGCCGGGCTACTGGAGCACCCTTGCCAGCTGGCCATCCGCTTTTGGGGAAGCCATCCGCCCTGCGAGCATCAGCTGGACGCAAACGGCCTGGAACATTGGACTCATCGGGTGGTCAGGAGCGGCAATCGCCAGACCAGTTTCAAGGGCTGGACGGAGAGTCTCAATCACGAGTACGATCCCCGCCGCGGCCTGGTGCTGGCCTGGGATTTCCGGGGATTAAACCAGGCTTCCGGCTGCAATCTACAACCTCAGAAAGAGTCGTGTGAAGCTTCCGCCTTTGAAATTCCCGGGGATTTTCAAGAGGCCTACAGCGATCAACAAATGCAGGACCTGCTCTTGCCCGGTCTGGGCGAGCAGCACTACAGTGAGGGTCCACCCTGGCGAGCGGCCGAGAATTACCAGGACCAATACAGCGATGGGATCTACACGCGTGAACGCTGGGTGTGGGGAGGTCGCGAGAATTGGGAGCTTCAGATCGACCGCCTGCTGGTTGGGCCAGGGCTAAACCTGCAGGATCCGTCCGTTCTTCAGGGCTACTGCAAAGAGCACCGGATTCAGTCGGCTTTTTGTAAGCCGGCTCAAGCCAACGTCTGGGTCGAACGCCGCCCCCATCTGATCTTTTCGCTTTCCGCTTATCCCCACGATGTGAGCAAATTTGATGCTCAACCCATCTTTGAAAAGATCCGACAGAAAGAGATGCGCGAGGTGTTCCGTCCCGGGCCGGCGCTGCCGTTCGACGAACCCTCCTCTCAGTCCAACAAACTTTGAAACAGAACTGGCTGGTAAGCCATCGGCCGTTGTGAAGCCAGGGTCTTTTGATAGACGTCTCCGGGAATGTTCATGGCATGTCCGTAGAGAGTGGCCGTCCGATGATTCCAGGCAGCGTGCCCCTGGGAGAGCAATTGCTGCAGCAACTCCCTCCCGGCCTGGCTGGCCTGCAGGCTCTGGCCGGGACCTCGACTCAAGAACTGGCCAAAGGTGGGGTCCAGCAGCTGGCTTTCGGGTTGCCCCTGAACGACCAGGAAAGCGTGCCGATAGCGGCCGCCCAGTTCCTCCACCTGATTGGAATGCAGCTGTCCCTGGGAATAGCCCTGTCCCAGGAGATGATGATACTCGACGGCCTCGGCCAACTCGCACCAGCCATCCAGCTGCTCGGGAGTCAGCGCCTCTTCAGGGCTCGCACCCAGCTGACGTCGCAAGGCGCGACGCGCCTGGTTGACCGCTGAATCGATCGGGTTCTGACCCTGAGACCGGACATTCATGAGCGGATTGTAGTGGGCTGCTTTGAAAGATTGCAGAAAAAGATGACCCGCACGGGTCACTCCTCGGGAGCCATCCGCTCCCAGGCGTCCTGGACCGACTGCTTTTGCTCAGCCGTCAGGCCCACCCCGGGTCGGATTTTGACCAGCATGGCCTCGGCCTCATCCACACTTTCGAGCTTCGGTTGGCTGAGAGTCAAGAGATATGCGGCCACCACACTGGCGCTGCGACCGTGACCTAAGGCGCAGTGGACATAAACCGGGCCCTGCGCAGTTCGAATGAAATCCACGGCCTGAGCCAGGTCTGCGCGAGACAGGGGTCGCTTATCCAGGGTCGGAAGCAGTTGGTAGGCGATGCCCGGACGCAAAAACCTGGGACACTCGCTCAACTCCGCGGTCACATCTAGAACAGCGCTGACCATCAGCCGGTCGGCCTGGTCAGAGCTCAGTCGCCTTCCCAGATAAATCCCCGGCAAGACTTCGTGAAAGGGCGGTTCACTGGAGAATCGGGCCGCCCACAAACACAAGGAGTTAAGAAAATGGTAGGGCCAGAGCATGAACCAGCTCAGCCAGGAGAGTCTGCCCTCGGCCCCCTTGAGCAGAGCGCGCGGCCCTAGAGGGCCGTAGACCAGAGCCAGCCAAGCAAAGCAAAAGGCCACCCAACCGAAGCCCAGGCGCACCAACCAACTTTCTTGCAGGCACAGGGCCAGGACCGAGGCCAGCGACATCAAGGCGAACTTGTACTGCATTCCAGCCCTACGCTCCCTCCGCCATCCTGGTTCAAGCGTGGCCCGGGTCGCGCAAGCCGGGGATCCGTTCGAAGGCGGACCTGGCGAATCGGAGGTTGGGGTCAGCGGGGGAATGCGCACGCCGGTTGAAAGGTGTCCGATGCGCCTGCTGACTTTTGCACCCAGCCACTTTTCGGAGAAAGCCCGCTGGGCCCTGGACCGGGCCGGGCTGGTCTATCAGGAGGAGAGACACACGCCGCTCTTGCATCGACTCGTTTTGCGCCGAGTTGGCGGGGGCAAGTCGGTGCCGGTTCTGGTTCTGCCCGGGCGCGTATTGAAGGACTCTCCCGAGATTCTCCATTTCGCCGATGAGCATCTTCCTCCCGATCGCAAACTCTACCCCGATGAGCCGGAGCTGCGCAAACTGGTCGAGGACTATGAGCAAAGGGTGGGTAAGGAAGTTGGCCTTTCGGTGCCGCGCTGGGCCTATTTCTACCTGTTATCCAGAAGGGACCTGATGCTCCGGCTGTTCCTGCCCGAGGTGGGTCCCGTTCAGGCACGCCTGTTCCGTTGGCTGTTCCCAGCCATTGGCTGGCTGATGCGCAAGGGACTGGGAATCAATGCGGAAGCCACCCGGCGAATGGAAGCCCGAATCAGCGCTCATCTGGATCAGGCGGCCGCGCTCTTGGACGGGGACAGGCAATATTTGTTCGGGGATCGATTTACGGCGGCCGATTTGAGCCTGGCCGCACTGACTGCCCCTTTGATTTCCGTGCCGGGCTATGGCGGGACCTTGGCCCCATTTGAGGAGATGCCCGCGGAAGCTCGTCCGGTACTGGAGAAGTGGAGACGGCATCCGGTGGCAGCCTACGCGGAACGCATCTATCGGCAACATCGAAGAAGTTAACCCGTGGGATCAACGGGTCGAAGATAGAACCATAGATGGTGGATCCGTTTTCACGACAGGAAGCCCGGGCCGGACTCGAGGGAATCACCGCCATCGGGATCGGCTATTTCCTGTTTTTAATTCTCAGCATGCTCTGGCAAAGCCCCTTCTCCTGGGGCTTATTTTTCAATCGGCTGGTTTCGTTGGGGATCTACTGCTGGGCTCGCTGGCAGTATCAACGCCAGCGAATAGCTGCCGAACACTATTGTGGTTGGTCTCTGGGACTGGGATGTCTGGGGCTGCTCAGCCTCGCGGTCAGCTATTGGCTGGGATTCAAAACACACGTGAGCGCTCGTATCACGGTCATGATTGTTTTTTGCGCACTGGTTGGGGTACCTCCACTGTACTACTCAATCTATCTTGGGCTCTGCCTGATCACTTGCGTCCTCCTTCAACGATGGTTTCCCATCGGCACCGAGTCCGAGGTCAATCTGGCCGTTCCCATTGTGGGCCTGGTGCTGAGCATCAGCATTTTTGCCGCCCGTCGCCGCATCGGACGGATCTTATTCAACACGAGCCAGGAACTCGAACAGCGTCGGAGTGAGTTGGAGCAAACCCTGGCTCAGGCCCAACGGCTGGGGTCTTCCCTGGATTCAGATGTATCCAGGGCCACCTGGGCCTTGCAGAACACCAATGAGCAACTTCAAAAGGCGATCCAGGAACAGATCCGCAGCTTCGATCTCAATCAGAAGCTTCAGCGGGAAACAGGCGAAAAGCAACGACACCAGGCCCTGGGCAAAGCAGCCGGGGCGGCGGCCCACGACCTCAACAATCTGCTGGCGGTGATTTCTGGTTCGCTGGAAGTGCTGGAGGAGGAGCTCAGTTGCCCTGAAGGTTCTGAGCCCCGCCGCCTGGTGGCGGAACTCAACCAGGAACTGAGCCGCTGTGTTCAGGTGGGTAGAGAAGTGCTGATGTTGAGCGGACGGTATCTGCTGCGCAAGGTGGACTTCGAGCTCGGGAACTGGCTTGGGCAAGTGATCGGAACTCTTCCGAGTGGGTTGCTGCCGGAGAAAATCCGGCTCACCATCAACCACCCGGAACCCAGTTGGGTTTGCTGCGATCAGAGTCAGTTGCAGTCGGCCCTCTTGAAGCTCCTGAGCAATGCCCGCGAGTCTTCCCCCACGGAGACCGTTCAGGTCTGCCTGGAGCGGTTAGGTTCCGATGTTTTGGTCCTGGTCGAAGACCGGGGTGCTGGGGTCTCGGACAAAATGCTGGCCGTTCTGTTTGAGCCTTTTTCCACCGACAAGAATCCCATTCTCCACCCCGGGCTGGGACTGGCCGCTGCTCGCTCCATGTTGCGCCAACAGGGAGGGGATGTGTTCTATTCAGGCAGGCCGGAACCGGGCTTGGGGGCCCGTTTCGGATTGAAGTTGCCGGCGCGAGGCTCGCTTGACTGAGGAGAAGACTCAAGCCCTGCTCACACGACTGAGCACTGAATCCTATCAACGTTTCTTCAAGACCTCGGTGCTGGTCTACCCGCTCGCGGTCCTTTATCTTTCCCGCTGGGTTGCGCCCGGGGATCGGCCCGGCTATCTCCTTTTACGCGCTTGCGTCTGGCTGGTGCTATATACAGTGGAACGCAAAAGTCGCAACCTCGAGCGAGGCTGGTTGCGCCTTATCGCGCTGGGATACGTGATGGTCGGTTTAGTGGGTAACGCCCTGCTGCTGTCGGCGGGGGGACCCAATCTGCTCACCGTCCTGATTCACGCAACCCTGGTTTTACTGGGATTTTTGGAGACCTCTCCGGCCACGGCGTTCTTGATGGGCGCCATCCTGACTTTTCTGTGGCGCCTGATCTCCTTGGCTGCAGGTTCACCGGCCGGCCTGGCGGCCTCCGGGCTCCCGTTTTCAATGGGCCTCTCTCTTTTCATGGTCTACCGCCGCGGTAGTTCCTTGAAAAATCTGGCTCGCTTGCTTTCTCAGCAGGAGCAGGTCAATGCCCGTCTATCCCAGGCCGTCAGCTTGGTGGAGGATTGCAATGCGCTGCTCAAAGCTAGAGTCCAGGAACGGGAAAGCGAACTAAAAGCGGCTCAACTGAGCCTGACCCAGGTTCAGGCCGACCTGGCCTTGTCTCATCAGGAACAAGACCGGTTGCAGGAACAGTGGCTACAGGCCCACCGACTGGAGACGCTGGAGCGCTTCGGAACTGGACTGTCTCATAGTTTCAGCAATGCCATTACGAGTCTATGGATGGGCGTGGAGCGATTGCGCCAGGATGCGCCTTCGCTAGCCTTTCTCACAGCGCTGGATGACATCGAGGAGGCCTGTGACCGTTCCGCCGAAATCTGCCGTAGGATGGTGCCGGCCGGAGGAGTGCAGAGGGCGGCCGGAAAGCCCTTTGAGGTCGGCCGGCGTCTGAGAGAGGGTCTGGGGTTGCTGCAAAAGTCCGTCAGCAACCAGATCCTCCTCAATATGGAGGGGGATTTTTGGATTTCAGGCGAACCGGCGCTACTCGATCAGATCGTTTGGAACCTGGTCCGGAACGCGGCCCTGGCCAGTAATCCCCAGGACCCAATCCTGATCGCAGCGACTCGAATCTCGGCCGAGCTGGGCGAGATTCGAGTCGAAGACCGAGGAAGCGGTATCGAGTCCGGTGTTATCCCGTTTGTTTTTGAGCCTTTTTACACCACCCGCGGCCCGGGCCAAGGGCACGGCCTGGGGTTGGCCATCGTCAAGGAAGGGGTCGAACGCCTGGGAGGGCGATGTTGCCTGGATTCGCAAGCAGGGGAAGGCACTACGGTTCGCATTGAGCTGCCCCTGCAGAGCCAGCAGCTTGAAGTGGCTGTGGTCGAGGCGGCCCGAGCCGTGACCACGACAATGGGCTACAACGTTTGTCTGGTGGAAGACCAGGAAACCTTGCGCAAGTTGCTGTCCAACTATCTTGTGAAGCAGTCGCATCAGGTGGTGGTGGCCGGTAGCGCCGAGGAAGTGACGCGAAGCCAGGATATCCAGGTACTAATTACAGATATCAACTTACCCGGTATCAGCGGTCTGGATCTGGCCCACCAGTGGGTGACGGAGAACCCGAGCCTGAAGGTCATTTTCGTCTCAGGCTATCCCTTCGAAGCCGGCGCAGTGCGACTGCCAACGGAAGCCTGGGTGTTTGTGCCCAAACCCTTCCGGCTGGCCGAACTGAATGAGCACCTGGGGCGACTGATGGAGTGTGATTCGCCTTAGGGCCCTTGGAGGAGTCATCACGTGGCCGTTCAACACGAGGGCTCATGAATGCAGAACTGAGAAAACTGATCGAATCCGGTCCCATGTTTCACCTGAGCACGATCAACCCCGACCAGTCCCCGCAGGTCAGCGTCATCTGGGCCCTGCTAGAGGGCGATCAGCTGCTGAGCGGACACATGGGCCATTACGTCAAGCTTAAAAACATCGAGCGCGATCCGAGAGTTGTGCTTTCCTTCGATGCCCCACGCCAGCCGGGAGCCTTCCTGAATCACTACGCTACGCTCCATTGTCAGGCCAGTGTAGAAAAGAGCGACCAGGCCTGGGACCTGCTGAATCGCCTGGCCAAGATCTATATGGCCCCTGAGGCCGAATTCCCGGCTCCCCGGGGACCTGGATATATCGTGCGTTACACGGTCCAGCGCGTGGGTGGAGTGGGCCCGTGGGCGGATAAAAGCTAATTCGCGGGACGGGAGCGGCCATCCTCAGGAGAGGCAGGCTCATCTCCGACTGAGCGACCATTCAACCTCTGGGCGGGAATGGATCGTGCCCGGGCGCGACCGTGATCTTGTCGCGAATTTCACCGCTGCGAGCATGGACCAGTAGCTCTCCCCCACCAATCTCGTGCACCGCTCGATGGCCGGCCTCGATGGCCTCCTTCTGGGTGGGGTGCACAGACACCGGCGTCTTGCGGGACGGAGATGTCAACGCCCAGCCTCCCTCGTGAGGGGTTACGTGCATTGTTTCGGCCTGTGCCATGGCGACCTCCAGAAGTGAGTGTAACCCCAGTTTAGCAAGACTTGGGGGAGAATCCGGCAGCGAGCGATCCCCAGAAGGCAGGTATAGGGCTACCCCTCGGGATCGGGATACTCCCACGATTGAGGACCGTGGAACCATCTCTCCGAGCGGGACATTGCGGCAGAATTCAATAATGATTGAATTGCTCGAAAAACTTCCTGATTCCACCCGTCAGTTCGTGCTGCTGTGGGCTCCCGGGGCTTTACAGCTGGTCGGCAAGCTTTGTTATGCCGTGTTGATCTTTCTGGTGGGGCGCTGGTTATCGATGCATCTGCAGAAGGTCACGCGCGCCTTGCTGGTTCGCTCCCGGGTCGACCCGGCATTAGTCGACTTCTTGAGTTCGCTGGTGCGCTATGCCGTACTGGCGGCCTCAATCATTGCCGCGCTGGAAAAGCTAGACGTGAAAACTGCAAGTTTACTCGCCGTTTTTGCCTCGGCCGGTCTGGCCGTCGGCCTGGCTTTGCAGGGCAGCCTGTCCAATTTCGCTGCCGGCACGATGATTCTGTTCTTTCGCCCCTTTGGAAAGGGCGACCGCATCGAAGTGGCCGGCAAGCAAGGGCTGGTGGACGAAATCGGAATCTTTACAACGCGCTTGGTGAGCTCCGAGAACGAGACCATCATCATCCCGAATTCTTCCGTCACCGGAGGCACAATTATCAACTTCACCATGCGCGGCGACCGTCGGGCCACGGTCAGCGTCGACCTGAAGGAGGACGACGACCTGGATGCACTGACCGCGCTGGTGGAAAAGGCCGCTTTGGAAAATCGATATCGGGACCCGGACGTCTCGCCCCGGGTGCTTCTCACGGATCAGAACAAGCTCTCGGTTCGCATCGCCATCCCGGCTGCAGACTATGAAGCCGCTCTAGACCTCCTGCGGCGACGAATCTTCGAAGATCTGCGGACTTTACGAAGGGGCCTGGCCGCGGCGACATCGCCTTGAGCCCCGCCAGTTGAGCCAGGGTCTCTTCGAAGGTGGCCGGCCCATAAAGGTCTTGCTTGAGAAATCTTTGGCACTCTGGATAGAGAGCGATAGCCCTATCCAGGCTTTGGCTGAAGCCTGGCTTGTAAGCCTGATTCTCAATCAGCATTTCGTTCAACCAACCGACGCTGGTGGACCAGGCCACCGCCGAGAGCACCTCCGCCTGTTGTCACCGACCTGTCAAAAAGGTCGAGGGCAGCGGGGGAGCTAGTGCGCGATGGATTCGAAGAGAACTCCACGGCGAACGTTGACCTGCAGCTTGTCGCCGCTACGGTAATCCACCGATCCACCATCAAACCACTCCGTGAACGAGCGACCGTCCTCCAGACGGAAAACAACCCTCGCGACCTCGCGCAAATTGCCGCGGCGATCAGACAATTGACTCGTCTGACAGTCTGTGACCACGCCTTGCTCGACGGTGACCCGGCTGCTCAAGTGATCGAGCGCGACCACCGCGGTCCAGCTGGAAAGACCCAGCAGCAGGCCGCCCAGAAAGCTCTTGCAGAACTGGATTTTCAGCTGCTGGAACGAACCCTGGCCTGGCCGCACCAGCTCGAGAGGGGCGCGCAGAACGATCAGCACCGTGAGGATGATTTGACAGGCACTCAAATGCCGGACAGCGGCTCCGTTGTCGAGGGTGGCCCAGAGGGCACAAAGCAGAAGAATGGTCAGAGCAAAACTTCGAACACTGACGAGCTTTTGCATACGTTCTCTTTCGCGTCTTGAAACTCGAGGCCTGCCGCTTCCTTCAGATCAGACCCAACGTGGCTGCCGTTTTACCGGCGCGCCCATCATGTCCAGTGAAACCTGCCTAAACAGTCGATACCGCCGGCCTCAGCCTCCCTTCACAACCATCTTCGCACCGCCAGCCCCAGCCCGCAGGTGCTCGCCCCCACCAACCCCAGCACCATGCACTCCCAAAAGTAGCCCAGGCTCCAGCTGGCTTCGAAGGTGGCCAGCTTAGGATGTCCCGGCTGGTAACGTAACAAATGGGTGCTGCCCGGCTCCAGAAGCGAAGCGCGCCCGCGCGAACTCAGCACGCTCCGAACCTCAGACCCGTCCACTGTATAGGCGAACTCGGCGTCCACCCCCCGAATGTTGCGGCCGCGCGGAGCCTCCCAACTGGAGAGAACCTGGCCCTGAATTTCAGGCCAGTTGCGCAGCACGTCCAGCCGCTGGTAGGTCAGCCAAGCGCCCCCAGCCAACATCCCCAGGCCCAAGGCCACAAAGATACCACCGGCGATTTTGATGGCGTCCTTTCGCTCCGACAGAGCCACAACGCCCACCGGGATCAAAGCAAACAAGATGCCTCCGCCAGCCACCACCCAGGGGAGCAGGGCGTCCTCAGGTTGGGGAGGCCAGCGCAAATCCTGGGCGTCGGCCGGATTCTGCGGCAAGGCCAGAGTCGTGCCAGCCGGCGTCTCGTCCAGGGTCGACTGGACACGGCTGGCCAACTGTCCCGACCAGCTGGTGCGTAGCTTTCGCTCTCCGTCAGCGGTAAGCACAGTGACCTCGCCCACGTACTTTCCCTGCCCATCCGGCAGCACCTGAGAACGGACCACACGTCCGCTCACTCGCGCCCACGTGTTCAGCTGGTGCTGACTCCAGCCCAGCCAACCGGCCACTGCTAAAAACACCAGAGCGACCGCCCAAAAGACGAGCATAACGGGTTCTTTCAACATTCCTGTAGCTTCGCCTCGGTTCGGCCGCTAACCCTCACCAGGGGGCTCAGAAGGGAGAATTCCTTGCCTTCCCGCCCTCCCGGGAACTGGGCCAGGTTTCGCTGAATGAAGGCCAACAGAACGTGGACGAACAGAAAGTAGAAAGCCTTAGAGAACTTGGACGCAGCGGAGGGGTTCCGGCCGCCCTGGCCTACCCCATCCTGACGTTTTGTACAGGCACGGCCGGTCGCCTGTGGGTGGAACATCCGCGCATCCTTGGCGGCACGATTGCTGCCCTCTGCCTGTGCGGAGCCCTTCGCGAGGGTCTGGGCGGACAGTTGTTGCGGATGCAGAGGGAGCGCCTACTTGGACTGCAGCGCGCTTACGTGTCGATGGTTCTGCTGCAGGCGGTGGTCTGGTCAACCTTCGCGGCCCTGGTCGTGCACCTCTATCCCAGCAGCTGGACCAGCTTGATGGCGATTATGGTGACCGGTGGCCTGGTGGCCGGCGCCACGGCCAGCCTGAATCCTTATTTGAACTTGATGCGGGCCTACATCGGAGTGGCGAATTTGCCGGTAATTTTGACTCTGCTGGCCTCGAGGTCTCAATCCGAAGCCATGGTGGCGGCCACCCTGATCACCTTCTGCGCCTTCATGATGGCCGTGGGAGCTCGAAACGCCGTCCGTTATCACAGGCTGGCCCAGGCCTTAAACGACCTGGAGGAAGCCCGCAAGGAATCTGACCATCACCGTACCAGCTGGCAGAATCTGGCCGAAGATCTGCGTTCCTTAGCCGCGGCTCAGGGCAAGGCGGTGGAGAAAGAACGCCTGCACCTGGCCCGAGAAATCCACGACGATCTGGGTCAACTGTTGACCGGACTCAAGCTTTCCCTGGCCCGTTTATCCAGATACCTGGACTCTGAAAAAGCCGGGGAGGTGCTGCTGGAGTCCAATCAACTGGTCGACACAACCCTGAGCTCCGTACGCAGGATCTCATCCAGTCTCCGCCCCCCCTTGCTGGACGAGTTGGGACTGCAGCCTGCTTTGGACCACTTTATTAGCGAGCAATGTCGACGCGCTCAGTTGGATCACCAATTGAAATTCGCGACCGATTTGCCGGCCTTATCGCCTGAGCAAAATCTGACGGCCTTTCGGGTCTGCCAGGAAGCAGTGACCAACGTGATTCGCCACGCTCGGGCCACTCGGGTCAGGGTGGAAGTCCAGGCGCTCAAGGCAGAAGTGCATATCAGCGTGAGCGATGACGGTGTGGGAATGAGGTCGGAACAGCGGCGCGGCTCTCTGGGATTGGTCGGTCTGCGAGAACGCCTGCATCTTCTGGGCGGGCAGATCCGTTTGGACTCTCAGCCCGGGCAGGGCACGACTTTAAAGGCCAGTTTTCCGATTGAAGTTCAAGCCGGCCAGGGATAGTTTCGCGCAAGTCAGCCCAGACCGGCGAATTTGCGCGCTTCGATAAAGGCCGTGGCAGGCTCGCCCAGATAGCACCAGGGCCATTGGGTGAAACGCTTTCCCAACTTCTGAAGCTCAGCCCGCAGCGGGTCGCGTTGCTTGCTTAAGTAGAACCAAAAGGCCTGATGGTTGCGGGGCTCCACCATGTATGGACTCTCCACCAGCCGGGCCGACCCCAACGAACGCTCGTATGCCCTCAGGCTGAGGCGCGCCAGTTGAGGGTCGGCCAGCACGCGAGCCGCCTCTTGCTGATCTTTAGCGAAAGCCCCGGCATACAGCCACTGCTCGGTCAGGGCAATCGCCACCAGAGCTCCCAAGGGTCCGCCCTCGGCGCTCCGCTCTGCCGTATCCACGGCAAAATCCAGGGCCTTCTGATGGCTACCGCTCCATTTCTTGAGTTGGCAATCCAAAAAGTTGGCGGCGCCGAAATAATGCTCTCCGCCCAACCGGCTGTACAGTCGCTCGCTTTCCAGCAAGGGCATATTCTTGCCCTTGGCCACAATCAACAGCAGAGCCCAACGATTGGGGTCCGCTTCCGGCAGCAACTCGATCTCCTGACCCACCACCGCCAGGCGCTCGGCAAAGCTCTGAACCTGACCGCTGCTCAAGTCGCGAGCCTGGGCGTTGCTTCGAACTTCCCAGGCCCACTGCGGACCATGAGCGGCACGTAGTAAAGAACCCGAAGGACCGGCGGTGGCACAGCTCAGCACTTGCTGGCGATTCAGCTTCTCGGCCAGTTTGAAGGCATAAAAATAGCGAAGGTCGGGCGGATCTAGTCTGAGCAACCGATCCACGGGCGTAAAATCGCCTTTCAGTAAACGGGCCAAGGCCCCTTGCAGCAAAACGTCGCCAGTCAGAGGCGGCGGCCCCGGAGGCTTCTTCTGAAACATTCCCCCCATTGGAATGGAGGTTACGCGCCGGGATGGGAACTCCTACAGCAGGCTGGGGATTGGGCCGATTCACCCAAGCTCAAAGGCGAATGCTGTTGTCCATCAGCTCGCGCCGACCGTGCTCAATCTTGCGTTCGAGAATCCCCTGCTCGTCCACCACAAACTGGCCCACCAGTTTGAGCGGCGGAGAGTAGGCGTGCACAGACACGGCGGGCAGACCCTCCAGATGTTGAACGGAATGAATATAACCGGCTCCACCGGTGCGTACCGTGCCCGGCGTCATCTCCACCGAAGCAGCTCCGCTCGGCAGCAGCATTTGTTTCTCCAGGACGGTGCCCTGTACGGACATCAGGGCAACCCGAGAGCGGTCGTGGTCATGAAAGCCCGTCGCCTGACCTGGCATCCAGGAGAGAACCCAGATGTCGATCCGGTCATCCTCGTAGAGGAGGCGATAGCGCCGTCGAGCCGGGTCGGTCACCACCAGAGGCTTCCACAGGTCAGGCGCTTGAGCGATGGAGAGAACGAGTCCCTTCAGCTCTTCGGTCGTGAGGTCGCCCTGGCTTCTTTGGTGGCTGACTAACTGACCACAACGGTCGGACAGATCAGCTGGAGGGCTAAGAACCTCCCACCACTCCTGGCGCACTGAGTTCAAGGACATGTGGTCTCCTCCAAGGGTTACGGCTCGGCGGCGGGACGGCCATGTCCAACTTTTGTATCACTTTTCACGCAATTGCGTCAAGGTTTACGGCTGTGCTATTCACCAATTCGAGTCTCCACCTTGCCCGATTGCCCGGGACGCCCCTCCTGGCCATTGGGAATTTTAATCAGCACGGTGCCACTAAGCACGGTTCCGGACTTCCCGCCGCTCCCGGCCTTGCCTGGTGAGACGTCGATATCAAGGCATTCACGCCAGGGAAAGTTGCGGGTGACAACGTGGACAGTGCCTCCCCATCCACCGTTTCCCCCGTTACCCCCGGCCGCAGTCTCCGGCTCGCCATCCTGACCGTCGCCTCCCTTGCCACCGTTCCCTCCGCGTGCCGTAATCAAGAATCGGGCGCCAGGCAGGACCAGGTAGTGATAGAGGTGGTTCTTGGATTCAAGGTCCAGTAGGACCCCGTCGGCAGAACGGGATACCATCACTGAAACGACCCCTCCATCCCCTCCAGCCACCCCATCTTGCTTCAACCTGCCCGAAGCCCCGTCCGGGCCGTTGGGTCCATCGGCGTGAAAAGCCGCCTCTTGAGCCACTCCGAAGCCTCCGGTCTGACAGGGAGAACGACCATGATAAAGGACCCATCGGTAGGTTCCGCCAGCTCCCAGGGGCACATTCGTACCCTGAAGAGGGTCAGCGACGGCGATCGAGTGGCCATTGTAGATGACCTCAGCGCGGTAACCGCTGGAGTTCGAAAGGAGCCAGTGCAGGCGCACGCTACTTGCTGCTCCCACCAGAGTGGTCCCATCCGGGGGAAAGCTGGCGACCTGAGCGTACGTCCCGGTCTGCAGTAAGAGAGCCAGAACCAGCTGAATACTTGGTTTCATAGGGGGGGCCTGTTCGCCGGCCCGAATCTCCTTCCTGGAGAAGGCAGCGTTTGCGTTCGCCTGCCAGACTTCAGCGCGCGAGAAACCGGCCGATATCTCGACGGTGAGAGTTACGCGATTGAGCTATCATCTCAATGAATCGGATGTCATTGTTGCGGTCGATGACGATTATCTACGTTATGCTGAGGCCAACGGTGGACTGCAAGAACCGGAGGCGGTCATCGGCCAACCTATCTGGGGGTTCATTGAGGGCACGGTCTTGCCCGCTTGCCTGAGAGCATTTTTCAGACGTTGCTGGAGCCAGCCCGGCTACCTACCTTACCGCTGCGATTCACCTGATGAACTGCGCCTCTGGAAAGTGGACGCCCAGTCGGTTCAAGGCCTGTTGCAGGTCTCTTTTGAGGAGATCGAGAGACGGGAGCGGCCGCCTCTTCCGGTTCATGGCAAGAATGCGCTCCAGCACCCGGTCCACTTCTGTTCCTGGTGCAATGGGGTCGTCGAAGCGGGGGCGACTCGCTGGCTTTATCGGGAGGAAGCCGAAGCGCTGGCTTGTCGGCTGCTCGTGAATCCAACTTCAGTCCAACATACCCTGTGTAAGCCTTGCTTTGCTGGCATGCTGGGCATGGATCCCAAACTCGGATTTGAGCATCTTTTGAAGCTGCAGGCCGGATTGGAGTATCGGCCTGAAAGCGAGATTCAGTTGCACGGAGGTCCCTGACTCTAGGACGGCAACGACAAATCGGCCCGGGAACGCATATAGCGCGATCCGATCTCCTCGGCAAAGCCCTTCATGCTTTCGATAAAGAGGCGGATCTTAGGAGCAATGTAACGTCGATCATGATAAGCCAGCCAGACCGGAGTTGGCTCAGGCCACAGCTGTGGAAGAATTTCGACCAGCCTGCCCGAGTTCAATTCCTCCAGGCAGCTCCAACTGGGCAGCAAGGCGATTCCGGCACCCGCTTCGGCAGCCTTGCAGATGGCGGTCAGATCCTCGAAGACATAACGGGCAGGGGTCAGACAGGAGCCCGTTCTAAGGTGCCAGGGGCGAACCTTTCCGCGTGAACGAACCTGAAAATGGATGCAGGCGGCATGCTCCAGATCAAATTGATCTCGCGGCATACCATGTTGCGAGAGAAAGCTGGGAGACGCGCACAGAACCGACTGATAGGTAAAGAAGCGGGTCACGATCAGGCTCGTACTGTCGCTCAGTCGACCCGTGCGGGCCACCACGTCAACCCCTTCTTCGGCGAGGTCGACGAGACGATCATCAAAGCGGACTTCAGTCTTCAATTGAGGGTGCTGGGCCACAAACTTTGTAACCGGTTCGATCATCACATTGCGTCCAAGGGTGGCCGGAAAATTCAAGCGCAAAACCCCGTTGAGCTGGGCCTGCCCCTGAATCATTTCTTCCCTCAGTTGGCGAAACTGCTCGAGCAACACCAGTCCCTTTTCGTAGAGTCGCTGGCCATCGCCGGTTAGCGACACGTTCCGGGTGGTGCGGTGAAGCAACTTGATGCCCAGTTCTTTCTCCAGGCGTATCACCGACTTGCTTACGGAAGAAACGGACACACCCAATACTTCGGAAGCGGCCGTAAAGTTGCCACTTCGAGCGACCTGGACAAAGGCGTGAAGGTAAGCTGGGGTCATGAGTCCCTCCCGGCTCAGGATTGTGTCGTTTTTGTCCAAAGTCTGTCAACTTGAAACCGCTTCCCCAGGCTGGCCAAAGCTTCTAAGCTCAGCTATATGAAAGCGTATCTCACAGACCCAACCGCCCCTGGCGGCATTCGCGAAAAGACCGTTCCTTCACCGGTACTTGAGACCAACCAGGCCCTGATCGAGGTCACTCATTTTTCTCTGAATCGAGGAGAGCTCAACTCGGCCATGCAAGGCCCGGCTGACAGGACCATTGGCTGGGACGTGGCCGGAACGGTGCTCCAGGCTCCGCCTAACGGGCCCCCAGTTGGTAGCCGGGTGGTGGCCTTCAGTCGAGCCAGTCGAGGCTGGGCCGAGCAGGTGGCCGTCCCGCTGAACGACCTGGCCCTCCTCCCCGACTCGGTCGAGGCAGCCACAGCCGCCAGTCTGCCGGTAGCCGCCTTGACTGCTCTTTACTCCCTAGAACGGGGGGAGCGAATACTGGGAAGCAAGGTGTTGGTCACGGGTGCAACCGGAGGGGTCGGCAATTTCGCGGTTGCCCTGGCGCGACTGATGGGAGCTGAGGTCATTGCTCAGGTCCGCCGCCCTGACCAGGTGGAGTCGGTCCGAAGGCTGGGTGCCGACACAGTAATCGTGGATGACCAGGGCGATCTATTAAGCGCGTCCGGTCCGTACCGCTTGATCGTGGACGGCCTGGGCAGCCGACTGACCTCAAAGGTCATCCACTCCCTATCGCCGGACGGGATTGCCGTCATCTACGGAGTGTCCGATCGTCAGACACTGGAGATTCAACCAGGCTTCCTGCTGGGGTCTGGCACAGGTCGGATCGAGGGATTCAATCTCTATCGACAGTCTGAAATCGAATCCATCTCGCGCGGGCTGAGCCGACTCCTGAATCTGATGGCGTGCGAGAAGTTGAAGGTCGCGGTGGACCGAGAAGTCGGCTGGGAAGGCGCGCCTCAGGTGGCCAGAGAGCTGCTGGACCGGAAATTCTCCGGCAAGGCGGTCGTCAGGTTAAAGTCGTAACGGGAAGGGCCGCGGTAGGGGATCTAATCCAGCGCCGGGGGTCTCTAGACCGATGAACCGAACAGAGCCCGGCTGGTCTGGACGATTCCCCAGCCCCCCCGCCGTGACGCAACATAAATAGATAACCCCCCTACCTGCCTGGCCGAGTGACTCGGTCTCGTGAATCGAGTCTAGGGCACGGCGCGGGTACCGGCGATGAATTCGACGGACCGGGAGTTGACAACGAGTTTAACTTTGAAAGGCCAATCGGCGGCAATCGAACGACGTGTTTCAAGAATGTCTCCAGCCGTTCGGTGGCAGTCGTTCAATGTTTACATCCTGATAACAGTGGTTGCCATCTGGTTGTCTCATCCGGCCTAAGCTGCCAGACAGAAGAACAACCATCTGTGGAGGTAACTTGACTGTATTCAGCATCTCAGCCGCATTTTTCACTCCTTCTTACGCTTCGGCGCCGGCCATGGGCGCTTCGTGCTTGGACTCGATGGAGGCAGCCGATAGTTTTATGGCCAGCGCCGCCTGCTACGAGAACGCCTGTCCCAATTCGAGCGCGAGTTATGCGGCGGCTCTGGCCCTTAGCCTGGAATCCGAATCGGGGGGATCTGAAGGATGCGATTCGGGCGGCAGCGACGGCGCCTCGGGT
>JAFEBA010000045.1 GCA_018266105.1 bacterium | reverse complement strand
TCTGATGACCGGCCGCGTAGCTGCCCACCAACGAAGAAGCTTCCAATAACTGGGCATCGCCCGGCGGCAACCCGGAGAACAAGGCAAAGTCTCTAATTTGAGCCGGTCATTGTGAGGCCTGCCGGGAGGGTCGAGTATGATCTAGATCAATTGATCCAGATCATTGCCCGCAAGGGTGGGGCGGGTCTAGGCTGCCGAAGATGAAGCCAAAAGAGCCACAGCAAAACTGCCACAGCTGCCGGCTGTGCTACACCGGTCAGCAGGCCCAACTACTGAAGGGAGCCAGCCTGGCGGGGGTGGATGCCCTGGAAAGGGCAAGGACCGGTCGCCTTTATCCGGTTGGAGCAATGCTTTACCATCAGGGAAGTTGTGGAGATGCCCTCTTTTGCGTCAGCTCCGGCAGAATCAAGATTTACCGGACCGACCCGACCGGTCGGACCCAAATCTTAAGAATCATCGGGCCGGGTAGCTTCCTGGGCTTTCGCCGGCTGCTCAGCCAGCGGCCCTCTTCCAATGCCGCTCAGGTCGTGTCAAGCGCCTTTGTGTGCCAAATTCCTGGACCGGTGTTGTTGGCGACTCTGGCCGGTGATCCCCAAATCGCCTGGAACATCCTGTCGTCCCAAGCCCGGGCCCTGGAAGAGACCGAATCACAACTGCTGAAGCGGCTCGGCTTGAGCTGCGCCGCCCGGGTAGCCAGCCTGCTGCTGGAGCTTTCGGACACGTCCACGCCCGCGATGGTGGCCCCCCTATCGCGCCAGGAGATCGCCCAACTGACCGGCACCAGCATTGAATCGGTCTCGCGGGTGATTCAGGAGATGGCGCGCCAGAGAAGCCTGCAGCTACACGGGCGTTCGATTGTTGTGACCAACCGCCAGGCTTTGGAAGAGCTCATCGAGCGCGAGTATCGACCCTGATGCCCAGGAGCTGTTGATACTACGCAAGATTTTGGGGCCATTGCAACGTTTGGTCCCTCGAAAGCAAATGGCCCAGAATGGCGAAACAGAGGCTAATTGTCAACAGCTCCTAAGGCAGGGCGCAGGATAAATTGAATGGATTGCGGCAGAGGGGTCAGGTCGAGCAGGACCCTGGCCAGGCCGAAACTCAGCGGGCGAAGCCGCGTCGCGACCCGATAGGCGGTCATGCCTGTTCTCCCCATCCAGCGAGCCAGGGCCGTGTAGATGGTGGCCAGAGTGCCTTCGGTGAAGGCATAGTCACGCTCACTGAGCACGGAAAATCCCGCCTTCTGAAAAGTATAGTAGTATTCAGTCTCCTTGCGATAGGTGATTTGGTAGTCACCCTTCCAGGCGATTCGTGGATAGATTCCTGGGATGGTCGAAACTCGAACATAGGCAACCCCGCCGGGGAGCAAATGGGAGCGAACATTTTGCATCAGCGGCAACAGGTCCGAGTCATTAATATATCCGAGCGTTCCGCCCAGCACCACCACATTGAAACGGCGGCCTTCAGCGACTTCCAGCAGATTGCTGGTGCGAAACTCCAGATGGGAAAGACCCTGCCGGGCTGCCTCCTGGCGGGCGTGTTCAATAAAGCTGGGTGCAATATCAAAACCCAGCCAACTTTCCGTCAGGTGGGCCAGCTGGGTGGCCCACCAGCCGGGACCACAACCCAGGTCGAGGACCCGAGGGGTGGTCTTTTGCTCTCGCAGAATTGCCTCCAGGAATCGCAACTGGCGGTGGCGCACACTGAGATGAACGTCTTTGGGTAGAGTGTAATTCTGGGCGGCGACTTGATCGGGTTCCACCTTGGGGTGACGAGCCGCCTGAATCCAATAGCGGGCGGTTTTCAAATAATCCATAACGGGCCTCTCTTATCCTGGAAGCTAGGTGGCCGCTGAAAACCCCCTTGACGTAGTCAAGCAGGGTTGCAGGCAGGGCGACGTTCCACAGGTTGTGCTAGAATCCGGCCTTCTATACAATATCCAGCGGAGGAGCGGCTTGGGCCGCGATGGAGCTGGTTTTTTTTGGCCGGACTTCTAGTAGGTGGCTGCTGAAAAACTGGTTTGTGGTCTCCGGGGAGACCCCCGTCGACCACAAGATGCAGTTAGAAACGCGGCCACCTAGCACAATCTGTTGATCGTCGCTGACTGGCTTCCTCGATCCATCCCATTCTAGTTGAGTGGGGGCCGCGAAAGAATTGATGACGGTCAAATTTCGTCTTCCAGTAGAAGAAATTCGCAGCAATGTCAATTCCTGATTGCCCCCTAACAGCGGGGTATGTACTGGTTCCCATTCAACCCCTACCGGTCTGGTGTCTGAGGTGCCTGCAAGGTGCTGGATTCGCCCTCTATGTCACCTCGACATTAGCCTGGTTGGGCCAGCGCGTGCCCGCCGCGAAAATGGGCCGGTTCTTAGGAGTCTTCGGCCTGACGGGCATGTTGGGGGGTGTGCTGGGTAGCTGGCAGTCGGAGTTTCTCTGGTCGTATTATGGCAGCCGGGGCCTATTCTTGTGCGCGGCCCTGAGTTTGCTGGCGGGATGGGCCTGGCTCCTGACCTTGCCCAACCGAGCGCCGATCCAGGCTCGTGCGGTCAGCGACCACCAGGCCCACATTTGGAGCCACCCGGGCGCCGGCCGCCTGGCTTTGGCGGCCTGGACTTTCGGCCTCGCGGTTGGAAGTCTCTTTACCTTTACCACCCCTTTCCTCCATGCGCTCGGAGTGTCCGGTATCTCCGGACTGTTCGCGGGGCTTTTCCTCATGTCGGCCGCTGCCAGGGTCGGCTGCGGCTACTGGCTCGACCGCTGGGGACCGCGCAAGGTTGTGGCGCCGTGCCTCGGCCTTCTGGCGGGAGGGTCTTTGCTCATGGCGGTGCTGCCTTTCCTGGCGAAAGCCAGGTTGACCGGGTTCTTGCTTTCCGGAGTCTGCTCCGGAGTGGGCTACGGCGCAATCTATCCGGCCCTCCAGGCCCAGGCTTACCAGAGTTTTCCCGGCCGGAGCCGGGGGGCGGCTGTTAGACGTCGATCTTCACACCGGTCGACGGAGAAGCTTGTAGACTGGAACTCCGAATACCCGGCAACTCTCTCAAGTCTCCTCCGACAATGGCTTTCCTGGGCAATTCGAGACTCTTTTAGCGGTTCTGTCGGATGATGTGGTCTTTGTGACCTATGAAGGGGTGGGACGCAATGGAAAGCGCTTTCGCGATACGGAAGTGCACACGGTGCGGGAGGGCAAATTGCGGCGGATGGAATTCTATTTCGGCTGGGATGTGCCCCAGGGGCCAGCACCGCCACCGGGCCTGAAATCCAGCAGCCGCACTGGTTATATAAAACCGGCTTCTTTTTGGTGGCGGAAGGCGAGCAAATAGACCGTATCGGCCTTGGGCTCATATCGGTAGAGAGCAACGTAACCGGAATCGCCGAAAGGGATCACAAGTTCGCGCAGGTCCGGCTCCTCTTCCAACGGCTTACCGATCTCGGCGTTGGTTTCCAAAATCGCAAAATACTTAGCAATAGTCTGACCAGCTTTGCGAGCAGCCTGCGAATTCTTACTTGTTAGGAATAGTCGGCAGCGCTCCAATCCAAGCGCTGCTCCCCGAGTGACAACTACGAATGGCACTCAGGAATCTCTGTCTCCGCCTGGGTTCCCCAGTTGTTCAGCCATTTCCCCACGGCTTCCCCGGCGAGGTGACGACCGGTTTTCTGAAATTCGGTCCAAGATTCTCTGGCCTCTTGCTTAAAGCTCTCCCGAGCCTCTTCGCGCTCAACGTATTGGGCGATCGCCTCACGCAAAATCCAATGCGCGGAGCGTCGCCGCAGCCCGGCCAGCTTCTGAATGCGTTGTTTCATTTCGTCGTCTAACTTGATTGAAGTAGCCACGATCCAACCTCGTTTATTCAAAGGTATTACCTTGCAATACTATACTCCCAGAAACCCGCAACTGTCCAGCCAGCCTCCCTTCTCCCATCTGAAGTGTAACCGAGGTTTTCCGCAGCTACTTCCCCCAGCGGCTGGGGATTTTGGCGGAGGGCTTTGATGTGCTCGGCGATCGGGGGAGGTCGAATTTGGCCGGCCAGCCCTGGGTGCTCAAAGCCTCGATCAAACCCAAAGTGATTGAAACATGGCCCTGCCAGATCTTCAATCCGGTTCCGAACAAAGGCGACGAGGGCGGTTGGAGCCGCCGAGCCAATCTCGTGCCGGGAGATTTAGCGACCGGTAAGGGCTGCTGCGACCTCATTGCCGCGGGCTACGCAATCGCCGATGCCGATTCCGCGTAGCCAGTTACCGGCCAGGTGGAGTCCCGGCCAGGCCGTCAGGGAGTTCTGCACTTCCTCAATCAATTGGCCATGGCCGACTCGAAACTCCGGCATCCGCTGGGGATGACGGGTCAGCAGACTGCTCAAGGGATTGCCGCGCAGATCCAGCCAGGGGCGCAGCTCGGCCGTGACCTGCTCGATGATGCTGGCGTCCGCCTGATTTAAGAAAGCTTCACGGCCGGCGCCGCCGAGGTGAATGCGCAGGTTTACATAGCCAGGAGAGGTCCGGTCGGGCCACTTTAAATGACAGAGACTGACCGCCGAAAAGCTGGTGCCCTCTTTCAGGGGTAGTAGAAAGCCCTGGCAATAGGGTAGCTCCCGCCGAATTTGCTCGATGAAATAGAGCTGATTGAGCACGGCCACGCCCCGGCAGACGATGTTGTCGAGCAGGCCACTGGTAGCCGGGGAGAAGGGCTCGAGCAGAGAAGAGCAGTGGGGGGCCGAGGTGGCCACCACCACCTGACGGCACATCACCGCCCGATCGCCGGTTTCCACGCGCCAACCTTCGGCCTGAGGCTGCAGGCGGGTTACGGGCGTGGTGCAATAGACATAGTGTCCTACCCTCTGTTTGAGAGCGGTCACTAACTGGCCGAGCCCGCCTGGCAGACTGGCCATGCTGGGCGGGGTGGCCCGGGTTTTCCAAAAGCCCTTGATCAGGCCGCCGTGTTCCCTCTCCAGTTGCAGCAAATGCGGCATGGTGGCGGCCAGACTCAGGTGTTCTGGATCGGCCGCATAAATGCCGCCGATGAGCGGCTGGGCCAGTTGCTCCAGAACTTCTTTGCCCAGGCGCCGCCCCACCAGTTGGGCCAGGGTTTGATCGGTTTGACGACTGGGCGCAAGAAACAGGTCGGCCAGGATGCGCAATTTGCCCCCCCAGCTTAAGAGCGGGCTGGCCGCAAAGGGTAGCCAGCGGGTGGGCGCCACCTGGCGAAAACCGGTCGGTAAGGGCGAAATGCGGCCTTTGCGGCCCACCGCCGGTGTTGCTGGAGCCGGGGAGATGGTGTGAAGGTGCAGTTCGAGCTCCTCCAGCAAATCGCGCACGGCTGGCTTGCTAACTAAGAGAGCATCCGGGCCCAGCTCCAGGACTCCCTCGGAGTGGAGCTGCGACTGGATGGCGCCGCCCACCTGCTCGGAAGCCTCCAGCAAACGGAAGCGAAGGCCCTTCTGTAAGGCCCGGAAAGCCACCGTCAGGCCGCTAATGCCCCCGCCTATGATCACCAGATCCAACATATCTCTCTCCTTAGAGTCGCTAAATTCCTTTTGAGCCTGGCAGGCTTTTCAAATTCGCGCCTTGACCTGGATCAAGGTCACTGATTCATTTTGCCGCCCTTTGAGCCGGATCAATGACAGAGCATCTCGTTCCTCCTAGGCTGGGGCTTTAGAGAGGGCATGTTATGGCTATTAATCAACCCAAGGTCCGCGATTCCGAGCGGAAGCGGAAGAATTTCGCCCAGATCCTTTTGACCAAGCGTTACTGGTGGATCCACCTGGCCATCGTCATCGGCATCAGCGTGGTCGGCCTGTTGGCCTTGTGTAGCTGGACTTACGTGGGCTGCCCGCCTCTGGTCGACTTCACTTCCTTCTCTCGGGGCAACGTGGTGATACCCGCCTCGCAGGTGACCCGCGGTAAAGTGATCTTCCATTTGAGAGGACTGATGTCGTGGGGATCCTTCTGGGGCGACGGAGCGGAACGAGGTCCGGACTTTACTGCCGACGCCCTGCATCGAACCGTGCTGGCCATGCGCTCTTACTACGAAGACGAGATCGCCGCCCTGCGCCCCCTCACACAGGCTGACAAGGACGCCATCTCGGTTCGAGTGAAGCGCGAGATTCATCACAACGGGTACCTTCCGCAAAAGGGGATGGTCCAACTGAACGACGCTCAAGTATACGCCTGGAACTGCGTGCACGAACACTATGTCCACGTCTTCACCGACCCCAATTATCCGGAGAAATTTGGCCGCGAGCGCTACATCACCGATCCCTCGGACATCAAGGCTCTTTCGGCGTTCTTCTTCTGGGGCGGTTGGGTGAGCGGCGCCGACCGCCCGGGCGAGTCCTATAGCTACACCCACAACTGGCCCTTTGACCCGGAGGCGGGCAATTTCGCGACCAGCGATACCCTGACCTGGAGCGTCCTGTCGCTACTGGCCTTGTTTGCCGGAACCATGCTGGTCCTGTACGTCTATGGCCAGATGAAGACACTCCCCGGGGACCCCTTCAATGATAAGGGAGTGACCCTGACAACCTTTGAGCTGGAGCGCGGAGGCGAAATGGTGCGACCGACTCAGCGGTCCACCTATGGCTTTTTCGCCTTCGCCATGGTTCTCTTCGTCGTGCAGGTGCTGGCGGGGGTCCTGTCGGCCGAGCATTTTGTCGGGGGTGGACCGGGGACCGCGGTAGTCAAACTCTTCGGCCTGTCCATTCCGTTTACTGTGATCCGGTCCTGGCACACGATTCTCCAAATTTATTGGTTCTTCATGTGCTGGGTCGGTTATACCGTTTTCTTTCTACCCAGGCTTTCGCGGGTCCCACGGGGTCAACAACTTCTGATCCACCTGCTGCTGGGAATCAGTGTGCTGGTGGGGGCCGGCGTTCTGTTCGGCATCTATTTTGGGATGTCGGGCTCCATGCCTGACACCCTGAGCTATTGGTTCGGAGCTCAGGGTTGGGAATTCGTGGAACTCGGGCGCTTCTGGCACATCCTGATGTTGGCCGGTTTCCTGCTTTGGATTTTAATCATCTTTCGTGGGGTCAGGCCGTGGATCACAAAACAGAACCTCTGGTCGGTCCCCGCCTGGCTGTTTTACGGCAGCGGGATCATGGTCTTGTTTCTCTTCTTCGGGCTCGGCGCCACACCCGAAGAGAACTTCGCGTTATCCGACTACTGGCGTTGGATGACCGTGCACATGTGGGTCGAGGTGACGTTCGAAGTCTTTACCACCTGTATTGTAGGCTATCTTCTGGTTCAGATGGGGTTGCTCAACCGAGCCTCGGCTGAACGGGTCATCTTCCTGGCGGTGATGCTCTTTCTGGTCACGGCCGTGGTAGGGATATCGCACAACTTCTACTGGATCGGCAAGCCAACCGGTATCATCGCGTTGGGAAGCGTATTTTCCACCCTCCAGGTCCTGCCCTTGCTCCTGATCACGCTGGACGCCTGGCGCTTGAGGATGGAGCGGGTTCGGGCCCGGCGTTCCCAGTCCGCTGGAAAACAGAAGTTCGTGATGGACGGGGTCTGGTCGTACATCCTGGCCGTTAACTTCTGGAACATCGTGGGGGCGGGCGTCTTCGGCTCATTAATCAACCTCCCGATCGTGAATTACTACGAGCACTCGACTTACCTGACCGGAAATCACGCTCATGCCGCCATGTTCGGGGTGAAAGGTAACGTCGCCCTGGCCGGATTGCTTTTCTGCTGCCAGCATCTGTTTCCCCGTCGCCTATGGAACGAACGGCTGATCTCCGTCTCCTTCTGGTCGTTGCAAATCGGCACGGTGATGATGATGACCATGGACCTCTTTCCGGCCGGGGTCTACCAAGTGATCGCAGTTTTCGAGCACGGCCTCTGGTACGCTCGCACCTCGAGCTTCCTGGGTGGCCCCGTCTGGCAGGGTTTGACCTGGATGCGCTCCCTGGGAGGAAGCCTGTTCCTCTTTGGAGGTGTGCTGCCGCTGACTTATTTCGTCCTCTCCCGGGGGCGGACGCTGGTGCCGGAAGGACAGTTCAGCGAAGGCGAGTGGACGGCCTATGATACCGAGTGGGCCCGGGACGAGGATCAGCTCGTGAAAGTGATTGAAAGTTGAAAACAAGAGGAGAGGTGTAATGATGAGTAATTGCTTGGAATTTGCGGAGCCGGATGCTAACGGACGAACGGTCTGCCCGGTGCTGATTATTGGGGCCGGTCCAGCCGGCCTGGCCCTGGCCTACGAACTCAAGCGGCGGGGCACCCAGGCGGTCGTGCTGGAGCGAGCGGACAAGGTGGGCGATACCTTTCAGCGCATGGCGGAAGGGACCGAATACGGACCCTGGCACAACAACTTGCTGCCCGGACCCGCCCTGGTGGTGCCCTGGTATGACATGTTCAGGCGGACGCGGCGCGAAGAGTATGCCTTCTATTTAGAGCGTTACTCGCATCTCAACGAACTTGACGTGCGCACCGGCATTCAGGTCGCGGAAGTGAAGCGCCAGGGTCTGGGTGATTTCGTCGTGCATACGACCTCCGGCGAGTTTTGCGCCCCCCTGCTCGTTAATGCCACAGGCTACTTCGGTCGTCCGTTGTTGCCGCGCTATCCTGGCGCCGAGCAATCGAGCATCCGCCAAATGCATGCCTGCGACTATCGTGAGCCCTCGACTGTGCGCGATTTGCTGCAGAGTAAATCAGGCTCTGTCTTGATTGTAGGGAAGCGCCTGACGGCAGGCGAGACCATGAAGGATCTTTGCGAAGCGGGCTATCGGGTTTCGATCTCCCATCGCTCGCCCATCCAGTCGATGCCCTGGCCATGGCTGCAGGCCTGCGTCTTCCCTCTCACCATGCTGCTCGAAGAGGCCCTGGTGAAACTGATGCCCAAATATCGCCCCTGGAACTTGCGGATCACCATGAACCGATCTGAGCATATTCCGCTGATCACCTCCGGCAGGGTACGCACCTATCCCGACATCGAACGCTTCGCCTCCGATACCGTGGTGTTCACGAACGGCGCCTGCGAACGCTTCGATCTGGTGATTTATGCCACAGGCTACCTGCCGGTCATGGCCCACCTGGAGGGATTTGTCAAACTCGATCCCGTCACCGGTTACCCGCCCCTGCGCGACCTGCAGAGCCGGGAACAGCCGGGACTATACTTCCTGGGTCTGGTTGACTCGAGGACGTTCCGCAGCCAGTTTTTGCGGGGTTTGCGCGAGGACGCGACCTACCTGGCCGAGAAGCTGGCGGGTTCGGATGTTCGCACGGCCGTGAGCGTCTAGTTTAGTCGCACCCAACTTCCCGCAGGTACTGTTGAATTCTCTGAGCCCAGGTTTGGCCTTGCCAGCGGGCTTGTTCAAGCCGGCGAAAACGGCGATAAACGGCCCGACAAGGACAATTGAGGCTTCGCAGTTGATTCAGGTCACGGCTGAAAAGGAACTTTTCGAGCCTCTCCACCAGCAGGGTTTTACATGCCTGGCAGGCCTGAAAGCAAAGAGAGTCGGAATTGAGTTCTTCTTTCAGCTCGGTGGTGTTCACCATGGGCTGAGTGGCTCCGGCTTCTCCGTAAGCGTGCAGGATTTCCAGGAGTGACCAGAGCCAGGCCGGCTGGTAATGTCCTCGAGCCCAGAGGTCTGCCAGCACGGTGTTGGGGGCCACGCGGGTGGGACAGAGGGTGGCGTGGCGTATCTCCAGCCGGCTCAGGTAGGCCAGCGATTGGACAACATCCCGGATACTTTCAAGTTCGGTGAGAAAAGGAGGTTTTACCAACAAGAAGACCCCTGGCAAATCTCCCTGCCGCTGCAGGCTCCGGCAGGCCCTTTCGAAGGCCTGACGGCCACAAGTGGTGTTGACGCAAACGTTACGCACGAAGTCATGGGCCGACTGCAGTCCCATGTAGACAGCCAACCGGGTCTCTCCCAAGCACTGCCGAGCTTCCCGCAGAGCGGAGTCGGTCAAATACTGGGGCAGAGACTCCACAACCAGGTAACCCACTCCCGCCTGCCGGGCCCGAGCGAAGATGGACTGGCGGAGGGTCGGGTCAATTTCGCGAGGATTGAAGAAGTTGCCGTTGCAGAACAGCGTGAGGACTTCATAGTCTGCCAGGCACTCGCCTTCCAGGCTCGAGTCGAACTGGCGCAGCAGGTTGTTGGCGGTCACCTCCCGGTGCGATTCGGAGGGAAAGGGACACATGGTGCAGGTGGCGATGCTGCAGCCGACGGTCATCAAAACGACGCGTTTGCGCCGGCGCCGGGCCCCATCGAAGAGGATGATGTCGGACTTATGGCTTAGCGGCCGGTCCAGGTCGAGGCGGCCCGGGATCCGTGGATGGAGGCCCCGACTGAGGGAAGATAGGCGCGAGCGCAAGGTGGAGATCTCAGTCAACATGGCGCAATGGTAGCAAAAAGTTGCCGAGGAAGCCGTGATTCAGACCAAGCTTGGCCGCGCCGGCTGGACTTTTCAACTTCACGCCTTGACCTGGATCAAGGCGGCCGGGAAGACCAGGCATTAGCCTGCGAGCATGAGTTACGCTGGCGAAATCTTAGGCGCCCTGGCCTGCACACCCGACCGGGACATGGAGTCATTGACCCTTGAGGAGCTGAACCAGCACATCGTGGCGCTACATCACCGATATCTGCGGCTGGCCGTCCCCGTGCTGGAGGCCCACCTCGCAGCACTTCCAGCGGAGTGTTACCGGCTCTTTGTGGCGTTCCGCAAAGAACTCTATCGGTTACTCTCGCGGGATGAAGAAATTGTCTTTCCGCGTTTGAGCCGTCTGGAGGATGCGGGAGCCAGGGCCGATCCCAGGCGGCTGGCGGAGGTGCTGGCCTGGGTCGGGTCGGCCCACGCCGACCTGCGCGCCAACCTGACGGTCTTGCGGACCCGCCTGGGCCAGTCGCCCCGGTTTCCGGGCGCGCGCAGACTGCGGCGTGGACTGGCGGACCTGGCTGAAGACCTGGATGCTCTCGCGATTCTTCGCGATGAGGTGCTTTTCCCGCGCGCACTGACGCGAGCCCGCCAAGTCCGTGCCCTGTAAAACTTTGACTCGGTTTTGGGACGGCGAACGTCTCAAATTCGCCTGGGCTTGCCAGGAAACCTTGACTCTGGATGGCCGCGCACGTCCAACCGCCTTCACCTGGGAGGGTCGCCAGTATCGGCGGGGACTGGATGGCACCTGCAAGGAGATTTTGCGTTTGCCGGGGCCCTCTCCGGCCATTCACGATGCGGCGCTCGTCACCGAAGAGGTCTGTACCGGCATTCTGGCCGGATGGGCCGAAAGGCTCCAAAGATATGGTTACCGCTGCGGAAACTGGCTGGCCCGGTTGAGAGCGGATGCCCGGGAGTTTCGTTCGATCTATCAAAGCGTCAGCATTCTCCCCCCCGACCAGTATCGCAGCCTGGTCTTCCAATTGACCGAGGGGTGTGCTTACAATCGCTGCTCCTTTTGCCAGCTTTACCGGGATCGGCCTTATCGTTGCAAGGACGGAGCCGCCTTTGCCGAGCACATGGGCCGGGTGCTTGGTTACTTTGGAGCAGCCCTGCCCTGGCGACGCGGCATTTTTCTCGGCGATGCCAACGCCGGCGGCCTGCCCACCAGCCGTCTGGTGGATGTTTTGAAGCAAATTCGCCGATGTTTTCCGATGCAAGAGCGTGATGGCCAGGGTCGGGCTCGCCACCCGCTCCAGTTTGAGCGCGTCTCCTGCTTCCAGGACGCCTTTAGCGGTCCCTTGCGCAGCCAGCAAGACTGGTACCATTTGCGCGCTCTCGGTTTGTTCCGCCTTCACCTGGGGGTGGAATCCGGCTCCGCCCGGGTTTTGCGCTTGCTTAATAAGCCGATACGATTCGAGCGCCTCAGCGAGATCGTCCGACGCCTGCGCCAGGCTGACATTGAAGTCAGTCTGATCTTTTTGCTGGGAGCGGGGGGTCGCCAGTTGGCCGCCGAGCATGTGAAGGAGACCACGGAGTTGCTCGCCGGGCTTGGGCTGGGCGCTCGGGATCGGGTCTACCTTTCGGACCTGCTGGTTCATCCCGGTTCTGAGCAGCCCGATATTGTGCCCTTGACGCGTCAAGAATGCCGTCAGCAGGCCGAAGCTCTACGCCAGGCGCTGCGCTTCGCCCCGCCCCCGCGGGGGACGGCCATCTCCCTCTACGATGTCCGCCAGTTCGTCTACACCTGAATGGCATCCATTTGATTTGGGTCAATGCGCCCGGGCCAGACCAATTGCTAACTTGAGACAGACAGGTAAGGAGGCAGAATGATTCAACTTAATCCAGAGGTCCAGGTCGGCCAATTGGTGGCGGAAATGCCCGCTGCGGCTCGTATCTTTGAGCGGCTGGGAATTGACTATTGTTGTGGAGGACGACAATCCTTAAGCGCGGCCTGCCAGACCCGAGGGTTGGAGGTGGAGGAACTGCTGCGCGAACTCGGGGATGCCCTGCGGGGCTCGCCCCACCCCGATGTGACGCAACTCAGCCTGTCTCAACTCGCTGATCATATCGTGTCTCTGCATCACGGCTACCTGAAAGAGACCCTTCCGTTGCTCACCCGGCAGGTCGAGCGCGTGGCCCTGGTGCATGGTTCAAGGCGTCCTGAATTGCTTGAAGTTCGCAAGATTTTTCAGGAATTCGTCCTTGAAATGACCTGCCATATGGAAAAGGAGGAACAGGTTCTCTTCCCCATCATCAGCGCCCTGGAAGCGGGGGGCTCCGGCCATGCCCTGGGCCGCATCATCGAGGCCATGGAGGCCGAGCACGATTCGGCCGGACAGGCTCTCGACTGCATGCGCCTGCTGACGGACGGATACGCCATTCCGGAAGGCGCCTGCACGACCTATCGAGCGGTTTTGCAAGGGTTGGCCGAATTGGAAGAGGCCACCCACATCCACGTCCATGCCGAGAACCATATTCTCTTTCCACGCGCTCTGGCGCTTTCTGAGTCATGAGCCCCGAGACTTTTCTGTGTTTTTTCTCTTATCCTATCCTGCCCGGGCCGATCCCGGCGACTTCCCAATTACAATCTATCTTGGCGGGAACTGAGCTGGGTATTCGCGGAGCCGCAAATTTAGGAATCGAGGGCTACCACAGACCGGGCCGCTGAGGACGGTCGGCTCTCTCCTGACCGGAATCTGGTGCCCTGGAGCTCGGAAGATAGCCGGCCAGGAAGGGACGCCCCAAAAGACGAACAGCCGAATAGTTGGGCGCTTCGCCCCAAGGACGGCATGACACGCATTCCTCGTGAGATCTGGATCTTAGGGCTGGTTTCGCTGTTGATGGACCTGTCCTCGGAGATCATTCACTCTCTCTTACCGCTCTTTATGGCCACCGCTCTGAGCAGCAACGCGCTGACCATCGGCCTGCTCGAAGGGATCGCCGAATCGACCGCGCTGATCGTCAAAGTCTTCTCCGGTCCCCTCAGCGATTACTGGGGGCAACGCAAAGGCCTGGCTGTATGCGGTTATGCTCTGGGTGCTTTGAGCAAGCCCTTGTTTGCTCTGGCTCCCAGCTCAGGCTTGATCCTGGCGGCGCGCTTTGCAGACCGCGTGGGCAAAGGAATTCGAGGAGCACCTCGCGATGCGATGGTTGCGGACCTGGCCCCCACCGAAATTCGAGGAGCGGCCTTTGGATTACGCCAGAGCCTCGATACCATCGGAGCGTTTTTCGGCCCTCTATTCGCCAGTGGACTGATGCTCCTGTGGAGCAATGACTTCCGATCAGTATTTTGGGTTGCCGTGATTCCCGGGTTCCTCTCGGTGGTTTTGCTTTTCCTCGGAATTCAGGAACCGCCAGCTCGCGACCGGGAGGCACGGAAGAATCCGATCACCTGGAATAATCTCAAGCGCCTGCAGCCTGCCTACTGGTGGGTGGTGGCCGTCGGTGCCTTCTTTACGCTGGCTCGTTTTAGCGAGGCCTTTCTCCTTCTCAAAGCGCGGGCGGTGGGCGTGCCCATCGCCCTGACCCCCCTGGTCATGGTCGCCATGAATCTGGTCTACTCGCTCTCGGCTTATCCCTTCGGTAGGCTCTCGGATCAGGTGGCCCATCGAAAACTTTTGCTCTTCGGCCTGGCTATTTTGCTGCTGGCCGATCTCATTCTCGCCGGAGCCCGCTCTCCGACCGCGCTCATGGGGGGCGTCTTCCTGTGGGGCCTGCACATGGGAGTGACCCAGGGCCTGTTGGGGGCCATGGTCGCGCAGGTGACACCGCCCGACTTACGCGGAACGGGTTACGGCTTTTTTAGCCTGCTCAGCGGCCTCTCGACACTGCTGGCCAGTGGTCTGGCAGGAGCCTTGTGGACCCGGTTCGGAGCGAATTATACCTTTCTAGCCGGAGCAGTCTGTAGCAGTGGCTCAGCCCTGCTATTGTTTGGGGGAAGATCTCAAAGACCGCCCGCCGCTACTCAGGACGGATGATATCCGACCATTTAGAAGTAGCTGGTCAGGCCGGGCAGGGCCTGGGGGAAGTTGCTGAAGTAGGGGTTGGAGGTAGGGTAAGCCAGCCGATTTTCACCGAACAGAGCCACGGCTGCGCTGAAGTTTAAGTAGGGTACCACACGCTCGCCCACTGTGGAGCGCCCCTCCATGGTTTCGGAATTGTAGTTGCGCACATCAAAACTGGTGATATCGTGTTGCTGCAAAGATTGCAGTTCGCCAGATTGCACCTTCCCGTCCGCATTGCCGTCGACCCAGACTTGCAGACCGCGAAGCTCATCGCCATTGACCTGGCCGTCGTGATTCTTGTCATACAAGGCCGCCAGTTTTTCGTAACCATTTCGGTACTTCACACCATCACCGGCCGTTCCGAACAATTCAACGGCACTGTTAATCTGACCGTCGCCGTTCAGATCCGCGACCAGCAGGCCATCCCCGCCGTTCCTGGCCAACCATTCGGTGGCTTCTCGCTTCTCTTGTTTCCCGTAGTTGTAGAGCCCGTTCTTCATTTCGCCGACCACCGCCCCATCACGGTCGAGGTACTTGTAGCCTTCAAATTTCGGCTGCGTCCCCTTGGGCGGCGCCTTGGAGGCCGGACTCCCGTTCGCGTCCACCCAGTGTCCCCCATCCACCGCCGGCGCGCCCGATCCGGGCCTGCGTTGCTGACTCTTAAACTCGTAAGAGACGCTGTCGGGGTCAATGTCAAACATGGTCGTAGGTCCGTCGATCTTGCCATCGCCGGTGATGTTCTTGCCGGTAATGTCAGCCCGGCCGTTTTTGTTCAAATCGAGCACGATGGGAGAGCGCTGAACGGTTTGCTGGCCCTCCTTGCAGTCAAACCACACGTCCCACATTTTTTGGGATTCTCCCGGAAGCCGCTGATAACCATAGTCAAGGCTGGCGTCAGCAAATCCGCCGAATTGGGCGGATGATGCCCCTGTGGCTGAAGAGCCAAGGAACCCTCCCCAGGCGAGTTCCAAACTCTGTCCGACCTGGAGCAACTCTCGGGCCACCACCAGGAGGGCTTGAGCTTGAATCTGAAATTGGGCTGGCGGGGAAGCTGGGCGCGTCGGGGCGCCTCCGTAGGCCAATCCGCTCATCGACACGGAAAGGGAATTGTAGAAACCGGAGTTGGACCAGACATTCATGCTCTCACCACTTTCGTCTAAGAATTTGGAAAGTTGTCCTCCAGGGAGTGGAGACCATGCTTCCAGTCTTCCAGTTTTTGCAGCAGAGGGAATTGATCCAGCTCAAAGGAATTGCTATCGTATCTTAACAGGCCGTGCAGTTCCTCCTCCAGGCCACTCAGTTGGGCCTCTACCTCGGGCCGCTCGGCTCCGGACAGGAGCAGACGGGAATTCAATTCGGCCAGGCTGCGGAGGTTCACCTGAAACCATGTGTGCAGCTCTCTATGATACGGGGGTGGCAGACGACCCAGACGGGTTAGCAGCCGAGCTCCTCGCTCCAGGCAGGGGTCCGAGAACTGTCTGAGACTTTCTACTTCCTCCAGTTGCCGGGTCTCGTGCAGAGGAGCCAGGGCCATCAGCCCCTTCAACGTGCGTTTCAGGCTCGTGCGCAGGGCCCCGGGGTCTTCTCCCTGCAGATACAGGTAAATGCCGCCGGCGGCTTCTTTAAGGCCTTCTACGAGCAAGAGAGCTTTGCCGACCAGGCTCTGGCGGTGGGGGTAGAGGAAACCAAAGAGCCGCCAACCCGCTTCGAGATCGCGCAACCATGAGAGCAGGAATGGCAGGCGCTGACGCACAGGCTCCGGGTCGATTCCGCCCTCGGGCGAGGCCAGAATGAGCAATTCGTTGATCACGGTGACGTCGACAAAATCCGGCAACTGCCGGAAGAGGTAGCTGATGCGGCCGAGCGCCTGCTGGCACTGCCTGATCTTACCGATGACCGCCTCCTCCTGAGGGGACTGCTCGACCCAATGAGTGAGAGCATTCAGAGGCTCGACCAGCATCTCGATCGCTTGCGGAGCTTCCGAGAATCCGGCCAGGAGCGGGAGCTCCCAGTTGAGCCGCTGCTGAAGCTGCTGTAGATGGCTGGCAAAAGCGCTGGCCTGGACCCGAAAGTCGGGCTCACCGATTTGCTCTTTCCGATAGCGGTCGTGGGTTTCAATGAACGAGGCAAAGTGGGGTAGATACTCCGATGGCGCGATCATTTCTTCAGGCTAGCCGGGATTCGCGGGGTCCGCCTTGACCCAGATCAATCCATCCCCCTGCATTTGACCTGGGTCAATTCTGCCTGGCCCGGGATCGAAGTATGATTGAGCCATGTCCTTGCAAGTGCTCGAAACTCTGCCCGGACCTCAAAATCGTTTTGAGGCCGACACCACCCTGGCGGGCCTGCTCTCCAGCTACCTATCTCCAGAAGCGCATGCTCGGGCCCTGCCGGTTCTGAACCGGATGGGCGCGGCCTCGGCTCACGAACTGGAAGGTTGGGCGGTCCTGGCCGACCGCAACCCGCCCCGGCTGGTGCCCCGCGACCGCTACGGCAACCAGATCGACGGCATCGACTTTCATCCCGCCTACGAGAGCTTGCGGACGTTCGCCTACGGCCAGGGACTGATTGGCCACTATTACGACCCCGAAGTTCGCCGGTTGCTTGGCCCGGGACTGGAAGTCGTCAAGTTCGCCCAGGGCTATCTGTTCGCTCAGGCGGAACAGGGCCTTTATTGCCCGATATGCATGACCGACGGGTGTGCCTATTTAATCGAAAGATATGGGAGTCCCCAACAAAAGAAGCAATATCTTCCTCGCCTCGTTTCCAAAAACCCCGACGAACTCTGGGAGGGAGCGATGTTTCTCACCGAAAAATTCGGGGGCTCGGATGTAGGGGCCTCACAAACCACGGCTGAGAAGGACGAGAACGGGGCCTATCGCCTTTATGGGGAGAAATGGTTTTGCAGCAACGCCGGGGCCGAACTGGCCATGGTATTGGCCCGGCCGGCCGGAGCCCCGGCCGGCACAGCCGGCCTGGGTCTCTTTGCGATGCGCCGCCACCGGGAGGACGGTCAACTCAACCAGGTTCGTCTGCAACGCCTGAAGGACAAACTGGGGACTCGATCCATGGCGACCGGGGAGTACCTGTTGCAGGGAGCCCGAGCCGAGCCCGTGGGCGACCTGGCGCGGGGCTTCGCGCAGATGACCGACATGCTCAATCTGTCCAGACTTTACAACGCCACCGCCTCCGCCTCTCTCATGCGGCGGGTGACCACGGAGTGTCTACGCTATGCCACCATCCGCCAGACCTTCGGGCGCAGCCTGCTTCGCTATCCGATGGTCGTGCAAACTCTCGTGGATATGCTGGTCGACCTGGAAGGTGTGTTACACCTGCTGTTTTACCTTTACTCCTGCCGGGGTCTGGCCAACCTGTCCCTGGCCAGCGATCAGCAACTCAAACATTTGAGGATCCTGGTGCCATTGATCAAGCTGACCAGTGGAAGGCAGGCCGTGAGCTTTGCTTCTGAAGGCATCGAACTGCACGGGGGTAACGGTTACATTGAAGACTGGCCGCTCTCCCGATTCTTGCGCGATGCTCAGGTTCTGCCGATTTGGGAGGGAACCACCAACATTCTGGCGCTGGACACCCTCAGGTCGGTCCGGAAAGAAGGTTGTGGTGAGGCCTTGTTGAGTTTTGTGGAAAGCGGTTGCGGGGACTCACAGGTGTTGGCGGCTTGCAAGCACCTGCGCCGGGAACTGGCCTGCTTGCTGAAGGATCCTGGCCAGCCCGCCAGCCTGCGTTGGTGCTGGCGGGCCGTCCAGTGCTTTCAGGCCAGCTTGCTGGCGAAGTCGGCCAAAACGGAGCGTGCTCAACGGTTGTTCGAGCAGTTCTTACAGCGTCATTTTGCGCCCGACCGGGGGGATCTGCGACCGGTGCGCTTTGACCATACCATCACACATTTCAAAACAATGCTTGAAATTTAGAACAACCAGCAGGACCAACTAAACAGACTGCTTGAGCAGCTCGGCAATGGATATTGGCAAGTTCGCAAGACGAATCACAGGCATTCATTGACAGCGCACCCCATGGACAGCATGGGAAGCAGAATGTCCTCGTCTACCTCGTATAGTCGGGCCAGGCGGCTCGTATTCAGCAGGCATTGAGGCTCGGTGAGTTCCCAGCTTCCGCGCTGCAACAAGAGCGCTCGATCGGCCACGCGGGCCGCCTGCTCTGGATGGTGGCTCGAGAAGATCAGGGTTTTTCCGCTGCTTTTGAGCCGCTGAAGGGTTGCCAGAACGCGCGCCTGGTTGCCGAAGTCCAGACTGGCGGTAGGTTCGTCCATCACCAGAAGCTCCGGCTGCTGGGCCAGGGCGCGCGCAATCATGACCAACTGACGCTCTCCTCCGCTGAGTTGATGAACCTGGCGTCGAGCCAGATGGGTAATGCCCAACCAGTCCAGGCAGTCGTTCACGATGGCACGGTCAATTTTTCCTGGCTGTCCAAAGATTCCCAAACGGGCTCGTCGCCCCATAGAGACCAGTTCTGTCACTGAAAAAGCAAAAGCCGGTGGTGTTAACTGGGGCACGTAAGCGACGGTCCTGGCCAGGTCCAGCTTTGACCGGTCAGGTACGGCTATTCCCTGCAACTCAATCCGCCCCGCCAGAGGCTTTAGCAGGCCGAGCAGGGTTCTCAGCAGAGTCGTTTTGCCTCCTCCGTTCGGACCCACGAGAATCAATGCTTCGCCTCTCTCCAGCTCGAAATGAAGCCCGCTGTGAAGCGCTTGACGGTGACCGGTGGATAGAGCTTGAACCGAGAGCAAAGGCATCAGGCTTCACGCTCCGGACGAGCCAACAGAAAGAGAAAAAAGGGCGCTCCGACCAGTGAGGTCAGGACTCCCAGAGGCATCTCGATTGGAAAGAGCGTGCGGGCCAGGGTGTCGGTCAGAGTCAGAAACCCGGCCCCCAACATGAAGCTGGCCGGTAGCAAGCGCACGAAATTCGGTCCCACCAGCAAGCGCGACAGATGCGGCACGACCAATCCCACCCAGCCTATTGTGCCGGACAAGGATACCGCAGCGGCGCAGCTCAGAGTCGCTGAAATGACCAGAATCATTCGCAAGAAGGCAACGTTTTCTCCCAGGGACTGAGCTTCCTCATCATCCAGGCAGAGGAGATTGATTCTCCAGCGCATCAATGCCAGCGGAATCAGCCCGCATATCATCGCAGGTGCGGTAGCAGCCACGTCCTTTGAGGTGACTGAACTGAGCCCGCCCATCGTCCAAAAAGTAATGGTGGGCAACTGGGAGTACGGGTCAGCCAGCGCTTTGAGAAGCGAAATAATCGCTCCCGTCAGCGCTCCTACCGCGATACCCGCCAGCACCAGGGAAAGCACGGGATCTCGATTGGAAAAGGAGCGGCCGACGGCATAGACGACCGCTACCGAGGCCAACCCCCCCAGGAATGCCAGCAGTTGGCAGGCGCCGATGGACCACCCCAGAAAGATCCCCAGGACCGCACCGAGACTGGCTCCTGAAGAGACCGAAAGAATATCCGGGGAAACGAGCGGATTGCGGAACATACCCTGATAGGCGGCGCCGCTGACCCCCAGCGCACCGCCGACTAAGAAGGCGGCCTCGACCCGAGGAATACGGACATTCCAGAGCATGATATCCGAAGCTTCCTGGGGGAAGGCCGAGGTGCCCGCGTAAGCCCGGGATAGCGCACCGAGAATGTCGGTCAGCGGTAACGAGTACTGACCGACACAGAGCGAAACCAGCACGACTCCCACCAGGGCCATGATCGCCAGGCACCAGCCAAGGGCCGCGCTTTTCAGAGAAGCCAATCCTTTAAGTCGCTTTCGGTGGGCGTGATTCTGTAAAATGCTCGATAGAATTCACTCACCAGCCTGGCCGGATCTGCCTTCAAACGACCTCTTCCCAACCAGGGTAACCCGACCAGGCGGTTCAGGCCAGGCGGACCGTCCACCCAACCGAAGGGAAAACGCGGGGCGACCCGGACCTCAACCTTGGGGAGCAGACGAGACCAGTTGCTGTCACTGCGAATTCGCTCGGCCAGCGAGGGCTCCTGGGTGACCACCACCTGGGGCTGCCAGGCCGCAAGCTGTTCCCAGGAGACTCGAGTCAGGCCTTTCTGGTTCAAGGCCGAGGCTACGTTCCGGGCTCCAACATGCTCAAATACCTCAGTATTCAATGAACCCTTGACGCCTGTTTCCAGGCCGTCCGAACCTCGAGCCAGATAGTACCTCACCGGGTCGGCGGCGAGCAGCCCACGCGTCTTGGCTAACAGGGATTCGGCCTGGACCGCCAGGCTCTCCGCTTTCTGGGTCAGTCCCAACAGGCGGCCGACCTGGCGCAACTGGCTGGCGGAGTCGACCAGGTGCCCGGGAACGAGGGCATATGGAATTCCTGTCTGTTCAGCCACCCGGCGAGCTTGAGAGGCAAAAGTCCCCTCAGTGCTGCCTACGTCTAAAATCAAGTCCGGCTTAAGAGTCAGCAACGTTTCCAGAGAGACCGTGCTGGCCTTTCCGGCCAGTCGTCCGTAGGTAGGGAGGTTGGCCACCTCCGGATCCATCAGCCTGGCGGCTCCCCTCTCCAGGTGCTGGGGCCAGCCGATCAGCATACGAGGAGCCAAAACATAGGTCAGGACGGAGGCAACCGGTCCGGCTGCGAACACTCTGTTGATTCGGGTTGGGTCGGGTTTCTGTCCGAACAGCGCCAGCGATGGGGCCGTCTCCGCCCGGGTCGGGATGGCGCCCACGAGGGGTAGCAGCGTCAGGGCTTTCAGAAAATCTCTTCGTTCCATGACAAACTTCAATTCTCGGCGGTGGCCAGGCTGCAGCCAAGGCACTCATCCACCTGAACTTGCGCCCGGTCCATTTCCAGGCAACCCGGTTTGAGTTGTAGCCGGTCCAATTCCGACGCCCCCACCTGCAATGCCAGTCCGGCCAAAGCCTGGTAGAAGCCGCCAGCTTGTGCCCGTTCCTCAAGGCTCTCCAGGAAGCCAAATACCCAGCGGCCACAGTGGTCCTTCCAGAAAGAGTGATAGGCTCTTGTGCAAGTTTCGGCCTTATCGGCCCATCCTTTGAGAGCGGCATATCTCTCTTTAAAGCCCAGATAGGCCAGAAAATCAAATTCAAGCGAAATATGATCGACCATTTCTGGATCGGACTGATCGATGGCCAAGCCGAAGGCTTTATAGAATCCGGCGATGTCAGCCAGTTCCACGGCTTTGCGCACGGAGCGACCAGGCCCGTACTCGGTCTCATGCGGCGAGCAGCGTTCCATACCAGAAAAAAGGCGATGATAGTGAGCTTCCAGTACCTCCTGGATTGGCTCGCGAAGCACCGGGCTCAATTCCAGGGAACTGGCCAGAGCTCCCATCACCGGGATGCGTTCCTGGCTGGGGAAGGCAAAAGCGACAGCCAGGAATCTCAGCAAATCAATTGTTCGGGCCTCGATCACGTTCATTTACCTCCGATTTTCAGGTCAGTCCACATGGCGTAGTGTTTGCGGCCCCCGCGGTTCCTGGTTGCTCCATCCCAGAGCGCAAAAGCGATGGGAATGTTGGTGCCTGGTTTGAGCTGCGCGTCGGTTGGGTCGGGCGTGCTGAGGGGCCGGGCCAGCACCACCGTCCAGTGGTTCTGTTGATAGGTCCCCCAGCCTCGAGAATCCAGATGCTTTTGCGAAGTAGCGCTGCCAAAACCCTCGGCCACGATCTCTTCAACCGGCTCTTTCCGCTGAGTCTGCGAGATGGGATTGTTCAAATAGCGGCCGGGGTTGTACATCAGAGCCGGTCCGCTAATCTGGTCCGCCTTCTTGCCTTTGGCCAGTGGATAGTAGTCGTAGTAATGGTTGGGATAGCCGTGCTCCACGTCTCGATAGCCCTTTTCGATATCGTCCTGCCAGATGGCTTTCCAGTGCACGATCTCCACCGGCTTACCGGGATTCCCCATAAACGGACTGGTATCTGTGCCGTTTCCGCTGACGGCGAATTCGGCCGCGCAGGCATCCGTGAACATGGCGCGGGTCACCTCCGCGTCACGGGTTTTGTCCTCCCATTCCAAACGGAGGCACAGCCAGCCATTTGTGACCACGGCGCGAACCTGCAATTTCTGAAACACCGGATTCTTCAGATTCGGTATTGCGATATTCTGCGGAAGCATGGTTACGGTCGATTCGGGGAGGCTCTGCCAGGCCGCATTGCCGGGTTGCAACCAGCTTTTGAGATCCCCCGATTTTTGAGGGGCCTCAATGGCGGGGGCGGCTACCGCCCGCAAAGCCAGCCAGCCGGCCAGAGCCGATATCTTCGCACACTGATAAGTTGTCAAGTTCCTGTGCTCCTAACTGATATTGTGGCGGAATGCTCCGACCTTCTCGTCGCGGAAGGGACGAACCACGGTCGGTTCGGTAAAGGGTACGCGCACGGCCTCGCCGCCGTTCATCATGTCGATTCCCACCACCTCATTCTTTTCAACTCGGAATTCCTTGAGGATCCGCTCGGTTGACCCGAATAGCATCATTGCTGCCAGAAGCTTCGGATCTTTGTGAGCATTTCGGTAGGTTTCCACCGCCTTGTGGACCCTGGGTCCAAACATCTGGGTCAGGAATTGGGGCGGAACGTGCACTGGCGGTATGTAATAGACGTTGGGCTCCAGCCCAAACTGAGGATACAGCGGCAAGGCCACCTGCTGGTCGTGAATCAGGTAGTCCATGGGATGATTTTTGTTGGCTTTCTCCGGCAAGGAGAGGTAGCCAGCCAGCCGGATCTTACCGATACACATGGTGACGCACTGAGGCTGCTGGCCCTGCTCGACGAAGGGATAGCAGGCAATGCACTTTTCGCTGGTTCGCGTGTGCGGATTGTAGAACGGACGCTTGTAAGGACAACCTTTAACGCAATCTCGATAGCCGCGGCAGCGTGACTGATCGATCAGTACGATGCCATCCATTTTTCGCTTGTAAATTGACTTGCGAGAGCAGGAAGCCAGGCAGGCGGGGTAGGTGCAATGGTTACAGATGCGGGGGAGATAAAACATCCAACTGTGGTGGACCGTGTCAAAGTAGGCGCCTCCGCTTCCGTCTGCAACTCCATTGACGGCACCCTTGAGCTCGCTTCCAAAGCAATCGTCTTCCCCAACGTTAGGGTTGGCGTAGTCCAGGTCATCCGGCAGGTATCCCAGCACCGCCTCGCCCGCTTCGGCGGCCTCGAAAAGCGTCTTGCCGGTGTATTTCAGGCCGTCCCAAGATTGTGCACCCAGCATGTCCAGGATGCGCACGTCCCAGCCCAACGGGAAGTATCCATAGGGCTTGCTCTCGACATTGTTCCAAAGCATCGTCTCCTGGCCCTTGCCTGCTGTCCAGGTAGTCTTGCAGGCAATCGTGCAGGTCTGACAGGCAATGCACTTGTTGAGGTCAAAAATATAGGCGAATTGATGGTCTGGACGGGCTCCATCGTAAGGATAGTCCATTTCGCGGCCGATTTGCCAGTTGAATACTTTAGGCATCGATTCACTTCTCCTTGATGTAGCCGCCCTGGAGAAACTTCTCCAGAGCTGGATTTTCGTAGGTTGGTCTCAGGCCCAGCTGAGCCGGGCGCCACAGACCTTTGCCATCCAGGCCGCCCGCCTCAGCTTTGGTGATGCGCACAAAAGACTCACGCGGGGCGCCGGTGGGGCAGTGAATGTCCGCGTGAAACCCTTTGCCGACTTCCTGTCCAAAGGCGTTTTTTCGCACCAGCGAGTCAGTCATGTGGGTGGGCTTGATGAAACCACGGGTACAGGACTGGTGGCTGCCCTGACGGAACAGGGATTGGTAGCCGGTTTCCTCGGACTTGGCCAGGTGATCCGGGCGATTTTGAGCGGCGTCCACCGTGCCTTTGCTGGACCCGTACATGTTATGCCACATGCGCGTGACCCCCCGAGGCGTCCCGGGATAGTAGCGCGCCCGGCAGAGCAGTCGGGCGACCCGGGCTTTCTCGGGTTTGTTCTGCCAGCCGTGGAAAGGACGGTCATGGGGGTCGGCGTCGATGTAAACATAGTCTCCGTCCTCGATGCCCATGGCCTTGGCGTCTTTAGGATTGATGTCTACATAGGCCTCACCTACGTAAGGTTGGCGGGGATCACGTCGATACATGTCCGTGAATGGTCCAAACAGCACGTCGATGATATCGATATCCACCGGAGTCGTGTGGGCGCCGTGGCGATACTTGGGAGTGTGGAAGATGTAGTGATGGCCGTGCTCCGCCAGAGGGTGATGGGTGGCTTTGAGTTGGTGCCATGATTTTACGACATTGCGTGCCTGGCGAGTGTCTCCGTCCAGTTGCTTTTCATCCACGCCGTAGTCTTTGGGCGTTTTGGGACGGATCAACGGGTGACTTTCGGTCACGATGACGTTGGGTTCGTAGAAGGTTGAATCGATGGGTTCCCGATGCACCGGAAGGTTTTCCCCGGCATTCAGGAATTCGTCTTCGTCTCGATAGAACTCGAGTCGTCCAGTCTTGGTATACCAGGGTTTGCCTTCGTTGGATTGCTCCCAACCGATCACTTTCGGGTAGGTCCGCGACAGGACCAGGCTGGGAATCCCTTGCTTGGCCTTCTCATGCAGGTCTTCGATTTGATAACCTTTGGTCTGGTTGCTACGGTCGATAATGCGTTGCAGATAGACCTGGGGTTTCTGGGCGAATTTCCAATAGTCGGCCATCCGATTGTCCCCGATCAACTCTCCAACCTTGTTGGCCAGACCGGCTGCAACTTCCAGGTCCCCCTTAGTATCGAAAAGCCGGGGGAGCGGAGTTTCAGGGAAGATGTACAGAAATGGATTGGTGCAGGACGCTGTCATGTCAGGAGCCTTGAACTCTGCCCAGGAGTCCACCGGGAAGACGACATCCACGTACTCACAGCTCAGCGTCCACCACCACTCATTGCAGGCCGCGAACTCCACTTTAGGCAGGGTGTTGTAGACAACCTCGTAGTGCCCCTTAATATTGCCCAATAATGAGTTGGAGTTGGACACACAGACGGCTTTGGTGGGAGTGTTCATATGGGTCTTGCCGGTGATCATGGTTTTGCCCATCCGCAAAGGCTTATCGCCGTGGTTGAAATAGTGCGCGGACTCGGCCTTCCAATACTGTTTTAGAGTCAATTTTCCGGCCGGATCCGTCTGGCAATTAAATGGGTCTTCATTGATATAGCTGGGCAGTCCATTGATTTGGGCAACGCGGAAGTTGCCTGCGTAAGATCCAACGTTTCCAGAGAATTTTCCGACATTCTCGGTCAGGGCGGCCAGTAAGAAAATACCTCGATCTTTCAGGTCATTGTTGAAAAATTGATTCGGTCCCATTCCTGTCGCAAAGAGAACCTCGCCCTTGTTCTTTGCAAAGAGCCGGGCCAGGCTGATGATGGCTTTTTCAGGGGCCCAGGTAATTTCTGACACGGTTTTGGGGTCGTAGGCTTTTGCCACCGCCGCCACCTGGACAAAAACAGGAGTCACCTGGACGGTTTTACCGTCGGCCAGACGAACCAGGTAGCTCCCTTCCAGGGCCGGGTCCAACCCACAATCCTTAAATTTTCCGCCGCAGAAGTCGCGGGAGAGCGGAACGGCTTTCTTTGTTTTTGTATCCCATACGACGCAATCCCCCCACTCCTCTCGAAGCCCTTGCTTGACGATCAGGGTGTCCTGCTCGACCGTTGGAGGGGCCTTTTCCTGATCTCCAATGATCTTCAGATAGTGGCTCAGCGCAGCGTTCTTATAGTTCTTGTCGAGGTCGGCTCCCTTTAGCAGCTTGCCGTTGTCCAACCTGACCAGCAGAGGGAGGTCGGTGTTTGCTTTCAGATAAGCGGGATTGTAGCTTTTGTCAGCCAGAATTTGATGGACCAGGCCCAGCGCCAGGGCCGGGGTCGTCCCGGGACGCACCACTACCACTTCATCACCCTTATTGCAGGTGGCGCTGTATTCGCAGGCGATGACCACCACCCGGGTGCCTTTCAGGCGGGCCTCCGTCAGCCAGTGGGCGTCCGGCATCTTGGTGGTAATCCAGTTCATTCCCCAGACCACGGCCACCTTGGCGTGCTCCACCGAACACAAGTCCCATTCACAGGTTTGCTGTCCGGTCACCATGGGATGGCCGGGAGGAAGGTCTGTATGCCAGGTGTAATTATCGAATCCTCTCGCGCCAACAGCATCCTCGGGCCCAACGCCTCGAACTTTGGCGTCCAGTAAGGCCATCGAGTTGGCCAACCGGTACTGGGCTGTGATGCGGGTTGCACCCAACAGCCACATCCCTCCGCGGAACTTCATGGTCTGCACCCCGGCTCCCCCGGTGGCCTCCACGCATTCGGGTTCGTAACCTTGCTCCAGCAGGTATTGCTTGCCCTGATCGCCGCTATAGGTCTGAGCGATATTTTGCAGTGCCCTGGCCGAGTACTCGAATGCCTCGTCCCAGGTTGCCCGAACCCAGGAGTCTTCGCCACGTCGAAAGAGCTCTTCAGGAGCCCTACCCGTCTTGGGATCGCGAGGAAATCCCTGGTCGACCCAGCTTTTGAAGCCTTTGCGCAGCATAGGATACTTGACTCGGCGGTCTCCGTACACCTTTCGGGGTAGGGCCAGTCCTTTCTGGCAGCAGCGTGGGTCCCAGCGGGCCGAAGGCTTGACCCCGTAAAGATCGGTGGCTTTGCCGTAGCCGTAGCTGGGACGAATGCGCACCACCTGGTCGTTCTTCACTTCGGCCTTGAGCAGGCAGTTGTGAGTATCATTGGGTGCACACAAGAAGATGAAACTTGAATCAACCTTAGCGATATCGCGATAGACGCGCTCCCAATCACGGTCGGGGTAGTCCTTGAGCGGATTGTCCACGCTCACGGGCTTGAGCAACTGGACGACCTCGGGCTTGCCACAACCATCGAATAGAGCTGTGATGCCAACCAGGCCCAGAGCCTTTAGAAAACTGCGTCTAGAGGGATCGGTCACGATAGTGAGCTCCTTTGAAAACTGTGGTTCACTATAGCCGGGCTGGAGACGGATAGAAGTGATCTATATCAAGTCGGCTTAAGAAACTCTCCGGTGGGTTCGAGGCTCTACCACTTGTGCTCGATTCCGCCGGGCTGGCGTTCTCAATTCAGAGACAGCAGCTCACCCTGTTGAAGCCGGAAGAGCTAAAAGTGCTGATTGATCTCGAGCGAATCCGAAATCCACAGCCAAGTTTGAACAAACCTTAACACCGAAGTTTGTTCTGGATCAAAGTCTCAACCCCCACCTCATGTCAAGCTTGACCGCACAGGCAGACAGCAACTTGGAGGTTATGCACATGCAAATTGGTGATGGAGCCTTCCGCAGCGGGCCGGCCGCTTTTTCTCAGATGGGCCCGGTCCAGTTGCCTCCCTCAAATCCCTCGCCCGGGTACCCGGTCCCGGCCCAACTGGCCCAGAGCCGGGCCCAAGCCGCATTGGGCACCGCTCAGAGCCTTTCAGCGTTCTACCTCTCGGTGATCGGATTGGCACCCGCTCCCACCGGAGGCGGTGAGCAGGTGGTCTACCTGCAGGCCCTGGTCCTACAGGCCGGCACTCCGCAGGCCAAACGAATGATGACCAGCGGCGCCATGAGTTCGGCGCAGATGATTCAGTACCTGATGGAAAATCCCGACCAACTGGAAGGCCTGCAAGGTCAGGGTATGAATCTGTCACTGACAGCCAGCCTGAGCGCGGCGGCACCCGCTTCTGAGTCCAGGGCGGCCGCGGCCGACTATGAGAGCGACGGCGATGCCGATTTGAAAGAGTTCAGTCAAGATGAAACCATGGCGGCTCCATCCATGTGCGCGATGGGTGGGGTGAGTTCGGCCGACAAAGCCAAACCTGAGATGCAGCAGAACCTCAAGGAGGTCAAGGCCATTTCGGCCGCCGTCAGCGAGATGATGAAGGGCGAGGACGGATCCAACAACTGGTTGTCCATGGTTTTAATGCAACTGAGAGGCAAGGAGCAGGTTATGCGTTCCTGTCTGCGTCGCGGTAAAGGGGCGGCGGATGAGGCCTACAAGTCGCAGGGTATCGACCCCAAGGATGACAACGCCGTTTCCGCCTTCGTAGCCAGCATCGGTAAGGAAGTGATGACTCTGGCCATGAACTGCGGCCTGGAAATCGAAGTATCAGAGAAGCGGGCCGCCCGTCTGGGCAATCGTTCCGGCGGTCTGGACAAGGCTGAGAAGGGTGGCCAGAGTTCGGTCGGTAGCTCCTCCGTCAACGATAAAGACGAGCCATTCGAAATTCGTACCCAGAAAACGGACAAGTATGTCGACCTGGGGGTGGATGAGGTGGAGGCGAACCCGGCCATGGCTGCCGCGATTCTGGAACAGCTGCTGGGTCTGTTGGCGCAGCGCCAGGCCGACGCGGCCAACTTCCAGCCGCCTGCGGTCTTCGACCTGGGCGAGACTCGCCAGGGCAGCCCTCTGGACCAGGCCTTCAGCCCTCCTCAAGCCCACTCTGGCTCACAGGTCAACGGACAGGCCGGGCCGGCTGCCGCGGCCTATCCGCCGGCAACCTTCCGCCCCATCGTGGCTCCAAAGGGCTCGCTCAATCCTGCCGCGGGAATCTCCTCCCGGGGCGTGGTCGGCGGCGGAGGCGGGCCGGGTTTGCGGGGCCTGATGGCCACGCTGGGCATCACTGGCCAGAAGTTCAGCACCAAGATCAGGGTCTACGAACCCAATACCCGCATCGTGATCGATCGGCCCGGTCAAGGCGGCGTCAAGGTCAATGGCTCGCTCAAAGGCAAAGCAATCAGTGTGCGCGCTCCCAAAATGGTGGCTCGGGCCGCCGACGGCACTCTCCACCGAATCTCCGGCGTCAGCCGCGTCAGCAACAGCGGTAGCTTCATGGCCACGATCAAGGGAGACGCGACCGGGGCCGAAGCCGCCAAGCAACTCTTCACTCGTGGCGATGGCTCGATTTCCATTCCGGGAACAAAAGCCAGTTGACCCTGTAGGATGTGGGAGTCATAAGGAATGCCTGAAATCATCTGCTTTGAGGTGACCAATCGCTGCAATCTGGATTGCCTGCATTGCAACAAAATCATCAATACCCGTCCGGTAAAAGACATTTCCATTGAACTGGTCGACCGGGTGTTGACGGAGGCCAAGCCGTTCAATCCGCGGGTGGTGGCCCTGACGGGGGGCGAGCCCACCGTGCACAAGGACTTTGAACGTCTGCTGGCCACTGTCGAGCGCCACGATATCGACTACACCATCACCACCAACGGTCAGAACTTTCGGGACACCCACAAGGCCCTGATTCGCCACGCTTCCAGGCTGACCGGGATCACCCTGAGCCTGGAGGGGGCCAGCGCCCGGACCAATGATAAGGTTCGGGGCGCTGGCAGCTTCGACCGGGTGCTGGAGGCCATGGACCTGTGCCGCCGTCACGGCATTGGCTTCGGAGTGCAGACGGTCGTCAGCACCGTCAATATCAATGAGCTGGAAGCCATCGTTGCCCTGGTTGCGGCTCAGGGGGCCGATCCGATCAACTTCATTCTCATGCGTCCCTCCCCGCGAAATATCCAGGAAGGCTTATTACTTGATTTAGAAGCAGCCGAACTGGTGGAACAACGCGTGGGTCAACTCAAAGTCGTAACCACCGGTATCCGCGTCGACATGACGCTGGGATACTACTCGCCCTGGCCGCTTTTTGCGTGCCGGCCGCTGGGTCTGGCCATGATCGACGTGGACTACAACGGCTGTTTGCGCTTCTGCCCGGACCTGTCCAACTATCGCGGGGCCGGTTCCGCCGAGGACGATAATGACGTGGTGGCGGACCTGAATGAAGTCAGCCTGCAAAAGGCCCTCAAGGCTATGGCGCAACGGGTGGCGGTGTTCTGGCAGAACAAGATCGATCATACGGCCGCCGAGGATCTCGGGCCCACCGACCATTTCCCTTGTTACTATTGCCTGCGCTACTTTAACAAGGCCGACTGCCTGGACCTGTGATGACTCTCAGGCCGCCTCCCAGAAAGGCTGTAATCGAAATCACCCGAGCCTGTAACATGACCTGTCTGCACTGCGCATCGGCCGCCGGCAGGGTGCGGCCCAATGAGCTCAAGACCGCCCAGATGCTCCAACTGATCGACGACCTCAAGGCGATGGGTGTGGAGGATGTGGTCTTTTCGGGCGGGGAGCCACTGGTGCGCAAGGATTGGCCAGTACTGGCGGAACGCGTGCGAAGCCACGGGATGAGCCTGGGGATGGTTTCTAACGGCACCTTCGCGCTCAAGCACATGGACCAGATTCGCAGTTTGCTGACTGCTTTCTCGATGAGTTTCGACGGTCTGGAGGCGACCCACAATCAGATTCGCAACAGCCCGGCCGCCTTCCACGACCTGGTGGCGGCCTTCCGAGAACTGGCCGAGCACGAAGTTTATCGATTCGCCGTCACCTCCATCTCCAAGCTCAATCTGGGGCAACTCGAAGACATGTATCGGTTGCTATTGGATCTGGAGGTTGTGGGCTGGCAACTGCAGTTAACCTTTCCTTCCGGACGGATGCGCCAGAACGATCAGTGGCTATGCCAGCCTCAAGACCTCTACTACATTACCGATTTCCTTTCAGGCGTAGCCCGCGAGTCGCTGCTGGAGCTGCATACCGGCAACAACATCGGCTACTACACCGACTGCGAAGAGGGGATGCGGGGCTGTAATTGGAGAGGCTGTGAGGCCGGCCTGTCTCTGATTTCCATCGAGGCGGACGGCAACGTCAAAGGTTGTCTGAGTCAGGAACCGGAGTGGAGGCCGGGCAAGGCCTACGTCGAGGGCAATGTCACCACCCGAGCGGTCAATGAGATCTGGCAGGACGACGGGCTCTTCGCTTACAACCGTAGCTTTGATCCCAAGCTGGCCCAGGGCTTCTGCGCTAGCTGCCGGTTCCTCAAGATCTGTCGCTGCGGCTGCACTTCCTTCGCCACCCACCTGACCGGGAATAAATACGATAATCCCTACTGCCTCTACCGATTGATGGCGACGGAGTAAGGGGCAGCCATGGCCTGGTATGACGACTATTTCGAAGATGACTATCTGCTCCTGGAAGAGCCCACCGATGTGGAGACCCTTGGGCATATCGCCTTTCTGCGTTCCGTTCTGCCCGGACGCACTCAGGCCCGGGTGCTGGATCTGGCCTGTGGCAGCGGCCGCCTGTCACTGGCCATGGCTCGTCTGGGCTGGCGCGTCACGGCTCTGGATTTTAAAGAGTCCATGCTACGTCGGGGTCGGGAGATGGCCGAAAAAGCTGGCCTGGCCATCGATTTTATCCTTCAGGACATGCGAAAGCTGAACTACGAAGCCGAGTTTGACTTCGTGCTGAGCTTTTTGCACTCGTTTGGCTACTTCCGAGATGAAGAGAATCTGCGGGTGCTTTCAGCCATGGCTCGCGCCCTCAAACCCGGGGGACGGTTGCTGCTGGACCTGGCCAATCGCGACACCCTGTTGACCGAACTGGAGAAGCATGCCCGACGCTGGATTTATCGAAGCGACCATTACCTGCTCTTCCGGCGGGATCTGGACCCCCTGACCGGCCGCCTGGATTCCAAAATCACCGTGATACCCGAAGGTGGCCTGGCCCGGCACCACAGCAGTTCGGTACGCTACTATACCTATCCGGAGCTCAAAGGCATGCTCCGACAGGCGGGTTTGAAAATCGTTGGAATTCACGGAGGCTATGATCGGACTCCCTGCGCCTGGGGCAGTCCGCGGATGCTGGTTGTGGCCGAGAAAGGCTGAACGCCGTCGGGACCTCGGCTGGCCCTCGCCCTCAATTAACCCCGCGAATAAGCTGGCAGGCCTCTCTGGTGCAGGTGCTCTTGAAGGCGCCTCCACCCATCGCACATGATCGAGGCCCTGGCTCCGTCTCCTGCAACTGCCTTCTCGAAAGGGCACAAGCTTCCGGGGCAAGTCGCTTCCCACCGGCATTCTTGGCAGGCGGGGCCGGGCGAGGCCTTCGGTGGACGCCGCCCAAGAATTTCCCGCAGTGGCTCGTTGAGGACATTTCCCAGTCGAATTCGGCCGGAAAACTCGTCGCATGGGTAGACCGACCCATCCCAGCCAAAGGTTAAAAACCGCGAACAGTTTCCCTCCAGTTTGCAAAAGCCCGACTCCAGACCATGGAGTTTCCTGATGAGTGCGGTCAGGCTACGGATTTGAAGGCGAGAGGTCGGTTTCTCGAGCCAGGCCTCCAGCGCGTCAATCAAGAATTCGCCGTATTCCGCGCCGTCTACCCAGGCTTCATTGGATGCCCCCTCTGTTCCCAGGCGCAAGGCGGGAGTGAAATCAATTTCTTTGACCCCAAGCTGCTCAAAGTAGCGCACCAGCTCCCGGGCTCGAGGCAAACTGGGTCGAGTGATGGTGCAGGCCAGTCTGACCTCGACAGCCTGTTGCTGTAGCCTGCGAAGAGCTTTGACCACCTGAGCGTGACTGCCGCCGCCACCGAGTCCGGGGCGGCAGGCGTTGTGCAGGTCGTCGGGACCATCCAGGCTAAGCCTGACGCGGAAATCCCGTAGCGCCAGGAATCTCGCCCAGGCCTCGTCGATGAGAATACCGTTGGTCTGCAGGCTGTTTTCCAGGCCCCGATATTGTAGATGTTGCTGCGCGCAATCGACAGACCGCTGGAAGGACTTTAACCCGACCAGAGTCGGTTCGCCTCCATACCATAGAATCGGGATCGGGCCAGCTCCATTCAGTGCCAGCTCCGCGCAAATCCTGTCCAAGGTATCGTGGGCCATCTTCTGGCCGGAGCGTAGTCTGTCGCCCTGGTAGCAGTAGGTGCAGGCCAGGTTGCACGACTCACTCAGTTTTACAACAGCGCTCAGCCTTTTGCCCAACTGAGTTCCCCTTTGTTTTGTTGGCTTAAAATAGCCAGTATGGTCGGGTGGACGGCAAGGCTTGTCGTCGGCTTTTTGCTGGTTTTCATCTATGAACCGTATCACTGAAGCTTCAGCGGATCTTTGACCCAGGTCAAGCAATCATAGCGCGGTCCCTTTCGAACTTTGGCGACCACCGACTCAGCCTGGATGTTGTTTGTTTCGGATTACTTGATTTGAATCAATGCCGATGTGCCGCAACCTGGTCGAGTATGAATTTGTGAAATGACCAGGGAGGACTTGAACCTTGCAATACTCTCGCTGTTTGTTCGTCGCCTTCCTTGTGTCGACCACGGGTTGGTCCCAAGCACAGACTCCAGAGAGTCCCGGCCATACAACCCTGGCCGCTGAAAAGGTTGAGGGGCGTTGGATTACGGAATTTGAATTGCGAATTCGAGGGGAGTCTTGGGATTGGTTTGCGCCTGCCTCGGGCGGAAATGACTACGGCTATGCCCATGCTCGCTTGCGGGCGCGACTGGGGTACAAGGTCCCCGACGAATGGGAAGGCCTGCTGGAAGTGCAGGACGTGCAGATGTTGGGCCTGCCCGGCCATTCAGTGGGCGCTGGCTCGGTCGGCCAGATGGGACTGGGCGCGAGTCTGTTTGCTCATTCCGGCCTGACCTCGCTCGATACGGCCGGGATCCGCCAGGCCTACTTTAAGGTCGGAGACCCCAAGCTCTTTCAGGCACAGTTCGGGCGAATGGAGTATTCCAGCGCCACACAGGTATTGCCGACCGACGCCAACCTCGCCCAGGTCAAACGCACCCGCCTCAAGGAGCGTATGATCGGGACATTCGACTTCTCCGCCTATGGCCGAACCTTCGACGGCATTCGGCTGGATGGAGACACCGGAGATTTCCATCTCTCGGGCTTTGCGGCCAGGCCCACCCAGGGAGGTTTTGACCCCCATTTTGCCAGCAGCCTGTCGGACGTATTCGTCAGCGAGGTATCGCTGACGGCCAAACAGGGCGAATTGCTGCGTGATGGAGAGGCCCAGCTCTTCTGGGACTACTATGAGGATCACCGGCGCGTGCCGCAACTGGACAACCGCGCTGTGGCCGCCCGAGGCCAGATCTACGCAACCGGGGGCAACCAGATCCATACCGTGGGCTTTCACCTGTTGCACAAGCTTGGGGAGCAGGGTGATTTCCTGGCCTGGTATGCCCATCAAACGGGAAACTGGGGCAATCTCTCCCACAAGGCCGATGCCTACAGCCTGGAGCTGGGCTGCCAGTGGAAGGAAGCTGAATGGCAGCCCTGGTTGCGCAGTGGCTACAGCTACTTCTCGGGCGACTCCAATCCCCGCGACGGCGCCCACACCACCTTCTACCCAGGGCTTCCCACCATTCGCCCCTATGCTCAGACGCCGTTCTACACGGAGTCCAACCTGCGTGACGCCTTCGCCCAGATCATGCTCAAGCCCGGCCCGAATACCGGCGCTCGCCTGGATGTCCACTTCCTGAATCTGGCAACCCCCGCTGACCTTTGGTATGCGGGTTCGGGTGCTACCCAAAATGTTGGAACCATCCAGGGATTCGCCGGCCGGCCTTCAGGTGGAGGCAGTCACCTGGGCACGCTGCTGGACCTGGGCCTGGATCAACAGCTCGACTCGCAGCAGAAACTCAGCTTCTATGCCGGCCACGTCTTTGGTGGGGATGTGCCCGCTTCAATCTATACTGCCGGTCCGGATGCCAACTTCTTCTTCTTAGAATACCAGCTAAAGGTGCCGTGAGGATTTAGGAACCGGATTCAGTCCACTCGGCAGCCAGCCATCTTGCAAAAGGAGAGCGCCGCCTCCCCCCGGCCGAGGCTGGCCCCGATCTTTTGCTCACCTTCAGTGTGCTGAGCGAAACCTCTCGTGCCCTTCGAGAGGTGGGCCCTTTCCGGTGGAGGGCCGATTCCGACCAGGTGGTGCTGACCCCCACGGAATTCTGACCTCGACCGATTGAGCGCCTGCGCCTGCATATCGAGGGCACCATTCAAGGGGTCGGCTTTCGGCCCACAATCTGGAATTTGGCCCGCCAGTTGGAGCTGGCGGGCTTCGTGCTCAACGAGTTCGGCAGCGTCACGGTGGAAGTGCAGGGGCCGCCACCCCGAGTTCGCGAGTCTGCCAGTTGCTGCCCCTCCGCCTGCCAGCCAATGCTCGCATCGAGTCGATGGTTAGCCTGGCTATCCCCTGTCGTTCAGGGTCCGCTTTCGACATCGAGAACAGCCAGTTGGCTGGCAGCGGGGTCACGACGGCCCGGACTGGCCCTTGCGCGGACTGCCTCCGGGAGCTTCACGATCCGGCTGATCGCCGCTACGGATATCCGTTCTTGAACTGCACCGCTTGCGGACCGCGCTACACCATCGTCCGGAGCTTTCCCTACGACCTCTCACGCACCACCATAGCCAACTTCCCCTATGCGCGGACTGCCGGCGCGAATACGAAGATCCTCGCGACCGCCGCTTTCACGCCCAGCCGGTGGCCTATCCCCGCTGCGGTCCCCAGTTCACCCTGGACTGTCAACGGATTGCCGTGAGCTCGCGCAAGGAGAAATCGTCGTCCTCAAGGCCTGGGCTGCTATCAGATCTGGAAACAGCTCACCGCTGGGTCTGTCTCGATGCGCCCATGTGGCCGGCTTCCTGGAAAGCTCCGCTCGTCCCATCCTCATCCGCCCGCCTGACGCCGCCTGCTAGGTTGATGCGCAGGGACTTGGTACGGACAGAATTGCTGTCGTGGCTTAGGAAAAGAGCGGACAGTCTGGTTTTTTTCAATAGCCAGGCTGGGCCGTAGCCTGGTCAGGCTGCTTCCCAATCGTTCCAATCGGCCGGGACCGGCTTTCACAGTCCGAGAACTGCGAGTCATCAGCCAGGTCCTGACCGAGGGGGGCGGGGGTGGCGAGCGGGGTCTGGTGGGTAAAGGCCAATGCCCAGGTTCTTGAGCAGTCTGTTTAGCTCGTGCTGCTGAAGCAGCGCCTTGGCTCTTTTCATCTCTGTATGACAGCGGGGACAAAGTTCAGGGTCGACGGCCCAGGACCGCAAGATCAGTGTTCGCCACTTGACCCATTTGCCCGATTTGGGTTTGTCGACCATCTCTCCGGCCTGGCTTTGCACTTTGGGATTAAGGTTGCCCAGTGCATTCGCGAAGTGGCCGGCATGGTGCTGGCGGGCGCGCGGAATATGCTGGCCCCAGGTCCGCAGGAGGACGCTTTGCGTCCTCCAAAAGTCGTAGGCGTGCTCCCATAGCTTGGGCGTCGACCCGGGAGGCGAGAACCGCACTTGTCCCGTCGCCTCTACGTAGCTCAGATGCTTGAGCGGAAGAGCGGGCCGCAGAATGTAGTTCAAGACTCGCTGGAGTCGAGGTCGGTCGGCCGGCTGGCTGATGGGGTCTCCCACGAAGCCCGAGAACCCGGAGCGCTCCAGAGGCCAGGATTCCATCAATTTCGCCGTCTCGGGCTGCAAGCAGTTGCGGGCGACCAGGGACTTTAGAATGGCGCGGCACAATTCACTCAACAGGGAGGGCTGGTTCTAGAGAAGCCCATGGCAAAGTAGCCGCCATCAGGGAAGTAGACGCCATCGGTCACCAGGATGTGAAAATGGACGTGGGATTTGAGCCCGGACCCAAAGGACTGAACAGCCATATGATTCCTGGTCGTGCTTGCTCACTTTCCTCTCGGACATTGCGATGGCAGCCGATCTGCATGGCCATCCAGCGAGTGATGACGCGATGGACAAGGCGCCCGATCTCCAACCGGAACCGCTTGCGCAAACCCATCTTCTTGGGTAGCGTAACCACCAGATACCGGTAGTCCCCTTCCGGCAGCTTCTCGGCCAGCGAATGGCTCAGGACGTCTGCCCTGCGATTTATACAAGACGGACAAGCGCCAATACATGGCTGTGGGCGGACGCTGGAGCCACATGGAATAGCGATAAGCCACGCCGAAGGCCGCGAACAGGGTGGAAAAGGTGTAGCCGATTAAGGCCGCGTCGAAGTTATGGAAGTCGCGGGACCCGGCCGCGATGGCGAAGGCCAGCAGCAAGGTGGCTGTCAGGGCAACCATGCCGGAGTTCCAGCGTGCTAGCGTCATACGGCCACCTTCAAACAGGAGGCCTGCAAGCGCTGATAAGACTCGCAGCTTTTCAACTGCTCGACTGCGTTCCGGATCAGGTGAGCGCGCATCGCAAAATCCTTCGCGAGCATACTCTCGAATCCATTCTAAGCAATGGATCTGAGGCTTTTAACGACCCAATCTAAACGGTGGCCGGTAATGCTGATATCATCGAGACCATGCGCGGGGCGGCCGTGGACCTCGGAGGACGGGGTCCACGGCGGAGCTTTCTAAAGAATGGGCGCCAGAAGGCGGGCAACTCTGCTACCCAGCAGCGTCAGCAGGCCTGCTCGCGCCAGGTCTTCCAGGTCCAGCCGGGTCGCTTCAGCGAAGTCTCGTTCCAGCATCTCCCGAACCTGCGCGACGAATTCCTTGCCCAGGGCAATGAGGTTCCCTTCGAAATTGAGTCTGAGCGAACGATTGTCGAGATTGGAACTACCAACCCAAGCAAGCCAATCGTCAACCAGCATTACCTTGGAATGGTTATACCCGGAGTATTCGTAAAGCTGAATCCCGGTGCCGCGCAGTTCAGCCAGGAAGGAGAGAGCGGCCAGTCGCATGGCCGGCTCGAAGTGGCCGGGGGGAAGAAGAATTCGCACCTCGACCCCGCGCAAATCGGCAAGCTTAAGGGCGTTCAGGATTGCAGGATCTGGCACAAAGTAGGGACTGGTCAACCAGATTCGTGATCGGGCCGCCAGGATACACTCCAGGTAAAACAGGACCCCAACGTTCAGCCGATCGGCGGGTCCGCTACTCAGATAAGTACACGTCACCGGGCCGTTTTGACAGGCCGTAGGAACCCAACTGACGTCAGGCAGAGAGCCACCTGTGGCCCAGTGGTAGTCTTCCACAAACACCAACTGCACGCTCATGACGGCCGGTCCTGTCAGGACGATGTGGGTATCCCGCCAGGAACCGAAATGGCGGCTCAATCCCAGGTAGCGATCCCCGATATTCATGCCCCCGACCAGAGCGACTTTCCCATCTACGACCACCAGCTTGCGGTGATTACGGAAGTTAAATTGCAGACTGTGACGAAATCCGCGAGCGGTACGAAAGGGCCAGGCTTTCACCCCGGCATCCCGTAACTTGCGCACAAATGCCCTCTGGAGGCCCGGACTGCCCAGCTCGTCGTAGATAAAATAGACCCGAATTCCCTCTCTGGCTTTGGCCATCAGCTGCTCGCCGAAGGCTCTCCCGGCGGCATCGTCGATCACTTTGTAGTAGAGCACAAGGACGTATTCCCGGGCCTTATCGATTTCAAGGCGAATTCTCCCGTAGGTGGCCTGGCCGTCGATTAAGAGTTCCGCCTGGCAGGAGTCGAGAAACGGCATTCGAGACAACCTCTGCAGAACATTGACGGTCGCCCGGCGGTCGGGGCCTGGCTGGTGTTCGTGTTCGGCCAATCGCTCAAAAAGAGGCCCAAATTTCTGGCTCTCGTCAGCCAGCGCGCCGGCCCGGAGAACTTCTACGTAGCCCCCGAAGTGAGTACAGCCGAAAATCAAATACAGAGGCAATACGAAGGCGGGGTAAGTACACAAACCCAACGTCCAGGCAACCGCGCCCTGCGGAGTGCTGGATTTCAACAGAGCGTGGAGGGCGGCAATCAGCCCCAGCAGGTGGAGCATCAGCCGCCGCAGGTGCAGCCGTTTCCGCCGCAACCACCTGGTTCAAGCTGGATTTTTGTCCACTCAGTAAGTTGCTGAAGGTCTGGAACTGTTCCCCGGCTGACCACCCGGTCGTCGATCATCAGAACGGGTAAATCTTGCCCGCAGAGCCCGCGCGTTTCGGGATGAACGGAAAAAATAATAGGATGGTCACGAAGATTGTAACGCGCCACCTTGGCGCCTGCCCGTTCCAGCCGGCTGAGGTCAAGGTGCAGGCGCAAAACACGCTGCTCCCTGCTCAAAAGCCCATCGGTTTCTTCAAAAAGTATCAAAGTCGGCATTCTCTGCTCCAATCGCCCATGTAGAGTTTTCTTCCGGAATTCTAGCCGGCCCGGCCCCAAAGCAAATTGACCCAGATCAATCCTGGCCGCGCGCGTCACTTGATTTGGGTCAACGCCGGCCGGGCCGCCCGCCTGCTAATTTGAGCGAGAAAGACAGGAGCCATGAAACCCAACACCAAGACGGCGGTAGCCAATCTGATCCGCGAAGCTCGCCAGGAATTGCCGTTTCAGCTTTCACTGGACGGACACTGCGAGGGCCGGTGCGAGGAATGCGCCTTCAAGCTCCTGGAATTCCTGGAGATGGATCTGTCCTACTGGGAAAGCCGCTTGAAACGTGGCGATACACCCAGTCTGGGAGACGTCCACGCACTGGCGAGCGACTGCCGCAGAGTCTACGAGATTTTGCAGGTTCAGGGCCTCATTCTACCCCCTTAAGGCCCTAACCTGGCTTTCCGTCCACCCGCGGGCGGGTTAGCACCGGCCAGTAGGCCAGAAAGTAAAAGGAAAAGGCCAGGCACCACAGAGCGCCGGCGCACCAGAGTGCGTGGTGGTAGAAAGCGGGCCAGATAAAGGGCACCAGGCTGCGGCACACGGCGCAAGCGCCCATGAGGCCAAAGGCCAGCACGATCACCGGAGCCGGCTTGAGTTCCCGCCCGGTGTGGCCGAAAGCCACCTTAGTCATCATGCCCAGACACATGATTTCAATGCAACCGGAGGTTAGAGCATGCGTAGCGGCCGACAGGCTGCCCCAGCCCATCCAGGCCAGTCCGCGCAGAAAGAGGCCTGCCGGGAGAAAAGCGTAGGCCAGATACAATACCCAGAGCAGGGGCACCCTCAGGGCCCGAACGGAACTGGGCGGTGAGACTGAGAACCGTTAACTTCAAGGTCGGCGAAAAGCCGGGCCAGTTCTCCGCCAGAGCACTGAGGAAGAGTCCGGCCAGACACATTCCTTCCAGCCAGCCCAGGCGCCGGGGCAGATGGCCGGTCAGGGCTCTTTCCGTAAAAAACGGAATGACCCGACCCCCGATCAGGGCGATCAGCAGCAGCAACCCGTACTTGGCCAGACTCAGTGCCAGCGCGGGGGATGACCCCATCCAAAACATCACGTTGGAGAGCCAGAGTAGCCCCAACACCGGCAGAAAAATCAGCTTTCGCAGTTGGCGCGCACCATGGGACCGGCCAGCGCCAACCCCAGGGCGGGTAGGAAGAGCAGGTCCAAAAGGGCTCCTTCCCCCCCCGCCAGCTGCCGAGGCGTCCCAGCAGCCAGATAGCCAGCAAAGCTCCCAGCCGGGCGTCCTTCGGGGTGGGCAAGCCCGTCCAGTTCGGAACGGCCGTCAACAAGAAGCCGGCCACCACCGCACCGCCAAAGCCGGAAAAGCATTTCGTGGGCGTGCCAGCGGATTGGATCCAACCCGGGATGGGGGACCTGCCATCCGGCCAGAATCATCAGCCGCAGGGCCATGAGCCCGACAGCGGCGGCCGAACCGGCTAGAAAAAAACGCCGAAAGCCGTAGGCCAGCCAGGCTGGCCCCCGGGCGCCTGCACCGGCCGCGGAGCCACCACGGGATCTTGCCCGGCAATCCGCAGCTGCATTTGAAGCATCGAAATCCTCTCGAGAAATTACTCTCGTTTTTAGCCGGACTCGGGC
>JAFEBA010000044.1 GCA_018266105.1 bacterium | reverse complement strand
GCGGGCTGCTTCGGGGGTGGCCGAGGCCACTTGCAGTAACTTCGTGACTTCCTCTACGCCTTCGGACTTTCGCGAGGCGACGACCATGGTTTTCCCCAGTTCGGCCGCGGCCTTCGGTTCCAGCGAAGCGCCCGTGAGAAACGTTCGCACATCCTCGGGCTTTCCCGCGTTGAGCAGGTGCAGTGTGGCCTGGCTGAGTCCCTCGTCCTTGGAGGTTTTGGCGAGCAACTGGGCGACCTCGGTCCGACCCTCCCGAGACTGAGTCGCCGTAGCCAGTGCGGCGGTGGTTGCCGCTGCGGCCGGAGCGTTCTCGGCCAATTTTATCACCAGGCTCTGGGTGGGTCCGGCGTTCAGGGCTCGGATAGCGGCGCTGGAGGCGGCCGGGCTCTCGGAGACAGCCTGCATGAGCTTGCCGATCTGGCTCACCCCGCCCTCCGCTTCCAGCGCCGAGCTAAGCAGGTTGCCCATTTCGGTCGGGCTAGCGCTGGATTTGATAACCAGTTCTTGGACTGAACAGGTCGGGGCCTGATTGGCTGTGCTCAAAAGCAATGAACTGGTCTGGGGGTTGCGAGCTGCCGCCCCGAGCAGTCCAGTCAGCTCTTCCACTCCCGCCGCTGTGAGGGCGTTGGTGTAGGCCGTGGCGGCCGTTTTGTCCTGTCTCAGATTCTTGTGCAGTTGGATAAAATCGGCTTGTCCCGCCGGGTTCTGGAGAGCGAGGCTCTGAGTTTTGGCCCAGAGCGAGGCCTTTTGAGGATCTTGAGCAACCTTTTGAAAGACCTCCGCCAGTTGGGAGAGGCCGGCAGGGGTTTGGGCAGCGGCCGCACTGACCGCCAGAGATGCGCCCGCCAGCTCGCTTTGGTTCGAGATCGCGGTCGCGATCTGGTTGGACTGGGGGAGGCTTTGCGTTTTGGATTCCAGGCGCACCAATTGAGCACACAATTGCGGACTCTGGGCGGCTTGAGTTCGCTCCATCACCACGGCCTGGCGGCCCGGTTCTGTAGTTAGAGCCTGGACTTCCAGGCTGGCTTGAGCCTGAACCAGTTTGGCCTGAGAAGCGATTCCCGCATAGAGACCTTCCAGTGCTTTTCGACCAGGCTCGCTTTGAGCGGCGGAAGCGCGGGAAGCGTAGAGGTCGGCGGCCCCCTCAGGCGTAGCGCTGGCCGCCTGGGTCAGGGTCAACAGGGCATTGACCCCTGATTCGGTTTTCAAGGCGGAAGCCTGGACCTCCGCCAGAGCCGTCCCGAGCAACGGGTTGCTGGCCGCCTTCTTGAATAGTCCGGCGTCGACCACTCCCAGTTGGGCCGCTGAAACCTGCGGATCTTTTGCGACCAGCTTTAAATGTTCGGCCTCTTGTTCGGGCGACAAACTTTGATGGACAAGGCTGTAAAGTTTGCCCAGTTCGGCGTCGTCCCGCGCGGATTCCAAGAAGCTGGCATACTGAGCCCGACCCTCCCGGCTGGTCAGGGCGGTGTTTTGTTTCTCGACCAGAGCTGCCGCACTTTGGGGTGTCTTGCAGGCTTCTCGCAGCAGCCCTGGAGAGAAATATCCGGCCGGCAGGGCATCCAGTTTTTTCAGTGAGGCGTCAGCGTCAGCCTGGATAGGGGTGGTCGCTGCTTGAATTTGCGGTAGGGGCCCGGGGAGGTTCAGGGAAGCCAGCAGACTCTCTTGCAGAGCCAGATTTGGGTCGCCCGACTTTTCTGGTTGGCGTCGGCCTGAGTCCGCGAACAACCACTCTCCCATTGTCAGGTCTTCGGACTTTTTCTGCGTTCCTAGGGACGGAGTGGCGGCCGTCCAGTCTCTTTGTGGTTCTGGCAGCTCTGCTTTGGGTTCGGGGGCCAACGGGGCTGTGGCTAGAGGTTTCCTGAGCAGACTTTCGATGCCGCCGTCCGCGGTTTGATTGTGCTGGCTTGCCGGCCGAAAGGAGTCGGTAGGAGTTGAGATGGTGGGTCTGGCAACGACAAAGCCAGGGGTCCGCGAGCTTGTGGCGGACCCGACCTGAATCTTGGAGGCGATAACGAAGGAATCCAACTCAGCCATGAGTATCGCTCAAGATGGTGGTTTTTGGAAGACATGTTGCCAAACTATTACAAAGATGTTGACAGCATCTGTGGGTTTTCTGCCTGCCTGGATATAGTGACAGTTTAACCCCGAGGTCTGGACTAAATCGCCCGTAGGTTTCGGCGGTTGACAATGGCAGCGATTGCTGTTAGAAACAGCATGGCGTTAATGGGAGGCCCTTACATGTCTTTGAGTCGTGTTGCTCATACGCCCACTGGTGGACCAAGGCTGACTCGCGCTTTGCAGAAGTTGCACACCGCCTCTTTAGGCGAGCAGACCGGCCTGAGTCAGGTCGATGTTTCGAAGCAACTGGCTTTCTGCCAGAAGGCACTCGATGATATTGCCAGCCTGCGCCGAGGCGGTGAGCGAGCACGCTTGCTGGAGTTAATGCCCGGCACCGCTGATTTTGCCCTGATCGAATCGGCAACGGATGTGCTGCCGACGGACTCCACTGATCTGGTGCAGTTGCGCAATGACTTCAGGGATGCGTATGTGCAGGCCCGGCGTTCGGCCACCCGGGCAGAGCGGGGAAAGCCCGCTGAAGGAGTCTTTCCCTTGCAGGGTGGAGTGCTGGTTGAAGGGCCCCAGCGTCTCCTGATTCAACAGGGGACCCGAGTTTTTCAAGGTCTCGAGGGTACCCGCGGTGAGACTTTCTGGATTGAGAACGGGCAGCCGATGCGCGAGGCGGCCGCCTTGACTGCGGCCGGGCCTATGTCGGCTCGTTTTCTTGATCGCGGACCCATTAACTATGCTGTCCTGAGTCTTCTGAGTTTGGAGTCGCTGCTGCTGGATAGCCCGATCGATCCGGTTCCCGCCGGCGATGTTGTGCACGGGATCAACGGCGGAAAGCCTTGGGGACCCCGTAGCGTACTGAAGTGGGACGAGTTTCCCGGTCGGCAGCAATACAAAGGCGGCGGGCTTGAGCTGACGGACCAGGCTGATGCGCCGAACTACCGAAAGCTTCCTAATCATCCCGTGCATGGAGTGGCCCAGCCCAGCAGGGTCGGGCTGAAAGCTATCTTTAAGAAAATGGTTGAAACCCACCATTCTAAAGACGTGTTTTGGATGAATACGCGTGCTGAGGCGGTGCTTTATATTGATGGCAAACCATACAATGTGCGAGAACTCTCTAGTCGACTCAATCTTCCCTACTGTGAAGGGGCCAGCGGCGAGGAGTTGGAGCGGCTTGAAATGCAGCTCAAGCAGATGCTGATTGAGCGCGGCTCGGTCCCAGTTGAGTCAGAGGTTTCTGGCTCAGTTCAAGAGATTCCCATTCATTCTGGAAACATTCGCACCACCCGAGAAGAGATGCTGGCAGCCGCCAAGGAAGCCGGAGTCGTGCTTGACTATCACCGCATTCCGATCCGGGATGAGTCCGCCCCTTCCCCCCAGGAACTCGACCTCATGCGCCGAGAGGTTGAGCGCTTTCGGGTTCAGCACCCCAAAGATCATCCCCAGTATGTGGTGAACTGTCATATGGGGCGAGGCCGCACCACCACAGGGATGATCGCGATCGCCATGACGCTGGACGCTCTGAACTGCCGTCCCATTTCAGCTCAGCCCGGTGAAAGCCGGACCCGGGACTTGGAGATGCAGGCCAGTCAGGTCGTCGACATTTCCCTGGCTATCGTGGAGAACGATCTCGAGTTAAAGGACTATCGCGCTCACTTGGTTCAGGCGGAATCCCAGAGGCCGACCGATCCGTCCAGGCTGCTCCAATTGAAGGCTGCGATCGCCGAGCGCCAACGCCGGGCTCACGAATACCGCGAGCGGCAGCTACGGCTCGAAATGTATAGCCTCTATCTGGCCACTACGCGGGGGGTGAGTTTCTCTCAGTGGCTGGGTCTTCCCGAGCAGCAGAGCGCTCTGTCCGCTCGCCGCCAGACCCTCGAGGAACAGGTGAGAGAGATCGAGACTCGTCATGCCAGTCAGCCTCAGGCCCAGGCGAGCAAGTTGCTAGAGCTGTTGAAGCAGCGGACTCTTGCTTTGGCCGCCTGAGGGTGACTGGAGGATGGAGAAAAGCTGGTCGGCAGACCACTCCTTGAGGTCGGAGACCTGTCCGTCTCCGATCTCAATCACGCGCCACGATCCGTCTGACCGCAGTCCCAGGTCGATGCTGTAAAAGGGCGAGAAGATCCTTTGTTTGACCTGGTTGGCCAGCTCCTGGGCCGCCTCCGTCAGGTCCAGGCCGTGAGCACGGTCTCGCCAGACAAAGACCCGAGTTTCCTGGAGGTAGTCCTCCACTCGCCGGAAGCACAGCCCACCCTCGATCTCCCCTCGATATTCCAGCATTTTCGCCCGCAATTGCTCAAGCTCACCCGGGTTGGATACAATAGGGGGGCCGCCCACTCCGCACGATTTGACCTGATCCTTGACGAATGCCCGGCCCCAGGCTTTAAGCACCTGCTCGTCAAACGCGGTTTCGGCCGTGAACTCCTGAATGTTCTCATACCATCCGCTGAGCCAGTGGCAGCTCTGGTATTGGTCGGCTGATACCACCAGCTCCAGGTCGCGGTTGCGGACCAATTGTTCAAGTTCGGCGTAATCCGCCGGACTGAGCATCCAGCCCCGAAGCAACAGGGGCTCTCCTTCTTCCGGTCGAGGCCGAAGCACCAGAAGCTGCTCCTGGTGGAGATCCTCGTAGCTGAGAAGGCTGCACTGGAAACCTCGCTCTTCGGCTGAACGGCGTTGAGGTTCAAACATCGGTTCTATTTCGTTCGGCAAGTAGGGCAAACAGGGAAATACAATTCGCACGGGTCACTCCTTGGGGGTGACTTTAGGTGAGAGGCAAAGTCGGGTCAACCCGGCTCGGCGAAAACGGCGATCCATGGCAGACCTGGCGTACGCAGGGTTCACCTATGTTCGTCAGGCCTGCCCGTTGAAGAGTCTTCTGGAGGACTATTCGCCGCCTCCACAGCCGCCGCCGCTGCCACCGTCTCCCGAACCGGCTCCGCAGCCGCCAGAATCGCCTGCGCCACAGCTTCCTCCGGATGCTCCCGAATCACCGCAGCCACAACCCGAAGCGCCTGCCGAACCCGAATCTCCTGCTCCACAGCTGGAACCGGCCGAGCCGGCGTCGCCGCAACCGCAACTGGAGGCACCGGCTGATCCTGTATCCCCAGTTCCACAACTTGCGCCCGCAGTGCCGGCGTCACCACAGCCGCAACTGGAAGCACCGGACGCTGCAGATTCTCCAGCTCCGCAGCTGGCCCCCGTCTCCCCGCAACTCGAGGCGCCCGAATCGGCGCAGCCCCCAGCGGAATCCGAGCTGGCGCTACAACCTTCACCATCGTGGCCGCCTTCCCAGGCCAGACTGGCGGCCAGCGCGCCCGCATAGCCTGACGGAGCAGGCGCGCCGCAGCCGGCAGGTTCACCCACGCTCAGGCTGATGGCCAGTGCCAGACTCTCGCAAGTTGTCGGGCTGTTGGACCCGCCGAAGTAACCAGAATATCCGCTCGAGTAGCTTGCCGCCGCCGCGTAGGAAGAAAGACCATAACTATTGCATATCATCGAAAGTTTTCCTCGCCTTCTATTGTTGTTCTTAGATTAGGCGAGGGAGGTGTTTAAAAGGTGGCTCAGCGCGATTCGAGATGAACAATTTGCTAATCTTGTGTGAACAAGGCTGGCTTCTGTTTAATGTTTGCTTTACAGGCCGCCGGCCGGGGAGCGAGGGGTTGCTCAATCGCGCGGAAGGACGTAGCGAATGTTGTTTTCTCGGCCTGAGCGCACCAGACAGTCGTCTCGCTTTAAGCTGCCGCCTTCGCTACGCCCCGCTTCAAGGTCGTGGCAGTGCTGGGATAGGACGCTGGGAACCATGGCCGAGCGTCCTTTATCGGCTTCGAACCGCAATCCTGAAGCGATTTCGTGGCGCACGATTCGGCGCGGTTCCTCCAAAACGGCCACCACTTTGTCCGGGAAGCGAGCCTCCAGCAGCCGGACTCCGGCCGGGTCGACCTCGCCCTGGAGATGCCACCAGCCCAGAATACAGCGTTGGGGCGGCTGGTGCGGGTCGGCCGAACGGTAGCCCTTGTCCTCAAACTGAATCAATTCGTCCAGGCGCAGCCCTTGCCAGCGCGAGGCCAGGGATTCAACCTCTTTCTCCTGGATTTTGCCGTCGGGGGCTCCGAAGAGTCCCCACTTGGCGCGGTCAATCCAAACTCCAAGCAGCAGCCCGCGGTCCTGACTGGACTCAAGAAACTCGCTCAGCTCGGCAATGGAGACCAGAGCTCTCCAGGGGCTTTTGGCGTCGAGGCGCAGCGCCAGCGCTCCGCCTTTCTCGAGAGGGAGGAAGGTATCGGAAGCACACAGCCAGACATGCTCATCGCGCTCCAGCAAAGGGGTGCGCACCGGGGGGCGAGCTTCACCCAGGCAGTTGCCGTCTTCAAAGTCGTAGCTCTGCAATTTCTCCATCGCCCCCCGTTCCCGACCCTGGCTGGCTGTGCCTGCCGGTGGAAGGGAACCGTTCACAAGCTGACGCCGAGGAAGGTGGCCAGGCGCTGCAGGGCTTCCTGGTAGCGAGCCAGCCGAGCCGCTGAGGGAGGATTCTCCCAGTGCACGGAGAGCACCCGAAGCTGGCCCGATTTGCGGTCCAGCTTGGGAGTCACTCGGCCCACCAGCTCGCTTCCGTCTAGAATGGGCAAGGTGTAGTAGCCGTGCTGGCGCCGGGCTGCCGGCACAAAAGCTTCGAAGCGATAGTCGAAATTAAAGAGCCTTGAGGCGCGGGCTCGGTCGCGTAAGATGGGGTCGAACGGAGCTAACAAACGGACGCGCCGCGGGATTTTTACGGCCGCCGCTCTCTCCTTCCAGTCGCTGACGGCCAATGCTTCCCGGCCGGCCGAATCGCGCAGGCGTGGTTGGCTGGCGCACCACTGGCGAGCCTGGATGGGGCTGACGATTCCCCAGTAGGCAGCCAGTTCGCCCGGGGTGGCCACCCCCAAGCGTTGCAGTGCCCCGCTACAAGCCCAATGAATCCATTCCTCCGGGGGGTTGGGAGCCGGGTCTCCCAGGAAGCGAGAGCTGAGGTCGTAGAATTTGTGGAAGTTGCGTCGCTTCACCACGCTGATTTGACCCGACTGCCACAGATACTCCAGGGCGGCCTTTTCTGGTTTCCAGTTCCACCATCCACCCGCACTTTTGTGCTCCGAGCTGAAGTCTTTGGATTGCATCGGTCCTTGTTGGCTCAAGCGGCCTAAAACATGCTCGATCATTTGCTGGCTTTGAGGCCCCATGCGTTCGCGCCACCAGGAAGAACGCAAGATGCGCTGACCACGCTGGCGGAAGCGTTCACTCCAGTAGGGCCAGCAGGAAGCCGGCAGAAGCGAAGCGTCATGGGTCCAGTGTTCAAAGACCTTTTTCTTGCCTAGTAATTCAAAAATCGATTCATGACGGTAGTTTGGCAGCCGGGCGTGCAGCGTCAGTTCCTGGGCTCGGGCCACGGCATTAATGGAATCCAGTTGCACGAAGCCCAATTGGTCGAGCATTGTCTCTAAAGACCAGGAGCCCTGCGCCAGGCCCTGTCCAGCCAGAAGCAGGCGTCGCGATTCTTCTCGAGTGGGTCCGTGCTGGTTCATTTTCCCCACTTTCGGGAGCCAGGTTGGCGACCCCCCCCATTCGCAGGACCCTCCCCTTGGGGCCTGAAATTGATTGCATATGAACGGTGTCTGGAGGTTTGGCTTGAGACTTAGAACTTTCTGTTTGCTTCCTCTTTTGGGTGTCTGGTTGGTAGGAGCGACGCAAGAGTCGGAGATTCTGCGTCAACGGGTGGCTGTGATCGAACGAGAAAGGCTCTGGCAGTGTCATCCCGGATACGCCCGGTTGGCTGAGCTCGACCTGCAGTTGACCGGTCTCGAGGCGCAGCGCCGAGAGCTTTTGGGCCTGGCGCGCCAGAACTGTGACTCGTTGGCGTTGAGAGAGCAGGCCCGTCAGTTGTGGGAGGCACAGCAAATGGAGATGCGGCAACAGGTGGATCGGGTCTCCAAGGAATTCCAGGGGCGCACTCAGCAAGAGATGGCCTCGATTCACGCCCGATTCGAAGGCCAGTTGGCTGAGATCGTAAAAAAATCTCAGATCCCATCGGCAGAAATGCTGTCGATGGCGGTGACACGTTTTCGGCTGGAGAAGCAGAAGAATCTGGAACATCGTTTGCAGGCTGAGTTGCAGAGGCGTAGTGTAGATCTGGCTCAGCAAGACGACCAGGCTGCCAGCCAGGTACAGCCAGAGAAAGTAAACCTGCAGCTCGCTCTTCAGGTTCAAGAGAACGAGCAGGCGCGCCGTCGTCTTCAGGAACTGGATGAGCGACTGGCCTCAGAGCGGGAGGCTCGACATCAGGCGACGATGCGTGAGTTTGAAACCTGGGCTGATGAGCAGCGGTCCGGGCTGCAACGCGAGGTGGCGAATTACCAGCTGCGCCTGTCCGGCCAGGGGCAGACTCCCGTGAAAGAGTTTCTGGCTGTTCGCGAAGCCGAGCGCCAGGAATTGCAACGCGCTCAGAAACTTAGGCGGACTGAACTGGTGGAAGTGGTTCGCCGTTTGGAAAGCGCGGGGCGGCTTCAATTTGAGCAGCGTCTGAGCCAGCTTCAGTCCAGCCATTGGCCGGCCGGTGAGCTGCTGCCTCAGCGTTTTCTTGCGCCGGCGGAGGCCGCTCGGTTGCGTCAGTTGCCGGCTCGAATTCAGGCCGCGCGCGAACTCCGAAGGCGCGAGGAGGCCCGGCTTTCAAGGGGCATCGCCCAAGTGGTGGGGGAGCAGGCCCAGGCTCGCGGATTCGAGGTGGTTTTGACCGACCTGCGTTACAGTTCCAGACTACAGGACCTGACCGACGTTTGTCTGGCCGGAGTCAGTCAGTTGCGCTGACTCGATTACTCTCGACGCAATCCTTTGTTGGAGTGGTACTGAGGAAAGTTGGCCGGGCTCCCGTCCCTTTTGTGGTTGCTTCCGTGACAGTGGAGGAGAAACCAATCAGGATGGGCGCCTGTCTGATAGCTGTAGGGGTCTCGGTCCAGGCAGCGAGGAATGTCGCGCAAATAGTTGCCTTGCTTCAGATCTGCCAGCTCCTTGGGGTAGCGTCCGGCGTGATCGGTCGACCACATTTCTAGAGCAGTGGCAATATTCTTCAGGTTCTGAGAGCAGCGCTGCACTGGTTTCTGGCCATTGCTTCGATCTTCCAGTTTGTGCAGTCGGGCCAACATGCTCTGGGGGCCCAGGTAGTGGCGAGCATCCAGTCCGGGTTCATTGCGCCGCAGACCAAAGTCTTTGTGGTGGTGTCCGGCACAGTACATACTGAAGCCTTCGCTTCCCGCCTCGCGATAGCTGCTCGAGTAGGTGTCCGTACCGGCGGCCGGACACGGAGGCACGTGTTCAATGTATTTTGGAACGAGTTCTTTGAGCTCTTTGGGGTAATGACCATTGTGGTCGGTTGCCCACATTTCCAGACCGGTCGCGATCGATTTGAGATTGTGGGTGCAGCCTAAAATGGAACTGGCGCGGTCGGCCCGCGCCAAGGTGACGGTCGAAAAGATCAAAAAAGGCAGGGCGAGCTTGTTCACTCGCCTGTGCTTCAATGACAGCCGCGCACTCCCTGGCCTCCGCCAAATCCACTAAAGCCGCTGCCTCCCATGATTCCGGCCCAGTTGCCCGATAGGGCGCCCAGTGACTGAAGCATGCTCTGAGCGAAGTTCAGGGCCTGGGGCACCTGGAAGGCGAGAGGCGATGGGGATTGGAACCCGATACCTCCCGGGGCCTGAAAGCCCAGCGCGCCCGGGGCCTGGAATCCGATACCGCCCGGAGCTTGGAAAGCCAGCGCCCCGGGTGCTGAGAATCCTAATCCGCCCGGCGCCTGGAAGCCGAGTCCGCCCGGAGCTTGGAAGCCGATCCCTCCTGGATTCGGGAAACCGATGCCGCCGGGCGCCTGGAATCCAATGCCCCCCGGGGCCTGGAAGCTGAGTCCGCCCGGGGCGGGAAAACTCAGTCCACCCAGCCCACCAAAGTCCAGTCCGCCCAGGCCGCCGAAAACCGCGTCCAGGGACGACTGCTGAGCGCCGCCCAGGCTGCCGAAGAGGTTGCCGTTCAGCAGAGTGGACTGCGCGGTGCGTGCGTCCACGGCGAAGAGCTGCTGATTGACGGCCGCGCCGTTGAAGTTCGAGATAGGTCCGATAGCCAAGGGGTAGATCCTCCAGTCGACTCATTGTAGTCTGTAGAGAGATAAAACACAGTTAAGCTTTCTCTAAATTTGTGTAAACGGATTAAGATGACTTACGGCTTTTTGAGCGATGTGCACGGAGATTTGGCCGGTCTGGAGTGGGCCTTGCAGAGTTTGCAGTCGGCTGACCAGATTTACTTTTTGGGTGATGTTTGCGGCGGTCCGGAGGCCGCAGCCTGCCTTCAATTGATGCGTCAACGTGAAGTATTATGCGTTCCCGGTAATCACGACCTTTGGGACTTTGAGCGTAACCTGTTGCCCCCCGAGCTCGGCCAGTACCTGGTTGAGTTGCCTCTGTCAAGAGAATTCGAGGATGTTCTGGTCGTGCATAGCGACTACAGTCAGGACCAGTTTGGGATACACTTTCCTTACATTCATAGCGAATCGGACGCTCGCCGCGCCTTTTCTCAATTCTCGCAGCGCCTGATCTTCTTCGGCCATACACACCTGAGCCAGATCCATCGTCTCAAACCAGATGATACCGTCAGCTTTCAACGAGCTCCTCAGGAACTGATGTTGGATCCAGACTCCCGCTACTTGATTAACGTGGGTCAGGCCGGCCAGGTCTGTTGCCTGCTTCTCGAGGGAATTCGGCTCCAATACTGCTTCCGAGCTTAGGAGACCTGGATCTGCAACGAGTTCACTTGGCCTGCAGCGTTATGCGCTGGGGGATGTGTTGCGAACAGTTCCAGTCGTAGGCCTCCATATGAATGAGCACGGCCCGTTCGGCTTTGCCGGTGGCTTGCAGCCCGGCCAGTTTTTCTACCAGGCCAGGGTCCTGACTGATGCGCGCTCGACCCCAAATTTTCAGACGCTCCTGGTTTTCGTAGTCCATTAGGAAGAGCATGACGCGGTCGTCCGTGCTCAGGTTGCCCATGCTGAGAAATTGCTTATTGCCGCGCAGGTCCGCGTAGCCCAGGGTTTGCTCGTCCAGCACGCGCAAAAAGCCTGGCTTGCCCCCGCGAAACTGGACATAGGGCCAGCCGTTGGAGGCCACGGTGGCTTGATAGAAACCGTCAATCGAGCGAACAAAGTCTTGTTCGACCGGACCCAGTCGATCGCCGGTCAGCGGTCCTTGCTCAAAGCGTTGATAGGACTGACGACTGCCGTTGCGTTCCTGCCAGTCGCGCACGGCTGGCGTGAAGGTGATGTTGGTAAATGCCTTGCTCATGAACTGAGTGTAGGGCTTGTCGTGATCGGAATAAATGGCGCATAGGACAAGAGATTCTTCCGTTTAGTGGAAGAATTGCCCACGAACAAGCTCCAGGCAATGGTTTGGGTGTTCGGGGCCTACCCCTGGCTAGGTTCCCCTGACCCGGTCCCACCAGCGCGAGACCAGACCTCGCTCGTCGTGTTGTTCGGTGACTTCGTTTAAGCGCGAATAGAAGTCGTCTTTCTTCATGCGCACCACGCCCGTTTTGGGATCGACCACTTCGCGCGGGGGACCGTTGGTGCCGCCCTTTTCGTCATTACCCCAGGGATTGCGAAGATAGATATAGTCTCCATCGATGCGTTCCACTGTCAAAGCGTGGTTGGCGTCGCGAGCCCCCGGGTTTTTGTCCCAGACCATACTCACGGAAGGGTTGCGACCTTCATGCAGTTCGTGCATCATGTCGCGCTCCAGAGTGAAGCGCCGGATCCCAAAGATGCCGGTTTTGTTGTCGTCGTAGCCCCTCACGTCATTTTTCTGGCCGGTGATGGCATCCAGCGAACGCCGTTTTTCTTCCGAAAACATACCTGAATGATGGTTGTTGCCGTGGGCGTCCACGTGCTGATCGGTCGCGTTGTTGTAGGTCAGTTTGTCGCCATCGGCATAATCCATCATGCTGGATTGATAGATGCGATCCACCGAGGTGCGGCCGCTGTCGTCCGGGCCCAATCCGCTGGCGTTACGGCGCAGAATATCGCCGTTATTCATGCGCACCTCGCCCTTTTCCGAGAGCAGGCCGGTGACGGTCCGGGCGTAGTCTGAAGGTTGGTTCTTGGCGTGCAAATACTCCACCGAGGTGGGGGCGCAGGTTCCGCGGTCCCGTTGATTCGTGTTGCCGGGCTCGGCGATGTTGGCTACCAGCTCTCGATAAGCGGTGGGCTTGTCGACCTGAGACGGAACTCGCTGGCGGTCCAATTGCTCCAGATGCTGCAGAGTGGTCTGGCCTTGCTTGTCTTTGTTCATGAGGCGGCCGTTGCCCAGGATCTTCAAAAAGTTGGCGTCCGCCTGGCCAGCCTGGGCGGGATGGTGCATGCCCAGACGGTCCACGCTGGCCCGTTGCTCAGGAGTGAGAGCGTTGTAAGCCGTCATTGCCTGCTTGTTGCCGTGCAGCTGAGTCTGCCACTGTTGGGCCGTTAGCGCGGGTGGAGGGGTGGGATGCAACGGGGGCTTGGGCGCGGCCGGCTTGGGGGTGGGAACTGGAGGCTGAGGCTTGGGGTCAAAGCCCGGGAAGGGCGGAGGCCCGAAATTGGGACCCGGGTTAAAGTTGGGACCGGGCCCGTAGTAGGGCTGGGGGCCCTGGTTGAAGTTGGGTTGGGGCCCAAAATTGGGCTGTGGAAAGTAAGGCTGGGGAGGAAAGGGCGGGAAACCGGTATTCGGGCACATGGGTCCGAACGGTTGGGGCATCGGGGGGTAGAAATTGCCGGGACCCTGACAGCCCATCTGCATTTGCTGGAAGGCCATCATGGTCTGCATCATCATCATCATCTGCTGCAGTTGGCCTTGCATTCCCCCCCAACCCGGAGGGAGACCGTAGGGGCTGCCCAGCATCTGCTGAGTCAGGCCGCAGTCTCCGAATCCCGGGCCCATGCCGGGACCAAAGGGTGTGGGGGCGCAGAACGACGGGTTTCCCAGGTTGTACTGTGCGTACATCAAACCTCCAGGCAAGAATTCACCAGCTACCTGTATCCCACCCCAAGTCCAGTTCGTCTAGGGGGAGGACTCGCATTTTTTTGCCAGAAGTTTTCCTGGTGATTCACCCCAAGTATACGACTACGCCTCTGGCCAACCTCTCGCCCGTCCCCTGCAAGCGCCCGGAGGTCTCGAGCGATCCAAAGGATGGGTTCCGGCCGGGGGAGTTGGATGGCAAAACGGGCTACGGTCCGCTTCGCTTTGCCGAGCAGTCGGCGGAAGTTTCTAAACCTTCCGGGTTCAAGTTTCCTTGGAAGGGAGTGGTAGCCGGAACGATGCTGGCGCTTTCGATGGCGGGAGGGGCGGCCTCAGCAGCTACCGTGCAAACCATGTCGAATCCATCCGATCTGAAAGCGACCGAAAACTTGGAGTTTCTGGATTATTCGGGCCACCTTTACCAGGCCAAAGGGGGATTGCTGGGAGGCTACAAGCCGGCTACTCCCACGGAGGCTTTGAAGCAGTTGCGTTCGGGTTCCAGCGTCTACTGGAGCCAGGCTGATGGCCAGGCCAAACAGACGATCAAGGATTTACAAAGCTTGAATCAGTTCGTCGACTCCGTTCGCCAACAAAGCCAGCGTTGACGTCTTTCCTCGAGTCTTTAGAAGCCTATGTCTCCAGCGGAGACCGGGCCCAACTCCCCGACTTCGCGGCCTTTGTCTCCGGATTGGAGGCTCATTTTGCCAGTTGGCAGGCCAGTTTGCAGCAGATGCCCGAAGAAATGCGTCAGCAACTGGCCGATGTCGAAAGTCGGGTTGGGCAAGGATATATCGACTGTCTGCAGGGAGCTGATGTTCTGACGCGCGCGCCTGAGCCTCAATTGGCGGAGGCCTTCTTACGTTTGCACCGGCAGCATACCCAGAATCTCTACCAATTTCAGGATGAAGTCTGGCGCCTCCACGGGCCCACGCCTTTGCCCGGGATCAACCAGATCTTTTGGGCCTACGAAGCCTGGATGGGCGGGAGTGCCAGCCAGGATTACTACTGGCACTGCATTGAGACGGAGCGCAAGCGCCTGAACTACGCCATGGACACTCCAGGCATCAGCCTTGAGCTGATGGGCAGCGCTCAAGAGCTGAGCAGAGGTCTGGAGCAGTTGCTGCGCCTCACGGGTGGTCCGCAGAGCGAGGCCCTGTTGGACCAAGTTCAGCGTCATGCGCATACCTACGCGGAGCTGCTTGGACCTGAGGTTTCTCCGAACTGGCTGGCTCATCTGGAATTGCTGCTGCAGTCTGATGAACCGCAGGAGCTGCATGCCTTTGTCTGGCGCAAGTTGTCCGAACTGCATAGCCTGAGCCGGGGGCTGAAGGCATTGCTGGAGTCCGTCCATAGCGCACTGCTGGAGGACAAAGGGGCAGAGCTTCAGGAGCTGTTTGAGGAGATGAGTGGAGCTTTACAGGATCTGTTGGAGAATCCGGAGGCCCCGCTGGACGAGATTCGCGAGATCGATGAGGACCTGAGTGCGGCGCGTCAGGAAGTTCTGGCCTTACTGGATGTGCAGGGCCAAGTGGCCTGCCCCAAGTGTTCGGCCACGGTGGAAAAGGGTCAGAAGTTTTGCGCCGCCTGCGGCTTTCGTATGCTGGAGCGGGTGGAGGAGCGCGAGCAGCAGGACCTGTCCGGTTCTTCAGACCCCGTGCCGGTCAACCCGAACCTGGCCTACCTTCAGGCTGTCACCCAGGATTTCGCGGATGGCAAGCTGCAGCGCCCGGATATGGAGGCCGAGCTGGACCGCTGGCGCCGACTTCTGTCGGAGTTGCCCGAGGAGGAGCGCTTCAAACTGCAGGTGGAGCGTTTGGCGGAAGGGGTGGACCGGCTGGAAACCTGGATGGCCTCACCGACCCTGGCCAGCCTGGCTCATATTCTCGAGGAAATGGACCGGGCCCTCAACGAAGTGGTCCAGGCGGAGGCAGTATGAGAGACCAGCAGTTGTTAAAGATGCACGAGGCGGTAACCGGCCAGAGTCTGCGGCCGGAGTCCGACCCGCAGGTCCTGTGGGAGTTCGTCTCCGCTCAGTCCGAGGGAGTCCTGCTCACGCTGCACTGGTTTGCCGGTCAGACCGACTTCCATTCGCTGACTCTAAATGAGGTGCGCGACGGTCGCATGCATTTTCACAACCCGATTCAAGAACATTCCGATCTCGAGCCCGGCAGCGTCATCCGAGACGACGCGCCGGAACGCATCTATCACGCGCCTGGAGACGAAAGCGTCAGCCGGGACGAGTTTGATTCCTGGTTCGGGCCGCGTGAGGCTTTAGGTTATTTGAGCAGGTAGGTCGGCCACCTCCCAGAACCACCCGACCGTGAGAGCGGGTCTTCTCGTCTGTCTGGTACTGCTTCTGGCTCTGGCTGGCGCGGCCGAACCACGCCGGCTCACGATTTCGGAAGCTCTGAGTCTCTGCTATGAGCGCAATCCCGAGCTGGCGGCGGCCCGCGCTGATACCCGCCAGACCCGCTCCGCCTATCACCTGGCGGGAGTCTTGCCGACCGGCAGCTTTGTGGCCGGCGCGACCCGAGGCTGGGGTCCGGCCGCGCTGAGCAGCTTCAGCGCCCTGCCTCGGGATGAGTACCTACAGTTCCAACAGCCTTTTTTCCCGTTTGGAGCCATGAAGAAGGGTCAGTATGTGGCCTGGCTCAACTGGAAAGAGGCCCAGGCCAAGCTCTTATTCACCAAGATTCAGTTGATGAGGCAGACCAAGGACGCCTTCTACGAGGTGCTGGCCAGTCAGCAGAGACTGGTCATTTTGCGGGCAAACCTGGATCTGGCGCGTCAGATCTTTGAATCCAGCGAAAAAGAGACCCGACAGCAGCGCAATCGCCGCTTGGAGCTGCTGGCCTCGCGGGTGCAGTTCAATCAGGTCCAGCAGGCCCTGGTTCAGGCTGAGGGCGATTTACAGTCGGACCGGGCCGATCTGGCTCGTGTGCTGGGCATGGACCGGGGAAGCGATTTGCTGGCGGTGGGCAGTCTGGACACGGAATACATCCATCCCAAGCTGGAGGAACTTCTGCTCTTGGGCCAGTCTTCGCCAGCCCTGATGGCTGTGCGCCAGGCCACCGCCAGCGGATACGAACAGGTCAAGCTGGCTTCCCTTCAGGGCAATCCCACCCCGAGTCTGATCGCGCTTTATGACTTCCGTTTGCCGAGCTATATTGTGGGGGCTCAGTTGACGGTGCCTCTAGATTGGGGCCAGATTGGCTATGATGTGCAGTCCAAGGAGCGGGCCGCGGCTGCCCTGGACGAGCGCTATCGGGCCGCTCAGTTGGAGCTGAACGCGGAAATCCAGAAAGCCTACGCAGCTTTCATTGCCGGCGGCATCAATTCAGCCAACTACGAAGAGGACGTGCTTCAGCCTCAAGAGGAAGCGGTCAAACTGATTCAGGCCGATTACAAAGCCCACAAGCTGGACTACGACGTGGTGTTGCTGGCTCAGCAACAGCTGGAGGATATCCGGGTGGAGTATTTGAGCCAACAACTGATCGAGCGTCTGGCCCTGAACGGACTGGAAGAAGCGGTAGGGGCCGCTTTGGAGATCATTACACCCGCACCGCGCGAACCGGATTTGAGCCCGGAGCCGGACCTGGAAATTCCCGAGGCTCAAACTCAGTAGAGTTGGCTCTGACCGGTCAGGGCAGAGTGACGACGCGGAACCGGGCTCCATTGACGCTGGCGTTTTCACGTTTGAAGCGCTCCCATTCGACCGCCGCCACCTCATGGTCCACCACCACGCAGACCTCGGTCAGCATCATGCTTCGGAAATACGGCTGGTTCGGAACCGCTCCGGCTGCCCGGCGACCATAGACCTGCTCACGGGCGGAGTGAGGTTGCTGAGCATCCACCAGCACCAATGCCCGATTGGAATCGCCAAGCTGGCGCTCAAGGGAGAGCGAGAACTGACGGGCTGTCATCTCGCAGAACCGTTCTTCCTCCTCGCCCGGTCCGATGCTGCGGTAAGCTCGCTCGGCCAACATTCCGTTCATGGCGTATTCGGGAACGGGCAGATTGCTCTTAAGGTCTTTGATCTCCAGTCCCGCCAACTCGCACTTGGGATGCCGAGCGGCCACAAAGCGCAAAAACGGATAGTTCCAACGTTGCTGTCGCTGGCGCAGGCCCGCCGGCATGCTGACGGCCACCCTGGCGTTGAATCGCTGTCCGTTCGGGATGAGTTCCACTTTCTGCTCAACTGGACCCCAGAGTCGGCTCAGGCTCAGCACCATATCGTTCTGAAGGGCCGCCATTTCAGCTCCTCCGGCCTGAGGTCTGGCCAGCAGGGCCAGCACCGCCACCACGGCGATGACCACCAGCAAGATGGGGAAGTTCTGATTTCTCTTCACGGCAGCACCACTCTCCTCGGATTGCGCACTCCCGCCAGGTAACGGGTCTGAAAGCGAACCCAGTCTTGTTCAGCAATCGCCTTTTTGCTGACCACACAAACCACATATTCGAAGGGCCCAGGCAAGGGCTCCCAGGAGGCTCGCTTGCCGTATTTGAGGGTTTCGGCTTGACTGCTGGTGCTTAAGGCGTCGACCAGCACCAGCGTCTCCTCAGGTTCTACCATGCCAGTGAGCACCTCGTTCAAGTGTCGTCCGGTCAGGATGGAGGCCTTTTCCTCATTGCCTCCCTCGGCCCGAGGCGCGATTCGGTCCGCTAGCAGACCGTTCATGGCGGTGGGTGGAATGAGGACCTGACTGCTATTCTCGCGCAACTCCAGCCCTGTCACCCGGACCTGGGGATGGCGGCTGAGTGCGAAGAGCAGGAACGGATGGTTCCAGCGTTGCTGGCGCAGCCGGGTGGCTCGAGGCATGTGAATTTGGGCCTGGAGCTGGTAGCCGTTCCGCTCACCGGGAACGAGTTTGACTTGTTGCCCGGGTTGCTCCCAGAGGCGGCTCAGGCAGGCCTCAAGATCCCGCTCCACCGGCTCCAATCCGGATTGTCGCGGAGCCTGATTGAAGTGGGCCAGCACGGCCACCACGGCGATGAGCATCAGCAAAACGGGAAAGTTCTGACTCTTCAACGCCAGCTCACGAATTGGAGAGTTTCTTCCCGGTCACTTTTAGGCGCCATCAGCTCGGTAAGCGCCTCTTCCAGCTTCTGTCCGGGTGCTTCCGGGAGCACCACATGGATATGTCTGAGAGAGGCGGCCGTCAAGAGGAGCAGCAGGATGACCAGGTTCTTGTTCATTGCGCGGGCAGCCTCACCACCCGGAAGTTGTTGCAGGGGACCTCGGCCTGAATTTGTGCCTGCAGCTGACGCACCTGGTCGTCTGGGGCATCCTCAGGAACAATGAGGCATTCCTGGGTTATGATGGGGCCGGCCGGAAAGTAGGGAGCTGGCGCCACTGAATTGCTTCGCATATCCGGGGCTGCCTCCATAGGGGCGCGAGCTCTGGGCGCTCCTTGTCGCTCCATGGATCGATCCTGCAGCTCGATTCGACCTGGAGACTCAGGGGGGGCGGGCTCGGTTCCATCCAGCAGGATCAGCCCGTGACCGGCGCCCACAGCTCCGTCCACCAAGGTTTGGGCCTGACGGCGCAGGAGTTCGATACGGGGCCTGGCCGGAAGGTCAGCCGCAGGACTGATCTCCAGACCACTCAGCGGTATCTTGGGGTGGCGTGCCACCACAAAGCGCACAAAGGGATCGCTCCAGGCGACCACACCCTGTTTGGGCAGCGAAACTTTGACCTTGACCATTACTCCGCCCTTGGCGTCCAGCAGATCGACCTGATGGTCGTTGGTGCCCCAAAGCTTTTCCAGGCTGACGCGCAGGTCGCGCTCTAAGGCCAGGCGCTCGGGGTCCTGGTGCAATCGGGCGGCCACAGCCACCAAAATCAGGACGGCCACCAGGGCCAGCAGGTTTTTCTTCATGTGTCAGGCAGACCTATCATTCTTTTGATATTGGAACTCCGTCGCGTCCAACCGTCTTTTCTTCCCTGTGCGCAAGGTCAAGGTAACCGCAGCAAGCGGATGTCCTGGCTGCCAAGCCCCAGCGAGGCGCCCAGGTCTTCGGTCCGTAGTTTTTCCGCCTGGGCGACGCGACCATCCAACACCAGCACGAGTTTTGTGCTGAAACGCGTTACCGTAATAGGAGCTTCGGTCTCTTCGGAGCTTCTCATCCGATAGGCCTTGCCTGCGGTCGCTTCTTCGGGCCGCGCCATGAGGTAGTGTCGTTCTTCACCGGGGTCGAGAGGTTGGGCCTGAATCTGAGCGCTACCGTCCACCAATGCCAGACCATGGTCCGCTCCCAGTTTCTGGTCCAGCCAGGCCTGCGCCTGACGGCGGATCAGCTCCAAATGGGCTTGATTGGAAGCTTCCAGCGGGTCCTGCGAAGGATGGACGGAGTTGAGCTCCGGGATGGAGGCGCCGCTATCCCTGCGGCTGAGGTTGATCCTTTCAAGCCTTGGCTCTCCGTAGCGTTGGGAGATGAAACGCAGCAAGGGAAAGTTCCACTGCTGCTGCCGTTCCGAGCAATCCGGGGGAAGCACTACCTGCACCTCGGCATCCACGCCTCCTGGACTCGAGCGGAGGTCGACCATTTGCCCGGGCTGTTTCCAAAGCTGCTCGAGTCCGTCCGCCATTTCAAGACGTAACTTCCGGTTGGCCAGGGCGGGCCACTGGGAAGCCAGGGCGCAGGCCAGCAAGACCAGGAACAGGGCAAGCAGGTTCTTTTTCAAGTTGAATTCCTCCCGAAAGAAAGACGGTCGCACGACGACGGCATTTCTTCACAAGTGATTCTGAGTGAAAGGGAGAACCCATTTCCGTGCTTTACCTTCTGTGGATGATGGCCCTTTCGCGCCCGGCTTCGGCCGTGGCTCCTGGTTTGATCGGGCCCTTACAGGCCCTGATCCAGATGCTGCCCCAGATGTTCGCGGCTCTGGCGGCTTTGCTGGGCAGCCTGCTCAGCAACTCCTATTTGCGCCTGGTTGCTCGTAAGCATCTGAGGTTTTTGCTGTTTTTAGGGGTGCTGCTGCTGGCAGGCCTGGCCGGTCTGCTTTACAGTGCGCGTGACCACCGTGCTCCAGTGCTGGGCACACCCGCGCCACAGTCGACGCCGGACAATCAGAGCTGGGTCTCCTTCCGTGGAGGCCTGGACGGCGGGGGAGGCGGATCGATTAACGGTCAGGCGCTAGAGCCCAATCCTCCCACTCGCTGGATTCATACCGATAAGGACAACGCCCAGTATCTTTCTTCGCCCCTGGCCTTGAACGGACGCTGCTACGTCGGTGCTTCCTTGTTCGGCGCCAGCAATTCCCTCGGAGCCATCGAATGTTTTGACCTGCAGGATGGGACCTTGAAGTGGCGCTCGCTGACCCGTCACCCGGTGTTTTCTTCACCGGTAGCCTCGGGCGGGCGCATTTATTGCGGTGAGGGTTTGCACGAGGACAATGACTGCAAACTTTACTGTCTGGACGCTCAGACCGGTCGCACCGTCTACACCTTTCCCACACATGGTCACGTGGAAGCGGCGCCCACGCTGGTGCAGGACAGACTTCTCTTTTCGGCCGGTGACGAGGGGTTCTACTGCCTCCAGGCCGACAACGGCAAGCTCATCTGGAGGAGTAACTGTGGCCACAGCGACAGCTCGGCCGCGGTCGGCTCGGGACGTGTCTACGTGGGGACCGCCTATGGGGATAACTCGGTGGTCTGCCTGGACCTGCTGACTGGCAAAGGCATTTGGAAGACGACTCAGGATTTGCCCGTTTGGGGTCACGCTTCGGTCAGCGGCGAGAGGGTTCTGGTGGGCCTGGGAAATGGCACTTTCGGAGGGAGCGATGCTCATCCTCGAGGTGCCGCCGTGGCCCTGCGTGCCAGTGATGGCAAGCAATTATGGCGCCGAGACCTGCCGGATTCGGTCAATACCTCGCTGGTGCTGCTGGATTCCAGGGTGCTTTTGGGCTGTCGGGATGGGTTCGTCTATTGTTTGAGTCAGAAGGATGGATCGGTCCAGTGGAAATCGGATTGTGGCAAACCGGTGCTGGCCTCGCTGGTGGTCCAGGCGCAGACGCTATTGGTGGCCGGCGGCGATGGTCACCTGCACGCTCTGGACGCCGCCAGCGGCAAGCAGCTCTGGACCTACTTGATCTCAGATGTGCCCTGCGAAGCCTCGCCCATGCTCAATGGCAACAGTCTGGTGCTGGGCTGCGGCAGTTTCCTGGAATGTTTGGGTCGTTGATGGGTTGAGCAAACTGCTGCCATGGCCGAAAAAATTGGACGCAATGACCCTTGCCCGTGTGGAAGCGGTCAGAAATACAAGAAATGCTGCGGCGGTGGCCTGGTGGGACAGATGGTGGAGCGTTTCCAACAGCGCATGCAGCCAGAGTGGCGCCCGGATGAAGCAACCCGACAGCGCATGCTGGAAGCCCTGCGCGCCAACCAGGCTGATCCAGCCTACATTTACGCATTTGAAAAGACTGGAGTGCTAGTTTTTCAAGAAACAATGCATCTGATCGAACCGTCCGATCTGGAAGCCTGGCAGAACGCCTACGAAGAGTATCAGTCGATTTAAACCTCGATTTCGCGCCGTTTTTTATAGGACCTGAGGGCTGATCCTTGAACTCATTCTGATGGAAGGACAGTTTGCCGCCTGGAAATGGGGGGTGGAAACTGCCGTGCTGGACGGAACTGGTCGCATCCTTGAGGCCAATCCCGCCATGGGGCGGCTGGGTGAAGGTTGCCTGAGCCTGCAGGAGCTGCTTGACCCCGAGGATTGGCGTCCTCTCGAGCTCTGCCGGCGCCGGGTGCGCCTGCGTCAGACCGGTCAGGCCTGCGATATGAATTTAACGCCCGCCGAGGATGGCTGGCTGGTGCAATTTCGCCTACCCCCCGAGCCTGATCCGGTTTGTGAATTCTATCATCGAGCCAGGAACCACCTGGCCGTCATTTCCAGCCTGCTGCAGATGCAGTCCAATCAGTTTCAAGCCGAGTCGGTCCGTCGTGCCTTCGCTGACTGTCAGACTCGGGTCCAATGTCTGGCTCTGCTCTATGGGCAGGTCCATCCTGAGAGCCTTCAACTGGACTTTGCTTGCCATCTGGAAAGCCTGGTGAAGTTTTTGGACCTGGACGGCGCTCTCCCGCAGCTGCGCCTGGAGTCAGTCCCTCTGGGCCTGGAGCAGGCTGTGCCCCTTTCTTTGATTGCCCACGAATTGATCAACAATAGTCTGCGCCATGCTGCCGGATCCTCTCTGAAGATTCGGCTGACGGGCGGAGCTCGGGCGTGGGTCTGTCTGGTGGTGGCCGACGACGGGCCGGGTCTGCCTGCTGAGATTCAGGTTGAGCGCTCCCCTTCCCTCGGGCTGCGCTTGATTCGCACTTTGGCACGCCAATTGCGTGCCACCCTCGTTTGGGGTTCCAGCCCGGGCACCAGTTGCTCACTGACTTTCCGGCCGGAGGTGGCTGCGTGAGCGTGCGAGTCCTGATTATGGAGGACGAGGCGCTGATCGCGGCCGATCTGGAGGAGCGCCTGACCGGCATGGGTTACGAGGTCTGCGCCGTCTGTGACGACACCAGGCAAGCCTGGGACAAGCTCCAAGAGTTGAGGCCGGATGTCGCCTTATTGGATATTCGCGTGCGCGGGTCTCAAGATGGGATCGAACTGGGCGCTCGCGTCCGACAAGAATTGGAGCTGCCGTTCATTTACCTGACCGCTCATGCTGATGAAATGACTCTGATCAAAGCCCGCGATACCGAGCCGGGTGGATATGTGCTGAAGCCATTTCATGATCGCGAGCTGCGGGCGGCCATCGAAATGGCCCTCACTCGACACCGCTCCTTGCTCAAAACCCGGTCCATGGAGCGCTGGCTGGCCACCACTCTGGAGAGCATCGCGGATGGAGTTCTCACCACCGACCTGCAGGGTCGGGTGAACTTCATTAACTCGGCCGCCGAGGCGATCACAGGCTGGCCGGCCGAAGAGGCACTGGGTCGGCCTCTGGAATCCGTCTTTCATTTGCAAGGTCAGTATCTGCAGCGTCGCAACGGCACGCCTCTGCCCTTGGAATACAGTCTGGCTCCCATTCAGGATCAGGGTGGGGTGGCTCAGGTGCTGGTTTTGCGAGACTGTTCTCAAAAATTGCAGGCCCAGGCTGAGAAAGATCGGTTATTGCAGCAGGTGCAGGACGCCCAAAGGCTTGAGAGCCTGGGAGTTTTGGCGGCCGGAGTGGCCCACGACTTCAACAACTTGCTGGGGATTATTCGCGGCAATGTGAGCCTGCTGGAGGGCCGCCTCAGTGGTTCGCTCCAGGAGTCCTTACGGGAGATCGACCTGGCCACTCAGCGAGCCTCCGTCCTGTGCAGCCAGATGCTGGCTTTCACCGGCCAGGCGCAACAGGCGTCTGAAGTGGACCTGGCCGAGTTGCTGCATCACAGTCGCGGCCTGCTCGAGAGCGCTCTCAGTCCGGCCCATACTCTGCAGATTCAGGTGCAGCCGGGCCTGTCGCCGATCAAGGCGGAAGCCGGCCAGATCCAGCAAGTGTTGCTATCGTTGGTGCGCAACGCGGTCGAGTCTATGAGCGCAGGAGGAGAGATTCGCGTTGAGGCACGCTCCGTCAGTCTCTCCCCCGAGCGCATCGCCGAGCTCATTTTGGGCGCCGGAATTGAGCCAGGGGTCTACTTAGAGCTGGAAGTGGTCGACCAGGGCGAGGGCATTCCTCCGGAAAATATGGCTCGTCTGTTTGAGCCCTTCTTCACCACCCGGTTTCATGGACGGGGCTTGGGTTTATGGGCTGTGGCCGGCGCCCTGCGCCGCCACGCCGGTGGCTTGAAACTCGAGAGTCAGGCCGGTCAGGGAAGTCGATTTCTGCTCTATTTTCCGGCTGTGGTGCGGCCTGCAGCCAGCACTCCGACCCTCGGGCCCCGGCCGGAGGGTCGGACGAGACGCGCTCTGGTGGTCGACGATGAACCCTCCATGCGATTTCTGGTGGAGCGAATGCTGCGCCGCTGCGATTTTGAGGTCACAAGTCTGGACGACGGGATTCACGCCGTCGAATATGTGCAGGCCCACGGTGGGCAGTTGGACCTGGTGGTGATGGACCTGGTTATGCCGCGCATGGGTGGCCGTGAAGCCATTCTTAATATCCAAAATTTGATCCCGAGCATGCCCATTGTGGTCATCAGCGGGAACGAACCTGAACACGAGCAGAAAGAATGCCCCAATGCCGTTTTCTTGCGCAAACCCTTCAGCTTGACCGAGATGCGTCAGGCCTTAAGGGATTTGGACCTGTTGGCCCGATTTTGAGGCTGTGGTCAAAAGTAGCCATGTCCGAATAACAAGAATTTAGCACAAATCTACCAGTGCAAAAAACGCCCGGGGTGCTATATTCACTTCAGAGCCGCTAGCAGATGACCCCCCCCGACTGCTAGGGGCTTATTTTATTTCTGGAGGAATTAGCGGCAGACGCACGGTGAAGACCGAACCGCGGCCGGGTTCCGAGTCCAGACTGATGCTGCCGCCGTGACCTTCCACAATGCGCTTGACGATGGCCAGGCCCAGACCCGTGCTTTTTTCTCCGGCCGTGGATTTAACACTGGTGCGCTGATAGTGTTGAAAGATGTTGGCCTGCTCCTCTTTCGGGATTCCTTGACCCTGATCGCGCACCACCAACTCGACCCAACCTTCCCGAGATGCTCGCAGGTCGAGGCTGACCTGACTGTTGGGGTGGGAAAATTTGATGGCGTTGCTGAGCAGATTGTTGATGACCTGTTCAATTTTGTTGGGGTCGAGCAGGGCCAGGGGCACCGGGCTCAAGCTGGAGGAGATGCGGATATTCTTGTCTTCGGCCAGGAACCCGTTTAGTTCCACCGCCTGTTCCACCAGCGCCACCAGATCGGTGGGCTGCCTATCCAGACGGAGATTGCCGGATTCGATCTCACTGATTTCAAGCAGGTCGTTGACCAGAGCGATCAGTGACCTGGCACTCCGATGGATGGCCTCGGAGAATTTGGCCTGCTTCTCGGTGAGTTCACCAGCCAGGCCATTGGCCAGGATACGCGAGTAGCCCTGAATGATTCCCAGCGGATTGCGCATATCGTGGGTGACCATTCCCAGGAACTGGTTCTGCAGAGCCATCAGCTCTTTCAGTTGTTCATTCTTGGCCGCAATTTCTCGGTGCGCGCTTGAGAGTTCTTCGTTGGTCCTGCGCAGTTGTTCGTTCTGCCAGACCGCGCCTTCAAAAGTGGAAAGCAGCAAGTTCAAAATCTGGGCCCGGCCGGAGCAAATCGTAAAGTCCTGGTCATCGAGTTTGAAAGACAGGGGCTCGGCCCTTTCCGGTTGGGAGTAAAGTCCGGGGTTGGCCAGTAGGGAGGCCACGCGGGCCAACAACAGCTTGTGATCAAAGGGCTTGGTGATGTAGTTGTCCGCTCCCGCCTGCAGACCAGAGACCACATGAAGCGGATCGCCCAGGTTTGTCAGTAAAATCACGGGCACGCCCCGGAAACGGCTATCCGCTTTCAGTTTGCGGCACAGGGAATAGCCATCCATCAGGGGCATCTCGATGTCGCTGATGAGCAGGGCGGGAGGCTCCGGTGTCCTTTCCAGGAGCTCCCAGGCGGCCTGGCCATCCCGGGCCAGAGTGACCCGATAACCGTTTTCGCTTAAAAGGCGGCAGAGCACGGCGGCCTGTACGGCGCTGTCTTCGGCTACCAATATGTGGAGTCTATCCGTCACGGAGGCTTTCCCTCTCCTTGGCCACCCCCAGGCTGCGGCCGATGAGCGCTTATCTTTTTCGAAGCCGATACCTGCACGGTCTCAGGGCTGCAAGGGATTGTTCAGTCTAAGCGAATGACTCTGTTTGAAGGCTCCGACTTGTGAAGACGATTCTTGTCATTGAGGATGACCTGCTCATCCAGGAACTTCTGGTAACCCTGTTGGAAGACGAGGGCTATCGGGTTTTGGCCGCGGAAGATGGCTTGCAAGGGGTAAGTTTGGCCCTGGAGCATCATCCTGATCTGGTGCTCTCCGACCTCAATTTGCCCCACCTGGACGGCTTTGAGGTGGCGCGGCAACTGAGCCAGGCCGGGATGCGGGTGGTGGCCGTGACCGCCCATACTCGCTCGCAAGAAATGGGAAGAATCCAGAGTTCTGGGTTTTGCGGGCATCTCGCCAAACCTGTGAATCCGGTCACCTTTGCCCGGGAGCTACGGGCCTGGCTATAGTGCAAGCAAAATCAAGCGAGGAGGGTCCGGGTGAGGAATAATGGCGCGGTGAGCCTGCCCGTGGAAAAGGCCCTCTGGTATGTGGAGAGCCATTTTTTTGAGGAGATTCGCCTGCCTCAGCTGGCCGAGCTTTGCGGCGTGTCGCCCACTTACTTGTCTCGCGTGTTTCCCCTGGTGCTAGGGCATTCGCTGAAGGCCTACTTGCGCCGCCGGCGTCTGGCTGAGGCGGCCCGGCGGCTGGCCGGTGGAGCCCCGGACATTCTGAGCCTGGCTCTGGAGCACGGTTACAGCTCCCATGAGGCCTTTACCAGGGCCTTTCGTGAGGAGTTCGGCCAGACGCCGGAGAGTGTGCGCAGCCAGGGTCATGTCCATAATCTTTCGCTGTTGGAGGCGATTCGTATGCAAAGCAACCAGACTCGTGACATTACCCCCATTCGCATGGAAAGACCCGGCGCCATCCTGGTGGCGGGTCTGCAAGAACATTACGCAGGCGACACGGCCGGCATTCCCTCGCAATGGCAGAAGCTGGTTCCCCATTTGGGGAACCTGAGCCAGCAGGTCGGGCCCTATGCCTACGGAGTTTGCCATAATTTTGGCGACGGCTTTGATTACCTGTGCGGAGTGCAGGTCCAGGCAGACAGAGACTTGCCCCAAGACTGGGTGGCATTGCAACTGCCAGACCAGCTTTACGCGGTCTTTCACCATCCCGAGCACGTGTCGCTGGTGCGCCACACCTGCGATTCCATTTTCTCACGCTGGCTACCACAGTCTGAATACCATGCCAGCGAAGCTCCCTTCTTTGAGCGCTATGGCCCTGAATTCGACGGGCGCAGTGGTCAGGGAGGGCTGGAAGTCTGGGTCCCCATCAAAGCTTCAGGAACGTAGTTTCGGCCGCGGTCTGAAAGGATTGCTCGATCTGATCTCGGCGGGCGGCTCCATTGCTGAGCAAGGAGCCGATCTCGCCGGCCAGGGTGCTCTTCTGGAGAGAGGGCGCGTCGGTGCTGAAGGTATAGCGGATGCCAAACTGGTCGAAAGCATTGAGAATGGTACGGTAGTCTTCGATGTTTTGCACAGCGCCCGTGAGCAGATTGGACAGCACGCAGAGCTCGGCGGTAATGCCGCGCTCGGCCATGAGTTTGAGTCCGCGAGCATCTTCCTGTTCGCAATAGGCGCGCACGGCGGTCAGCGGGTGGCCGATCCGGTGAGGGTCGAGGGTTTTGACGGTGTTGATAAAGGTCTCGAGATCGATGTTGCGGGTCTCTCCACAGTGCACGGTGCGACCCACCTTGGGGCCGGCCAATCGATAGAGCTCGGACATTTCTTCCAGCCTGGCCGGGTCACTGAGCGGATTGGAGGATTCCGGCCCGGCCAGGTCCAGTCCCACCACGGGCAGTCCCTCCTCGCGCCAGCGGGATACTTTCTTGGCCAGGATCAAGTTCTCTTCGAAGGGCAGGTCGCGCCCCAGGCAGACCATCAGGCCAGCCCTCAGATTGCCCTTGTAGGCCGTGCGAATTTCGTTGACGGCCGAGCAAGCAGCCAGCATCACCCGGTCCAGGTCCCAGATACCGTTGCCATTGCGCTTCATGGGGTTGAAGCGCAACTCCAGGGCTCGAATGGGCAACTGCTGCCGGTCGGGCGTGGTGGCCTCGCCCTCCAGATCGACCGAGAGCGAGCCGCCCGTGCGGGCGGCTCCATTCAGAGCGATGAGCACGCTTTCGCGCACGGCCTGGGGGCCGCTTTGAATTCTCTCAGCCACCTCGTAGATTTCTAGATAGCGTTCCAGGGTGCCCGAATTGTCACGCCGGCGGTGCAGCAAGCTGGCAAACTCGTGGTAGCTTTGCACCGGCAGACGAATGCCGCGATCGACCGCTGCTTCGTAGAGCCGGTGGATGGGCACGGCTCCACCCAGGTGCACATGCTGCTCCACCACTCCGGCGTCGGGAATCTGCAAATTCATCATTTGGGAGTGAAACTTCCCACACTGGCCGACTCGCGCACGGGGCTGAACTTGGAGGGCGCGGTGAAGTCAAAGTCGGGGCGCAACTTCTCTTCCGTCACGGTCAGGTGATCCAGATCGACTCGGAAGTTGCCGACGTGCACGAAGATGAAGCGGTCCGGCAGTTTATGGATGGAGACATACTCATAGCGCAGCCGGCGGGCTGGCAACTGCAGCGACTGGCTGTAGCGAATCAGTTTGTCTTCAAACAATTTGCGGTTGGACGGGAAATACTTGAGAGTGGTAAAGACGCTGACGCTGGCGATGGACTCGGTCACGTGCCAGAAGCGCAGTTTCAACCAAAGATTTTTCCAACTGCTCAGACTCAGGACTTTCTCGTCCAGAATCGGCTCTTCCGGGTCTTCAGAGTAGATACGAATGTAGAAGTTGGTCACGTCAGGCGTGAAGACGCGCCACATAATGATGGGAACCTGGTTGGCGTAGGTGCTGACCCACTTTTGCAGGGGGCCCGGCAGCGACTTATTGGCAAACAGGTTGTAATACTGCATGAACTTGACGGGCGGCAGCATGGCCAGAAAGGCCCAACTGAGAGCTTCTAGAGCCTGCAGCAGCGCAGGCGGGGTCTGAACGTGGACCGGGGTCCCGTGAGTCAAGCTCGGTCCGATCTCGGGAAAGAAACAGAAAGGCAGGAGCATCATCAGCCAGGCCAGCCGACCCAGGCGAATCAGCAGGGCGACATAAAGGAAGCTAAGGCTGATGGAGACCGCACCCACCACCCGGGTGGCGGGGAAGAGCATCAGCACACCGGCTGCAATTTCGACTCCAGAGGCCAGGATGTTCTGGCCGCGGAAGGCCCAGTGTTTTGGGTTGAGGCGTAAGAAGAGTTTCCAGAAGTAGCCCCAGAAGGGATTGACGCAGCCATATTCCATCCCGTCGTGATGCCAGTAGCCGACGCCGTACTTGTAAGCGCCCGCACAGATCATAATGACGGCAAAATCGATGCGCATCTGAAAGAGGAACTGTTCGGGCAGGCGCCCGCTGGCGTCCAGGAAGCTGGCGAACTGCATCAGCATCAAGTAAACCGCGGTCCAGTGCGACATGAATCCGGGCGCGCCCGCTCCTCGGCGAATGCTGCTCCAGCGCGAGTCGATGTAGTAGTGGCGGAAGACGACGTAGAAGAAGCAGCTGCCCGCCAGCATCAGCAGGCGCTGCCCGGACATCAGGGCCAGGGCTGAGAGCAACCAACCGAGCTTGAGCTTACGCGTGTAACCGGGGTTGCTTGTCTGGTAGCCGCTCGACTCAATTTTGCCGAAAAAGACGGCGAAGATGGGTTGATAGCAGACCAGGTCGAGTAACCAGAGAAACCCGACCAGTCGGCAGAAAAGGTCGAAAGTCATGGGGCCGCCCTTCCTCGGAGCGGGCTAAAGAGCCTTCAGCAGGGCAAAACGCTGGTAGTGGCCGTTGCGAATCCAGACCTGAACCTCAAGACCGGTTTGCGGGAAGCTATGACGGATAGAGCCGTCGCGTTCGCTTTTCTGGCTTTCCCTTCGAGTGGGCAGGGCTTTGCGCAGAGCGGCCAGGTCAGCCTTCTGGCCCGCCTGCCATTGCTGAGCGTTGACGGTGAGGCTGTGGGCTTCGCGGATTTCCGCCAGAGTATTGCCCTGGAAGATATGAGTTTTCGAGGGAGCGGTAGCGGCTCTAGTCATGCCCACCATCAGACCGTCGGCGCTGATGGTGGCGGGTAATTCCTCATAGCTGGGGGTGTACTGCGGCGCCGGAGTAGGGCTGTTGGTCAGGAGAGAAGCGGGGGGGTCTTCAGGTCTCTCGGGCCGCCCGCCTGTGCTCACCGGCGGATTGAGTTCGACCGTCCTGGCCGGGGTTTGATGCACCATGGGCCGGACCTCAGAGGCCTTCTTGTGAAAATAGAACCAGGCTCCGATGGCGCAGCAGGAAGCCACAACAAACAGGCACCCCAGCGTGGCGCAGGTTACAAGAAAGCACTCCCCCCGATTTCTTCTCATCTCACGAAGGTTTTGCGCTTTCGGGAGGTTTTCCTCGCATGCACCTTGCACTTTTATCTCTTATGCGGCGCATGTTGTTGGTTTTATGGTTGGTAACGCCTGCCTGTGGCGAGCCTTTGAGCTACCAGAAGGAGTTTGAGCTCAAGCTGTGTCCTGACCCACAGAAGCTTGCGCCTCCTTTGCGCGGGGACGCAGAGTCCACCATGAAGCTAGTTGGCGAGCTCTACCGGCTGGCCGGCCCGAAGATTGGTTGCCGCTTTGTCGAGTCTGTCTATCTGCTCAGTCTGGGCGACCTGCGCCCCTACGGCGCCTGGAACGGCTTTATGCTTGACCCTCAGCCCGAGGACGACGAGACGATCGACCGATTGAACGCCTATCTGGTGCCGCGGGGATATTCATTGCACCTGCACGCCCCGGATGCGGACGGTCGCATGGGCGCCTTCTCGATTCACAGCCTCGAAGGTTTGGACAAACGCACCAGCGAGACCAGGCTAAGCTGGATTCCTCGCTATCATCGGGAGTCGGGCTGGCCGGGGTATTATCAATGGAAGCGCGAGATTTACCAACGGCTTCCTCGCGATGGTCCATTTACGGTCGATCGGGTAGAGGGGGTCATGCTGGGCTACCCGGATGCGGCTGTGGATCACCAGGAAGAGATGGTCTGGTCGGACTGGCCCACCACGATCAGCGTTTTTCTGCCGGACTGCCGCTACTACACTTGCGGGTTACCCGAGTTTTCCTTGCGCTGGCAAGATGCTTCCGACCCCGGTGTGGTCGCTTGCGAGCGGGAGTGGGGCGACTTCTTGCGTCGCTGTTGGGCTTCACCGGCCCACCGAGCCCTCCAGGCCGAAGCGTCTTTCCAGGACCAACGCCGACGGTTGCTCTCGGCCGACACGCGGCCCGAACAGCTACCCAACGGTGATGCGCGTTATGCCGAGTCCCGCCGTCTCGGGTTTAGCTGGCACGGGGTCGAATCCCGTGAGCTGGACTCAGAGCTGGAGCGCTGGCTGCCGGCTCACAGTGAAGCTCTGCAGCGCGCCTTGCGCGAAACCGCCGATCTGGATGAAATTGCTCGCTCTGCGGGCCACTCCAGGTTGCGGGCGGAACATCTCTGGGCCTGGATTTTGAGGGGTTCATGCACTCCTGGGGAGGACGCCCAAAGACTGTTTGCGACCATGCGCGAGCATCACCCACAGTCACTGCTTCAACTTTACCGGCGCGAACTGAATGATCGGGCGCGGGGAATTTTGCGTCGGGAGCCGGGCGGTGACCCGGGCTGGGATGGCGAGCCACTGGCTCAGATGCTCTGTTCCAGCTATTGCCGCTCGGTGTTCCGGCAACTCAGCGACTGGGAACGGAAGACCGCACTGGAGGCCGCTCGGGCACGCCGCGATTACCTGCCATTGCAGGTGTTGCTTCGCGATTCACTCTACGCCGCCGAGAAGTAAGCGGGACTCAGGAGAAGAGCCAGGTCCCCTTCGCGCTGACCTTGGGCCCCCCGTTCTGATTCAACTCAGGGTCCTGGTTCGGCCTGGAAATCCGGAACCCAGAGCCGACTGAGCAACTCGTGCAAGACTCGAGCCGTAGCCCCCCATACAATGTCCTGGTCGAGTTCGAAGAAATGGATTGCCAGGCCCTTGTATTCAGGCAGGTCCCAAATCTCTTGATGGTAGACCCCTTCTTCCCACAGCCGGGCCAGCGGGATTCGCAGCACTTGCTCCACTTCGGCGGGGTTGGGTTGCAGGTGAGGTGGTCGGTCCAGCCAGCCGACGAAAGGCAGAATGGCAACTTCTAACTTGCGCGTGCTGAAAGGGCTGAGGTTGCCCAGGATTTCCACCTGCTCTGGAATCAAACCAATCTCCTCATGGGCTTCGCGTAAAGCCGCCTGCAGGGGATGCTCGCCTGGGTCCAGGCGACCGCCCGGAAAGGAAACCTCGCTGGTATGCGAGCGCAGGCTGGCTGCGCGCCGGGTCAGCAGCACGCACAGGCAGCCGTTTTCTTCAAACAATGCGCAGAGCACAGCTGCTTTCACATGACCATTCAGATCCGGCTGGCTGACGGGAGCGAGGGCTTGTTGAATCAATTCTTTGGTCAGCAGCGAGCGGTCGGCCAGGTCTTGCCAGCAGGCTGGTGGCCCGGGCCGATAATGCTCAGGGCGGGGGATCTTCTGAATTTTCGGCTGCACTTTGAATTCGGTTTTGGGCGGCGGGCGGTTTTCCTCGCGCCAGCGTCGAATCCGGGGCAAGTGTCGGCCGGCGAATTGAGTAAATTGGTGGGGCAATTGTTGGGTGAGAACCCTTCCGTGCCCTATTTGCCCAGCGATTTCTCGCAGAAGATTGAGCATCTGCTGCTCCGCTATCGTAGTTCGGATGAAGAAGAAACGTTCTTCATGCGCTACACCTTGCGCATGACCGAGATTACCTATGAGAGACTCTTTCGCCCCGCCCCCGCTCCGGACGAAAAGGTTCTGCAGCGATTCCTGGATTTGCTTCAGCCTTACCCCGAGGCCAGCCTGGAATATAGCCAGGGATCGGTTGACCCGGCCTCCAGCCTGCGGCGAGCCGAGTCGGTCCACCGGCTTCTGGGGGGGCGCGGTCGAGTGCTGGTGATGGGGGACGACGACGCGACCAGTCTGGCCTTGAGCCTGCTGGGAGATTACGAGATCGAAGTGATCGATATCGATCCGCGAATCATTGAATGGCTGGCTTCGATGGGGGTGAAGGGGCGGGTCCAGGATTTGCGCCTCCTGCCGGACTCCTATGCAGAGCGTTTTGAGGCGGTCATCACTGACCCGGCCGCCGATCAGGAACTGGCCGGGGAGTTTTTGAAAGCGGCCGTGACCTGCCTGGGCCCGGATGGCTGGCTTTTTTGGGCCGACCACCCGGACTGGAACCAGGGTGCTCTGACCTTGCTGGAGCAGGCCCGCACCTTCGGATTAGAGCTGCTTGAGCGGCAGCCCAACTGGCACTGTTACGTGCCCCATGTCATCAGCGACTCCACCGCTCGCCACTTTCAGATCCCGGCCGAATGGTTCCACAAACTGGTGCAGCACGCCCGGGTCTGGTCGCATCTCTACATTCTGCGCAAAACCGAGCGGAGCCACCAGGAAGTTTAGTCTTTGACAGCCAGGACGTGGATGGCTTTGACCACCAGTTGAACCTGGTCGCCAACCTTGAGATCGAGGTCCTGCAGGGACTCGGTGGTCAGCACCGAGGCCATGTCGGCGGGTAGGGTGACTTCGAACTTGACCATGGACATGATGTCCCCGGTCTGAATCGATTTCACAGTGGCTTTGAGATTGTTGCGTGCTCCGTATTTCATGGCCGGGGAGTTTGACCAGGGCCGAGCGCTTTCCTCGCAGAAGGGGCGCTGATGATGAATGAGGCTGATCGCAAACTTCTCTCCGATGTCCAGACCCACGGCTGGCACTGTGTGCACGTACGCGCAGACCAAGAAGGGCCGGGTTATAGCTTTAGCGTGGGGCTGTACCGTACTCATGGTCATCCCGAACTTTTGATTATGGGCCTGGAGCCTGACATCGCCCATACCATTCTGGGTCTGGCGGTGGAGCAGATCAAGCAAGGGCATGTCTATCGGGACGGGGTGTATGACAACACTCTACTGGATGAGAAAGACTGCCTGTTGCGCAACATCCCCGCAGAGGTGCACCGCAAATACCTGGGTTACTGCGTCTGGTTCTACAAGGATCGGCCCGAGGGATTCGAGGCTCTGCAGGTGCTCTGGCCCGACAATCAGGGCAAGTTCCCCGGTCAGGAAGGCTTTGAAATGGACGCCATGCAACCCGCCCTCAAATGAGGGTCGGCGTCGTTCAACTCAGTTCCACTCTCGAGACGGAGCGAAATTTTAGCAAAGCCGGCGAGTTGATTACCCAGGCCAGACAGTCGGGGGCTCGTCTGGTGGCTTTGCCCGAGGTCTTCAACCGTCGGGGCGAGAGCGCCCAGGTCCGGGCTGGGGCCGAGAGCCTGGAAGGGCCGACGATGAGTTGGGCCGCTCACCAGGCTCGCAGCCATCAACTCTGGCTGCTGGCCGGTAGCCTGGCCGAACAGGCGGGGGAAGCCTGTCACAACACCTCCTGCCTGTTCAGCCCGGCCGGGGAACGAGTAGCCGTTTACCGCAAAATTCATCTCTTTGATGTGGATATTCCCGGGGCGGTGGCCCGCGAGTCGGCCAACGTGACGCCTGGCGCACAGATGGTCTTGGCGGCCGTGGATGGCCACCCTCTGGGCCTGACGGTGTGCTACGACCTGCGCTTTCCAGAACTGTACCGGCGCTTAACCTTGCTGGGGGCACGCATGATCAGCGTGCCCTCGGCTTTTACCGAACGCACTGGACGTGACCATTGGGAGGTTTTGTTGCGCGCTCGGGCCATTGAAAACCAGGTCTTCGTGCTCGCCCCCAACCAGTTTGGCACCACCCAGGGCACTCCCACCAGCTATGGACGCTCGATGATCATCGATCCTTGGGGCACTGTGCTGGCCCAGGCCGGCGATTGTGAGTGTCTGATTCTGGCCGATTTAGACTTTGCTCGTCAGGACGATTTGCGCCGACGTTTACCCAGCCTGGACCATCGCCGACCTGACCTCTACGGCTGGCCGGATCCAGACCTGGCCTGAAAGCGGCCAGCCAACGGAAATCGGAAGACTTCTGGACATGGATTGGCAACAATCGCCGGGTCCGGTAGTACTTTGGGAGAAATCGGCGTTCTAGGCTCTTTCTAACCCAAAGGAGGATTCGATTGATGCCGATTCATACCGATGTCTTTGCCGAGGCCGGACGCTGCAGTTACTCTCAGACCTGGGCTCCGACTTTAACCCAGGATGGTGAGTTCCTGAATCGAGGCAGCCTGGTGTTGATGGTCTCCGAGAGCCGGGGCCAGCCACTCTATTCAGAACTGGTGGGAAGCCGACTCGACTTTGAAAGCCAGCTTTCCTGGCTGGATAAATGCTTCAAGCAGCGCGGGGTGCCGCCCGAACTGCTGGTTCCCAATCAGCAGCTGGCTGAGGCGCTGGCGACCCGCTGTCCCAATTCTCAAATCCTGGTGGATGCCGCCCCGCCGGAGTTGCTGGCCATCCGCGAGCAGATGATGCCCGCCGAAATGGAATATGCCCTGTATTCGCCCTTGCAGATGTTGGGCCAGAGCAAGGCCCTGGAACTCTATCGCAGCGGGGCGAATTTTCTGGCCCAGGAAATTTGGCGAATCTACCGCGATGATCAAATTTTCCGATTCATCAGTCAGGGCCAGGAATACGGGCTCACGGTGGGGGGCTCCAGTCGCTTTCAAGATTCCGGGGTGATGATTTTTTCCAGCTTGAAAGAGGCGGCCCGGCATTCCAATCCGCCTCTGGCCTGCTTTGGGGCGGGAGGACCGGCCACCCTCCATCATCGAGATCTCAACTTCCTCATGGAGCACGAAATCATTCTGCCTCGTCAGAAGCACCCGATGTTCGTGCTCAATTTGAGAGACAAGAAGGGCTCGCTGAGAGATCTGCGCTGGCTGCTGCAAACTCTGCCCGAGCTGGCGCGTTCCGGTCGGCCTCTGGCCGAGGATGGGAAACGACGATTGGAATGGACTGACCTGCGTGTGAAGTCGGGTCGATCCGGTCTTTTTCCGGCTTACTGGGACCGCAAAGCCGGCTAAGGAACGACGAGCGCGCCGCGCAGGTTGTGCCAGAGTGAGAATACGCGATATCTGTAGCATCTGGCGCGGACTTGATCCGTCTTACCCCAGCAATGTCGCCATTGTTTTGGCCAGCCTGGCTGGCTGGGCAATGGGCGGGTCGAGTCTGGGGTTGGGAATTTTTCTGGCCTGGGCTCTGGCTCGCGAACTGGATCCAGACCATCCCCCCTCGGCCTTGCTGGCGGCCGCTCTGGCCGTTTTGGGCGGCTACTCCAGTGGTCTCTTCCTGCTGCTGCTGGGGATGCGTCTGGTCAATCGCTCGCCGGGCACTCCGGCCCGGCTGCTTGATTCCATATTGGTGCTGGCGCTGGCCTGGGCCCGGCCCCAGTCAGCCTGGCTGGCGGCCGCGGCCTTCTGGCTGGACGCGACTTTGGAACGCCCGCTCAGAAGGCATTTTGTTTTTGGGGCGATGGCTGTGTACTGGATGGCGCGGGGGTCCGATCTGGCTGGAGGGCCCTCGCCCCAGCTGACCTGGGGTCTGATCCTGTGTCTCAGTTTCCTTTCGCTCTGCCTTGAGCAGGATGGGCCTCGCAGTCGTGGGGATGCGGATGATGCCCCGCTGATCGGGGCTCGGGTGCTGGCGGCTCAGTTGCTGGCCGTCTTGTGCGCCCTGCTGACGACCTGGTGGTGGCAGGCGGCCGGGATCTACTCCTGGTGGTCGCTCTGGAGTGCCGTCTTTTCGGTGGTCGGCTGGCGGGCCGGCAGCTGGATCTGGCGCTGGCTGGCCAGCAGGGCCAAGCTATCGCCATAGGCATTCTGCACGTCCGGATTGGCACCGGCGCGCAAGAGTCGGTCCACCAGACTCTGGCGGCCGCTGGCGACGGCCGACCAGAGGGCGGTGCAGCCGCTCTGGTCTTTGCTTTCCAGCTCTACTCCCCGCTGCAGCAGCCACTCCACCACCCCCTCCTGGCCGGCCAGGGCGGCGGCCTGTAGGGGGGTTCTTCCGTACTGGTCGGGTGCGTTCAGATCCACGCCGGGTAAGCCTTGAAGCACCGACAGATGACCTCTGCAAGCGGCCTCAGCCAGAGCGGAACGTCCCCAGCGCCGGGCCAGGGGGGAGACCCCGGCCTGGATTGCGGCCTGCACCAGGTGCAGGTGACCATGAGCAGCGGCTTCGTAAAGTGCGCTCTCGTGCCAGCTGGCACCGTGTCCTATCAGCAGTGCGCACAGCTTGGAATCGCCTCGCCGAGCCGCCATGGTCAATGGGTCGTCACCCATTCGGCTGAGATGAAGCCATTCCGGGTGCTGCTCAAGCAAGGGGCCGACCAGCTCGGCAACTCCACCGTAACAGGCGGCCAGGAAAACCTCCTGGGGCGGATGCTGGTCGCCCAGGGCCCGCCAGGCTTCCAGGCAGCCCCGTTCAAGCAGAGCCAGGCCGCATTGAGGACGGCTTTGCGTTCCCTCCTGCAGCATCCAAAGCACGGCCTCGGCCGAGCGGCATTCGCACAGTTCTGACCAGCTCAGTGGGTGGCCCTGGGCGTGCAGCAGGCGAGCCATTTCCAGGTGGTCGGAGCGCAGGGCCCAGGTCATAGGATTTGGGTTCCCATAGCCAGTGGCGTGGTGGCCCTGTTCCAGCAAGGCTTTGGCTTGGACCCAGTCGGCCGAGTGGCAGGCTTGATAGAGGCTGCCAGGGGTGGGGAGCGAGCCGGGAACACCGAGGAAAAAAGGGCCCCAATCAAATTGACTGGTGAAGGGCTCGAACCAACCGCCTTCGGGGAGAGTTGCCCCGAGGGCGGCCATGCCGGAGACCAGGGGATTTTTACGGTAGCGCTCGATCTTGCCCGACTCGAAGACCCAGCTTTCCTCTTCGATGAGCTCGCCGCCGTGGGTCTCGCCCCGGTAGAAAAGCAGCGGACCCAGAGAGGACATCTGGCTCAGAGCAGCCAGCAGCTGAGGTGGTGGTTGGTGGTCTGCCGCCAGCGTGGGCTGAAAGCGACGTCCGGGCTGCAGCACGTCCCAGGGAATTTGGTGAGCTCGTCGGCAGCTTTCAGGTGGTAAGAATTCAGGCACGGCCAGCAGTCCCGCTGCCGGCAACTGGCAGTAGGGAAGCCGGGGAAAGCAATGCAATCCACGCACCAGAGCCGGATGCTGAAGCCATGCCTGCCTGAGTTGAGGCAGAGCTGGAGCAAACAGGACGCTGGCCGACCAGGGCACGGCTTACTGGCCGATGGGACAGTGGTAACGCAATTGCCTGTAGGCCAGTGTAATGCCGCTGCGGTCGATACGAGCCACTCGATAGTCTCCCAGTCTGTCCCCCTGGGCAACAATGTAGGTGTTCTTGTTTCCAGCTACGATGGCTCGAGGTTGTTTTGAGTTGGTCAGCAGTCCCAGAACATTGAGTTGGGGAGCCTGCCTGGTCGCGGTCGGCAGGGCACTGGAGCGATGGGCCTGAGTCTGGATGTGGGCTGAACTGGTGTGTATCGGTGCTTCCTGAACAACCGTTGTTCGCGCTTCAAGGTTGACAAAGGGATCTCGCTCGGGTTTGGACTGAGCCCAGCCGCTCAGGGTCAGAATCAAAGGAATAGCAAAAGCAATCTTTTTCATTGAAATCAATCTCTCTCCAGATAACTTTGTGTTCCGAATTCAGACCTGCGGGCCGTCGCCGCTGGCCGGGCTTTATTCCACATCCTCAAATTGCATTTCCAATTCTCCACCGCCCGCACATTCCAGACAGCGGTAGAGGCGACGGCCGCCCCATTCTTCCTTGCGAATCGGGCTCTGGCAGATCCAGCAGGGCCGTCCCAGTCGGTTGAAGACCCAGTGACGGTAATAGCGACGAGTCTGTCCGTCTTTTTTCGCCTTTTGGATCAGTTTCGGGTGATTGGTCAGGCCTTTGGTTTTGAGGGAGCGGCGAGCCAGGCCCTGGGCAATTCGGGCCAGCTGATCTTGTTGGTCCGAACTCAGGTCACGGGGCCGGGTTTCGGGTGTGAGGCCGGCACAGAACAGAATCTCGCTGCGCAGATAGTTGCCGGGGCCGGCCCAAAAGCTCTGATCCAGCAGCAATCCGGCCAGGCGGCGGCCGGAAAAGCGCCTGTCCAGCAGTTGGGCCTTCAGTTCCGGCAGGCCAACGCCGGGGTCGAGTAAATCCGGACCCAGCTTGCTCAGATACGGGTGCTGCTGCAGGGTGCTGAGGATCTCGATATCGGTGGCGCTGTAAAGACGAGCTTCCTGGCTTTCGGTACCCAGCGAGAGGCGCATTTGGCGATTGGTCTTGTCGACCTGGCCGGGTTTGCCAAAGACCCAGCGTCCATAGAGTTGCATGTGTGCATATAAAGTGCGATTGCCCTCGAACGTGATGAGGAAGGCTTTGCCCCGCGCGCCAACCTCTTTGACCCTCTTGCCCTGCAACCTTTCGAGCTCAGGCAGGTAGGGAGAGACAAGGCGAGGCCGCTCGCCTTTCAGGAACTGAAGACGAACGGCCTGCGCGTGGATTTCTGGACCTTCGGGCATTAACCGAGTTGGTTGACCACCTCGACCAGGTGGTCCGCGGAAATGCCGAGTTCTTTCATGACCTTGTCGCCCGGGGCACTCATTCCGAAGCGGTCGATCCCGACGACCTGCCCTTTCAGGCCCACGTACTTCCACCAGAGGCCGGTGACGCCGGCTTCGATGGCCACGCGACGGGTGCAACTGGCGGGGAGCACCTGCTCGTGATAGCTGGAGTCCTGCTGCTCAAAGCGGCGGAAGCTGGGGACACTGACCACCCGCACACCTTCTCCCAGGGTCTTGGCGGCGGCCACGGCGTGCTGCACTTCGCTACCCGAGGCCATCAGGATGGTCTGCAACTCGCCTTTCTCTTTCATCAGAACGTAGGCGCCTTTGGCCACACCCTGGCGGCGCTCCTGAGCCGAGGCTTCATTGAGCATGGGCACAGCCTGACGAGTCAGAGACAACAGGGTGGGGCCGTCCTGGCGGCTCAAAGCGGCTACGAAAGCGCCTGCCGTTTCCTCCGGATCGGCCGGACGGATGACGTCCAGATTGGGAATCAGTCGCAGGCTGCTGACCGTCTCCACCGGCTGGTGAGTGGGTCCGTCTTCTCCGACGCCAACGCTGTCGTGGGTGAAGATGTAAAGGGTGGGCAGGCCAGAAAGAGCAGCCAGTCGGATCGAACCGCGACAATAGTCGGCAAATACCAGGAAGGTGGCGCCCGAGGCGCGGAACAGGCCGTCGTAAGCGATGCCGTTCATAATACCGCACATGCCATGCTCGCGGATTCCGAAGCGGATATTGCGCCCGCCCCAGTGGTCCGGGCCCCAGTCCTGAGAGGCGGCAATATAGTTGAGGGTGGAGCCGTGCAGGTCAGCGCTACCTGACATCAACCAGGGCACGGCCGCGGCCAGCGGTTGCAACACCTCTTGCCCAGCTTTGCGGGTGGCGATCTTGCTATCGGCCGGGAATTCCGGCACTTTGGAGAGCAGGTCGGCGGGAACTTCACCGTTGAGGGCGGTTTGCAGCTGCCGGGCTTTCTCCGGATTGGCTTTCTGCCAGGCTTCAAACAGGCTTTCCCATTGCTGGAAGCGGGCCTTTTGCTGCTGACCATGCTGGGCGAAGAAGTCCCGCGTTTCCTGGGACACAAAGAAGTGTTCCTCAGGTAAGCCCAATGCCTTGCGGGCCGAGTCGATGAACTTGGCGCCTCCTTCACCGTGAGCTTTGGCGGTGCCGGCCACCTCCGGGATTCCCTTGCCGATCAGGGTTTTGCAGATGATCAGCTGGGGCTTGCCGTGAGCGGCTTTGGCTTTCTCGAAGGCGGCCAGGAAAGCCGTCAGGTCGTGGCCGTCGACCTGCTGGACATCCCATTCAATGGCTTCGAAGCGCTTCTGAGTGTTTTCGCTCTGGGTGGCCGAGGCCATGGCGTCCAGAGTGACGTCATTGCTGTCGTAGAGCAGAATGAGGTTGTCCAGCTTGAAGTGGCCGGCGAAGGCCAGCGATTCCATGGCCACGCCTTCCTGCATGCAGCCGTCCCCAGCCAGACAGACCACGTGGTGATCGAAAATTTTGTGCTCAGCCGTGTTGTACTCGGCCTCGGCCATCTTGGCCGAGACGGCGTAACCCACGGCATTGCTGATGCCCTGCCCGAGAGGACCGGTGGTGGCTTCCACCCCTTCGGTCCAGTGGAATTCCGGATGGCCCGGCGTGATGGAGTGAAGAACCCGGAATTTCTTGACATCATCCAGGCTGACTCGGTAGCCGGCCAGGTGGAGCCAGCCGTACAAAAACATGGACCCGTGGCCGGCGCTGAGGACGAAACGGTCGCGGTTCAGCCATTTGGGTTGGTCCGGGTTATAGCTCAGGGCATGGCCAAAGAGCACCGCGCCGATTTCGGCACATCCGAGAGGCAGCCCGAGGTGCCCGCTGCTGCAGGTGTGGATGGCGTCCATGGCCAGTCCGCGAGCCTCGTTGGCGGCGCGCGCCAGAGCTTTTTCATTGAGTGTAAGGGTCGTCATGAGTCACCTTTCTTATGCCAGATGTGGCTGATGGTTCCGGCGATACCGATGCCTGTCAGGCTCCTGACCACGGAAGATACGCCCATTTCGCAGGTCATCAGGCAGCTCTTCAGAGGCTGCGGCGCCAGGCCAGGTCTGTTCTGCGAAGACAGTGGAATCATGGGCCGAACTTCCCCCCGGCCCGGGCGTGAACCTTTTTTGCAGGCCGGCCCGCAGGTGTGGAGCGGGCTTCTTAAGGACCGACGGCGATTCCCATTTTGAAGAACCGACGCAGATCGGTCGAGCGCACGGCAGAGCCGGGTATTTTGTAGAAAAGGCCGGGATCATTTATTAAAAAGTCGTCTCCGCGAGCCCCCACCACCAGCATCGCGTGGCCTCCACCGGGTAAGCCCAGATCCTGCAGGTAGCCCGTCACCAAGACCAGGCGGCCCCTGGCCAGGTGACCGGGGAGTTCGTCGTAGTTCAGAAAGAGCTTGTTGGGCAACTTGAGCTGATCGGCCGCGCGGGTCAACCAGGGGAAGTTGGTGCCCTGCATCTCATCGGTTTTGTGACCCATGGTCCGGCGGATCCAGGTCATCATACCCGGAAAGTCGTTGTCGGCGATCTCCAAAGGCCACTTGCCAAAGGCCCGGGCCGCCATGGCCAGTGAAGCCGGTCCGCAGTTGCTGTTATCCACCGTGCCGGTGGGGTTGGTGCTGGAGCGCACCTGGGAGATGAAGTAGCTGGAGGGGTCGGTGCGGTTCACCGGGCCGGACCTGGCTGCCGGCGGATACAGTCCCAGCACTCCTCGTTCCGGCTGGGTCACTTTACCGCCCAGAGCCTTGCAAAATTCGAGGGCGTTGACGATGGGTTCGCCACCGTCTTCCTGTAGCTCCAGACTCTTACCGTTGACCGTCACCCGACCGTCCTGCAGGCTGAAGGATTCGGATGCGCCCAGTTCCTGGGCCAGGCTCTGAAGGGGGCAGAAGATGACCCCATCGCGGACCACCACCCGGCTCTGGGCCGGCTGCTGGCGAATGCGCACTTCCTCGGCCAGGCAGGGCCAACTGAGCAAGAGGGCCAGAAACAGGAACTTCATCGGGTGATTTTTTGCACCCGGATCACCAGACCCTTCCGGCAGGCGGCCGAATGCGGCCGCCAGAATGATAGGGGCTATGTTGGAACACTTGGAACACATTCGCCAGTCGCCCCGCGGGCGTGGCCGAATCGAGATGTTGGTGCGGCGGCCTGAGGTGGATGCACGCGAAGTACTGGAGGAGGCGGAGTTTTGCCTCAGGGAGGGGCTTTGCGGGGACAACTGGTCGCGCCGCCCCAGCTCTCGCAGGCCGGACCGGACTCCTCATCCAGATATGCAGTTGAACCTCATGAATGCTCGGGTGCTGGCCGCCATTTGCCCGGATCGCCAGAAGTGGCAGTGGGCTGGCGACCAGCTCATCGTGGATTTCGACCTGTCTGAGCAGCATCTGCCGGTGGGCACCCGCTTGGGTCTGGGCACGGCCGTGATTGAAGTGACCGAGCAACCCCACACCGGCTGTAAAAAATTCGCCGAGCGCTTCGGCCTGGAAGCACATCAGTTTGTAAATGCCGCCGAACATCGACATCTCAAGCTGCGCGGCATCAACGCCCGAGTGGTGCAGGCTGGCCGCTGCCAGAGCGGCTCGGAGATCTTTGTCCTATGAAAATGGACGTGATGTCACTGCGCACGGCCGTGGGTAATGGCCTGCAGCCCAAGTATCTCTACTTTTGGGGCCACCGGCCCCAGCGCGACGGTTCAATTGGAAAGGGCTGTTTTTCGCAGTGGTGGGTCCAGCCCTTCGTGGTGGAAAGGGTCCGCTACGCCAGCGCCGAGCACTATATGATGGCCGAGAAGGCCAGGCTTTTCGGGGATGAGGGCGCCCTGGTGAAGATTTTGGAAGCGGCCACTCCGGCCGAAGCTAAGAAGCTGGGGGCCCAGGTGGGCGGCTTCGTGGAAGAGGTGTGGCGCCGCCATCGCTATGAAATTGTGGTCTCCGGCAATCTGGCCAAGTTTGAGCAGAACGAGAATATCCGGCGGTTCCTGGTGGGGACCGGAGAGCGGGTGCTGGTGGAAGCCAGTCCGGTCGACCGCATCTGGGGCATCGGGTTGGCCGAAGACGATCCGCGCTGCGCCGACCCATCTCAATGGCTGGGTCTGAATCTGCTGGGTTTTGCCCTCATGGAAGTGCGGGCCAAACTGTCATGAAACGGTGGTTGCTGGCCCTGGCTTGGGGCGCAGCCGTCAGTGCGGAACCGGTTCAAGTTCCGGTGGATGCCAGCTACAGTCTGCCGGGACGATTGGACGTTCCCGCGGGGGCTCGCGGCGTGGTGGTGCTGATTCATGGTTCGGGCGCCAATAATATGGACGAGGAACTGGCTGAAGCCAGCCAGGACCATAAGCCCAATCCGTTTTTCGCTGATCTCTCAGCGGCGCTGCAGGGCCAGGATCTGGCCGTGTTGCGCTACGATAAGCGCAACTACGCACTGCGTCAGCAAAAGGCCGAGGGACCTCTGCGCTCGCTCCTGGAGCACCCGGCTCTGGCTTTTATCCAGGATGCGACCAGCGCGGTGGCGCTGGCTCGCTCCAAGTGCCCGGGCTTACCGGTTTTTTTGGTTGGGCACAGCGAGGGCACCTGGGTGGCTCAACAGGTGGCGCGACAGGACGGCAAAATTGCCGGTCTGGGCCTGATCGGCACCTCCGCCAACTCGATGGAAACGCTGGTGCTGGAACAGGTCGCTTATCGCTCCCTGGACTACTTTTATGATCTGGACAAGAACCATAGTCTGGTGCTGGAGCCGGCCGAGCTGAACGACACTTTGCGCCCTCAAATGAGCATTCTCGACCTGGACCGGGACGGTTGTCTAAGCCGTTCTGAGTTTCAGGGAGGGAACTGGTCTAATTTGCTTTTGCGGCCCCTGATTGAGGATGCCTGGCGCCGCGATGAGGCAAGTCTGCCCGCGACCGCGCAAATGATCGAACAGTCCACCTGTCCCACGGTTTTCTTGCAGGGCGAGTGGGACAATCAGACTCCGGCTTACTTCGTCAAGGCGGTGGAGATCTGCGAGAATTCCGTCTGGAAGAAAGGGAACAAGCGCTTCGTCTATTTTCCCAAGTGCGGTCACGCTCTGGACCCCCGGCGCCGGTACGACGATATCGTCTATCAGCGTCCCGATCCGGCGACCTTCCAGCGGGCGGCCAGCGAGCTAGTGCGCTTCTGGTTGAAGCCGTAAAGGACGGCGCTGAACCCCTCGGGAGTCGAAATTTTCCGGAGCCAACCAGGCTTGAAAGGCGCGCTTGAGCTCAGGCCATTCGCCATCGATCACGGAATACCAGGCGGTGTCGCGATTATGGCCTTTAACCACCCGATCCTGGCGAAAAATGCCCTCAAAGCGGAAACCTAGCCGCAGGGCAGCCGCCCGCGAGGGAGCGTTCAGACTGTCGCACTTCCATTCATAGCGGCGATAGCCCAGATCCTCGAAGGCGTGCCTCATCATCAGATACATGGCTTCGGTGCTCATCGCAGTTCTTTGCATGCGGGGAGTAAAATGAATGTAGCCGACCTCGATGCTGCCCGCCTCTGGCTGGATGCGCAGGTAGCTGGCCGTGCCTACGGCCTCACCCTCAGGGCTGAGCACTGTGTAAAAGAGCGGGTCGGGGCTTTGCTGCTGGATTTCCAGGCGCTGCCGGTAGTCTTCCAGGTCGATCGGAGGGGGATGGGGGAGGTAGGTCCAATTGGCGCCGCCCGCATCCAGGGCCTGGGCTGCGTAGAGCTGGGCAGCGTGTTGGGCCGCCTGCAGGGGTTGCAAACTGCAAAAGCGGCCTGGCCCCAAACTCTGGCGTTGCGGCCGAAGCGCGCCCGACCATTGGATCGGCTGGCCCAGCGGCTGCCCCAACGAATTGGTGATCATCTTGCGACACTACGCCCTCAGGCTGGAGGTTCATTCTTTACAAGGGATGACTGGCGATGACGGGAAGCAAGGGTCTGACTTTGAACAAGACCCTCCAGGAGAGTGCCCGGCTGCGGGTGGTGGATGAAGGCGAGGACTACCTGGTGGTGGATAAGCCGGGGGATCTGGTCTGCCATCCCACCACCGGCGATGAGTTTTCCAGCCTGATCTCGCGAGTGCGCCTGTATTTGGGGGAATGTTCCCCGCACTTTGTCAACCGTCTGGATCGGGAGACCAGCGGATTGGTGCTGATTTCCAAAAGCAACCACAAGAAGTGGTGCGGCCGGTTTGAGTCAGCCCGTAAGGTGTACTGGACTATCGTCCAGGGCTGGCCGGCTCAAGATGAGGGCCTGATCGAAGCTCCTATCGGTCCCTTGCGCGGCAGTCTGGTGCGCTTGAAGCAGGCCGTCGTGCCCGACGGAAAAGCCGCCATCACCTCCTGGCGAGTACTGCGCCGACTGCCTGACCGACTGGCATTGCTGGAAGTGGTCCCGGAGACGGGTCGCATGCACCAGATTCGTGTGCATCTCAGCTACATCGGACACCCGGTGCTGGGAGACAAGATTTACGGCCCGGATGAGTCGTTTTTTGTGGAGTTTTTGGACCATGGTTGGACCCCGCGTCTGGAACAACAACTGAGGATTCAGCGGCACCTGCTCAGCGCTGTCGAGATGCAGGTCGGCGAGTTTCACTGGCGAGTGGACCCGCCCCAGGATATCAGCTCCATGCTGGCCTGACCGGTCCGGGCAGGAATGAGCCCATTGGTGAGCACAACCTGCAACCATGATTTGGAAGACCTTTCTCTTTAGCTGCTTGCTGATCTCGGCTGTGGGAGCGGATCCTGGGCCGGCTTTTCTCAAGAATCTGCCTCAACTGGACTCTGTGGTGGATTCGCTTTTGAAAGAGTCGGGCGCGCCGGGGGCTGCCCTGGCCGTGATCTACAAGGGTGAGGTGGTCTACATCCAAGGCTATGGTGTGCGCCAGCTGGGCAAGCCTGAGCGGGTCGACGCCGACACCGTTTTTCAGATGGCCTCCTGTTCCAAGCCGATCACCAGCACCATGGTGGCCGCTTTGGTGTCGCAACATCGGTTGGATTGGGACGACCCGATTCAGCGCTACGTGCCCGAGTTTCGCTTCTACCAGGATTGGGTCACTCCTCGGGCCAGTCTCCGAGACATGCTGAGCCATCGTAGTGGACTGCCCGGCTTCGCTGGCGATATGCTGGAGGAACTCGGGTTGGACCGCCCGGCCATTTTACATCAACTGCGATTTTTGCCCCCGGCTTACCCCTTTCGCAGCGGCTACGCTTATTCCAATTATGGTTATACCCTGGGGGGAGAGGCGGCCGCGCGGGCTTACGGGGCGCCATTCGAAGAGGTGATGGAAAAAGAGCTGTTTGTGCCCCTGGGGATGACCTCGGCCAGCGCTCGCTATCGTGACTTTCTGAGCAAGACCAATCGCGCGACCACCCATTTCATTCGCGATGGCAAGGTTCAGCCCACCCTGCGCAACGCCCAGGCCCAGGCACCTGCCGGTGGGGTGTCCTGTTCGATTCGCGATTTTGCTCGCTGGGCCCAGTTCCACCTGGCCAAGGGCAAGCTGGGGGGCCGTCAGTTGATCGCTCCCGAGGTGCTGGAGGAAACCTATAACATTCAGGCGGTCACGCGGAACAATCCGGGTGATTTTTCCGATAAAGGTTATTACGCCCTGGGCTGGGCTATTCGCTATGACCAGCATGGACGCTACGTGGTCAGCCATTCCGGCGCATTCAGCAAAGGGGTGCGCACCGTGGTGACGCTAGTTCCTCAGGAGGATCTGGGAGTGGTGGCGGCCACCAATGCCTTCCCCAGTGGGATCCCCGAGGCCGTAGCGGCCGGGGTGGTGGATCTTTATGATACCGGTCAGTTGAATACTCAACTGGTGCGGGACACCCAGCACAAGGTCAACCAGGCCATGAGTTCGTTTCTGGTGGAGCAGCCTAAGCCCGCTGCCGGGTCGGAACCAGCTCTGGCCAACGCGCTCTACACCGGCCAGTTCGAGAACGATTTTTTGGGCCGGGTACGGGTCCTGGAACGCAATGGAGCTCTGGTGCTGCAGTTGAGCCAGCGCGAATTTTTGCTACGCCATCTCAATCGCGACACATTTTGGGCTCACCCCGTCGATGAGGCGGTCGAAGTGGATGATTTTGAAGTTTCGTTTCTCACCGATGCTCAGGGTAAGGTCCAGGGATTTCGCCAGCACGGTCTGAGTCCGGTGGGCTCGGACTGGTTCGGTCGAATCTAGCCAGCCTGGCGGCTAGCTTTTTCTGCGGAACAGGCCGCCAATCATGTCCAGCACGGTGGATTTTCTCCAGGTGTCGGCCAGGGGAGCGGTTTCTTTTTCGGGATTGAGTTCCCAGTCAAATTCCCAAAATCGAAGCACGCGATCGGCGCCCGCCGTGAGCAGAAAGCGGGCGTCGGGCGTGATGGCCAGAGCATCCTGAGGACCTTCCAGCACCTCCCAGCGCCGTCCGTTGATGACTTCCCAACAGAACACGGGTGAGTCTTCGGCAAACGAGAAGGCCACCTTACCGTCCTGACTGAGTCGCAACCCGCGCACGGGGCCGGAGTGGGCCTGCCAGGCCGAGCGGCACCAGCCTTCTTCCACATCCAGAAGTCTCAGCCAGCCCTGGGCGTCGCCAATGAGGACGAAACGTCCGTCCGCGGTCAGGGCGGCGCAGGTGGCTGAACCATCCCCTAGCAGCTGAGGGTGAGCCCGGGAGGCCCGCCAGGGCCGGCTGGCCACTCCGGCCGGCAGGCGCCACAGCCTGAGCGAGTTGGCCTCGGCCCCGCCGGTTACGGCCAGACGCCCGTCCCGGCTCAGGGCCAGGCAGGTCAAACCCGGGGTGTTGAGCGTCAGTGAAGGTTCCGACCGGTCCAGCCGAACCAGAGCCAGTTTCTCCGGGCTGGCGGCCATGAACAGACCCGAACTGCTGACTCCTAGCTGGATTATGGGTTCGTTGATTCGATAGGTATCAAGGCATTCTCCGCTGGCCAGGCTCCACAGTCGGACGCTTCCGTCCAGACTGGAGGAGAGTGCCGTCTCCTTGCTCAAGGCAACCGAGGTGACATGATCGGTGTGTCCGGTGAATCCGCGTACGCAAGAGCCGCTGGACAGTTCCCAGAGGTACAAGAATTTTCCCGAGGCCGATAGAGCCAGCTGTCCATCGGCCGACATTTTCAGGGCGCTGACCGAGCCGTTGGCGGCAAAGGAACGGAGTTGCCAGACTGCCTGCACTCCTCGCCGGGCCAGGCGCGCCAGCATGCGCGCGTTCAGGGCCAGGGCGCCCGGATCGCGGGCATAGCCAGGCAGATTGCGCGCTTCGCGCAGGCGGGCACAGGCCGCCGCCGCTTCGCCTGAATCCCACTGGCGTTGAGCTGAATCCAGGTGACTGAGGAACAACTTTTGATTGGACTCGACTTCGTCGTGATCGCGAGTACGATTGACCACCAGCGAGAATTCTCCCACCCGGGCTGACCAGTCCACTTCCCAAAGGCGCAGGCTGCCGTCGTTGCATCCGCTCAAGGCCCAGCGGTTATCACGGCTCAGAGCCAGGTCCGTGATTTCGCTGGGTGCCTCACTGAATGCACAGAGCTGGCGGCCGCTGGGAATTTCCCACAGCGTCAGCGGTGCAGGTCGGGCCACCTTGGAGGCAACCAGGGCCCAGGGCCCGTTGGAAAATGGGCAGAGCCAGTGACCTCCCGAGCGGGTAAAGAGTCGCTGCCCGGTGGTGACCTCCCAGACATCCAGCTGGTCCTTTTCGCCCAGCGACCAGCTGCCCACCAGCAGGTGACCGTCGGCCGTCAGGCGGACGCGGCGCACTTCGTGGGCGTGCTGCAGCACATAGAGACAGTCTCCGGTGGAGACCTGCCAGACGCGCACGGTTTTGTCGCGGCTGCCGGAAAAGGCCAGGGAGCAGTCATTGCTCAGCACCACGCTCTCCACCAGGTCGGTGTGTCCCAGCAAATGATGCAGGCAACGACCCTCCCGCAGGTCCCAGAGTCGCACCGAGCGGTCGCCGCTGCCGGTCACGGCCAGCTCTCCATTCGGACTCAGGGCGGCGCTGGTGATGGGCTTGGTGTGCCCCTCCAGAGCCTGCATCAATTCGCCTCCCGGCAGTCTGACCTGCTCCAGTGCTTCACCGCCCACCAGCACCCAGCCCAATCGAGAATGCACGGCCAGAATCCGCTTGCGCCCTTCCACCTCGTACAAGAGCTGGCCGTTGCTGCGAGACCAGCACCGGCCGTGGGCGCTGGCCAGAGAAAACACCCAGTTGCGTTCGATCGAGAGACGGGTGGGAGCGCTCGAACCACTTTCGGCGCGCCAGCTCCAAAGCACAGTCCCGTCCTGGCAGTTCCAAAATTCCAGTGTGTCCCCCGACCAATGGGCAGCCTGATCGCCTTCCGCGCTCAGGGCCACGGCCGTGACGGTCGAGCGTTTTTCCAGCACCAGTCGAGGGGTGGAGCGGGGAAAGAGTACCCGACCCTGCTGGCGTTGATTTTGCTGGGCCATCTCCAGGCGAGCCCGCGCCTGCCGGTCGTCGGGCATCCGGCGCAGGGCCTGCTGGTAAGCTTCCACAGCCGGCGGATATTGCTCTAGGTACATACAGGCATCACCCAGAGCTCGCCAGGCGGTACCCTCGCGAGCGGCCAGCGGATTGACCAGGGCCTGACGAATTTCTTGCTCAGCCGAATGGGCGTCGCCCCGTTCTAAGAGGAAGTAGCCCAGATAGGTGCCCAGGTGGGGATGGGTGGCTTTGACCTGGGTGAGACGCCGCAAGACCTCAGCGTCGTCGATCTGGCCCTGACGCCACTGCACGATGGTGCGATTATAGACGGTTTCAGGGTGCAAGCCGTCCAGTTTGGAGGCTTCTCGCCAGGCGTCGAAGGCGCGCTGGCCAAAGCCAAGATTCCAGAAGGAGACGGCCTTGTTGTTGAGAGCATCGGCCCGCTGGGCTCCAGCTCGAGGGCTGGGCCGGTGGTAAGGGCGGCCGGTTAGCTCCTGGTTGAGCCGGACCAACTCCTGGCGCATGTCGAGCATGGAGCCGGGGCGCTGCAGCGGATCTTTGGCCAGGCAGCTCAAGCATAATCCGGCCAGGGCCTCAGGGATATCTGGTCGGAACTTCCTTGGATCGGGGGGCGGAGTCATCAGGTGCTCGCCTAACATGATGGCGGCCGAGACTTTCTTGATGCCGTCGTCAAAAGGACGGCGGCCGGCACAGAGTTCGTACAGGATAATTCCTAGAGCGTAGATGTCGGCCTGAACGCCTACGTTGCCGGCTGCCATCCACTGCTCGGGGGCACCATATTCCGGCGTTCCCAACATGGTTCCGGTGCGGGTCAGGGTCAGGGAATCCTCGTCAATGCCTCTGGATTCCAGCTCTTTGAGAATTATTTCCAGGTCGGCTCCGGATGGACCCGTGGTTTCCAGGGCGGTGACCTTGACCAGGCCAAAGTCTGTGACACACAGGCGACCGTCTTCGCGCATGAGCAGGTTGGCCGGCTTCACGTCCCGGTGTACCAGCCCTTGTTCGTGGGCGTAGGCCAGGCCGGAGGCGGCCTGAATCATCAGATCCAGGATGCGTTCCCAGTCGCCGGGGTGGACCTTGCCCCGGTCTCGCCACTCTTTCAGGCTGCCGTCGGGCAGGTAGTCCATAAAAACCAGAGGCAGTCCCTCGTACTCGCGCACGAACCAGCATTGCACGATGTTGGGGTGCACACCCAGCTCGATCCAGGTCTGGGCTTCGAGCAGGAAACGCTCTTTGGCCACCCAGTCGGAAATCAAGTGGCGGGCCGGCACCTTGACGGCCAGGTCGACGTTCCAGTCCCAATCGCGCACCCGATAGACGGTGCCCATGCCACCCCGACCCACCAGTTCCTTGACGTCGTAACGATAATCCAGAACTTGACCTAGTTGCAGGCCTTCCTGGAACGGTACTGCGTCGACGCCACTGGAACTCACGGCCGGTTGCTTCGCCTCGGCGCAGGCCGCTTACCTACTTTCCTGGGTCAATTTCATGGGGGATCGCTTCAGGCTGGTTACTTGGGCAAGAAGACGTGGAAGTTGGTGTTCAGTAACAACTGGTTGCGAACTTTGCTGGAAGCTTCGCGGCCATTGCCCAGGGCGACTGAGATGTGACCATAGGGCAGGCCGGCGCCTTTATCCCAGATGACCACCGCTCCGGGAGGCAGCGACTTGAGCTGGTCTTTGGAGACCTTGACCTCTTTGAAGTGGGGGTTTTTCTGAAAGTCGTCCACCGCCATCCAGGCTGCAGCCTCGCGATGAACGGGCAGACCCATGGCCTGCATCGCGTCGTTGACCCCTTTTAGGCAAAGTCCTGGCGTGTTGATCTGGTTGGCTGTCTTTTCCGCTTGAGCGGCCAGTTTCTTGCCGAAATCGCTGCCCTGCAGATTTTGCAGGTCGGCGCTCGGGACGTTGCTGGAGGAACCGACGGAACTGGTCGAGCCCGTCGCACCGGTGGCGCCCAATTTGGCGGTTTCGGTGTTGGCGAGCGGGCTGGGGGAGCCGTCAAAGGCGGCTGGCGCACCTCCCATCAAGGTCTGCAGCAACATATACATTTCACCCATCAGCATCTGCATCTGTTGCATCGCCCCCATTTGGGGGAGCATTTGCTGACCCGCCATCGGGCTTTCCAGTCGTTGGAGCGCCCCGAAGGTGGGCATGGTGGCGTCCATGGGAAGTGAGGTGGTGGTGATGGAGAGAGCGGATACAAACATAGGCTCATTCTAAGCCGACGAGAAAAAAGGGCGGATAAAACGTATTGCCAGATTGTTACGAGTTCAAGACGAAAAAGCGCTTCCCGTTCAGGAGCACTTCGTTGCCAGCCTGTCCCGGCGCCAGGATATAGCTACCGGTCTGGCCGTTGTTGAACTGGAGCACCAGTTGGCCCCCGGAGAGGATTTGCCAGCGTCCATCCGAGCCTCCGGCCAGGTAGCCGCTGCCGTTTATGGAGGCGCTGCTGGCGTCATTGCGTTGGGCAAACTGACCGTTGCTGGCCAGATAAAGATCCTTGCGTTCAGAGTAGCCGTTGCCGGTGTAGAGATAGACCAGATGTTTTCCGGTCAGAGCCGAACTCCAGATTTGGTCGAGCTGGGGCTGACTGAAGGTCAGATTGTGAGCCATCTGGTAGGCGCTGTTGTAGGCCGCCTCGGCATGGTTCTGGTCGGAAAGGGCCACGATCAGGCTCCCGCCTCCGTAGGGTGAGAAGCTGACGAACGTGTCGGCCACCAGATAGCCGTCCGGGGTTTGTTTGGCGGCGCGAAAACTTCGGTCGCTGGAATTGAGGCTGCGAACGTCCCCGACCAGCGTGAATCCATCTTTCTCCAGGTTGGCATCGCGCGCGAAGGCTTCAAAATTGGCGTAGGAGTGATGTTTGAGGATCACCAGGTAGGCCTGGTTGGGAGCCACCGCGGCCATCCCCGATGCGTCCTGGGTGACCTTGAAGGCCGCCGGGAGGCGAGTCTGAAATCCGGCGGGATGTTGGACTTGTTGATCTTGAGCCCATAATGGCAGGCTCAGACAGGCGGTCAGGAGCAGCGCTTTGATGTATTTCATAATGCCTAAAATGCTCCCGCAGGGCAGGGCGCGTCTGTGAAATGCGTCACGGGCGGATTCAGAGAAACCGGCTTCGGTCTTTGATAAGTTTGGGGGGAATGTTGAGCCAGATCTGGACCCGGTTCTGCTCCTGCAGCAAGTTGTCTTTGGCGCTCAGGCGGGGGCGGGCGAAGTCCGCAAATTCCTTGGCATCCTGGGCTGTGTCCCAGTGGCTTTCCCAGAGGGTGTAATGATCGGTGGGGCTTGCCCAGGTTTGGAAGCGGTCGCCTCCCCAGCCTGAAGCCAGCCCACGCCAGAGGTTATTCTCCCGGCCCCAGCAGCGAATGACGAATTCGCCCGCCGTATCCTGTCCCAGGTTCTGGTAGCCTGGCAGGCCGGGCAGGTTGATTTTGACGGGCCGGGGCGGATCGTTGAAATACTTCTTGGGGTGCAGAATTTGCTCGGAGGAGGCGGGTAGCTTCAGGTAGGCTCTGTCCACCGCGGGCCAGCCGCCAGATTGGCGCAGGTAGTCAACAAAAGCCTGACCCTGCAAATAGGGCACGATCAATCCGTCTCGGAAATAGATCGGAGCGGAATCCACCACCGGGCTTCCGGTGACGGGCGGTATATCCACACTGGTGGGCCGAGGCTGGCCCATTTGTTGAAAGAGGTAATCGGTCATGACCGAGCTGGCGTCGCCTTCCACCAGAGACTGTAGAGCCAGCTCGCGATCCCAGTTGCCCTCCACCGATTTCTGCAGCTTCTTCAGATTGAAATGTTGGTCCTGAATGGCGTGATCCAATTCGTGAACGGTCAGAACATTCTCAAATTGCAGTCCCATAAAGGAATACATATTCATGAGCATGCGCTCGATGCCGGCCGAGCTGCCCCCTTTGACCACCAGGTAGCTCTTGGTGTCGGGGTCATACAATCCGCGAACCTGGTCTTTGAGCAGAGTCTTGTAGGTCCCGGCCAATGAGGCGGCAGGCTTCATCAATTTAAAGTCTTTGAGGAACAGCTCACGACGACGCACCGCGGGGCCCTTGAGCTCCTTATCCACCTCCTTGCCCACGTAGCTGGAAATGAAGTTCTGGTTGACTCGCTTGTTGGGCACCTTCCTGTAGCTCAGCTGCCGCAAGCGCGAGGCCTCTGCGCCCAGATCGTCGATCAGGTCCGCTCGGGCAGGCAGACAGGTCGAGACGACCAGGTTGAGAGCAATAAGACCGCTCGAAAATCTCATCCTGTCCCGTTTCAAGCCAGGCGCCTTTTTCCCCCCAGATGCCCTGGCTGAGCGGCACCGAGCTCCCAGCAAGACAATGCCACTCTGTTGTCGAATTGGTCCAAATGATAGGCCGCGTCTCAGACTCAAGCAAAGCCATTGGCTCCTTCAGCCATACTCACGCGCTCAAGCGTCAGAAGCCGGGTGCCGATCCTGTTGCTCAGGACAGCCTGGAAACGGGACAGACCTTCCTGCCGGAGCCTCAGAAGTTTCAGCTTAAGGGCGTTGACCGGCCCGTGGGCGGACATCTCCTCAGCGACGCCAATCACCTCAAGTATCCTTCCACCCACTACGAAATCCGAGCTTTTGCCAAAGACGGCGAGGGCGATATTCGCGTTCTCGACGTCCGGGATATGGTGTCCAAACTGGAACCGTTTCAACAGGCCATGACCTGGAACGCGCCAGGCAGCGACATTGGCGAGGTGTTTGAGAAGAACGCCCAGCAGCGAGCGGCCCGGGCAGCCTCGGAACAGCCCGAGCCGTTGCGTCGAGTTCTGCCAAAAGACCACGGCCTGCACGTGCGACAAATGGAGATTTCGGTGGAGTCGCCCCACGACCCCAGTGGACGCTACTTTGAACAACTCACGGAAATCGGTTCGGTCGAGGGTTTCCGCATGGTCGGTTTCGCTGGCACGGGTCAGGCCGAAGCATTGAATCAGGGCTACGTGGCCGATGGCTTGCGCAACTATACCCTCCACGAGAGCGGCCGCGTGTGCGCCTGGCTTGAGGACTACGGCGAGCCCACGGTTGGCGGCGGACGTCTGAATCCTCCTGATATGAGCGACTACTCCTACGGACTGATCGCTGACGCACAGCGCAAAGGCCGAGAGGAGCGACTCGGCCCACTCGGTTTGAGCAGTGATTTTCCCCGTCAGGGTGGAGTGGACAAAGGCCAGTATCAGAAGGTTTCGGTGGGCCAGGGCATGCTGCAGAGTGGGCAAAGCAAGACGACCATCGGCTACGTTGAATATGGCAACGTCGCTTCTGGCCTGCGTCAGGATGGCACGCCCTATGTGCTCATCGGCAAGGATTCCGTGGAGATTACCCGACGGATGTTGGAAGAAGATCGAGGTCGGGATGTCACCACCGAAGAAGCCATGCTCGTGCTGGCGTCCGACCACGGGGTGAAGCCGGAGCAGGTCTTTGGCATCGAGCAACCGGGCGAATTCCACGTTGACATGCGGATGATGCCCGTCGGTCCCGGGGAGTTCGCCCTGCAGGATAGCCGTAAAGCCGCCGAGTTGAATTGCCAGTGGCTGGATGACGAACTCGCGGCCGTGGGTGGCGGCAGCGACGCCCAAAAGGCCAGAGTCGAAGAGCAGAAAACAAAGCTGCGTGAGTGGGGCGAGAAAATGACCGCCTATGAGGATCTCACAGCCAAGGACTTGGAAGCTGCCGGCATGAAAGTTCATCGTGTGGCGGGGGCTTTTCCCAGTCTGCGTCATGAGGACCGAGACGCGGCCAACTTTTTCAACGCCAGGCACGGCACCAACGATCAGGGTGAACGCTACTCCATCCTGATGGGATCGACCCCAAAAGCTGAAGAATACTTCGCTCGTGTGCTCTTTCAAGAGATCAAAGCGCCAATTGATCGCATCTATTTTCTCGACTCCGCGGAAACACAGGAGACGCTGGAGCTGCAGGGTGGACTGAAGTGCCGAACCAAAGTTCTGGGTGATCTGGTGAAGAACGAGCCGACGCCTGGTGCCGGGCCCAAGGGGGAAAAAGCTCCCCAGCCGCTCGAGTTTCAGTTGTCGCTCTGGCGCGATATTTAGGCGCGCTGGGGCCTCGCGCGCCAAACTTCGCCCACCAGTTCCGCGCCTCGCCACCGGACCCCTTGGAAAGAATTGATCAAACGGACTGGCCGGGACCCGCTTCATTAGAGAGGCCGGTTTACGACCTGTCCGATTCTAGACCAGAGCTGGTTGTCCACGGTTCCCGGCGGTGGACATGGACGCACGCTGATCTCGTTGACGACACCCCTGCTGATCCAGCGAACTCTTTGCTCGTCGGGCGAATTTTGATAAAGAATCAAGTCGCCTGGCGGGCCACCCAGGAAGCGAGAGTAGCCAGGATAACGTTGGGCTGCGAATGTCTCGTTGTCCCCGGGGGCGGCGGACCGTTCCAGGCGAAATCGATACGGACCCACCTGATCTTCAAAGGCCTTGGGGCTGTTTCGCGAGATCGAGGGTGGGGGAGGTGGCGGCTGGGTGGGGGGCTGAGCCGGAGGCTCGGCCGCGACCGGCTCTGTCACGGCCGGCGGCTTTGGACGACCTGGAGGGGCCGTGGGATAGGCCGGAGTGTTTACCAGGCTGGGTGGTTCTGGCGGATTCAGGATTGGTTTTGGAGCGACGGGCTTGGGCTTTGGCCGAGGGGGTTTCACCTTGTGGGGGTTGGGATGGAGGGCAACCGGAGCTGGGACGGGTTTGCTGATCGCCAGCGTTTTCTTGGTCGGCGTCGGGGAAGGCGAGGCTGTTCGCGTAGGCGCGGGTGTCCTGGATGGTTCTGGCTGCTGAGCAAATCGGCTCTGGTAGTCGTTGTAGAGCAGACCGGAGGCAGCCAACAACATACTTAAAATACCGAGCCAGAGACCTGTCTGGTTGGACGGTGGGAGGGTTTGAGAAGCCGCTTGCCGGGTTGTGGCGGCCTTAATGGGAGGGTCCGTTACGACAGGTACGACCCGTGCAGCGGGTAGGCTGGCCTGCTTCGGGTCGAGCAACCAGGACTTCAGAGCTTCAGCCATTTCCTGAGCATTCGAGTAGCGGTCCTGTGGTTTGGTTTGGGTCGCCCTGAGAACGATCTCCACCAGTCCGGGCGCCTCGGGTAACTCCATTTCCAACGCCTCGAAGGTGAAGGCGGGGGGAATGCGCCCTGTGCACAGGTGATACAGCGTTGCGCCCACCGAATAAAGGTCTGACCGACACTCGGCCCGGCCCGCCATCTGCTCAGGAGCGCAGAAGCCCGGGGTTCCTACCTGGGTTTGCACCCGCTGTGTTTCCACTGAACGGGCAATTCCAAAGTCAACGACCTTGATACGGCCTGTCCTGGAATCGCGAATTAAATTGGCGGACTTGATGTCCCGATGCATAATCGCCGGCTTAGATTGGTGTAAATAGGCCAGCGTTTCTAGAACCTGAATCATGTCCTGGGCCGCCAGGGCGGGGTCTAGCGGACGTCCGGTCACTCGGAGATTTTCCGCCAGCTCATCGTCCAGAGCCTGGCCTCGGACCAGATCCAGCACTATGTAGCGTCTACCTTCGATCTCGAAATAGTCCCTGACCCGCGGGATGTTCGGATGCTCTAAGGCAGCCAGCGCTTTCATTTCGCTTTCAAAGGACTGCAGGATGTAGCTGGCGGACTGACTCTCGAGAGCCGAACTCAGCACTTCCTTAATGGCGCAAGGGGTTGAAGCGAGCTTGTGGTCCACCGCTTCGTAAACCGCTCCCATACCCCCACTTTTAATGCTCCGTACAATCTCGTAGCGGTCTTGCAGCTTTTGGTTCACGGCCAAAGACATAATCCAGGAGTATACCCAACCGACCGCTGGAGGAGACACTTCAGGACTCCTAAATTTCTAAATTTTTGGGTGGCGGCGCCAGCTGGAGATGAGGTGGCAAGGCGCAAAGCTCCAGTTGTTGCTCAGGGATTCATGCCAAGACTTCCAGCCCGCGTTCATACCATTCGTCGGCGCGCGCCGTCAGTTCGTTGCGGGTGATGAAGCCGTCCCGATTGGTGTCCAAACTCTTATTCGCGCGATATTCTTTGCTGTTGCCACCGTAGATGCGGGCTGTATCGGAGTTGTCCAGCAGTGCCGGGGAGAAAACGGCTGCATACAAATCGCCGCGATCCGGGTTGGCCGGCCCGTTATAGCGATCCATCATCGTCTGCAAGTAGGATTGGACGTGGTCCATTTGCTCGGTAAAGGACATCTGTTCCAGGGCCGCCTTGGTCAAATGCTGGTCCCTGGGCAGTCCCTTGTTCATTTCGGTGATGGCCGTGTTGGTGAACTGGATCAGCCCCACCGCGCCGTTCTTGCCGGCTCGCTCGGACGGGTCAAAGGTGCCACCGGTCTCCGCCGCCATAACCGCCATCAAATCGTTGGGGTCGGCTCCCAGTGAGGCGGCGACCTCTCGAACTTTTTGCTGCTCTTCAGCCGTCAGTTTGTCTCCGAAGATCAGGCCGTCTTGCGTCGGCTGGCTGGCCTCCATTCGCCGAGCGGCCTCTTGGTCTTGCAGCTGCTCGCGCGTCTTGGGAGGTTCGGGCCCGAGCAGCGCGGCCCGGGTTACCTCGTCCAACTTGCCGTTGACCGGCAGCCCGTTTTCGCGCTGAAAATTCTCCACCGCTTGCCTGGTCTTGTTGCCAAAGTCCCCGTCCACGCCCAGGTGGGCGCCGCGCTCATTGAGGGCGTTTTGCAGCGTGGTCACCGCCTCCTTATTGTGCGACCCCAGTTGCAGGGTTCCCTTGCCCAACTGCTGGTTGAGCAGCTCATACTGATTGGCATCCAGCGGCCTGGCTGGCTCCGCCTGCTTTTTCTCGGCCAGCAACGCCGCGCGCGTCTCTGTGCCAACGATTCCGTCCACGCTCAGACCGTTCTGTCGTTGAAAGTCCTTGACGGCCGCGACCGTATCCCGTCCAAACTTGCCGTCGGTGTCCAGCGAGAGGCCCAACTTTTCATTCAGGGCGCTCTGCAGGGCCGTTACCGACTCGCCATTGGCCCCCTTCTGCATCGTCTGCGTACCCAACTGGTCCCTCCAGCTGGCCGGCTGTTCTCCCAGCGCGGCCGCCAGAGCTCCCATATCGGGGGCATTGGAGGTTTCCCGAGTTTTGGCTTCCTGAGTGAATGTGGTACGATCCTTGGTGGAATTGGGACTGGACGCGGGCTGCTCACTCTTGGTCTGAGCAGGCTTCTGGCTGCTGGCGCCGGAGTGGCTCAGGCTGCTCACGCCGCCGCCACTGCTGGAAGAAGAACTGACCGTCGCTGGTGCCATGGGTAAGACCTCCGGGTTCATTGTGACCGTAGAGCCATCCGCTCGACTTCCAAAGGCTATCATTTGGGGGTTTCGGAAAACTTGCGCCGGGCAGAGAAATTGATATAGTCCGCTTAACGCCTTTTACAAATCCGCAATAACTCACCGGGCGAGGTCCCCAATGTTCGAATGACTTGCCCGGTTGCCAGCGTGGTCCGCTATTCTACCGTCGGAGTCTTTGGAACCCGAGAGTCAGCGCAAAGTTCCTGTTGGCCGCTCTGCTCCACCGCACGCCGGGCAGCCCGGTTGGCGGCCACAAACCCCATCGGCGAGCATTCCATGCGTCGCCGGAAACTCTCGGCGAAGGAGGAACGAGACATATTGGCGAGCTCAGCCATCCGTTGTAAACCCCAGCGCTCGAAAGGCGAACGTTCCAGGGCCTCGACGAGCGGAGCGAAGTCAACAAAGGTCTTCGCATAGACCATATCCACCTGGTGATCGCTCTGCTGACGGAGCCAGTCTCGCACCAGCTGGATCAACAGATATTCCAGAACTCGGTTTCCAAAAGCAGCCTGCAGGCAACCAGGAGCTTCACAGGCTCTCGAGGCCATGGCAGCGATTCGGGCTGATTGGGCGGGGTCTGGCGTCCAACCGTAGATGGGTGCAAGGGAGGTGAGGATTGGACCGGAGACAGAGCCAGTTTCGGAGAAAATCAGCTTGCGGAGTCGGCCTGGCTGGACCGAGGAGGTGAACTCGTAGGCCGACCTCGGGCAGTCCGCCAACACGTGTTCGACTCCCGAGCGCACCAACAACACTTCTCCTGGCTGAATCTGCTGCCAACCACTGTCTGCGTAATAGACGTGGACGCTGTCTTGTTCGACCAGGTAGAGGGCGTGGTGGTTGGCCTTGCGGCGCCCAGCGCTGCAAGGCAGGGCCAGGCTGATGGCATCCTGGGAACCCAGCACGACCCGAAGACACTTTAGGATCTGGCTGATTTTGCGGCCCCTTTTTGCACCACCCATTCGAAACAAATTCTCGGCCACAATCTCAGAGCCCTGGGAAATCTGGACGATCGGTATGTTCTTTTGGACTCATCAATAGCGGAACCTTTCAGTCGATGTGGCCATTCTGCAACTATGCGATCGAAACGGGCTGCAGTTCCGCTGCAGCAAACCCTACAGCCAAACCTTTCTCACAGTTGGGCCGATGGCCTGACCATCCTGAAGCGAAACTACTATTACAGCCTTCTTGGCTTGCCCTGGTCCATCCGGGCCGGTGCCGGGACCCATTCCTCCTTTCATCTGCTGGCCTCGGGCCGTGGGGAAGTGTGTTTGCCTGCCACGCAGCAGCGCTACCACCTTGAGCAGGGAGATCTGATCTTTCTTCCGTGGGGAAGCGAGCATGTCGTATGCAGTCACCCCGAACTGGAGCCAGAGAATCTGGCTGATTTTATATTGCGCACTCAACCGGTAACGGCCCATTCCATTATCCGACACCACCCCGGCCAGCCGCCAGGCTGCAAAATGATTTGTGGCGTGTTCCAGGTGGGGAACCTGGCCTATCATCCAGTCTACCGCCACCTACCAGTGGCTCTGGTGATACCAGGGGAGAATGGTGAACCTCTGGCCTGGATCCAGAACTACCTGGAACAGCTTGAAGAAGAAGTGGAAAGGCGCGAAGCCGGCTACGAGTCGGTACTGGACAAGCTTTTTGATTTGTTGTTCCTGGAGATTCTCGCACACTGGCTGCAGGATGAGGGAGATCACTTGGGAGTGACCCAGGCCCTGGGAGATCCGTATCTAGGCCCCTGTCTTGAGCGCATTCACCAGAGACCTGAGGCCGACTGGACTGTTGCGGAAATGGCGCGACAGGCGGGACTGTCGCGCACGGCTTTTGCCGAGCGCTTCCATCGCAGGGTAGGAGTGACGCCGATCAGTTACGTGACGGAGTGGAGATTGTGGCGAGCCCTGCATCTTATCGAGTCTGGAGAACATGGTCTTGAGTCGGTCGCCCGGGAAACCGGATTCAGTGACGAGTCCTCCCTTTCCCGAGCTTTCCGCCGGCGCTTTGGGAGGAGCGTTCGCGAGTTTCGCAAGGGGTTGAAGAGCTCCTGAGCCCGGCCAGGCTGCCGAGAATTTGGTGACGAGCACGGCTGAGCCGGGAGCGAACGGTGCCGATCGGGATCCCAAGTTGGGTGGAAATTTCTTGATAACTCTCCTGTCCCAACCAGGCCTTAAACGCGATGGACCGATGGGCCAGATTCAGGTTGCGAAGCGCGGTGCAGGTTTCGTGCTCCAACCTCCAATCCAACGCGGCTGATTCGGCCGAGCGAGGACTGGCCGAAGAAAAATAGCTTCGATGCAGATGCTCTTTGAGCAGCCCTACGACCTCGCGCTTGCGAGAGGCCCGTCTCCGACCCATGCGAAAAGCGTTGTAGAGAATCTTGAAGAGCCAGGATCGGCAGCGCGTTCCGCTCTGGAACTGGTCAAAGCAGCGCCAGGCGTTTTCGAAACAGGTCTGCACCAAATCGAGACGCTCCTCCTCATCGGGAGTCAGCCGGCAGGCAAAGGCGCGAACCGCCTCCCAGTGGGTCAGCGCCTCTCGCTCAAACCGCTTTTCTTTGCTCTCGGAGTTCATCGCACCGATTATAGCCAGAGCGAGTCGTTTCAGAAGCAACCGTAGTCCGAGAGTCTTGGCTCAGGATTCGCCGTCTCTAGGTGGTCGGCTCTGACTTTCTTAAGCCGAAGAGTTTATTGCAAAGCGCGTCCAGACTGAGAACTCCTCCACCGTTGACCACAAGCCAGAGCAGCAGCAGCAAGTAGGCGTAGGCGGTGATTTCGGTTGGCACTTTCTCTGATTCGGTGCTCCAACTGGCCAGAAAGTCAGCTTTATCGGCCGTCATTAAGGCAACCATCATGGTGCCGGCCAGCAGAAGAGCGGAGAAGCGTGTATAGAGCCCGATCAACAAGAGAATGGCCCCGTAGTATTCGATACGAGCGACCATTGGAGCCTGATAGGACGCCAGCGGAATGTGGAGTTCGTTGAAAAAGGCAACCAGGTTATCAAGGTGCTCCAGTTTGCCTTTCCCGGTCAGATAGAAGCCGAAGCCAAGGGTCATTCGCGTGGCGAGAGCCGGCAGGCTGACCGCCCAGACCAGCAATCGGTCCCAGAGTTTGAGAAGAGCATTGAGTTTTTGCATGGCCCCACAATGTGCCAGGCGGTTCGATCGTTCCAGCCGGACCAATATTTTTCATGGTTTTGGCGGAGCGCGTTCGACCAGGTCCACAAGCATGGATTTGGCAGGATTGTTATGTCCTTTTTTCAGGCTGCCCGACGGCCAGGGGCAGCTTGCGAACGAAGGAACCGGTGTCATTGTTGCTGAAGGATATTCGATATCTTCCATTGGATTTGACTGGCTAATGGCTCAGATCGTCTATTGGAGTCTGGAGGGTCGCTGTCTGCGACTTTCTTGGGTCTCGTCAGGGACGCGACCGCGGGTGTGGGGAGCTTTAGGGAGCCGTCAGCATGGAAAGATTTCAGGCGATGAGCCTGTTTGTAGCGGTAGCGGACAACGGGTCGTTTCAGGAAGCAGCTCGTCTGTTTGATCTTTCCCCACCGGCCGTCACTCGAGCCATTGCTGCTTTGGAAAAACGCCTGGACGTCAAGCTTTTGCATCGGACCACTCGACAGGTCAGGTTGACGGAGGTCGGCACCAGCTACCTGGAGGACTGTCGACGGATCCTCAGCGATTTGCAAGAAGCTGAGGAATCCACCAGCGGTTCTTACCGCGCTCCTCGGGGCACTCTTCATGTGACTGCTCCAGTGCTCTTTGGCCAGACCTTCGTGCTGCCCGCTTTGCTGGATTTTTTGGATCTGTACCCTGAGGTGCGTGGACGGACGCTGTTTGTCGACCGGGTGGTCAATTTGCTCGACGAGGGCCTGGACGTGGCGTTGCGGATCGGTCAGTTGGCGGACTCCGCCTTGATTGCTTCGCGAGTGGGACAGACCCGCAGGGTTTTATGCGCCTCTCCTGGTTATTTGGAGAAGCACGGCGTGCCTGCTCATCCAGCCGAGCTGAACCGCCATCGACTCTGTCTGTCATCTGGTCTGGGATCAGCCGCCCATCTCGAATTCAGCCACGGCCTGGATAAATTACGGCAACCCGTCTCCTGCCCGCTTACGGTCAGCTCCAATATCGAGGCCATTCGTGCCGCTGTGGCCGGTTGGGGCTTGACCCGGGTGCTCTCTTATCAAATTGTTGAGGAACTCTCCCGCGGGCAGCTACAAATCGTACTCCCTGAATTTGAGCCCGAGCCCTGGCCCATCTATGTTCTGCATCAGGAGGGACACAAGGTTTCCGCCAAAGTTCGGGCCTTCGTCGACTTCCTCGTGAGGCGACTGCGCCAGCTTCCCGCTCTGAGCTAAACAAGGCCCTGTGCGGCAAGATAATTTCTCCTGAAGCAATAGTCAAATGTTTTATTCCCCATTTATTGCGCTCATCGTTAAGGGTATCCTCAGGAACAGGTCAGGGACGAAGGGTCCTCCCAAAATTAACACCCGACCTGAGGAGTCAATATGAGTCGTATCTCCATCATCCGCAAGCAAGCTGACACTCCCGCCCGGGCTGAGTTGCCCAGGGCAACTGGGGGTGCCTGATGCTGAAGCCGCCGTTTGACCTGGTCGCGGCCCAAAGCAAAGTTCAAGTTGCTCAGGACCTCTGGAATACTCGAGACCCGGCCAAGGTTGTTCAGGCTTACACTCTGGATAGCCAGTGGCGGAATCGCCACCTGTTCCTCAAGGGTCGGGACGAAATCGAAGCCTTTCTTCACCGCAAGTGGGAGCGGGAGCTGGATTACCGGTTACGCAAAGAGTTGTTCCTTTTCTCCGCGGACCGGATCGCTGTCCAGTTCGCCTATGAATGGCACGACGCCAGCGGCAACTGGTTCCGTTCTCACGGCCTGGAGCATTGGGAGTTCGCATCCAGCGGCTTGATGTCCAGGAGGACCGCCAGTATCAATGACGTGGCCATCCAACCTGATGAGCGTCAACTGAGTTAGCCATTCGCCCAGTTTTTGCGCGCCTTAGCCGCAACATCTTTCTTTTAGAAATTAAGGAGTATCCCATGAAAATGAAACTTTACCGCCACCCTCTTTCCGGCCACTCGCACCGAGTGGAAACCTTCTTGTCTCTGCTGCAAAGGGACTACGAATTGGTGGACGTGGACCTGATGGCCGGGGAGCACCAAGGCGAGCGCTTTCTCAAGCTCAATCCTTTTGGTCAGGTGCCGGTCCTGGTCGACCAAGAGGTCACCCTGAGCGACTCCACCGCGATTCTGGTGTACCTCGCTCGCAAGTACGGCCCGGAATGGCTGCCGAGCGATGCGCTGGCACAGGCCCAAGTTCAGAAATGGCTCTCGGTGGCCTCGGGCGAGGTTGCGGCCGGGCCCGGAGCGGCGAGACTGGTGAAGCTTTTCGGCGCGCAACTTGACTACACGGCGGCCTTGAGCAAAGCGCACAAGCTGCTCGGCCTGCTGGAGGCACATCTTTCCTCCCGTGATTTCCTGGCTTCAGATCGACCGACGGTCGCGGACGTGGCCGTCTACAGCTATGTCGCGCTTGCTCCCGACGGAGGGGTGTCCTTGGAGAATTATCCCAAAGTACGCTCATGGATCGCCCGGTTGGAAGCTCTGCCCCATTTCCTGGCCGTCAGGCTGAGCCCGACCGCTCAGGCTTAAGAATTACCCCATGAATTTGAGGAAAAGAACGTGAATATCGAGATTTATACAAAAGACTGGTGTCCCTATTGCAGAAATGCCAAGGCCCTGCTGAAAGCCGAGAATGTAGATTACAGCGAAATCGACATCACCCAGGACCTGGAGAGAGAGCAGGAAATGGTCTCGCGTAGCGGTCGCCGCACTGTGCCTCAGATTTTCTTGGACGGCCGCAATATCGGAGGATTCGACGACCTGTCCGCTCTCCGCCGTCAGGGGCCGTTAACCCAGGTGCTGCCCTTAAGGGCGGGGACAACCGTGGAAGAGCCTCGCTCCGCCGGCTAGACAGTCTGACTTCCCTCTACAAACGCGTGTCGATGGCCTCGTCATCGGCCCGCGTTTGGGAGGAGGCAAAGGAGAAGAATATGTCACAGAATTCCTCGCCATTTCACCAGGGGGAACAGGAGGCCCAAATACGAGCCGGGGTCCGCGAGCGTGCCGAGAGGCTCGGTCAGCAAATGGTTCGAGATTTTATGCCGGAGCAGCATCGACAGTTCTACAACCAGCTGCCGCTCTTGCTGGTGGGCTCTGTCGATCCCAAAGGTCAGCCCTGGGCCTCCGTGGTGGTTGGCAGGCCCGGCTTTGTGACCTCTCCCGAGCCTCGCAAACTCGTTTTCACCACCTCCCTTTTGCCTTACGACCCCTTGGCAGAAGGCCTTTGGAATGGGGCTCAGTTGGGTTTACTGGGGCTGGAATTCCATACTCGACGCCGCAATCGCATGAATGGCGAGGTGGTCTCTGTTGGCCCGGCTGGTTTCGAGGTGAAAGTGTGCCAGAGTTTCGGAAACTGCCCTCAGTATATTCAGAAGCGTCGTTTGAACTGGACGGAGGCTCGAGCCGCCGTGTTGAGCCAAGGGACCAGACTGACTGATCAGGTCAAGTCTCTCATCGAAAGTGCGGATACCTTCTTTATCGCTTCCACTTACTCTCAGCAGGGCACGGATGTTTCGCACAGGGGCGGCAAACCCGGTTTTGTCCGCGTCGAAGACGACGAAATGCTGGTGTTTCCGGATTTTAGCGGCAACAATCATTTCAATACGATTGGCAACTTGTTGGTTAATCCCAAAGCGGGACTTCTCTTCTTTGATTTTCAAACGGGAGATGTTCTGTATATGACCACACAGACCGAGATTGTTTGGGGGGGAGCCCAGGTCGAAGCATTTGCAGGAGCTCAGAGATTGGTGCGCCTGAGGGTTGTGGAGTGGCGACTGGTGGAGGGGGCATTTCCATTTACTTGGGAATTTGACGAGTTCTCGCCCAGCCTCGAGGAGACGGGACAATGGAACGCGCCTGTCGCGACCGAGTATGTGGTCACAAAAATTGCTCGGGAAAGCCGTTCGATTCAGTCTTTTTACTTATCCCCGACCAGTGGGAAGCTGCCGGACTTCATGCCCGGGCAGCATTTGCCGATTTACCTGCCGGTTGCGGCCGGTGAAGCTCCACTTGTTCGAACCTACAGTCTTTCGCAGGCTCCCGGAAAGTCGCAACTGCGCCTCACCGTGAAGCGCCAAGAGATGGGCTTGGCTTCCGTTTACCTGCACGATCGGGTGAGAGTCGGAGATCGACTGCAGGCGAGGGCGCCCGCCGGCGACTTTGTTCTGGACACCGAGTCCGAGAGGCCTGTTGTGCTCGTGAGCGCTGGTGTCGGAGTCACGCCTATGGTCGCGATGCTGCAGTACCTGGTTCAACAGAGCCCTGAACGTCGGGTCTATTTTCTGCACGGAGCCCGAAGTGTCGCTGACCACGCTCTTCGTTCAGAAGTCGAGGCCCTGAAAACGCCCCAGGTCCAGATCCAGTTCCGTTACAGTCAGTCCGGTGAAGACTCCAGCCGTGGTCGAGTGGACATTGAGTGGCTGCAGTCCGTCTTACCTTTTGGCAACTACGACTTCTACTTGTGTGGCCCGCGAGGATTTCTTCGATCTCTCGTCACCGGGTTGAAAGCTCTTGGCGTCCCTAAGGGTCAAATTCGTTTCGAGACTTTTGGCGCAGCTCTTGAGCTCGAACTGGAACAAGCCCGGGCAGTCGAGTTCCGAAGTGCACAAAGAGTGGCCAGTTGGACCGGTGGAAGCCTGCTTGAGCTGGCCGAGGCAAACGGCATTGACGCCCCTTTCAGTTGCCGCTCGGGAGCCTGCGGCTCCTGCAGCTGCCGCCTGATTTCAGGCCAGGTCGATTACCTGCGAAAACCTTCATTCGAAGTGCTTCCAGGTCACATCTTGCTGTGTTCAGCTCGTCCCCGCCCGGCGGCCGTGGATGACCAACCTGTGGTCCTCGATCTGTAGCTCGCAGCCTCTGGGTTAGCCAGGTATCGATTCAGAGAGGTCCGAGCCAGCAAAAGGCTTTGCGCAGAGCGTCCTTGGCGCCTGTTTCCAGGATCTCACCGTGGGCCAGCACCAGGCGGTCGAAATCCCAATCCAGCACGCGCCCGATTGAACTCTTGAGGTCTTGCCGGCTTTTGACGAACAAGGTGCGGAAGATACGGCTTGGTCCGAGACGCCCGTAGACCCCGTTGCACCGCATGATGAGACGGGTCCAGAAGTCGGGACTGTCTTTCAAGTGAAAGACCAGGTCGGTGACGATGAGGGTCCGGCTGGGCCGATGCAAGAAAACCCATTCTCCCAAACTTCCTAATCCATCCAGGGGCAGGTATTCAATGTCGGCACTCGGGCTTGAGGTCAAGAGTTGAGCCTGCAGGGGGACCTTGGCCAGCAATTCCGGCGGAGCAAAGACCTGGGCCAGAGGAAAGCTGCGTGAAGTTTCGGCTATGTATAGATAATGCAGACTGTTGGGCGCAATCAGGGCGAAGGGAGCGGCCAGGTCGGAAAGGTGAGGGCCCGGGGGGCCGGGTGAGTGAACCCAAAGACCTTGCTCCGTCTCGATCAATGTGGTGCGCGCCCCCAGACGCAATCCCCCGGCCCTGTGGTCGGGGTAATCCACCGTCCAGAGACGTTGGTCCAGTTGTCGGCGATGCGATCTCATGGCAAAATAGTAAAGTCGCCTTACTAACTAGTCAAGTGAGTTTACTAAATGTCTTTTGAAAAAGATCTTCTGCAGGCCAAGCGCGGCAATCTGGGGCAGTTGCTCTTTCGCTGCTCGCGGCTGCTGAATGAACAGGGGGTGTCGAGGATCCAGTCATTCTTTCCGGGGGTGCGGGCCTCCCACACCAGCCTGTTGCCCCATATTGACCTGGAAGGCACTCGCATGGTGGAGCTGGCGAGGCGGGCGGGAATTAGCAAGCAAGCCGTTGGCCAGCTGGTGCAGGAAATGGAAGGTCTGGGGTTGTTGGTGCGCTCCCCCGACCCCGAGGATGGGCGGGCCTGGAGGGTGAGTTTTTCGGAGTTGGGACGCCAGGCTCTATTACAGGGATTGGCTCAACTGCGGCAGATGCAGCAGGAAATGAAGATGGCCTTGGGTCGTGAGCGTGTTGAGCGACTGGTGGAGGATCTGGGCTGCCTGCTGGACTACCTCGAGTCAAAACCAGCGGTAACTCAGGGCGAGAGTTCGGTCCCTGGGTAGCCTTCGGGCAGGTCCTTGCGCAACTGGGGAGGGTCCTCTCCGGATTTCTGGAGCGCCTTGGGCGGCGGGCCGCTTGCGCCTGGCTCGGCTGGATTTTTCACGAGCTGTTAACAAGAACGGTGCCTCTGTAGAAATTTGGTAGAAATCGGTCACCTATGCTCCAGATGTAGAAAACAGCTGGAGGTAAGAAAAAATGTTCGACAATAATGTTCCCCAATTCGCTGGAGACCGCTGGCGCCTGTATGCACTGAAGGCGGCGGGTGCCAATTCAGGAAATGCTGATTCCCGAGTGACTGCCGGTCAGCAGTATTTCAATCAGGCCGGCAGTCCGGAAGAGTTGAGGGGCCTGCTCAAGGAGACCGGCCTGGGTGCTCAACGGCAAAAGCTCGCGGCGGCACGTGAGGCCTATGAAATTCAGCAAGGCTTGATTTATGCGAACAAGCTCAACGCCCAGAGTCGGGACTCGGCCACTTTCTCCCGGGAGGCTTTGACCTTGATGAAGAGGCACGAGTAGTCCTACGCTTGTCTTGGCTGAGCCGCGCCCGGCTGCACAAGGGACTTGTCGAATTCATCCGGAATCTGCCCTCATGCGTTTGCGCTCGGCCCTGTTGGTTCTGCTGCTGGCCGGGCCAGTGGCCGCTGATCTGGAAGAGGCGCAGCGCCTGATTGACCAGTCCCGGTTTTCCCAAGGTTACCACGAAGCCGTCCGTTGCCGGGCCCAGGACCCCCTGCGCTCGGAATTACTGCAACTATGGGCTCTGGACAACATGCTGCGGGGAGATGAAGCACGAGTCCGCATCCGAGGTCTGCGGCCAGATGCTGTGCACGCCCGGCTTTTCTTGATTGTCCGGTCTATGCTCGACTCGGCCAACCGCCGCAAAGACCTGGAACAAGCCTTCGCCCTTAGCCAGACCCCGGCCGAGCAGGTGGATGTTTTGCTACGACAGTTTCGCGCCTATCCGTTTCCGCAAGATCAAACCTATTGGGAGGAGGCCGCCCGGCTCGCTTCCCAGCACAAGCTTCCTGACTCACTTCTGGTTCGATTGAGTCTGGCTCACATCAACCTGCTGTGCTCGCTGAAGCGCCCGCAGGAAGGCTACGCCGAGCTGGCTCTGGCTCGGCGTTTGATGGCCAACGATCTGGCAGGACGTTGGCGACTGGAAGCGGCCCGCATCGAAATTTTGGATGCTCTCAATCAAATCGAAGAGGCTCGAGAGGCTCGGCGTCGACTTCCCTTGCTGGCTCAGGACAGCGTGACGGCCCTCATTTTCGTGATGCGCCTGGTCGAGAACCGCACCGAGATTGATCGGGCCTTCAGCCTTCGGTTGCTAGAACAGCTGGAATGGATCCGGTCTCAGGCCAAAGACTGGAATCGCCACCTGGAGCTCTACGCCTTTCACATCCGTAGCACCGTGGCCCAGTTTAACCAGGTTGGGCTGGAGCAATGGCGCCCACTGGCGGATCGTTTGTGCCGCTCCAATCGGCGCGACGAGCGCTTGCTGGGTCTGGCCGACCGGGGCTTGGTGCTGCTTGCCCTGGGAGATTCCAAGCAAGCCCTGGCCGACCTGACGGAAGCTCACTCGCTGGCTCGACCGCGACCCGGCTCGGAGATCTTGGGCAACGCCCAGCCAGCCGTGTTGAGTCTGATGCTGACTCAGTTGGAGCAGTCCAATCGGAACTACAGCCAGGCCCAAAAATGGGGCCAGTTGTGCCTGGAAGAGTCGGCTGGCAGCCCGAACCTGGCCCTGTCCGTCCAGCTTTCGCTGATGGCGATTTATCTGCGAACCGCCCAGATGGATCGCGCCCGCCAGTGCCTGGACGAGGTGCTGGCTCGAGCCGAAGCTGAGGAAAGGTCTCTAAACCGGGCTATCGCCTACTCTCAGGTGCTCAATACGCTGCTCATGGCTTCTTTTGATTCTAACCGAATGCTGGATGATCTGGTCCCCTTCCGGGTGGATCCGGACAAACCAGCGGGCTGGCTCTTTGTCGAGATTCAGCAGAGCCCTCAACGCCAGGGGGCCATCTTTAAAGCCCTGGACGAAATGAGGGAGCATTCCTCGGCTCCGGCTCTGCGCGGCGTGGAAGGCCTGTTTCGCGGACTGACATTGGGCAGTCTGGACCGACCTCTGGAAGCCATGGATGCCTATGCAAAAGCCAGTCAAGACTCCAAAAGCTACGGTCCGGTTCAAGCAAATATTGGTTTGATCTATGCTCAGGAACTCTGGGGGGCGGGGCGCAGGGAGCAGGCCCTGGAGGTATTGCGCCAGGCTTACCAACAGGCTCTGGCCGGTAACGTGCTCATGATGCCAGATTCCTATGGAGTCTCCTATGCTAATGCTTTGTTGCGGATGGGGCAGAAAGAAAAAGCTCTGGCCGTGATCGAGCATGGCCTGCAGACCGGCAAACTCAACACCCGGCCCCTCTTCTGGCTGCTGCGCGGGCGCGCTCTGGATTCAGCGGCCGACTTGCACAAGGCTCTCAAGCTGGCCCGTGTGGAGGCTACCCGCGAGGAGATCTTTTTCGAGCTGCATCGTCTCGAGCCCGACCAGTCCTGGCTGGAGCAAATCAAAACCCGCAGCCCCAAGCAGGCCCTGCGCATTATGCAACTGTCCAGCCCGGAGAAAGCGCTGGAGATCGGGCACGAGGCGCTGGAGCAGTTTCGCGAAACCTTCGAGCAATTGCCCACCTCCGCCCGGGCCGCAGCCCTGCGCTCGCCCAGTTTACAGGCTCTGGTTGAAGCGGTTTTGGAAGCCTCGCTGAAAGCCAACAAGCCTCAGGATGGAGCCCACTGTCTGGCCGTCTGGCGAGCCCTGCAAAGCCAGCCCGGACCGGTTTCACCGGAGCTGGAGCAGCTGCGAGCAGAGCTGACCGGCTTGCGCGCCTCCAACGATCCTCGCCTGGCCGATCGTCTGGCCGACACGCGCGCTCAGTTTCTGCTCAAGCTCAATCAATTGCGCCAGCTCAATCCCGAGATGGAGCGTTCACTGAGTGTCCAGGTCAGCGAACTGCTGACCCTGCAACCCCAGCTGGACGGGGAGACCCTGCTGGTGCAGTACTATCTGGCGCCGGACGGTCTTTATTTGCAGGCTCTCACGCGCGACCAGCAGCAGCTGCTGAAGGTCAAAATTGAAAAGCAGCGGTTGCTTGAGCACCTTCGCACCTGGACCACCGCCTTACATAGCCCGCGGGCTCTCAGCCCCGAGGACCGCCTGGCCAGTCGCCAGCTCTATGCCCATCTGGTCGAACCGCTCGGATCCTTGTGTCAGGGGCGCCCCAATTTGTGGGTCTTACCCAGCGCAGAGCTCTGGGACCTTCCCTTTGAGACTCTTCTGGACTCCAACGACCACTATTTGCTTGAAAGCGCCGGCTGCGCCTATCTCGGACCCAGCGAGGCCATGCAGTTGTCGCGTCCCAGGTTGGCCACCAGCGGACCCTGGGTGGGAGCCAGTCTGGCCCGACTGCCTGGAACCCTGGAAGAAATCAGCCAGCTCAAAAGCCTTTTTGCCGATTCCAAGGTGACCCAAAGCTGGAACGAACTCAAGGCCTTGGCCTCCGAAGCCAGCATCTTGCATCTGGCCACTCACAGCCAGGCCAGACCTGAGCGGCCCACCGAAAGTTATCTGGAGATGTCCGAAGGAACCATCTCCCTGGATCAGATCTACACCTTAAGCCTACGTGAAGGATCGTTGGTTGTGCTCAGCTCCTGCAGTGGAGCCGTGCCCCAGGCTCACCGCCAACGCGATCTCATTTCTCTTTCCAGCGGCTTTCGCGCCGCCGGAGCGTCCTCCGTGATCGCCGCCCTCTGGCCTATCGATGACCAGGCCACCGTGCCCTTCTTCAAGCCCATGTATCAGAGTCTCTTGCAAGGCCGGACACGATTGCAAGCGCTACGCCAGGCCAAACTGGCGCTCATCGACCAGCATCCCTTCTATTGGGCTGGATTTACCCTGCTCGGAGATCCCCGCTAACTTACACGGATTGGCGCCAGGCGGCGGCGTAGCAAGTAAGAGCACTGGCGAGGTTGGCCGGAACAAATTCAGGAACTCGAAACAAGGGCGTAGCCAGTGTACAGGCATCGCCCTGACCCCCCGGTTGAGGCACCTTGATCAGCAGCTGGTTGTTTTCGTCGATGACGTACTGGCTACCGTCCGGGCCCAAGGGAACTCCTTCCATGGCCGCAAGGCGGTCACGCACTGCCAGGGCCTCCCGCTGATCCCAGCCCACATTGGCCACGAAATCATCGCCCACAAGAACCGCGCAGTTCACGTTGGAATAGGAGGAGACCGCCTGGCCCGATCGCTCCTGGAAAGCCGCCTCGAATGATTTCTGCAGGACGCTGGCGACCTTTTGCCGGGAGCCCATGGCTGAGTTCACCTGGCTCACGATCATCAGGGTTCCCAAAGCGAAAGACGACCAGTAGTGTTGGCGAACGCCGCTCTTGATCATCGTGTAGAGCTTGTCTTGGGTGGCCTCGGCTTTATTGAAATACCCGTTGATATCGTAGCGATCAATCACTTCGCGTTCGGGTGCGAGGCCGGGCTGTCCCGTGCGGATGAAGAGTTGGGTCAGAGGATTGTTGCACTCCTCGCGGATATAGCGACATAGATCCAGACCCGCGGTATCAGTTTCCATTACCACATCGATGAGGGCAACGGCCAGCGCGGGAAGCAATTGGGCCTTGGTGGCGATCAACTCGACCGCCTCGGCTTTGCTGCCGCAAAGGTGAAGCTTCAGCGGCGCGCCATAGATATTGACACTCTTCAGGGCCAGCCTCGAGATCTCCAGCACATCGGGATCGTCGTCGACCACCAAAACTTCCCACTCTTTTTGGAACATTTGAGTCCTCCGTTCGTTGGCAAGTCGCCCACTCTTGGAGCTGGTTCAACGGTGGGCGCGTTGTGCACCTTCTCGCTCAGGGGGGAGGTTGAAGCCGGGCCAGTGAGGCCTGGACCAGAGCGACCACTCGCGAGTCGGGGTGGCGGGTCAGGGCGGTCAGTTTGTCCTTCGCTTTGTGTGCCTGCTGTGGGTGGGCTTCCAGCCAGCGCAGGCGCAGTTTCAAGAGGTCCAGCCGGGTTCCGGCGCAGAGTGGGGAGTCTTCTCCCATCCTTTCGAGCCAGGTCGGGTCGGGGGCTGGTTGTTGGGGATGGAGCAGGGGGTCTTTGGAAAGCCACTCTGGGATATAGCTCAGGCGATCGGAAGCGATTTCGGCGAAGGGCACGCCCAGGATGTAACCATCCGGCTTGTAGCCGCGCAGGGCCTGCAGGGCCGCCTGGCCGCCCGGTCCCTGGGGGTCGAGCTTGGAGAGAGCGAAGATAGCGGCCAGCTGGACATCTTTGTTCTTGTCTTTGAGGGCCGCCCAGGCCAGTTGAATGGATTTGGGATGGGGCGGGCTGTTGGCGAGAATGGCCAGATACAGGTTCTGCTGGAGTCGACCTTCGATATCATTGGTTTTCTGTTTTTCCATCAGTTCCTGGACGCTTTCCAGCTGGGGGCCGCTCAGGCCCCGTTCGCTCCAGGCAATCAGGGCCTCACCCAGAGCTTGACCAGAAAATTTGGGGAAGAGTTTGTCCGCCAGAGCGTTGGCTTCAGGACCGGAGGAGGATACAAAGTAAAGCAGGGCTTCTGGGACCAATTGCTGCAGGCCTCGAGTCTCAAGGTAGGTCCAGGCCGCCGGGCTGAGCGGACCCAGGCGCGACAGGACGCGCACGACCCGGTAGGGCTCAGGTTCGGCGGGAGCGCGCCCGGGAGGGTTGAGCTCGTCCTCTGGACTCGGGAAGTGCTGCTTGGAATCGTCGCTGAGTTCGGCCAAGCGTTTCTCTAGTTCCGGGGCCAGCTCCGGGTAGGGGTTGCGTTCCAGGAAATCCAGAATCAAAGAGCGGCTGTTGGGGTCTTGCTCGCGTAGATGAGCCAGGGCCAGCGCCTGTGTGCCCTTGGGATCCAGCGCAGCCAGCGCCAGGCAGCCGTAGAGGGCTTCATTGCGAATGCGGGGGTCGGCATCTTGAAGGTGAGTTTGCTGCACCTTGAGGGCTCGTTGCTGGAACTCCTTAGGCACCTCTTCCCCGTGGACCCCCCGCTCCAGTGCCTGGCGATGGGCCCAGGACACGGCCTCTAATCGGATCTCCGGACGGGGGCTTTCGGTGAGGGCCAGCATGCGCTCGCGCAGGGCGGGCGTCATGGCTTTCAAGCTCGCCTGCTGGCCGAATTCCAGCCACATACTATGAACCACATTTGGATCCGAGTCGGTCAGGAACTCGAAGCATTTTTCGAAATCAGCCGTGGGTGTGGTCTCATGGGAGAGAAACCGGCTGAGTAAATCGACCAGGGGCGCGCGGCGCTCAGGCTGGCTTTCTTGCTTGAGCCAGGCTAGCAGCAGAGCGCGGCAGCGTGAGCGCTGCTTTTCGTTGTCGCAGGAGTAGACGAACTGTTGCAACGGATCGATTGCCCGAGCTCGGGTCTTGGGTGATTCGAGCAGCTTAAGGCATTGGTCCATCGAAGGGGTCTTGGCCTGCACAGTTATTGAGCCCAGCAGCAAGGCTCCCACCAATACACATCGCTTTAGCATCGCCGATGGTTCTTGGCCGAGGATGAGCTCGCCTTCTTAAGCGAGCCGGCTGTTAGTGCTTGTGAGACGGATAGAATCATCAGAAGATCGAGGTGCTGCGGTCCGGGACGCCCGCTTGCTCGCCTGAGCACTCGGTCGCGGCCGTTCCGCTTCACTCGTGCGAAGGATTCGTGGGCAATTTAGTGCACAATCTGCTGAAGGCTGTCTTGCCTTCAGCCCGACTCGCCTCAAGATCGGAGTTTTAGGTGGCGGCTGTTATAAACGGAGCTGTTTCGGCGTCTAAGTTTATAATGGTCGACCAGATAAGCTTCTACAGCGACAGCTCGCAGCCGTGATGGACCGTGAGGAATTTGAGCGCCTTTGCCTGCCTTGCTATGCAAAGGTGCTGCACCTGTGTGAGCGCTGGCTGGGCTGTCCTTCCCGGGCGGAAGAAGTGGCCCAGGAGACTTTCTTGCGCGCTTATCGGGCCCGTTCCAGCTATCGTGGACAGGCCAGCGTCTCGACCTGGCTGTATCGTATCGCCCAGAGGCTGTGCTGGGAAGTCGCCCGCAAACGTGCGCCGACAGCGCTGGAGCTGCCCCAATTTGAGGTCGTGGACGAAGCCGCTCAGCAGGCTCAGCAGGCTCGCCTGACCAGCCTGGCCTTGCTCAGTCGACTTTCCCAGCGCAGTCGCAGCCTGTTGATTCTGCGGGCTGCGCTGGAGCTGAGCTATGCCGAAATCGCTGAGGTGCTGGAGATTCCTATCAATCAAGTTGGAGTGTATTTACAGCGGGCGCGCGCCGAAGCCACCAGCCTGGCGCGTCAGGAAGGTATTTTATGAGTGATCCAAATTTGATGGCTTACTACGATGGGGAGCTTGGCTCCGAGCAACGCTTGCAAACCGAGCAACATCTTCAGGTCTGCCAGCCTTGCCGGGAGCAGTTGGCCGAGTGGAAGGCCCTGGATGCTCTGGTTCGCGGGGAAGGTCCAGGCGAGCTCAGACCGAGGCTGAGGTTGCAGGACCGCCAGTCAGGCTGGAAGCCGACCCTGCGCGCCGCGGTCTGCCTTTTAGTCTTGGGAGCGATCTGGTACTTGCGCCCGGCCCAGCGCCCAGAGGCCGTCCCGCTCGGCGTCCAGAGCTTCGAGGTGCGCCACGGTGCCTGTCGATATCGGGTGGAAACCAGCGGGGCCCGCCTTTTGATGGTGGATTTAGAAGATGAAAATGGACGGGCTCAGGCCCAAATTGGAGGAGAATCGTGATCAAGTCCCTTTTACTCGCACTGATGCTGGTGGGGCCGGCTCTGGCCCAGGATGCGCCCGAGCAGATGGCGGCTGGCAGTCGCTGGCAGATAGTGCTGGTCAATCGCTTCAGTCTGAGGGCTCAATCCGGCCCCAAGGAGTTTCGTCGAATGGCCCGTCCGGTGGTCTCGACCGCCGATGGAAGCGAGGCTTCTATTCGCATCGGTGGACTGAGTCCGTCCGAGTCGTCCGCCGAGAAGGAGCAATTCGACTACACCCTGACCGCCCTGCCCAAAGTCCAGGGTGAACCTCCCAATCAGCGCATTCGGCTCAAGCTGAAGCTGGTGGTGGACCGGGCCGGCTCGGGACCCCTACGCCAAAGCTGCACTCTGACCGCCTCGCCCGGGGAGACGGTTGAATTCACGCTGGAGTCCCCTGAAAGTCACGAGGAATACCTGGTCGAGGTGACTCCCTGGATCCTGGCTCCCACCGATCGCGTCAAAGGTTTGGACTCCGAGGGGCGGCTGATTCTAGAAAAATAGACTAGCCTCCGTCGCGTGCCACGCCATCGATGAGAATCAAACTTCAGGGCACGCGACTCCGTTGGTCCCCAACTCCCGTTCGGACGCTGGAGACTTACGGCTCACAGGTTCGCCTCAAAGTCTCCTGCTTCCCGAACAGGATGTTTGAGGCTTGACAGGACACCCGGGTCGATTCGGGTCGTTACGAAGGGGGGGCAGGGTCTGGAGGCGGACGGGACGCTGAAGGGTTGTCCCCAGGGCGGCCCAAACCGCTCTTCATCTCTCGGAGGCGCTTTGCCAATCGGCGAATGGGTCCCAAGGGGGTAGGACGTGAGGCTTTTGCTGTAAAATCGGCAGCAGGTCCGCGGGCACGAATCGTTTGTCGATGATCACTTGATAGACGTGGTGGGAGAACCAGCTGTCGCCGATGGTGAACCAGCCTTTGTCTCCGGACTGGTCACCCCAAGAGTTTTCTACTTTCCATTTGGCTGGTTTTCCGCCTTTGACGTCGACACCGGTGAAGAGCATGGCGTGGCTGGGACCGCCGTTGTCATAGGCCAGTTCGTCCGCCTTGGTCATAGAAAAGTCGATGCCGAACAACTCTCCCGATCGATCGATGTCTTGTAGCCAAAGCCCTTTCTTGCGGTCTCCCTCAGCCGAGGCATTGGCCGCGAACCAGACGGGCTCGTCGGCTAGAATGGAGGCCAAGGTCATGGAGCGCAGCTCCTCGGTGGAAACGTTGATGGCCTCCATGTCCGGCTGATCGGCCATAGTGCGTTCCCAGGGCCACTGCAGTCGGGCGTGCATGGGCTGGCCCGGATAATCCACAAAGCTTACGTAGCGGTCCAACTCGCTATCTAGAAATTTCTTGCTGAAAGAGAGCGGAGTGTAGGTTTCCAGAGGGGTCACTTTGCCATCTTTGTTTTCATAGCGCCAGTCAAAATTCTTTGGGGGCTGGCCGAGACACAGCACCAGAATTTTATAGATGTCCTGGAGAGCCGCTTGTTTGACTTGCCGAAGGCGGGGCATATCGGCGCCTTGCTGTGAGGCTGTGCGTATCTCGATAAAGGCCTTGCGCAGCCTGGTCGCCAGCAGGGCGTCCATCTCGCCCGTGTGGGCAGCGGCGTAGGAGTCGGGCATGACTGTCGACGGGACGGCCCCGTATTTTTCGACCAGGGCTCGCAAGTAGTTCCAGTTACCGCCGTCGCCAATCAGGTGTTTCAGGAAAGTGTCCAGGCGACGGCTGTGGATCGGCTCGTCGCGTAAAGCGATGGCAAGTTCCAGGGAACGGTTGGCTGCCTCCAGCTTCTGATAAAACAGTCCGTAGGATTGGGACAGGGCAAAGTCCTTCATGCCATGTTTACCGATGACTTTGGGGCGCAGCAGGTTGAGCCCGGCAAACATCCAGCAACGCCCGGACTGTTGTTGGTTGGTAATGGACCCGGGGTTGGGAATGACATGGGAAAAGTAGCTATCGTTGCGGTTGACGATGTCCTGGTCGATGACCATGGATTTGATGCTGTGGTCGTTCAGGGCATTGCGAGTCGCCCTCAAGGTTGGGGTTAGCGGCAGGCCTTGCTCGAGGTCTTTCAGCATCCGCTCGCTAAGGGCACCAGCTGGCGTGGGTTCTTCCCCGGGTCCATACTGGGCCAGGGCGAGGGGAGAGCAAAGGATCGCCCACAGTAAGAACGATCCAACGATGACCTTGTTGTTTTGATAGCTCATGGTAGCCTGGGCGTTCCGCAGCATTCGGGACAGACCTCCCCGAGAGGAGGGGCTGTCTCCGCTGAAACCCCGGCTTGCAGTCGAAAGGCGGTCGGTCATTGTAGGCCCCCCGGTCCTACAGTTCGTTCAGACCCATTTCAGTCTCGTCTTCTAGGCTAGAGAAAAAACAGGGGACATTCAACGTGCAAATCAGTAACATCCAACGGGCTGCCGTCCACCCGGCCACCACCAGCAACCCACCCGCGGCCGCTTCGGCCGCGACGGGCTCGGACACTTTCCAACCTTCCCAGCCGCAAGAGCAAGGCGCTAGCCTCGCTCAGCTGTTAGGAATGCTGGCCAATCAGGGAGTGTCGGTGGATCTGCAGCAGGCCGGCGCTTCAGTGGCTGACACCAGTTTGTGTCAAATCCCACAGGGGGACTCTCAGCTGCTTGAGCAACTGAAGGCCCCCGTGCGCGCCGCTTTCGGCGATCAGGCGGTGCTGGACCTGAAGGATTCCCGTATCACCACGCTGCGCGCCTTCCACGTCGATAAAAACTCGCCCGAAGGCCTTGCCTCCATCCTGGGAGACAGCTGGATGGTTCACAATCGCAATGATTACGCCACCAGCTATCAGCTGGAAGCGCCCGGAAATCGTCAAGCGCGTCAGCGTGTGACCGTCAATCGAGACGGCTTCGTCAACCTGCACACCATGGCTCCGCGTGAGGACCGCACGATGCAAATTCACTCCATGGGCTTTGACCGTCAGGGCCAGTGCCAGCGAAACGAGAACTGGGTCAACTAACCTGAACTGGTGGGATTGTCGTTCGTGGCTGAGGAGTCACGGGGGCGATCGCCAGGGAGAGAGCGCCTGCTGACGAACGTGCTGCTACGTGAGCCACTCGCGACTTCGCCTGGGCCAACTGGACTGGCAGGACGAACTCGGGTTTCTGCCCGAAATGCTGGATGCTCTTGGATACAATGAGGTCTGGTCCAATCAATTGGGCCTCAGCGTCGCTCAAATCCCTGGCAACTTGATGTATCAGGCTTTGATCAGACAGACACGCGAGCCCGGTCCGTCCAATCTGCTGGGGCGCGTTTTTGCTCTTTCCTACTGGGCTCCCTTGAAGGCAGTGCTGCCCAATTCCCTGCTTGAGAGCCTTGAGAAGGCCGGTATTCTCCGCCAACGGGATGGCCTGCACGCATCCACTGTCGACCTGGTCCCGGTGGGTGGAGGCTACCTGCTCTCTGACCGCGCCTGGGGTCCTCACCTGGGGCCTGATTCGGTGTATCCTCCCGGCCTGGATAGTCTGGCTATGTGCCGCTGGACCCCGCGCTGGAAGGTGGAGTCGGCCCTGGACCTGGGCACGGGCTCCGGGATCCAGGCGGTGATCACAGCCGCCGGAGCTGCCCGGGTGGACGCTTTCGACATCAACCCAAGAGCCCTGCAGTTAGCCGCCTTCAGTGCCCGACTCAACGGTTCCTCTGCGAGTTTTCAGCAATCCGATCTCTACTCAGCCGCGGCCGGCAAGAAGTATGATCTCATTCTTAGCAATCCCCCCTGGGTGCCCACCCCGGAGAAGATAGAAACCTATCGAGGCGGTGGTGTCAGCGGGGAAATGATCAGTCAGCGGATCTGCCAGGGTCTGGCCGAGCACCTCAATCCGGGGGGGCGCGCCGCTCTTTACCTGGAGTACCCGCGCTTTAAGGGCCAGCACCTGTTTGAACGTGTCCGTTCTTGGCTCGGTCCAGGTCCCTGGGGCCTTGCCTTGCTGCATCGACGCCATTACACGGCCCTTGAGTATGTGGCCGGTCACACCACCGGACACTTTCGCCCCGACCTGGACTTTGAGCGCTGGCTGGAAAGTTATGAGTCGAATGGTATTGAGGGGGTTTCGGCAAGCATGTTGTTCATTCTCTCCTCCCAATCGGACTGGGAGATGGAGCGCGAGGGTGTTTTCCCTTTGAGTGATCAGAGTCAGGCGGTCGATCAGTGGCTGGAGACAAAGCAACTCGAGGTAGGCCGATTTCAACGCCAGACTCGCCTGCACTGGCCGGAAGGCCCGTTTGCCGACCACCCCCTGGACTGAGCCGTCGACCATAGCAGTCATGAAACTGGACACCAAGCCTCCGGGTCCTTTGTGACCGGCAGTTTTGAGCCTGTCCAGAGGCATTGAGCCATCTCAATGAGGACTGTGCTGCTCTTATTGGAGCACGGTCTCGCGTTTGGGCGAGAATGGCGCGATTGTGGGGCGCGTGATTAGGAAAGGTTGGGGTGATTCCGGGCTGGATCTGGTTCGGGATTTTGTGATTCGTTCTGCATTGTAGCCAGCAGCAGGCCGGTGCGGTCGCGAACCTGGTGTTCCTCGTAAAGTTCGCGTAAACAGGCCTTGACCGAGCTCACCGAGAGCTTCAGGCGTTCGGCCATCTGCTGGTTGCTCAGATTCTCGCGCAGGAATTCAAGCAGCAGGCGCTTGCGTTGGCTGGCTGAGTCCTGGCGGATCTTGGGACCTTCAGGGGAACTGAGGAAGGCTTCGGCCAGCCGCGAGTCCAGGTAAAACCCTCCGAAAACCAGCACTCGGGAGGCGGCCAGGAGCTCTTCGCCCTCGGACTGCTTGAGCAGGTAGCCGTTGGCCCCCGCCGCCACGGCGCGCCGGACCTGGACCAGGTCGGAGTGCATGGTGAGGATGGCCAGGGGCAGCTCGCGATGCTGGCGGCGCAGGGCGGCCGCCAAGTCGATGCCGTCCTCGTTTTCCAGTTGACTGTCGAGCAAAACCAGGTCGACCCGCTGCTGCTCAAGCTGATGGAACGTCTGAGCGCTGTCGGCTGCTTCCAGCACCGTAAATCCGCCGCTCTCCAGCAGCATGCGCAGGCCCGAGCGCACGGCTGCGTGATCATCCACCAGCAAGACGATCCTTTTTGACATATTTAGTGGTTTATCAGTTTTTAACCAATTCCTTGAAGGTCAATCGATGCAGCGACCTGGAATCAACCCGATCTTGGGCGAAAAATTCCAGAGGGCCGTGGATTGGCTTCGGGGGGCGAGTCAGCGCAGCGGAGTCGAGCAGTTCGAATTGGGGCTCACTTTCTATGAGCTGGTGGCGGGGTTTCGCCCCCCGTTGCGAGGCCCCATTCCTGCCTTACCCCACCCTGGTCTGGACCAAATTGCGCAGCGGCTGTTGGCCAGAAATCCCGATGATCGCTACCCCGGCCTGGAGTCGCTAGGCTGGGATCTGGATCGAAAGCGCTGGGATGAACCAGGCTTTGTGGCTGGCGTCGGTCTGCCTCGCGAGCGACCCGCCCAGCCGGCGCTGATCGGTCGACGGCAGCAGTTGGAGCAATTGCTGGATTTCGCTCCTGGCCTGACGGTGGTGCTGGGCCCGCCCGGCATGGGTAAGACACGCCTGCTGGAAGAAGCGGTGCGCCAGGCGTTGGCAAGGGGTTGGGCCGTCTGGCGGGCCGAATGCCTGCCCAGCAGCCATCTGAGTTTGCAGCCCTTCCAGGATCTGGCGGCCGAGTTGGTCCGGCAGCCGGAACGCTGGCCTGCGGTGGAGGCCCAATTAGGGGACTGGCTCTCGGCCGTGCTGCGCCTGTTTCCCTTGCTGCGACCTCTCAGCCAGGCTCCCTGGGAGGAGTTCAGCGGCGAATTTTTGGACGAGCGCAATCGGCAGGCCGGTTTGCGCTTGTTGCGAGCGCTGCAGCCGGCGGTGCTGGTTGTCGACGACGTGCACTGGGCGGATCCGGACGTGCTCTGGTGTCTGGAGCAACTGGATGGACCGGTCTGGACGGGCAGTCGCCAGCCGATTCAGCAGAGTCGGCGGGAGGTGGTCTTGCAGCCTTTGGAGCTCGGGGAGGTCGAGCGATTGGCGCGATCGATGTGTGGCCCGGTGGAGTGCCGAGAGCTGCACACATGGTCGCAAGGACATCCTTTGTTGGCGGCGGCCCTGTTGCGCAACCTGTGCGAGACGGGCGCGCTACAGGTAGGGGAGGCGGGTTGGAGTCGAGGTTTGCGCGAGCCCTCCTGGGGAGAGCTGTCGCCCAATCTGGAGGACCTGTTACGCCAGCGCAGCCAGTGCCTTTCGCTGCCGACTCAAGAGGTCTTGCGCCAGGCGGCCTTGCTGGGAAGGCGATTTGATCACAGGCTTTTGGATGAGTGCGAAATCTCGGCCTGTTTGTATGAAGGCGAGCTCGGAGGTCTGATCTATCAGGTCGAGCCCGAATGCTGGGATTTCACCCACGATTTAATCTGGCAAGAGCTGCGGCGAGCTAGCGGACCCTCCGAGAAGCTCGCCTTTCACGCCCGTGTGGTCGAGCGATTGCTGGCCATGCCAGAACCACCGGTGGAAGCGTTGGCCGAGCATCTATGGCAATCCAATCAGCTGGAGGCCTGCCTGTCCTGGACCTTGCGGGCCGCTCGCCAAAATCAGGCCGTGGGTCAATTGGAGGCGGCCGCACATTTCTGGGAGCGGGCCATTCACTTGCAGCCCGATCAGAGAGAAAGCTGGTTTGCGTGGGGATGCTGCCTGCGCAATCTGGGCCGTTACGAGCAGGCTCGCGAGCCTCTGCAACGGGCTCTGGAAATGAGCGCCGACAGCTGGCAAAGGGCGAGCTGCCGAGCCCGGCAAGGCGAGAATGAGTGGAAAGGCGGAAACCTCCCGCAAGCGGCCGAGCACTTTCGCCGGGGTCTGGCGGAGCTGGGAATTCGGGTGCCCTCCGGACCCCTGCGCTGGCTGGCCATCGCCCGCGAGCTGACCGGTTTGGCCGGGGGGCCACGGGTTTTGAGCGAGAGCCAGCGGTTGGCCGCCCGCATGCTGGATCATCTGGCCTACACGGTGGTCTATAGCGACGGAATCGGTCTGGTTTGGGCCAATCTACGCGGTCTGCGCCTGACCGCCCGAGCCTCTGGTTTGGAGCGCGGTATCTTGCTGGCCAGTCACGCCGTGCTGGTGGTCTATGTGCCCATTTTGCGCTGGCGGGCCCGGCGCTGTATCCGCGAAGCCATGAATTTGGTCCAAAACCACCCGCAGCATCTGGCTCAAACCCGGGCTCGCTACGGGAGTATTCTGATGTTCACTGGCGAGCCCGAGCAGGCGGTGCCGGTTCTCCGTCAGGCCTTGAACTGGCTGATGCGCAGCGGAGACCGCTGGGAAATGCAAATGACCCGCTACAACCTGGCCTACGGGCTGTACTGGTTGGGTCAGTTGGAGGAGTCCCGGCAGCTGGCTTGGGAGGGCTGGCGGGAGGCCCGCCAGGCGCGCGACTGGTTTGCTGCCGCCTGCAGCGCCCGCGTGCTGGCCGCGCTGGGAACTGTGCCCGAGGATTTTTACCATCATTTTTCCGAGGCCCAACCCCAGCCGCTGGTCGAGTCGCTGCGACAGGAAGTCCTGGGCGTGCTGGAGCTGGTGCGCGGCCGGGCTGGGGGAGCGGTCGAGTTTTTGAAAAGGGCCTGTGCCCTCTCCAAGGATCTGGGTATGAGCCTGGACCAGGCCTGGCAGTCCAGCTGGCTGGCCACTGCCTACCGCAGCCAGGCCGAACTGGCGCCCCTGGCTGAGCGGCCCGATTTGTATCGGCAGGGCCTGGTCGCCGCCGAGGTGGCCTGCAGACTGGGGTTTGCCGGCTACCAACAATATTTGCCGCACGCCTTGCGCGAACGCGGCTGGTGCCGATTGGGCCTGGGCGGCACAACCAGGTGTTTTGAGCAGAGCCTGGAGTGGGCCCGGCGTTTGAAGATGGAGACGCAAATCCGCCTCACGGCGGCGGATATGTCCCGAGCCGGATTAAGCGGGCCGGAGGGCTCCAACGATGCTTTCTGGCAGTTTCGTCCTCCCGCCGCCAGCGCGGCTCGGCTGGCGGCCCGCTTTGAGGAAGCGGTGCTTCAGGCCAGGCGAATTTTGCAGGCGCCGACCCGCCCGGAAGTGCTGGCGCGGGCTGAAAAAGCTGCCGAGTCACTGCTTGGATCCACCTCTTGCCGGGCCATTCCCGGCCAGGAATTGCCCATCCGTTCAGATGTGCTGTCAAGTCTATCGATTCCGTTAGGATCGCACGGCATACTTGCTTGCTATCATCACGATCTCTCGGACCGATTCGGGGAGGAAGAAGTTCGCCTGGGCGGCTTTCTGGGGGCGGTGGTGGGAGCGGCCCTGGACAGCGTCGGTATGCTGGAGGCCTTACGCAGTCGTGAGCTGTGGTTGGCGCGTCTGTTCGAGGCCGTGCCGGTGGGCGTGGCCAGTCTGGATGAGCGGGGAACCATTTTGCAGGCCAACACGGCTCTGAGGGAGATGTTGGGCGCCGATTTGGAAGGGCGCTTGCTGAGTGAGTTCGAGTACCGGGGGCCGGGAGCGGATGGAACAGTGTATTCAGGCTGCGATGGCAATTTGATCTGGGCTGATCAGCGCGTCACCCGCCTGGGACCGGACCGTTCGGTGGTGAGCTTGAGCGATATTAGCTGGCGTCGCATCCATCAGGTGGCGGCTTTTCAAGAGCAGGAGCGGCGCCTGCTGGGCATCGACGTCCACGACGTCTCCCAACCCTTGATCGGTCTGTGCTATCAACTGACGGCTTTGGGGCAACAGCAGAGCGCCGAGGTGGCGCGCGGCGTATTGTCCGATCTGCGCAGTCTGATGTTCGACCTGCGCACCCCGCAGCTGGAGGATTTTGACCTGGCTCAGAGCGTGAAGGACCTGGTGTACGAGGTTTGCAGCCTGGGCGCTTTGCAATGTCAGGTGGAAATTGCTCCCGAGGTGTCCGAGGCCAGCGGCCTGGCTGCGTTGTTTGCCTACCGCATAACTTTGGAGGGGATGTCCAATGTGCGCCGCCATTCAGCGGCCCAGCGCGTGCTGCTGCGACTGCGTGTGGTGGGTTCGCAGCTGTGGGCCAGTCTGTGCGATGATGGCCC